>CBCTFZ010000033.1:0-32522 GCA_965146355.1 uncultured Emergencia sp. | reverse complement strand
AGAGAAACTGTGTTCGACGACTGTGCGTATTTTGCCGAATGGGAGAATTTGCCTCACGTGACAGAGTTTTTTACCATGGATGAGGGACGCTCTTATGAGGACATTGTCACCGAGTTTGTACGGTATAATCTGGACCCTACCAAAATGCTGTTTACCATCACGGAGAAACCTTCCTGCCAGCCTATCGGCAAAATTTATCTGTCCAGAATCGACACCCATGATGATTCTCTGGATATTACGAGAATCTATATCGCAGATTTGGACAAGAGAGGTAAGGGCTACGGAGAAGAGGCGCTGCGCCTTATCTTAGAATATGCTTTTATCAATCTCCATACCGAGCGGGTTACCATCGACCACTTTGAGGGCAACAGAATCGCGGCATCTCTGTATGAGAAGATTGGCTTTACCAACGAGGGATTGATGCGTCACGCCGGCAAGAAGAACGGCAAATACGTCAACCTGCAGCTGAAGTCCATGCTGAGAGCAGAGTATTACGATAAACTCCACAGATAAACGCGGGCTCTCTGCCGAATTAACTTAAATCACTTAAAATCTAAAAAACATGTATAACTCATTTCCTGTCTCCAGGCAAAGTTTATACATGTTTTGTTGTTTCCACTGCGCTTATGTATAAATCCCGCCTTTCTGCAATCCCTATTTGACCTTTTTTATGCAGTTTTCCTCTTCTGCTCAGGTTTGGGATATACATATTCTCGTCAAAGCCCCGGTTATGTGTATAATTTCGGTGATTTCGTTATACATGAATAACTGCTTTCAGGAGAAAAAAGTTAAACCATCTCATACATCGCTCCGGCTCCCTTGTATTTTTTTAAATAATTTATGTTTAAGAGTTGACCGATAGTGGTAACAATAGTATAATTTGTATGAAATGAATGAAGAGCGTACTACATATTGTGGATTGTTAAGGAGAATCATGAAATGGAAAGTATTATGAAAATTGTCAAAAGAGACGGCAGAACGGTTGATTTTGACGTGGAGAAGATTACAGAAGCCATCTTTAAGGCCGCACAGGTGCTGGGCGGTAAGGACAGAGATATGTCAGCGTATCTGGCGAAACAGGTAGAACTTTATCTCTTGGAGGTTTGCCACAACTCCATGCCGACGGTAGAGCAGATTCAGGACGCAGTAGAGAAGATTCTCATTGAAGCGGGACATGCCCGTACCGCTAAAGAGTACATCCTTTACAGAGCGGAGCGTACCAGAGTCCGCGACATGAACACCAAGCTGATGCGGGTCTATGAGGATTTGACATTTAAAGAAGCTAAGGATAACGATGTAAAAAGAGAAAACGCCAACATCGACGGCAATACAGCCATGGGTACGATGCTCAAATACGGCTCAGAAGGGGCCAAGGAATTTTATAAGATGTATGTTATCGACCCTAAGTATGCCAAGGCTCATGATAACGGCGACATTCACATTCACGATATGGATTTCTATACATTAACTATGACTTGCTGTCAGATTGACCTTGTGGAGCTTCTCAAGGACGGATTTTCTACAGGACACGGACATCTGAGGGAACCGGCAAGCATTGAAAGCTATGCGGCTCTGGCCTGCATCGCTATTCAGTCCAACCAGAATGACCAGCACGGAGGTCAGTCCGTGCCTAACTTTGATTACGGCATGGCGCCGGGCGTGCGCAAATCCTTCAGAAAGCTGTACTACAGAAATGTAGGTAAGCTGCTGGAGGGAATGTGCGGTGTGGAAGACGCCGGCGACAAGGCAAAGGCCATTACGCTGGATATCGAAGAAAAATACGGCGTAGGTCCGTGTATGGCCTGGGATAACCAATACCTTCAGTTAGAAGCGGAAGCTTTATCAAAGTACGCTTCCGACGAAGACGTAGCCAGGATTCAGAAGATGGCAAGGAAATTTACCGACAAGGAAATCCGCCGCAAGACCTATCAGGCGATGGAGGCCCTTATCCACAACCTGAATACCATGCATTCCAGAGCCGGCGCTCAGGTGCCGTTCAGCTCACTGAACTACGGAACCGATACTTCTCCGGAGGGACGCCTGGTTATGGAATGTATCATGAAAGCTACGGAAGCAGGCCTTGGAAACGGCGAGACGCCGATTTTCCCGATACAGATATTTAAAGTAAAAGAGGGAGTCAGCTACAATCCGGAGGACCCTAACTACGATTTATTCAAGCTGGCCTGCAGGGTTTCTGCAAAGAGACTCTTCCCTAACTTTTCTTTCCTGGACGCGCCGTTTAATAAGCAATATTACAGAGAAGGTCATCCGGAAACGGAATGTGCTTACATGGGCTGCAGAACCAGGGTTATCGGCAACGTCCACGACCCGTCCAGAGAAATTGTATACGGCAGAGGAAATCTTTCCTTTACTTCTATTAACCTGCCGAGACTGGCTATCAAAGCCAGAGGCCATGTGGATATCTTCTTTGACGGCCTGGACCATATGATTGATATCGCCATCGGACAGCTGAGCGAAAGATATAAGATTCAGTGCATGAAGAAAGTGAAGAACTTCCCGTTCCTCATGGGACAGGGTGTATGGATTGACTCCAAGAACCTGAAGCCTGAAGATACTGTGGAGGAGGTACTGAAGCACGGAACCCTGACCATCGGATTCATCGGTCTTGCGGAAGCCCTCAAAGCCCTTACGGGTAAGCACCACGGCGAGTCCGAAGAAGCGGAAAAGCTGGGACTTGAAATCGTCGCTTACATGAGAAAGCGCATGGACGAGGAAGCGAGAAAAACTGGTCTGAACTGGTCTCTGATTGCTACGCCTGCCGAAGGTCTTTCCGGCAGATTCGTCAGGATAGACCGGGAAAAATACGGTGTAATTCCGGGCGTAACCGACAGAGATTATTACACCAACAGTTTCCATGTGCCTGTATACTACGATATCAATGCTTTTGACAAGATAAAAAAGGAAGCGCCGTTTCACCAGCTGACCAACGGCGGCCACATTTCCTATATTGAGCTGGACGGAGACCCGCTGAAGAACATCGACGCTTTTGAGAAAGTCGTTCGCTGCATGAAAGAAAACGGTATCGGCTACGGTTCAATCAACCATCCTGTGGACAGAGACCCTGTCTGCGGCTATACCGGTATCATCGATAACCAGTGTCCTGCCTGCGGACGCAGAGAAGGGGACGGCAATCCTGATTTCGAGAGAATCAGAAGAATCACCGGATATCTGGTAGGCACGATGGACCACTGGAACGATGCCAAAACTTCCGAAGAGAAGGACCGGGTAAAACACGGTATTGGAGAAGGATTTGAAAGAATTTAGAAATGAATTATGAGGAAGTAACGCTCCGCATTGCGGGAGTCGTAAAAGAATCTATTGTCGACGGACCGGGTATCCGGTTCGTCGTTTTCTGCCAGGGCTGTCCTCACAGCTGCCCCGGCTGTCACAACGCTGTAACCCATGATTTTGCCGGAGGCTACGACTGTACTGTAGACAAGCTTCTGGCCGCCATTGATGAAAACCCGCTTCTTTCAGGGGTGACCTTCAGCGGCGGCGAACCGGCCTGTCAGCCGGAGGGATTTCTGGCCCTGGCCCAGGGTATCAGAGAAAGGGGCCTTGACATTATCATGTATTCCGGCTATACTTTTGAGGAGCTTCTTGCCATGTCAGAAGCAGACCAGGCGCTGGGGCAGCTGCTCTGCAGTATAGACACGCTCATCGACGGCAGATATACAGAGAGCCAGCGAGACCTGACGCTGCTCTTTCGAGGCAGCAGAAACCAGAGGGTCATCGATGTTCCGGCCTCTCTCCGCAGAAATGAAGCTGTAATCTCAGAAAAATTCTAGCTTTATTGTAAAAAATGCTTGAAATTATTATGCTTTCTGTGATATAATATCGCTTGTTCGATGTGAACTATTTTAAATTGAAGAGATGCAAGACATGCTTAACATATTATAAGGAGGTGCGGTAGATGTCAAGAAAATGCGAAATTTGCGGTAAAGGACAGGTTTCCGGAAACAGTGTTTCCCATTCCAACAGACACACTAGAAGAAAGTGGAATGCAAACATTCAGACTGTAAGAATCAACGATAACGGTACAGTAAGAAGAGCCAACGTATGCACAAGATGCATCAGATCCAACAAGATTAACCGTGCCATCTAATTCTATGGATGATGAAGCCCGCTAGCAAGCGGGTTTTTTTTCTTGTCCCAACCTGCAGCGGCGGGCCCTCTGAAACCGCAAGGCGGAGGCTCACCCTCTGCGCAAAAGGCCGATGCCGCAGACTACCAGCACCGCTCCCAGGAGAAGTATCCAAGCCTTTGGCGGCAGAAAGAAAGCGCATACGGTGACGACGCCGAACACGATTAGAACAAAGCCGATATCCTTAGCCTCTCTGTAGCAGCAGATGGACTTTCTCTTTTTATTATAGTTATTATAATTTCCCATAAAAAACACCCCTTGATATTCTATGCGCAGGCGTTGGTTTTTGTGATAGAAAGCCTTGCACTTTCCCGCAGGGTCAATTAAAATATAAAGACAGACAGAAAAGATGAGGTGAGGACATGACCGTATCCAGAGAAACACAATTAGGGACGATTTCCATTTCCAATTTATTGTATGCCCAGATTATAGCAAGGGGATTTGAGCAGGAGGCATGCAGAGAAAGAATCTGGCCCGCAACCAGAAAAGGACGTTTGATTTCCGGAGGACAGAAGCTGAATCTCAGCGAGTTCGCCTCTCACATCGATGTGGACAACGACTTTGCGGAAAACAGCGTGGATTTGGAATTTTCCGTTATCGTCAAGTTCGGCGCCAGCATCCGCAGTCTGACCGATCAGCTGGCAAATTATGTAGCGGCGGCCGTAGAAGAAAAGACGGGGAGAAAACCTTCTCAGATAAAGATTAAAATTGCCGGCGTCAAGTCCAGACAGGTTGCCAGAAGAAATTTAGAGGTAATCAAGAGATATGGAATTGAATGATAAAATCAGCACACTGAAGGGCGTTGGTCCCAAAAAAGCAGAAGCCTTCGCCGGAGCCGGTATTGAAACTCTGGAGGATTTGCTCTATTTTTTCCCCAGAAAATATGAAGACAGAAGAGAGATAACGCCCCTTATGAGCTTGCGGCCCGGAAAAGACTTTTTCATTTGCGGAAAGGTACTTACCCGCCGCTATACGGGAAATCCATATAAGAAAAATACGCCGCTGACCCTGCTTGTTTCCGATGAAACCGGCACCGTAGAGGTGGTGTTTTTTAATGGGCGCTATATCGCCAATTTGTTTCAAGTAAATCAGGAATACACCTTTTACGGACGGGTTACGGCTAATTTTGACAGGCTGCAGATGGTGCATCCGGAGTTTCACAAAGCAGGAGACCCGTCTGACGTGCGGGGTATCATTCCCGTCTATCCGCAGATTTCAGGAATCTCCCAAAATGAAATCCGCAAGCTGCAGAAACAGGTGATAGAACTGTGCGGCAAGCTGACAGAGTGGCTGCCTGAAGAGCTGGTCCTTGAAAATCGTCTGGCAAGTCCTGCCTTTGCCATAGAAAACATGCATTTTCCCGAGAACGGCGAAAAGATGCTGCAGGGAAAGTTTCGTCTGATCTTTGAAGAACTCTTAACCCTGGAAACCGGTCTTTTCTATATTAAAAATGAAACCCGCAGAGATACCGGCGGTATCGTCATTGACGGCTCTTTGGCTGAGGAATTTATCCGGGGACTTCCATTTACTCTGACAGAAGGACAGAAAGCCGTCTGGGAGGACATCAAAAAGGATTTAAGCTCCGAAAAGGCTATGAACCGACTGATTCAGGGAGATGTGGGAAGCGGCAAAACGGCGGTGGCTCAAATGGCCATGTTCGCAGCGGCGAAAAGCGGTTTTCAGAGCGTAATGATGGCGCCTACAGAGCTTCTTGCCAAGCAGCATCTGGAGGTTCTGAAACGGGATTTTCAGCCTTATGGACTGAAAGTGGGGCTTTTGTGCAGCTCTATGAAGGCGGCAGAAAAGCGGAAAACCCTGGAGGAACTGGAAAATGGAGAGCTTCAGATACTGGCAGGGACTCATTCGGTCATACAGCCCGATGTAAAATTTAAAAATCTGGGCATGGTAATTACAGACGAGCAGCATCGTTTCGGCGTCAATCAGAGAAGTCTTTTATCTAAAAAAGGACGCAATCCCAATGTGCTGGTGATGACAGCCACGCCTATTCCAAGAACGCTGGCGGTGATTCTCTACGGCGATTTGGATATCTCACAGATTCGCACCATGCCAAGGGGTAGAAAACCGATTAAAACCAGCTTGTTTCACGGTGATGAAAGAGACCGGGCCTACAGCTTTGTGAAAAAGCAGCTGGAGGCGGGGAAACAGGCTTATGTGGTAGCGCCTCTCATCGAAGAATCCGATAAGGTCGACGCAAAATCGGCTGAAGAGCTGTACAGAGAGCTTTCCGCAAAACTGAAAGGCTTTCAGGTCGCTTTAGTACACGGAGCCTTGAAGCAGGAAGAAAAAGATTTCATCATGGGAGAGTTCGCCGGTGGAAATATCGACGTACTGGTATCCACCGTAGTGATAGAAGTGGGTATCAACGTACCTAACGCTGTGGTCATGGTGATTGAAAACAGCGAGAGATTTGGTCTGGCTCAGCTGCATCAGCTTCGAGGCAGAGTAGGCAGAGGAGACGACCAGTCCTACTGTTTTCTCATTTGCGGCTCAGACAGTCAGGTGGCCCGCCAGCGCAATCAGATTATGTGCGATACCACCGATGGCTTTGAGATTGCTGAGGCGGATTTGAGACTGAGAGGTCCCGGAGAGATTTTCGGAACGAGGCAGCACGGACTTCCTGAGATGCATATCAGCGACCTGATAAGACACGGAGACGTTTTAGAAAAAGCCAAGGACGCAGCAAAAAAAATCATCCATGAGGACCCAAATCTTTCAGGAGAAGAACTGCAGCCTCTGAAAAAACGAATCAAAAAAATGTTTGGCGAAGATATCAAATTAGAGCTTTGACAACAGCCAAAAATTACAAGACATAGAATGCCTCCTGCGAGTTAAAATAAGAACGTAAACAGGAGGTGAAAGAAATGAATTTACAACAGAAAACAAACAATGCAAGCGTAAAGCCAGCATTAAACAACCTTAAGACTGAGGTTGCAAACGAACTGGGTCTGTCCAACTACGAGCAGGCTGACAAGGGTAACATGACTGCAAGACAGAACGGTTATGTAGGCGGCTATATGACTAAGAAATTAGTCGAAATGGCTGAACAGCAGTTAGCTGGAAAATAACCGAATGGTTAACCCTTAAAAAACGTAACTAACACTGGAAAAGGGGCTGTCTCAATTCACTTTGAGATGGTCCTTTTTCGTGGGGAAAATTGGAGGGATTGTTTTGCTGACTGCCTGCTTGGAGACCTTCTCATATACCCCCAGGGGGTATATGACAAAGATTTTGTGAGATTAAAATCCCGCAGAACTTTTTTCTGAGCTGCTGCGGGACGGATTTTGCGAATGAATGTGGAAATCAAAACAAAAGCGACAGCTTTTTTGCTTTAAACTTACCAATTTTTTACATAAAATGTAAAAAATATATTGATTGTCACACTCCGCAGGCTGAAAATGGCGTCGGAATTTGCTTTTTTGGCTGCAATTTTGATGGATACCCCCACGATTTTGAGGGATGACGTCCCGCAGACTGTGCCTTTGACAGGCGTGCGGGACAGACGAGATAGATAGGGCCCAATGTACAGACTGATTTGCGTTGATAATAGATGTATGGTATAATAAATCGATTAAAGGAGATTTAACAAATGCGAATTATTACCGGAGAATATAGAGGACGCAGGTTGGAAACACCTATCGGCTATGATGTCCGTCCCACCACGGACAAGGTTAAAGAAGCCGTTTTCAACCTGCTGATGAATGAAATTTGGGATTCTGTGGTCGTGGACCTTTTTGCAGGAACGGGAAATCTTGGACTTGAGGCCCTTTCAAGAGGCGCAAAGAGATGCTACTTCTGCGATAATTCCAGAGAAAGTCTGAAACTGATAAAGACCAATATCGAAAAATGCAGGGCCCAGGACAAGTCCATCGTGCTTGCAGGTGACTATATGAAGGCTCTTTCCCGCATCAGAGAAAAGGTTCAGGTATTTCTTTTAGACCCGCCGTACAAGGACGGTCTTTACGAAAAATGCCTGCAGGAAATAGATTCACTTGATTTATTGGACGAGGAAGGTATAATAATAGCAGAGCATGGTGTGCGCGACTTTGTGCCGGAACAGGCCGGGAATCTGATTAAGGTAAAAGAGAGAAGGTACGGCAGAATCATGGTCAGCATTTACAGACATGCTGCATTTCTTGCAGACAAAGAAACAGATACAGACAATAACGATATAGAAGGAGAACGCGGGGAATGAGCAAGAAAGCTCTTTATACAGGGTCCTTCGACCCCATGACCAACGGTCATCTTGATATTATCACAAGAGCGGCCAAGATGTTTGACGAGCTGGTGGTAGGCGTTATCGTCAATCCCAACAAGCACCCCCTTTTTACCAGAGAAGAACGGGTGGCGATGATAGAAGAAGTAACCTCTCATCTGGATAACGTGAGAGTAGAGTCCTTTGAAGGGCTTTTGGCCGACTATGTTAACGAGAATCAATTTGACGCGGTGGTCAGAGGTCTGCGGGCGACTTCCGATTTTGAATATGAAATTTCCATGGCGCAGATGAATGCGTGTCTTTTCAACAAAGGGATTGAATCGGTGTTTCTGATGACAAGCCCCAGATATTCTTTTATCAGCTCAAGCATGATTAAAGAAGTGGTTTCGCTGAACGGATGCGTAGACGGTCTGGTACCGAATATCATTCTGCAGAAAATAAAAGAAAAATACAGCAAATAAAGGGAGGATATTATGACAGTATTAGAATTATTAGAGGAGATTGAAGATATCGTCGATACTGCCCCTGGTTTGCCTCTGACGGGCAAAATCATGGTGGACGCCAATGAACTGCTTGAGATTGTCAGAGAAATCAGACTGAGCCTTCCTGATGACGTACAGCAGGCCAAGTGGGTGAAAGACGAGAAGGAACGGATTCTCGGCGAAGCCAAGTCAGAATACGAGAAGATTATCGTAGAGGCCAAGAAACAGGCTGACTATCTGGTGGAAACTGACGATATCACTCTGCGTGCGCAGAAGCTGGCCGAAGAGATACAGCAGAGCGCAGAGGGCTATTCACGGGAACTGAAGATGCGTACATATGACTATGTGGATAAAATGCTCTACGATATGGAGGGCAAAATGGAAAATCTGAACCTGAAGTATTTTGGAGAAATGTATGCTAATTTAGAAAAGACCTTTGCGGAAATTGGCGGCGTACTGGCTGCTAATCGGGAAGAGATTAAGAATATGGCCTATAGGACGCAGAACGGACAGGACGGCGTTGCTGTCAGAGTTTCTGAGTCTGAAGAGGAATAATCGGGAAAGGCAAAGAAGTCATAAAACCCATAGCAGGAGAATACCCTCTACTATGGGTTTTAAAATTTTTGAAAAAAATAAAATAATTATCGGCGGCGCTCTTTTCTGCTGTCTGATTATGGTAATCTTTCCCGAGGTGACAGCCCAGGCCAGCAAGGAGGCAATCAATCTGTGGCTCAACTCCATCGTACCGATTCTTTTTCCGTTTTTTATTGCGGCGAATTTTCTCAAAAGCACCGGTATTGTGGGACAAATTTCACCGAAGATATATCCTTTTGCTATGGGTATGCTCAGCGGCTATCCTATGGGGGCACGCATTTGCGGAGATTATTACCGGGAAGGCGCCATCGACAGAGACCAGCTGCGCTGGATTCTCAGCTACAGTATGATTACGGGGCCGGCCTTTCTTATCGGCACAGTGGGTCACGAGTTTTTAGGTTCTCACAGAGTTGGCATTGTAGTGGCTCTCTGTCATTACGTCAGCGCTTTGCTCAACGGTTTGTTTTACGGCGGCGGTGCAAAGAAAAAGGTCGTGCCGATGAAGAAAACGACGAGAAGAGACAGCTATTACAATATTTTCACAGACGCTATCTTAGACAGCTTCAGGTCCGTGGGCATTATCTTAGCCTATATCATCATCTTTATGATTGCCACTGATTTAGTGCAGTTTTCCGGATTTCTGCAGCTGCTGCCCACGCCGGAGGCGGCAGCTTTGGTGAAAGGACTTCTGGAGATGACCGTAGGCTGCAGCAGTCTGACTATGTGCCAGAGCGGCCAGGTAGTAAAGGCAACGCTGGCGGCTTTTATGGTAACTTTCGGAGGTTTTTCCGTCATGGGTCAATCCATGAGTATGCTTAGGAACTGCGGCATTTCTTTCAGAGAGCTGTGCCGCATGAAGCTTTCTCAGGGAATTTTATGCGCAATCCTCACTTTTGCTGTGTGCAGTTTTGTGGTATACTAAACCATATACGAGCAGATAAAATTACAGAAAGTAAGGGAAGAAGGTATGAAAAGTTTAGGAATTATTGCGGAGTTTAATCCCTTTCATCAGGGACATCAGTATTTGATTGAGAAGTCCATGAAGGACACCGGTTCAGATGTTTGTATCACCGTTATGAGCGGCAATTTTGTTCAGCGAGGCACGCCGGCAGTCTTTGACAAGTGGACTCGGGCCGAGAGGGCTGTCAAAAACGGCGTCAATCTGGTGGTTGAGCTGCCTATCGTGTTTGCCTGCAACAGTGCCGAGTATTTTGCTGAGGGAGGCGTCGGCATTCTGGAAGGCTTTGGCTGTATCGATAACATAGCCTTCGGCAGTGAAAGCGGCGACCTGGAGGCGCTGCAGAAAGCCGCGGATTTTCTCAAAGACAATGATAAAACCCTGCACGCAAGAATTTCAGAGCTGACAAAACAGGGACATTCTTATCCAAAAGCCAGGCAGATAGCAGTGATGGAAATCAATCCCGATTTTGACGAGAATCTGATGAAAGAGCCCAACAATATCCTTGCTATCGAATATCTGAAGCAGCTGAAAACCATTAAGCCTTTTACCCTGAAGAGAAGAGGATACGGCTATCATCAGTCTGCTACCATGATTCGAGAGGAAATGCGGGAGGAATTTCCCGAAAAGTTTCGGCGGCTGGACCGCTCCTACTGGGAACTGGTGGGCGCTAAAATTCTGCAGACCGACAGCAAGCGCCTTGAGGAAATTTTTTCTGCAGGAGAAGGACTTGGAAACAAGCTGAAAAACGAGATTCGTTATGTTTCTTCCACAGAACAGCTGATAGAGCGAATCAAATCCAAGGTCTATACCTACAGCCGCATATCCCGGCTGCTGACCCATATTCTTTTAGATATCGATGACAAAGTAATGACAGAAAGCGCCAAGTATATCCGAATCCTGGCCCTGGACGATGTAGGCGCCAAGTTCATCAAAGAAGTTAAGAAAAGAGAGTGCGCATCCCTTCCTATTCTGACCAATATCAACAGAGAGACCAGGGATTATCTCCATATTCAGCCAACTCTGGAAAAAGATATTCTGGCCTCAGACATGTACAATATCATTACCAAAAACGATTTGTACGACTACTCGGACTATATTATGAAACCGTATATAGAAATTTAAAATTCTCTGGATTTTATAGTCTGTTAGGTGTATAATTCAAGAAGCGGGTATAACCAGCTCCGTTAAATGACTAAAAAATTCATACAACTGTTGTGTTACAGAAAGCTGTGTAAATCCGAACAGATTTGCGCAGCTTTTTTTATTGTGTAGTTGAGGAGGCGCTGCAATGGAACAATTCTTAATAACTCTTACACAGATTGGCATCTTTCTGTTATTAATCTGCGCAGGCATAGTGTCTGTAAAGACCGGCATCATGGATGGAAATTCTATGGCCAGCGTGTCTAAGCTGGTCATACAGATATCTCTTCCATCCTACATCTTCATCAATGGGGTTATCAGCGCGGACAGGCAGAGCCTCATAGACAGTCTGATAATTGTGCCTGTTGCTGTTGTATTATATATCGTACTGATTGTGGTTTCTGCCGCTGTAGAAAGAGGATTTCACCTTACTGGTAATCGAAAAAACGTGTTCAGAGCTTCTCTGATTTTCGGCAATGTGGGTTTTATGGGAATTCCTCTGGTTACAGCTATCTATCCCGGTAAGGCCCTTCTATATGTTTCTATCTTTACCATTGTGGACCAGGTTGTTTTCTGGACCTACGGCGTACTGCTGACAAAACCGGTTTCCAATGGCTCTAAGAAGCTGTCTGCCGCCAATTTAAAGAATCTGCTTTCGCCGCCTCTTTTGGCCATTGTTTTGGCGATGGTATTTATTCTCACGGAGCTTCCCATTCCCCAGGTGATTTCCTCGGCGCTGATTGCCATGGGGAATACCAGCATGCCTCTGGCGCTGGTGTACATAGGCGGCGTCCTGTGCATGATTGACATCAGACCGGTTTTGCGGTGTGGAGAACTTTACGCGGGTATTATGGTAAAAATGCTGGTGCTGCCGGTCATCTGTTATGTGATAATGTGCGCTATGGGCCTTGACGGCGAGATGGCAGGTACCATGGCCTTTATTGCAGCACTGCCAGGAATTGAAATGGTACCTATGCTGGCCAAGGAGAGCGGTTCTGACGGAGACTATGCCGTCTGCGCCATTATGATGACAACAGTGGCCAGTCTATTGACCTTGCCGCTGGTTTCTCTGTGCATTTCCTTGGTAGGCTAGGAAATACTCGAAGCACAACACAGAGGAAAGAAGAATGTATATTTCTAACTTCAAAATTCAGCTTTAAAAATAGCGCTGACTGAAGAAAAGGCTATCAAGCCATGTTTTAGAACTGTGTAGGATAGCTTTCTTTTTGTTTACAGAAATAACTTAAAATGCTAAATGCTTTGTTGACAAAAATAGAAAAATGTGATACTATAAAACAAAAAGTTAAAAAATTCAGAAAACTGATTTGTAAAAGCGAAGAAAATTAGAGAAAGGATGAATGCCGATGCAGTAGGATAAAAATAAAGTTTTTCAAAAATATGATGTTGCATAGAATATATGACATATTATTTGAAAGTTCATAAGTCCGTTGTAATTTAATGATAATACCTATAGATTAAAAAGAGTTACGAGATTAAGTAGGAGAATATATGACAATGGCAGACCAATTTCATATGACATTATTGATGTCAACATTATTTATCATCGTTTTAAATGCCATTATATTCACTGTTAGAGGAGAAATGGTACCACCGAAAGACGTTGAAATTACAAAGTTGTGGATAGAAGAAAATAAGATTTCTTTTGATATTAAAGTGTGTGATTCCTACTTTAATCGAAAATTTCCAAGCTTAAGAGGAACTCTTAATTTTAATTTTGTAGTAAAAAATCACGTAGTAAACTGCAGGGCTTTTCAAAAATATAGTTTTTTTGTAAAGAAAGAAGTAGAAAATCACAAAACTATGGAAATTCCCTTGGAGCTGATTGACAGCGAGTCGGTCGAGATGATTTGCTATGGATATGGTAAGAATAAAATTATTATATGGGCTATTTGACTCAGTAGAGATTCTATTTATGATGGGAAAGGCAAGATAATAAATCTTGTGAACAGCATTACAGATATAGAGGTTTATATTACGCAGGGAAAAATTGTTCAAGGTATATTACAGAGGACACCTTTTACGAATACAAATATTTTTGGTAAAAAGGAGCCTTTTACATAAATTAAAAGTTTCCATAAAGAAGGCTGCCTCCACAAGTTGCGGGCAGCTTTTAACTTACGTTAGTTTGTTCATAGCTAGCTTCTTAATCATTTCGCACTTCATTAGTTCAACCTTTCTAATTGTAACCACCTTCGAAGACATAGTTCACATGATAATCGTTTGTGTGTTGCCCAGGACATTTTCATATTTGGCTTATATACGCCGGGATGGAAATCTAAAATTCCCTTGATTTTACAGTATTTTAGGTGTATAATTTTTGCAGTCATTATACAAATGAGAAAATATGGAGGATTGGAATGAAAATTTTAGTAATTAACTGCGGAAGTTCTTCCCTGAAATATCAGGTGCTGGACATGACAACAGAAACTCTGCTTGCCAAGGGCCTGGTTGAGAGAATCGGTATGGACGGTTCTGTTATCACCCACGAGAAGATTGGCGATGACAAAGTTAAGACAGAAGTTCCTATGAAAGACCACAAGGACGCAATCAAACAGGTTCTGGATGCAATACAGGACAAGGACCACGGCGTAGTCGCTTCTATGGACGAAATCGGTGCTGTAGGACACAGAGTTGTACACGCCGGCGAAAAGTTTGCGGACTCCGTTTTAATCGACGACGCTGTTATCGCCGCACTGGAGGAGTGCGTAGAACTGGCGCCGCTGCATAATACGCCGAACTTATTCGGTATTGCTGCCTGCAAGGAGCTGATGCCAAACACACCGATGGTAGGCGTTTTCGATACCGCATTCCATCAGACAATGCCGCCGGAATCCTACCTCTATGCGATTCCTTATGAATATTACGAAAAGTACGGAATCAGAAGATACGGTTTCCACGGAACTTCCCATAAATATGTTGCGCAGAGAGCAGCTTCAATGCTCAATGTGAATATCAACGACCTGAAAATCATTACCTGTCACCTGGGCAACGGCGCGTCTGTATCCGCCATTAAACACGGCAGATGTATTGATACTTCCATGGGCTTTACACCGCTGGAGGGTCTGGTTATGGGTACACGCTGCGGAGATATCGACCCGGCTATCGTAACTTACATCAGACAGAAAGAAAATCTGCCTCAGGGTGCTACCAACGAGATTCTCAACAAGAAGTCCGGCGTACTGGGTATTTCCGGCGTTTCCAGCGACTTCAGAGACCTGGAGGAAGCAGTTGCCGAAGGTAACGAAAGAGCAGCCCTGGCTCTGAAGATTTTCGCCAAGAAGGTTCGTTTCTACATCGGCGCTTACATCGCTGAGATGAACGGTGTAGACGCTATCGTATTCACCGCAGGCGTCGGCGAAAACGATGTAAACATGAGAGAATTAATCTGTACAGATTTGGGCAACCTGGGCATCAAGATGGACATCATCAAGAACAAGGTGAGAGGAAAAGAAACCATCGTTTCCACAGAAGATTCCAAAGTAAAACTTCTTCTGATTCCGACCAACGAAGAGTTGATGATTGCGAGAGATACCTTTAATATTGTAAAGAAATATGCAAAATAATGTTGACATAACAGGGTTTTGAGTATATACTTTAGTAGTTGACGAAAATTATTTGTTTAGCATATAACCAAATGAGCGAGGAGGTGTAGACAATGGCAGTTCCAAAGAGGAAAACATCTAAAGCTAGAAGAGACAAGAGAAGGTCCCCTAATATGAAGAAAGCATTACCAGGACTTTCAATTTGTCCTCAGTGTCACGAGCCGAAACTTCCGCACAGAGTATGCCCGAATTGCAACTACTATGACGGTAAAGAAGTTGTAGCTGAAGCTTAAGATTACAAAGATTTAAAAGAGCAGTGTTTTACTGCTCTTTTTTATAACATAGGAAATATCGATTCTTCGATATTTCCGTATGTTTCAAGAAAAGTACCTTGTGAAGCGTCGCCCTTTATGGGCGACATGTGTGCAAAGGAATCTTGATTCCGTTTTGCACACTTTTTTTACTTTTTGGATATTCAGCTGATTTTGATGCCGTATCTGTTCATTTCATCGTAGAGACGGTAGAGGGTTTCGTTGGTCGGCTCGCACAAAGGCAGCCGGTACTCTTTCTCAATATATCCCATCATATTGAGGGCTGCCTTTATAGGAATCGGATTTACCTCAGAAAAGACCGCACTGATGAGGGGAACCATCTTCAACTGCTGTTTTGCCGCCGACTTGTGTCTGCCCTTCAGAAAATCGTCGCACATTCTATGGTAATCTGCCGGAATAATATTTGCAACCGTTGAAATACAGCCAATTCCACCGATGGACATGATAGGTATGGTATGGTCGTCATTTCCCGAATACAGGTCGAAATTTTTTCCGCATAAAGCCGCGATTGCGCAGATTTGAGAGATATCTCCGCTGGCCTCCTTGATGCCTACGATGTTGGGATGCTTGCTCAGCTCTTTTACTGTCTCCGGCTCTATATTCAGACCGGTACGGCTTTTTACGGAGTAGAGAATCATAGGCAGGTCGGTATAATCGGCAATCATATTGTAGTGACGGAGGAGACCTCTTTGCGTAGCTTTATTGTAGTAAGGGGTGACAGCCAGCAGACCGTCCGCGCCGATGTATTGAATCTCTTTGGCTAAGTACATGGAGTGGGAGGTATCGTTGGTACCGGCACCTGCGATAACCGGAATGCGGCCGTCTACTTTATTTACCGTAAATTCGATAACCGACAGCTTTTCCACTGCGCTGAGGGTAGAGGCTTCTCCTGTGGTCCCGCAGGAAATAATGGCGTCGGTACCTTCTGCAATCTGCCATTCTATGAGCCTTTCCAGTGCGTCATAATCCACACGGCCGTCCTTAAAAGGTGTAACCAGAGCTACACCGGAACCTTTGAAAATTGACATAAGACGCTCCTTTCTTATTCTTTCTTTTATAGTATTCAGATGGGCCTTTCTCTGTTAATTCTTTTTTGATATATGATAATCCGGCTGCCTTGGGTTAAAATCCCACATACTTCAGATGCTGCAGATAATCCTGACATAGCTCCTAAACGAGTACAAATGGCATATGCAGTTGAAAATAATGTTATTTCAAGGTACAATGGTAATATAAGTGGAGAAAAAATAGGTAATTACTTTCATGTTGAGTTGCTGCAGACTGGTGGTAACTAAAACTGATTCAGATTTGAAGGATGATTAGGAAATGAAGATGCATATAAAAAAGGTATTGAGCCGTGCAATCTTAGTAGTTTTACTGATTTTTACAGTGTATTTTGGGTTGGGATTGAATATTAGCGAAGAGCCATCTGACTGTGAGATTATGGCCCCAAATGCACCTGACGTGGATGCAAATTATGGCATACTTGATTTTTCAGAGAAGTATAGGCTAACTCCTGACAAATTCGGCTTTCGAAGAAAACTTGTAGTGGAGACGGATAGTGTTTTGATTCAACGAGTTGGAGGACCTCCAAAATCCAATGCGTATTACGGAGTTTATACAGATAAAGAATTGAAAAAACCTATTGAATCAGCAAATTTTAAATGGAACTATCGAGACGGCCCTTTTGAAGAAGGCCTTACGGACGAAGTGCCTTATGACGAAAAGAAAGACGGCATAATAGTATTAAAAGCAGGAACTTATTATACAGCAGTGTATACGAATCTTGCATTTGACCAATTTGAAGCATACTATCTTAGCTATATTTGCCCACTCAATGAAAAATGCAAACTGGATGAAGGGAAAGAAGCTTTTTTCTATGCGATAAAAGATGAACAAAAAAATACTTTTGAAATTTTGCCAAATAAGCAAGGCAGAATTAAGATTACTACAAACATAGTAAATGAGGGAAAAGTGGATTTGTATGATGAGAATCACAAGTTGATATCTCGAAAATCTGCAGCCTCAAGTAAGTTTATTACGATTTGTTTTGATGTGAAAAGGGGAAAAAGATATTACGCAGAGATTTCCAATTTGAGTACCGATAGAGATGCCGACTTCATGTATGTGTATTCAATTAAGTATAAGTATGTATGATAGTTGGATGCTGGCAAGAGGGGGCGTCCGTGCCTTTTCAGAACTTCGGAAAGATTTCCAACGATTCAGTATCCTGAAAATGAGTTAGCCTCTTTTTACGGAAAATCACCGATTTATGTATAACGAAACCGCTGAAATTATACGTAAAATCAAGCTTTTAGCGAAAACATGTATAATTCCAAGCCGGCCAAGGAAAGAGAAACTATACGTCAATACGAAAACAAGCAGAAATAAGCCGGAGGAATTTCGTTCTTTATACATAAATTTGATTGAGGAATTAAAATATGTATAACTTTTACCATTGCGCACTGGAGAGCAGGCGAAAGAGTTATACATATTTTTTTGATTTTTAATGATTTAGGTTAATTTACTCTTGAATTTAAGAATCTCACCGTTCTCTTTTTTCTGTGTTGAAGAATGAGAAAATAAATGGTAAAATAATATGATATGATTTGTTAAAAGGAAATTAAAAATAAATTAAAAATAAATTTGAAAAAGGAGAGCTTATGAGACAGTTAGAACAAAAACTGAGAGTTGGAATTTTAGGTGGAACCGGAATGGTCGGACAGAGATTTATCTCTCTTCTTGAGAACCATCCTTGGTTTGAAGTAGTAACCATTGCGGCCAGTGCAAGAAGTGCGGGCAAAACATATGAAGAAGCAGTAGGGGGCAGATGGAAGATGACGACGCCAATGCCGGAAGCTGTTAAGAATATCAGAGTTATGGACGTTGCCGACGTAAAGGCTGTGGCAGAAACTGTAGATTTTGTGTTCAGCGCCGTGGACATGTCCAAGGACGAAATCAGGGCTATAGAGGAGGAATACGCCAAGACAGAAACACCGGTAGTTTCCAATAACAGCGCCCACAGGTGGACCCCCGATGTGCCGATGGTAGTACCGGAAATCAATATCGACCATTTTGATGTAATAAAATACCAGAAAAAGAGGCTGGGCACGGAGAGAGGATTTATCGCCGTCAAGCCTAACTGCTCTATTCAGGGTTATGTGCCGGCTCTGGCTGCATGGGCTGAATATGAGCCGTACGAAGTGGTTGTCACCACTTATCAGGCAATTTCCGGTGCCGGCAAGACCTTTGCAGACTGGCCGGAAATGGTAGAGAATATTATTCCTTACATCGGCGGCGAGGAAGAAAAAAGCGAGCAGGAGCCGCTGAGAATCCTGGGATATCTTGACGAGGAGCAGGGCGTCATTGCAAAGGCTAGCCAGCCTGTTATCACCTGTCAGTGCGTCAGAGTACCTGTTTTGGACGGTCACACGGCGGCGGTTTTCGTCAAGTTCAAAAAGAAGCCGACCCTCAGTCAGCTTATCGAAATGCTGGAAAACTTCAGAGGCTTTCCGCAGGAGGCAGAGCTTCCTAACGCACCGAAGCAGTTCATCCACTACACAGAAGAAGAGAACAGACCGCAGGTAAAATTGGATGTGGACTGCGAAGGCGGTTTTGGCGTTACCATCGGCAGATTGAGAGAGGATACGGTTTATGATTTTAAATTTATCGGTCTTGCTCATAATACTGTCAGAGGCGCCGCAGGGGGCGCAGTGCTGTGCGCCGAAGCTTTGACAGAAAAAGGATATATTACGCACAAATAGGAGGGGAAAAAGATTGGGATATTTTGAAGCGATTATTTTGGGATTGGTGCAGGGACTCGCAGAGTTCCTGCCCATAAGCAGCTCGGGCCATCTGGCGCTTTTACAGAATCTCTTTAAGGTGAGCCCGGATAAGGTATTGTTTTTTGCGGTAATGCTGCACCTGGGGACGCTGATTTCCGTTTTTATCGTATACTGGAAAGATATATGGGAGCTTCTCGTAGAGCTGGTTATTACGATAAAAGACCTGGTGACAGGCAGGGGACTCAGGCTGCAGGAAAGACCTGTCCGCAAGCTGGGCGTAATGATTATCGTGGCGACCATTCCAACAGCGCTTATAGGACTGTTGTTTCAGGACTTTTTCAACGGTCTGTACCTGTCCTACACAGCCATTGGAGCCGGCTTTCTGATTACCGGTATCATCATGTTTGCTGCAGAAAAAATGGGTTCGGCCAGCAGAGGCATTGAGAAGATGAACTTTCGGAATGCGATTTTTGTAGGCGTTCTGCAGGGAATCGCCATCTGTCCGGGAATTTCCCGCTCAGGTTCCACGCTGGTTGGCGGCCTGACTACAGGATTAAAGAGGGATTTCGCAGTAAAATTCGCGTTTTTAATCTCCATTCCCTCTATTTTGGGCTCTGTGGTGCTGGAAGTACCGGACGCTATTGAGGCCGGTATTGAAGCTTCCCAGGCAGGACCGATTTTGGCGGGTATGGTAGTCGCTGCCGTTTCAGGTTTCATTGCCATCAAGACTATGATTCGCATTGTGTCGGATAAAAAGCTCAGCTATTTTTCCTATTACGTCTGGGTACTGGGTATCTGCACCATAGGGTACGGCCTCTTCATCATAATACTGTAAAATGCAGAGGTTTACGACCAAATTCATTTAGGGGGAAAGAACGTGGCGCAAGCTAAGAAAAAAACGACAACTAAGAAAAAGAATAACAGCAGGGTAAAAGACGATGCCGGAAAACTCCGGGAGGAGAGAAAAGCAGACAAGGGTGTTGTCGATGAAATCTGGGGTGTGATTTTTATCGCCCTGGGCATTTTTCTCTTTGCGGCAGTGCAGTTTCACGCGGCGGGAGAACTGGGCAACATCATTGGAGACGCTCTCCGAGGCATATTCGGACACATCGGTCTGGTGGTACCGTGGTATCTGGTGCTCATCGGTCTTTTGCTGTTTACCAATAAAATGGTTCACATATCAGGGAAATCCTTTGCCCTGATTTTTGTGGTGCTTTTGATGCTGTGTCTCCTCAACAGCGGACGCTTTATCGACAGTGAGATGCTGCGCTATGATTTCAGCGATTTTTACAGGGACGGTGTGAAGCTTTTCGGAGGCGGCTTTTTCGGCATGGCACTGGGAACCTTTCTGACTGAAATTATCGGTAAAGTAGGACTTTATGTGTTCTCCACAGTGGTAATCATCGTATGTCTGCTGCTGGTGGTGAATACGCCGGTGTCGCGGGGCATTGAGAAGATTTCAGGCAGGGCGGCCCAGCGCAAGGAGCTGAAGACAAAGGAGAGAGCGGAAGCCGTTTCTGCAGACTCGGATAGTTCCAGTGGGTCTAAGCAGCTTGACCTCTTTGGAGAAGACGGCAGAGACATCAGAATTATTACCCCTTTTGACGACCAGGGACCTTTGGGCAAAGGGGCGGAAACATCCAAGAAAGCCAAGAAAAACAACGTTCTCAAGTATATGAGCGATAAAAATCTTTTTGGAGAGAAAGAAACTAAGGCAGAAGAAAAGACCTACGGCCTGGGCGGGAAGTCAGCAGGCTCCGGCTACGGCCTTGACGGCGGGGCAGTATCCACGGGAGGCTATGGCCTTGACGGTATGGGCGGCAGTCAGGAGAAGCCGGGATATGGACTTTCCGAAAACAGCTTTGTGACGGTGAAAGACGGACAGAAGACCTACGGTCTTGACGATATCAACGATATGCCAAAGAAGAGCGCTCTGGACGGCGTATCCGGAATCGCCGTCATGGAGGAAACCCCTAAGCTGACAAAGAAGGAGGCCAGCTCTATTACACTGGATCCGTCAGAGATGGCCCAGACCGTAAAGACAAAGACAAAGTACAAGAAACCTTCGGTCAATCTCCTGAATAAACCGGCAGTGCAGAACAAGGGAAATATCAATATCGACCTGAAGATGAAAGCCGCTAAACTGGAGGAAACGCTGAAGAATTTCCATGTGGATGCCAGAGTCATTCAGGTAACCCAGGGTCCGGCAGTGACCCGTTATGAAATTCAGCCCAGTGTAGGCGTCAAGGTCAACAGCATCGTGCGCCTGGCAGACGATATTGCGCTGAATCTGGAAGCAAAGAGCATCCGTATTGAAGCGCCGATTCCAGGCAAAGCAGCCGTGGGCATTGAAGTAGAAAATGATAAGATTAACATGGTTACTCTGCGGGAAATTATAGATTCTAAGGAATTTAAAGAGGCTAAGTCCAGAATTACTTTCGCCGTAGGCAAGGATATTGCCGGAAAGGCCATTGTAGCCGACCTGAAAGGTATGCCTCATCTGCTCATAGCAGGCTCTACCGGTTCGGGCAAGAGCGTATGCATCAACAGTATCATCACCAGTATTCTGTACAAGGCAGACCCGGAGGAAGTAAAGCTGGTGCTTATCGACCCGAAGGTAGTAGAGCTGGGCAATTACAACGGCATACCTCACCTTCTGATTCCTGTGGTGACGGAGCCTGCCAAGGCTGCTGCGGCGCTGAACTGGGCCGTTGCGGAAATGACCGACAGATATAAAAAGTTTGCGGAAAACCAGGTTCGCGACCTGGAAAGCTATAACGACACCATGCGGCTTCTCGGCCAGGAAGACCAGGTTATGCCGCAGATTGTCATCATCATCGACGAGCTTGCCGACCTGATGATGGCTGCGCCTTCCCAGGTAGAGGAATCCATCTGCCGTCTGGCGCAGATGGCCAGAGCTGCCGGTATGCATCTGATTGTTGCTACCCAAAGACCGTCGGTAGACATTATCACCGGTGTTATCAAAGCCAATATTCCGTCCAGAATCGCTTTTGCCGTATCCTCACAGTTTGACTCTCGAACAATTTTGGACATGTCCGGCGCCGAAAAGCTTGTGGGAAAGGGCGATATGCTCTTTAACCCTCTGGGCATGGGAAAGCCTGTCCGCGTGCAGGGCACCTTTGTCTCCGACACGGAGGTACATAAGGTCATCGAACACGTAAAAGCACAGGTAGAGGATGTAGAATATGCCGGAGATGTGATGAATACCATCGAGAAAGGCAATCTGCAGCAAAGCGGCAAGGAGGACGACGGCGACGAGCTGCTTTCCGAAGCCATCGAATGCGTGGTATCGGCGGGACAAGCTTCCGTGTCCATGCTGCAGAGAAGGTTTAGAATAGGTTACAACCGGGCGGCCCGCATCGTGGATATGATGGAAGCCAGGGGCATTGTAGGGCCTCAGGACGGCAGCCGTCCCCGTCAGGTACTTGTGACCGAGGAAGAATTAAACGAAATGAAGAATGAAGTGGAGACTGAATGAAGATATTTATAGAAACTCTGGGCTGTCCTAAGAATTTCAACGATTCTCAGGCAGCAGCCGGCATCTTAGAAGAAAATAATCATATTATTGTAAACTCGCCGGAGGAAAGCGACGTTATCATAGTCAATACCTGCGGTTTCATCAACGACGCGAAAACCGAGTCCATCGCCCGTATTTTCGATATGGCTGCCTATAAAGAGGAGGGGAAGAAACTGGTAGTTTCAGGCTGCCTCTCTCAGCGTTATGCGGAAGACTTGTACGAGGAGATGCCTGAGGTGGATTTATTCATCGGCGTCAACGAGTATGAGAAGCTTCCAAATCTGCTGGCTGACCTTTCTGAGCGGAGGACTGTCTGCGGCGGATGTCCTTCAGAGGTTCTGGCAAGTTCGGCCAGAAAGCTTTCGGACAATCCTTACAGCGCTACCATAAAAATTGCCGAGGGCTGCAACAACATCTGCGCTTACTGTATCATACCGAAGATACGGGGCAGATATAGAAGCAAGCGGGAGGAAGATATTCTCAAGGAAGCAGAGCAGCTGGCCCAAGCCGGATGTAAAGAGCTGATACTCATTGCCCAGGACGTGACTTATTACGGTATGGATATTTACGGGGAGCTGCGTCTTGCAGGGCTTCTGCGCAAGCTTTGCAGAGTAGAGGGTATTGCCTGGATTCGTCTTATGTACTGCTACGAGGACAGAATCACCGACGAGCTGATAGAGGTCATGGCACAAGAAGAAAAAATCTGCAACTACCTGGACATTCCAATTCAGCACGCCAGCGACAGGGTACTTTCAGCCATGAACCGCAGGTCCACGGCTGCTTCCATTGATAACACCCTGAAGAGACTGAAAAAAGCTATCCCTGATATCCATGTCAGAACTACGCTCATCGTAGGCTTTCCGGGAGAAACAGAAGAGGATTTTGAAGAACTTCTGGACTTTGTAGAAAAGGAAAAATTTGCCCGTCTCGGAGTCTTTGCCTACTCCCAGGAAGAAAACACCGCTGCCGGAGAGATGGAGGGACAGATTGACGAAGAAGTCAAAGAAGCCAGGCTGGACGCCGTCATGCGCAGGCAGATTGATATATCCTTAGAGCTGAACAGAAAAAAGATTGGCAGTGTCTTTGAAGTTATGGTAGAGGAAGAGGAGTCTGACGGCAGCTACATCGGGCGCACCCGGTACGACGCGCCGGAGATTGACAATTCGGTGATTTTTACATCGGAGAGGAAGCTGAAGCCGGGGGATATGGTGCAGGTGCTGGTCAGCGATGCTTTTGATTATGATTTAGTGGGAACGGAGGTTTAATTTATGAATTTACCTAATAAACTGACTGTGGGCAGAGTAGTTGCCGTGCCGTTTTTTATTGCGGCGTATATGCTGGGATACTATGTGATTGCCTTTGTCCTTTTTATTGCGGCGTCTTTGACAGACATGCTGGATGGAAAAATTGCGAGAAAGTATAATCTGGTGACTAATTTCGGAAAAATCATGGACCCTCTGGCCGATAAGATTCTGGTGTATTCCGCCTTCTGTCTCATGGTGGAGGACGGACTGGTACCGGCCTGGATGCTGATTGTAATCCTAGCCAGAGAATTTGCCATCAGCGGCATGAGAACTGTGGCCGCATCCGAAGGACTGGTTATCGCCGCCGGTATGAGCGGTAAAATTAAGACCGTACTGCAGATGATAGCGGTTCCTCTGCTGCTTTTGACTACGGCCGTTACAGACGCCGATTTGCACTATTATGTCGATATTGCGGCCAAGGTCTTCCTGTGGGCTTCTCTGGTGATGACTGTGTATTCCGGCGTGGAATATATTTGGAAAAATAAAAACGTATTTTCGATGTAAGAGGTAAAAAAATGAAAACTGCGATTTTAAGTGTAGGCACGGAACTTTTATTCGGACAGATTACCAATACTAATACAGTCTTTTTATCCCAGCAGCTGAACCTGCTGGGTTTTGATGTCATGTATCACTATACCGTGGGAGACAATTCGGTCCGTCTGGCGGATATGATAGAGCAGGCGTTTAAAGACTGCAGCCTGGTTATCACTACCGGCGGACTGGGCCCTACAGAGGACGATTTGACCAAAGAAACGGCCTGCAGAGTTTTACACGATGAACTGGTCATGCACCAGCCCAGTCTTGCCGCCTTGGAAGAAAGGGCCAGAAAGTACGGCAGGCCTATGACGCCCAATAACTACAAGCAGGCTATGATGCCGTCCCGGGCCGTAGTGTTCAGCAACGAAGTGGGAAGTGCGCCGGGCATGGCATTGACGGAGGGAGATAAAACGATTATCTGCATGCCTGGGCCGCCCCGTGAAATGACGTGGATGTGGGAAAATAGGGTCGGGCCTTATCTGGCAAAGAAACAGACCGGCTCCCTCTATTACCGGGTGCTTCGGTGTTTCGGTATCGGCGAATCCGCACTGGAAACCCAGCTTCTGGACCTGATAGACGGTCAGACTGACCCGACCCTTGCGACCTATGCCAAAGAGGGAGAATGCAGCGTGCGTATCGCTTCAAAACGTGCAGAGGCGGCTGAAGCCAAGGCCGCAGTGGACTCCATGATAGAAAAGGTCAAAGAAAGAGTGGGGCAGTACATTTACAGCTGCGACGACGAGAATTTGGAAACGGTAGTAGCGCGGAAGCTGCTGGAGCGAAATATTTCTGTTTCCGCCTGCGAGTCCTGCACAGGCGGACTATTCTCCGGCGCACTGACTGATATGCCGGGGATTTCCAAGGTCTTTGACCGGGGGCTGGTGACCTATACCTACGGTGCAAAGATGGACGAACTGGGGGTCAGGGAAGAAACCCTTTCTGCCTATACTGCCGAGAGCAGCCAGGTTGCCGCAGAAATGGCGGAAGGTCTGGCAAAGAAGACGGGAAGCCGACTGTGTATTTCCGTCACCGGTATAGCCGGGCCTGACGGCGGTACTGCGGAAAAACCGGTAGGTACTGTTTATATCGGCTGCGTCTTTGACGGACGGACGGAAGTGCAGGAGGTTCGCTCGCGCAATGTGAGCCGCAAATGGAACCGCCATTATGCTGTTCTTGCCATGTTTGATATGATTAATAAAATTATAGGATAAATACGGCAAACCCATGAAAGGTTTCTGACAAACTGAAGACCATAGAAGAACATTGACAAATTCCTGGATTTTTTGTATTTTTGTCAATAAATGCAGCGAAACAAGCTGATTTTTTGATGTTTTCATGGACTGCTTTGACAGAATTGACAACTTTTCGTTTTTTTGTCAATTTCGTCAATACTTTTGCTCCAAAACCTTGACAAAATTGACAGATTTCCTGATTTTTGTCAATCCTGTCAAAGCCGATATAAAATACCCTATATTCTGACCGGGGACGCTCCGGATTGGTTGACAAAAATACCCAGATGGCCTGAGTTTGTCAATATCCGAAGATGGAAGAAAGTTTTCATGGATTGCGTAATAGGATAAACTGTAATAGTTGACATAAAATGTAAAATATGATATGCTGTAACCGAAGAAAATTCTCTGGAATTTTTGTAAGAAAGCCTTGACCGCAGGCAGATAATACGTTATTATAGTATAAGAACAGATGTTCGTTAATCGGAGGTAAACCATGAGTACAACAATAGACGAAAGAGAAAAAGCCTTGCAGGCGGCCATGGATCAGATTCAGAAGCAGTTTGGCAAGGGCTCCATTATGAAGCTGGGAGACCAGACCCATATGAATATAGAGACGATTTCCACAGGTTCTATCAGCCTGGACCTGGCAACCGGCGTAGGCGGTGTTCCTAAAGGAAGAATTGTAGAAATTTACGGACCGGAATCTTCCGGTAAGACAACCCTGACGCTGCATATCGTAGCGGAAGCCCAGAAGAACGGTGGAAAGGCTGCCTTTATCGATGCGGAGCATGCCCTGGACCCTGTTTATGCGAAGAACTTAGGTGTCAAAGTAGACGAGCTTTTAGTTTCTCAGCCGGATACCGGCGAGCAGGCTCTGGAGATTTGTGATATGCTGGCCCGCAGCGGTGCTTTGGATGTCATCGTCATCGACTCCGTTGCCGCCCTGGTTCCCAAGGCAGAAATCCAAGGGGAAATGGGCGATTC
This sequence comes from uncultured Emergencia sp., assembly GCA_965146355.1. Classification (GTDB taxonomy): domain Bacteria; phylum Bacillota; class Clostridia; order Peptostreptococcales; family Anaerovoracaceae; genus Senimuribacter. The sequence continues at coordinate 5,671 of CBCTFZ010000033.1, read as the reverse complement.
CCATGTGGGACTGCAGGCAAGACTGATGTCTCAGGCTCTGCGTAAGATTGCCGGTGCTGTGAACCGGTCCAATACCTGCGTTATCTTTATCAATCAGCTTCGTGAGAAGATTGGTATCATGTTCGGCAATCCGGAGACGACCACAGGCGGCCGCGCACTCAAGTTCTACTCTTCCATGCGCCTGGATGTCAGAAGAATTGAGACCATCAAAAGCGGCGACCAGATGCTGGGCAACAGAACCAGAGTTAAAATCGTCAAGAACAAGGTAGCTCCGCCGTTCAAACAAGCAGAGTTTGATATCATGTACGGCGTGGGCATATCAAAGGCCGGAGATATTCTTGACTGCGCCGTAGAAGAAAAGATTGTAGAAAAGGCCGGTTCGTGGTATAGTTATGCTGGTGAGAGAATCGGACAGGGCCGCGAGAATGTGAAGAAATGGTTAGAAGAGAACACGGACGTACTGACGCAGATTCAGGCCAAACTGTTAGAAACTCTGAAACCGGCAGAAACTGCACCGGAGGACGACATATTAGTCGATGAAGACGGCGTAGTAATCGAATCATAATTTGAGAAAGCAAGGAGAGACTATGGAAACATTAACCTGTATCAGAGAACGAAGAAGCATCAGAAAGTTTAAGCCGGAGGCAGTAGACAGAGATACCGTGATGGAGATTGTAGAGGCGGCAGCCTATGCGCCGTCGTGGAAGAATACGCAGATTAGCAGATACGTTGTAATTGAGGATAAGTCGCTGATTGAAAAGATTGCGTCAGAATGTGTGCTGGACTTCACATATAACACGAAGACTATGCTGGGTGCGCCCCAGCTGGTGGTACAGACTTATGTAGCGGGCCGCTCAGGCTATGAAAAGGACGGCTCCTTTACAACGCCGAAGGGTGACAGATGGGAAAGCTATGACGCAGGCATTGCGGCACAGACCTTCTGCCTGGCAGCACACGAGAAAGGCGTCGGAACCGTGATTCTCGGCATTTTTGACGATGATAAAGTCGCAAAGGCAATCGGTCTTCCCGAAGGACAGAAGGTTGCAGCCCTGATTCCGATGGGATATCCGCAGGGAGAGGCGCCGGCAGCACCGAAGAGAAAAGCTGCAGAAGAGCTGGTAAGCTTTATTTAAATACGTACATGTAACGGCGGGCTTAGACCCGCCGTTCTTTATCATATCGGAAAAGCCGCTTTATAGTGTGCGTCGTCATTTTATGGTAAGGAAAGCTTTGTGCCGCAACCTTTTTCGCAATATTTTCGTGGAACTTCTCTTGACAGTCCTTTGGAATTATGATATAAATATGATATCAAAATGATATCGTATTTATTTGACAAGGAACTGGGAGGAAGAACATGGAACAGAATTTAAAAATGGATTTTGAACAGAGAGAAATTAAACCGATGAACGGTATGATTATGCTGATTTTAATCACGGTGCTGATTTTGGCTGCGATTGCGGTGACTATCGGAGGAAGTATTATGCTCAGCAACGGGGAATTTGTCCTCGGCAGCGTGGTACTGGCTGCAGGCATCCTGGGTATTATCATCTTTTCAATCCTTTACGGGGGACTTAGAGTGGTAGGACCCAATGAGGCGCTGGTCCTGACTCTGTTCGGCAACTATTACGGCACAATTCTGAAGCAGGGTTTTTATTTTGTCAATCCTTTTGCGACATATAATAATCCGGCATATCTCAACGCTGTAAATGCCGCAGCCGAAAAGGCGGCTGCAGCCAATCAGGAGAAACCGGTCAGAAGGACTATGTCCGGTGCGGTCAAAGTAAACGCCAAAAAAACCGTTTCTGTAAAAAATAACACCCTGAATAACGGTGTGCAGAAAGTCAACGACGTCATGGGAAACCCAATTATCATTGGTTCTGTGGTAATCTGGAAAGTTGTGAATCCTACGAAAGCCGTATTTAACGTAGAGGACTACTCGGAGTTTTTGTCCATTCAGACGGACTCCACTATCAGAAATATTGCGAGAAAATACCCTTATGACAGTCTGGGAAATGACGAACACGATGAAGTCAATGAAAAAACCCTGCGGGGAAGTTCCCAGGAAATCGCAGATAATATGAAGACAGAGCTGAACAAAAAAGTGTCTTTTGCCGGCCTTGAAATTGAAGAAGTCAGGATTACCCATCTGTCCTATGCGGAGGAAATTGCAGCGGCGATGCTGAAGAGACAGCAGGCGGAGGCCGTAATCTCAGCGAGAACCAAGATTGTTGACGGGGCGGTAAGCATGGTGAAGATGGCCATCGAGAAGCTCAGCGAAGAGGAAGTTGTGGTACTGGACGAGGAAAGAAAAGCAGCTATGGTTTCCAACCTGATGGTGGTACTGTGTTCGGATAAAGAAACTCAGCCAATCGTAAACAGCGGAAGCATTTACTAAAGCCCTGCAGTCTAGGCGAAAGTATGTTCTCCGCATACTTCCGCCCAGGGGCTCAGGTATTGGTACTGCTGGTTCAAAGGGGTATCATCAGAGACACCGGTGAAGGGATTAGAAAAGGGAAAGGACAGATAATGGATAAAGAAAAAGATATCCTGAAAAGAGAAAAAGAACTGGAAGAGCGGATTTCCAGGCTGGAGCAGCTGGAGAAAGAGGTCAAAGCCAGGGAAAAGGCCGCCAAACAAGCTGAAAAAGCGAAGAAGCAGATTATTCTCCGCATTGCGCCTTCCCTGTGGGAGGATATCGCCAGATGGGCAGAAGAGGATTTTCGCTCTATTAACGGACAGATTGAATATCTGCTGTCAGAGAGCGTAAGGAAGAGAAAAGGATAAGAAGGAAAACCCGAATAAAATCCTTGAAAATAATGAAAAAAAGAGGAAAAACATTTGACAACCTGGTCTTGTTCATGCTATACTAACTGAGTTAGACCGCTCGGAAAGGGTTTATTTTTCATGCAAAGCGCCCGGTGCGCTACCCGAAAAGGCGAGACTGGATAGAGGAGGTAAGAACACAATGTACGCAATTATTGAAACAGGCGGAAAACAGTACAGAGTTCAGGAAGGCGATGTAGTAACCATTGAGAAGTTAAACGCAGAAGCCGGCCAGAAGGTTGAATTTGACAAGGTACTGGTTTTAGCTGAAGAAGGAGACCTGAAGGTAGGTGCGCCATACGTTGAAGGCGCGGTAGTATCCGGAGAGGTTGTTGAAAATGGCAAGGGCAAGAAAGTCATCATTTTCAAGTACAAAGCTAAGAAGGACTACAGAAAGAAACAGGGTCACAGACAGCCATACACAATGGTTAAGATTGAGTCTTTAGGAGGCAAAGCTGCTCCTAAGAAGACGGCTCCTGCTAAAGAAGTAAAGGCAGAAGCAGAAGAAGTGAAGACAGAAAAGAAAGTTTCTGCTTCCATGAAGAAAGATGAACTGATTGCTTACGCAAAAGAGCATGGCATTGAAATCGATGAAAAAGCTACTAAAGCTGTTATCATCGAAGCCATCGAAGCAGCGAAGTAATTTTCAAGTAGCCACGAAATAGTAAGGAGGTGTCTGGTCTATGGCAAGTAAGAAAGGTGTAGGTAGCTCTAAGAACGGTCGTGATTCCGAGTCGAAACGTCTTGGCGTCAAGACAGGTGACGGTCAGTTTGTTAGCGCCGGCAGCATTTTAGTTAGACAGAGAGGTACTAAATTTCATCCTGGTAACAATGTAGGCATCGGCGGCGATGATACATTATTCGCTAAGATTGAAGGTACTGTTAGATTCGAGAGAAAAGATAAGACTCGTAAACAGGTAAGCGTGTACCCGAAGGAAGCATAAGATTATTGAGCCCCTAATTTTTTAGGGGCTTTTTCATTCAAATGGGCATCATAAACGCAAAGGAGGTTTCGCCATGTTTGTAGATAGAGCCAAAATCTTTATAAAATCAGGAAAAGGCGGCAATGGCTGCGTGTCTTTCCGAAGAGAACCCTTTGTACCGGAAGGCGGCCCCGACGGCGGCGACGGAGGCAAAGGCGGAGACGTAATCTTTCAGGCAGACAGAAACCTGCGGACCCTGATGGATTTTCGTTATAAAAGAAAATATGAGGCCGAAAACGGCCAGGACGGTATGAAGAAAAAGAAGTTCGGTAAAAACGGTCAGAACCTGGTTATTAAAGTACCTATGGGAACCGTTATCATCGACGAGGAGACCGGACTGGTGATGAAGGATTTGGTGGAGGACGGAGAAAGCTTTGTGGCCGCCAAAGGCGGCAAAGGCGGTAAGGGAAATACCAACTTCAAAAATTCAGTGCGTCAGGCGCCTAATTTCGCAGAGGCCGGTGGTTTTGCCAAGGAAAGAACCGTGATTTTGGAAATGAAGGTCATCGCCGACGTAGGTCTGGTAGGATTTCCAAATGTGGGTAAGTCCAGTCTGCTGGCAACCTCCACAAGTGCTCAGCCGAAAATTGAAAACTATCACTTTACCACCATCGCTCCCAATCTGGGCGTCGTGCAGATTTTCGACACCAGCTTCGTCATGGCCGATATTGCGGGCATTATCGAAGGCGCCCACAAGGGTCTGGGCCTGGGCCTCAAATTCCTGAAGCACATTGAGAGAACCAAGGTGCTGATTCACGTAGTGGATGTTTCCGGAAGCGAGGGCAGGGACCCTATTGAGGACTTTGAAAAAATCAACCATGAACTGGCTATGTACAGCGATAGGGTTGCAGGAAAGCCGATGCTGGTTGCCGCCAACAAGATGGATATGATTGACGAGGACGACCCTCGGTATCTTGCTTTCAAAGAACACGTGGAAGGCAAGGGATACAGGGTATTTCCAATCTGTGCACCGATTAACATCGGCGTCCGGGAGCTTTTAGCGGCCGCGGCTGAAGAACTGCAGAAAGCCGCGATGAATCCGCCGGAGGAGGAACCCTATGAGTTCTTCGATTTTGAAACCGATGACAGAGAACCTGATTTTAAGGAAGTCTATGCCTCGAAAGAGGGCGACGTCTATGTGCTCAGCGGAAAACAACTGCAGAAAATTTTTGATTCCACCAATTTCAATGACATGGGCTCTCTGCGCTATCTCTATCGCTATATAGAGAAGAAAGGCGCCATTGAAAAGCTTCTGGAAATGGGTCTGGAAGAAGGAGATATTATCCGTATTTTCGACTACGAGTTTGAATACTGGGATGAATATTAAAAGGTTATAATCCTCACCTCTATATAATATTTTGTATAGAGGTGATTTTATGAACGAAAAGAAACTATATTGCCAGATTGTAGTCTGCGCCCTTTTGTTGGGCACAGCAGCCGCAGGCAGCCGAATAGAAAACGGAGTCTTCTCCCGATATTTTGACAAGGCCATGGATGCGGTGATGTATCAGATGACTATGGAGGATGTTCGGGCGGCGGGCGCTTATGTTTCCACGCAGCTTTCCGGCGCGCCTGCCAAGGTGGTTTCCGCAGTATCCAAAGCAAATACAGCCACAAAATACGGCGAGCCCATCGATGAGAAATCCGATTCCAATATTAAGCAGGTCCACGCTGTGGCCGGAGGCATGATTATCGCTTCAGGCAAAGACAAGGAAAGAGGTCTTTACATTGAGATTAAGCACGACGATGCCATATCCGTTTACGGCAATTTATCGGATATCAGCGTGGTAGAGTCAGAACGGGTGCAGCGGGGAGAAATCATCGGCAGTTACGATACGGACAGTGAAAAAGATTTTTTTTATGAA
>CBCTFZ010000032.1:0-32730 GCA_965146355.1 uncultured Emergencia sp. | reverse complement strand
GAGAGAAGAAACAGGCGAGGACGTGAAAGCGTCCTCGTTTTTCTATGAGTGGGGGGCTGACTGCAGGCTTTGTGAGGCATTTCGCCGGTGCGAAGCAGGCGGCTTTTCGTTGGCATTTTCCCGCAAGACGCCTGGGGAAGGGGTCTGCGGGACGTTTGTTTAAAAAACAGGGGGGTATAGGCTGCTTTTTTCAGCAAAAAGAGAGCCTTATGGACCCTTTTCTGGAAATATATGGATGAAACTTCCAGCTATGGCATTAAGCAATGGACGATTTTGCCTGTATAGGGGCCTATACGCGCCGATTTACCGGGTGATATGGGGAAAAACGTCCCGCAAGCACCAGGAAGAACGTTCTTGCGGGATTGAAGGCAGTGAAAAAAACAGCTATATACCCCATAGGGGTATATAGCTGCTGCGGAGAAAAGCTGCTATCAGGCCGTTCGCCGGCAATTATCAGGCGGAGGCAGGTCGGCAGCTCAACAAAAATTTGCGTCTTTTTGCTGAGTGTAGTATAATATATTAATTATGCAGATTAATGGAGACAAATCGATGGAACCTATCATTCGCATTGAAAATTTAATATTTGAATATATGACCGATGGGGAAGGAGAGCAGCCGGTCAGAGCCATCGACGATATTTCCCTGGACATAGAGCGGGGAAGCTTTACGGCGATTATCGGGCGAAACGGCTCTGGAAAATCCACTTTGGCAAAGAACCTGAACGGTCTGCTGCTCCCAAGCGGCGGCGTTATTTACGTAAAGAACTGGGATACTCGGGATGACGACCACATCTGGGATGTACGGCAAACTGCCGGCATGGTTTTTCAGAATCCGGACAATCAGCTGGTTTCTTCCATCGTAGAGGACGATGTAGCCTTTGGACCTGAGAATCTGGGCGTGGACCCGGCAGAGATACGGCGCAGAGTGGACAAGGCTCTGGAATCGGTCAATATGGGAAAATTCCGGAAGAAATCGCCCCACCTTTTGTCGGGCGGACAGAAACAGAGAATTGCCATCGCAGGCGTAGTTGCCATGAAACCGGAATGCATCATCTTTGACGAGCCTACGGCCATGCTGGACCCTAAGGGCCGCCAAGAAATTATGTCCATTATTAGGGAACTCCATGAGGAAGGCATCACCGTGGTGCTGATTACCCATTTTATGGATGAAGCAGTTCAGGCCGACAGGGTGATTATCATGGACAGAGGGCATATACTGCTGGATGGTACGCCGGAGAAGGTCTTCTCAGAAGAAGAGATTATCAGAGAGGCCAGTCTGGACTTGCCGCTGGCGGTGGAATTGGCCCAGCGGCTTCGCAAGAGGGGCGTCAAAATACCCCGGGAAATTATTACCGTAGAAGGATTGGTAGATTACGTATGTCAATACAAGTAAGAAATTTATCACATATATATTCCAAAGGCATGCCCGAGGAGCAGCTGGCTTTGGACAATATCAACTTCGATATCTATGACGGCGAAATCGTAGGAATTATTGGACATACCGGCTCAGGCAAATCCACTTTGCTGCAGCATTTAAACGGTCTTCTCAAGGCGGATACGGGTTCAATAGAAATAGATGGCACCGATATTACAAAACCCGGCGTCAGTATGAAAGAAATCCGCCGGAAAGTGGGGTTGGTTTTCCAGTATCCGGAATATCAGCTATTTGAAGAGACGGTAGCTATGGATGTGGCTTTTGGACCGAAGAACCTGGGTCTTTCTGAAGGAGAAATAGAAAGCCGGGTACAGGAAGCCCTTGAACTGGTGGGTCTTGATTATGAAACCATAAAAGACCGGTCGCCTTTTGAACTTTCCGGCGGTCAGAAGCGCCGGGTAGCTATTGCCGGCGTCATTGCCATGAAGCCTCATGTACTGATACTGGATGAACCTACAGCGGGCCTTGACCCGGGCGCCCATAAGGATATTCTGTCCATGATTGAACAGGTGCACCGGGCTCAGGACAATATCATCATCTTTGTCTCGCACAATATGGCCGACGTGGCGGCACTATCCGATAAAGTTATGGTGATGAACGACGGAAAACTGGTTACCGTAGGGACGCCTCGGGAAGTATTCGGCCGGCAGGAAAAGCTTGCAGCCATCGGCCTTGGCGTACCGCCGGTGACGGCGCTGATGCACCAGATTAAAGCCGGCGGCGTCGATATAGACGATAAGCTTCTGACCGTGAAAGAGGCAGAAGCAGCATTATATGACTTTTTACAGAGGAAACAATGATTAGAGACATTACACTTGGACAATATTATGGGAGTGAATCTCCTCTTCATAGACTGGACCCTCGGGTAAAGATTGTAGGAACGATTCTGTTTATCGTGGAATTGTTTCTGGTAAATGACTTTGCAGGATTTTTTGTCAGTATCGCCGCCCTTGGAGCGGTAGTGGCAGTAAGCCGCGTTCCGCTGAGTTTTATCCTGCGGGGGTTGAAACCGATTCTGATTATCATCATTTTTACCTTTTGCCTCAATATTTTTATGACCGACGGCACGGTACTCTGGAAGTGGGGGTTTCTCAAGGTAACGGAGCAGGGTCTGTATCGGGCTGTTTTCATGGGACTGAGGTTAATCCTTTTAATCATCGGCTCTTCGCTGCTGACCCTGACCACAAAGCCGATTAGCCTGACCGACGGCATCGAAAGGCTGCTGGGTCCTTTAGCGCATATCGGTGTGCCGACCCACGAGATTGCCATGATGATGTCCATCGCGCTCCGGTTTATTCCCACTCTTCTGGAGGAAACCGATAAGATTATGAAAGCGCAGCAGGCCAGAGGCGCAGACTTTGAAAGCGGAAATATTTTTGCCAGGGCCAAGGCGCTGATTCCGATTCTGGTGCCGCTCTTTGTCAGCGCGTTCCGTATCGCGCAGGATTTGGCCATGGCCATGGAAGCCAGGTGCTACAGAGGCGGTAAGGGAAGGACCAGAATGCATGAGATGAAGCTGAGAGGAAGGGACCTGACAGCCATCCTTTTGCTTCTGGCGTTTCTGACTGCAATTATACTGATGAGGATTTACTAAAATATGAGACAGAGAAAAATTAAGGATATAGATAATAAGCTGGCGGACTTCCGGGACCTTATCGTAGAGAATCCGGCTGCGTATAAGGGACGGTGGAAGGAGGTGTTCGGAAACGGGCAGCCTGTTTATCTGGAAATAGGCTGCGGTAAGGGACAGTTTATCACCGGACAGGCGGCACGCTTTCCGGGCAGGAACTTTGTAGCTGTGGAAGGACACACCAGTGTGGTGCTGCGGGCGCTGCAGAAAACAGAAGCAAAGCAGATTGCCAATATACGATTTGTCTTGGAATACGTCAGGGATATTCGGGATTTCTTTGACGATGGAGAACTGGAGGGGCTCTATCTCAATTTCAGCGATCCATGGCCAAAGGACCGCCATGCCAAGCGGCGTCTGACCCACGGAAACCGACTGCTGCAGTACAGACAGATAGTCGCTCCCGGCGGCTTTATACAGTTTAAGACCGACAATGAAGAACTGTTTGACTTTACTTTGGAGCAGATTGAAGAAACGGGCCTGGCCATTTGTGAGATGAGTCGGGATTTGCACAATTCCCAATATGCGGAGGAAAATATTACTACAGAATATGAAGATAAATTCGCTATGGCGGGAAAGAATATCAATTATGTAAAAATAAGAGCCTGAATTAAGGCTCTTTATTTTTTAAGGATTGATGCTGCTGCGCGTTAGAGCTCCAGCAGCTTTGAAGGGTCGCAGTGCTTACCGTTTTTCAGAAGTTCAAAGTGCAGGTGGGCCTTATCCATAGACTCGTAGAGAGCGGATTTGCCGATATTGCTGATAACCTGATTCTGTTTGACGGTATCGCCTTTTTCGCACATTTTATCTGTAGCCAGATTGCAGTAGCGGGAAACATAACCGTCCTTATGGGTAATTTCAATGGTAATACCGTAAGCGTCGTCGGTATAGATATTTGTAATCGTACCGTCTGCAACAGCTTTTACGCCGGAGCCGGTGGGTGCTTCAAAATCCATGCCGGGGTGGGTCATGTACTGGTCCAGGGTCAGGTTGTAAATTACCATGTCCATGGAGTATTTCTTTGAAATTTTTGCAGTATTCATGTCCATGGGGCTGACAAAACCGCTGGTTTGCGTTTCCTGTTCTTTACTGTCTACCGTAGGGATTTTCCCTGAGGCTTCCTCGGCTTCGGCTTCTGACTCTTTTTCTGACTCCTCTGCTGCATCTTTCTCCGGTTCTGTCGGCGTTTCAGTGGTTACCGGAATGTCACCGGCACTTTTTGAAATTTTGTCGATACTGGATTTTATGGTGAAAATCGATACCAGAGCAATGAGGCAGAAGCAAAGCATTAAAACCGCGGCAACCTTATCTTTTCCCTTTTTCTTTTCTATCTGTCGCATATTCTTCACCTCCTGCAATGTAGTATCACCAGTTAGGGGAGGATTCATACGAAGAATAACTTGTAAAAACAAAGATTACATAATATAATTAAAAATAGAAATTTCTGGAGGTGACAACATGTCTGAGTATATGATGGCGGTACAGAACGGAAGAAACGTACCGAAGGAAGATAAAATTTTCGGAATCAGCAGCCGCGCCAAGGCGATGATTGATGAAAAGGGCGCCGAAGCGGTAATTAACGCTACCATTGGAACCCTTTTAAATGATGATGGAGAATTAATGGTGCTGTCCTCTGTGGACGATACTTTCTCCAGCCTGTCTCCTGAAGAATACGCAAGCTATGCGCCTATCGGAGGCATTCCGGCCTACAAGACTGCTGCCATAAAAGCTGCCCTGGGCAGATATCAGCCAAAGGGATATGTGGAGGCCGTCGCTACACCGGGCGGTACCGGCGCAATTAGAAACACCATTGCCAATTACTCCGCGCCGGGGGACAAGGTGCTCACAGGGGATTGGCACTGGTCGCCATACGGAACCATCGCCTCCGAGATTGGAAGAAGTATAGATACTTTTACGTTATTTACAGAGGAACGCAAATTCAACATTGAGGATTTTAGGGCAAAGGTGGAAGCCCTGCTTTCCGTGCAGGACCATCTGGTGATAATTCTCAATACACCGGCCCACAATCCCACCGGTTACGCCCTTACCGACGAGGATTGGAAACAGGTGACGGCATGTCTGGCCGCTATCGGCCAGGATAAGAAAGCCGCCCTTCTAATCGATGCGGCGTACATCGACTTTGCCGGAGACGAAGAAAAATACAGAAGCTTTCTGCCCATCGTGGAGGAGCTTCCTGCCAACGTGCTGCCAATCATCGCTTACAGTATGTCCAAGACCTTTACCATTTACGGTATGCGTACCGGCGCTGCAATCTGCATGGCAAAGACAAAGGAAATTGCCGAGGAGTTCAAACGGGTCTGCGAGTTTTCCGCAAGAGGCAGCTGGTCCAACTGTGCCAGAGCGGGCCAGAGTATCATCGCCAAGATTTTTGCAGATGAGAAGCTTTTGGCAAGGGTAACCGAAGAAAGAAAAGAAATTCGGGATATGCTTCTGGCCAGAGGAAGAGCCTTTGAAGAAGAGGCGGCTAAAGCCGGACTTGAAATCGTACCTTTTGACGCTGGCTTTTTCGTATCTATCCCATGCGACAATCCGGATGAAGTCAGCGCCAGACTGGAACAAGAAGGTATTTTCTTAGTACCGCTGGCCAGGGGGCTGCGTGTATCGGTGGCGTCCATTTCCGAAGAAAAATGCAGAATTTTACCTGAGAAAATTTTGGCAGCAATGAAATAAAATTTTTCACAAAAACTTGAAAAGGGAAAAAATTTGTGCTATATTATAGTTTCTGCTTAGGTGATTAAGTGGAGCCCGCGGAGCCGGGCAGCACAGAAATACATCGTAGAGAAGCTGCCGAAGAGGGCAGCCGGAACGTAGGAGGAACTTATGAACAAGTATTTAGACATTTCACCTGAAGTAAAAGAGGCTCTGGAGAATAATGTGCCGGTGGTTGCACTGGAATCTACCATCATTTCTCACGGTATGCCTTATCCAAAGAACGTAGAAACAGCTCTGAACGTAGAGCGGATTATCAGAGATAACGGAGCAGTCCCTGCTACCATCGCTATTTTAGGCGGACGTCTGAAATGCGGTCTGTCTGAAGAGGAGATTGAATATCTGGGCAAAAAGGGCCATGAAATTGTTAAATGTTCAAGACGTGATATCCCGGTTGTGGTTTCCAAGAAAATCGACGGCGCTACTACCGTGGCAACCACTATGATGATTGCCAACATGGCCGGCGTTAAGATTTTTGCAACAGGCGGTATCGGCGGCGTCCACAGAGGGGCGGAAACCACCATGGACATTTCTGCCGACCTGGAAGAGCTGGCTAACACGCCGGTTCTGGTTGTCTGCGCCGGTGCAAAGGCGATTTTGGACCTGGGACTGACTTTAGAATATTTGGAGACCAAAGGCGTTCCGGTCATCGGCTACGGAACAGAAGAACTGCCTGCTTTCTATACGAGAAAGAGCGGCTTTGGCGTGGATTACAGACTGGATACACCTGCAGAGGTTGCGGAAGCTTTTGATGCCCAGAGAAAGTGCGGTCTGCACACCGGTATGCTGCTGACAAATCCGATTCCGGAGGAATACTCTATGGACGCTGAGGTAATCGGAAAAGCCATCGACGATGCGGTGGAGGAAGCCGGCGCGAAGGGAATCAAGGGCAAGGAAACTACGCCGTTCCTGCTGGCGAAGGTAAAGGATATTACAGCGGGCAAGAGCCTGGACGCCAATATTCAGCTTGTTTACAACAATGCGAAAGTTGCTGCGCAGACTGCAGTTGAACTCTGCAAGCTGTAGATTGCAGCGGATAGAAAGAACCCATTGAAGAGGTGACGATGATGAAATTAATCTCCTGGAATGTAAACGGCCTTCGGGCCTGCCTCGGCAAAGGCTTTGTCGAGTCCATGACTGCCCTTGACCCTGATTTTATCTGTATTCAGGAGACCAAGATGCAGCAGGGACAGGCGGAAGTGGATTTGCCGGCATATAAGGAATTTTTCTCCAGCGCAGAGAAAAAGGGTTATTCCGGCACGGCGATTTTTGCCAAGGAGGAGCCCAGGTCCGTGCAGATAAATTTCGGTAAGCACACCGATGAAGGCCGCGGCGTGATTCTGGAATATGATAAATTTTTCCTGGTCAATGTCTATGTGCCCAATGCCCAGGATCAGCTGAAGAGAATCGACTACAGAATGGAATGGGAGGATGACTTCCGTGAGTTTGTACTGAAGCTGGACGCTGAAAAGCCTGTGATAATCTGCGGCGACATGAATGTTGCAAAGGAAGAAATCGACCTGAAGAATCCTAAGACCAACAGAGGCAACGCCGGATTTTCCGACCAGGAGAGGGATAAGATGCGGCAGCTTCAGGCGGCAGGTTTTGTGGATACGTTCCGCTATCTGTATCCGGACGCAGAGGGCGTATACAGCTGGTGGTCCTACCGGTTTAACGCTCGGAAGAACAACGCAGGATGGCGTATAGACTACTTCCTGGTAAGCGACCGCATCAAGGACAAAATCGTGGACGCAAAGATTCACACCGATATCTTCGGCAGCGACCACTGCCCGGTAGAGCTTATCATTGACCTGTAATGGGCTGTGCTCCAGGGCGGTGATTGGAGCGGAGTTAACTTAAACGGACAAAAAACTGAAAAACATGTATAACTCTTTCCCTGCTTCAAGGAAAGGGTTATACATGTTTTGTTTTTTTCGCAGAAGTTTTGTATAAAACCTACGGAGCGGCCGACTTTTTTGGTGCTTATTCTGTCGTTTATACATGACTTTTCGCCCTTGACCGGCTTCCTATTATACATGTTTTTGTCAAAACGTGGACTTTGTGTATAATTTCGACGATTTTGTTATACATGAATCAGCCCTGCCATGGGAAAAAGGTTAATGCGTCCTCCCATTAGTAAAGGAAACTACTTAATATACAGGCCGCTTACCAGCAGATTCTTGTCCAAGGAAATGGTATAGGTGGCAGGCCCGTTTTCATAGATACATTTGACTGTACAGACAGCGTAGTCTTCACCCAAAATTTTCTTGGGACAGACGGAGATTCCTTTGAAGCGGACAAAATCGCCTAAGCCGGCCAGCACCGTATCCAGAGTGCTCTGCAGTTTTTCCCGGTCCATGGCCGTCTGCATATTGCCGCTGAATCGGCGGTAACACCGGTCGTATTGTCTGCCGCTCAGACTGATGATAAAGCTCTTGGCAGTTTTGTAAACGCTGTTTTTTTCAAAGCCGTCAGGCAGCGGGCTCTCGCTGAGATAGACGCTAAGGAGCAAAACCATAGCGGCCGGGACCATAAAATATCTTTTTTTCATACTGTTACTTCTCCAATTCCCATTTTTAGTCATTGATAACATTATACCGTTAAACTATAATAATAGCAAGAAAAGATGAACGGGAAACGTGGAGAGACAGCAAATGATAATGACTTTAACGGCGGCTTCGGCGGCAGCCGCAGCCTTTTTATATTGGAGCAACAAGGGATTAAAGACAACGGAATACCGTTATAAAAATAAACGGGTGCCGGCGGCTTTTAACGGATATCGAATCGTGCAGGTATCTGATTTGCAGAGCCAGTATTTTGGAAAAGGACAGAGACGTCTGCTTGCCCGGGTGAAAAAGGCCCGGCCTGATATTATCGTCTTCACAGGTGATTTGGCAGATAGGAACCATACCGACTATGAGGCCGCCGTGGCAGCGGCCAAGGGACTTTCAGAAATCGCACCGGTATATTATATCAACGGAAACCATGAGCTGGCCTTACCTCAAGAAGACATATCGCAAATGTACGATGAACTGAGAACTATGGGGATTCAGGTACTTTTTGACCGCGGCACAGTCATAGAAAAAGAAACGGAAAGGCTGTACATTGCCGGGTTGTCCGAGGAGACGCTGCAGGAAAGTAAGCTGCGGGGAGGCGCCATAGACCAAAGCGGCGATAACAGCCGCCGTAAAATCACCGATACGGATATTGACAGTAGTTATTTGAGAAAAGCAGTACAGGCTTTGACCCGGGAAAGGCCATCTGAAGGACTCTTTGTCCTTCTGGTCCACGAACCGCAGTTTCTGGAAACCTACGCCTGCGACGGGGTGGATTTGATTTTTGCAGGTCACGCCCACGGCGGACAAATCAGGCTTCCGTTTACAGAGGGATTGTTTGCTCCGGGACAGGGGGTTTTGCCGAAGCTGACCAGCGGAGTTCACAGCGCCAAGGATTTGCCTGCTGCAGGAAGCAGCGAAACGGTGATGGTTATCAGTCGGGGGCTGGGCAACAGCACCTTCCCTTTTCGTCTTTTTAACAGGCCGGAAATCGTGGCAGTAGAATTGATTACGGTTGCGGAGTTGGAAGAAAATTAACAAAAAATGTAAAAAAAGTAAATATTACCTTGACAATTACTGTAATAAGTGCTATGATACAGTTGGGCTGACTGGCATGGAAAAGGAGTTAGAAATGCCAGAGAAAAATATTACTTTTGAAATTAAAGAACACTTAGGGGTGATTACCAGATTTGAAAGCGGCTGGTGCAGAGAGCTGAACATTATCAGCTGGAACGGCGCGGCAGCCAAGTACGATATCAGAGATTGGGACCCTCATCACGAACGCATGAAAAAGGGCGTCACCCTTCACGAGGGGGAGATGCGAAAGCTGGTGGATTTATACCTGAGCAATAACTCTCAGAAAGCGGTGGAGGCAGGCCGGGCCCTGGAGGAGCAGCGGAGACTGCGCCAGCAGGAGCAGAGAAGAGCCGCCGCTGACAGAAGCAGAAGAGAGGCAGCAAATTCCGCTGAAGATGATACAGACAAATTTGAAGAGGCGGCCGAAAGCGATAGTTTTGAAGGAGCGCTGCCGCCGGAGACGGAAGTTCCCGAGGGAGTCGAGCTTGAGAAACAGGAGGCACCGCAGAGCCGGGAGGCTTTGCCCCAGGTAGAGGCGCAGTCGAAGGCTGAGGAAGCGGCGGAGGGAGCTCCATTTTAAGTTAAACCGAGGAAGCACAGAAATAAAGAACCAAGTACAGGCATCGGTCATATTATGTATTAATCTATTAAACAGGAGGTATATATTATGTCATGGTGTCATGAAAATAGAAGAGGCATGGACGACAGTCTGTTGTTCTTTTTCCTGCTGCTGGTTCTGTTGTTCTGTAATCCGGGTTCCTTCGGCTGCGGAAACAACGACTGCTGCGAGACTACATGCTGCTAATACACAAGGCAAGATGCGTTTAAAAAGAGAGGGAGATTATCCCTCTCTTGTGTTATCTTTGAACAGAAATGAAACTGCCCAAATAGCGGCAAGGCCCACCAGCGCATAGATGATTCTCGAAATAATGAATAAGTCCGCACCGAAGATACTATCAACCAGATTGTACTTAAAGAATCCGATAAGACCCCAGTTAATGCCGCCGATGATTAAAAGCGCCAGGATTAATTTTTTCATGGAATCACTCCTTTCAACCTGTATTTTTACCGATTTTAATTTATAATATCCGATAAATGTGATACAATGTTTATAATTCGCGTGTAAACTGGAAGGGATTAGGAAACCAGGAGGTATTGAAATGAAAATTCAACTGAAGACAGCGCCTCGCGGAGAATGGCAGGAATTAGAGGCGCGGCGGGGAACGACCGTAGAAGAAATATGCCGAAACTTTCAGGAAAAATTACCATATAGAATTTTAGCGGCTAAAGTAGATAATAAATTTGAAGATTTAACTTACAGTCTGAAGCAGGACTGCAGGGTAGAACTTTTGGACATGCGTACCCAGGCGGCCAATTTGATTTATCAATACAGCCTCTCCCTGATTTATCTGAAAGCAGTGGACGACTGCCTTGGCAATGTCCGAGTAGAAATCCAAAACTCTCTGAACAAGGGAATTTATACTGAGATTAAGGCTGCTCAGCCTGTTACAGCCAAGCAGGTTCACGCCATAGAGAAAAGAATGAAAGAGATTGTCAAAGAGGATTTGCCCTTTGTGAAAGAAGTGGTCTCCCGCGAGGAAGCTATGGAGATTTTCGAGAGGGACGGGCGCAGCGACAAGCAGAGGATTCTCAGCGAATCTTTAGATTTGAAAGAAGTCAAATTCTATTCCCTAGGCGGCGTCAGAGACTTTTTCTACGGGCTCATGGTACCGTCTACAGGATATATCGAGCATTTTGAACTGATGAAATATCGCCATGGCCTCTTGCTGCGTTTTCCCCATCCGCAAGACCCCAGCAGGATTCCGCCCTATGTGGATGAACGGAGGATGTACCAGGCGTTCGGCGAGCAGACCAAATGGGACAGGCTTCTGGATGTCAACTACGTGGCCGACCTTAACGAAAAGATTGAAAACGGCCAGTACCGGGAGCTGATTCAGATTTCGGAAGCCCTTCACGAAAAGAAGATTGCGGAAATTGCCGATATGATTAAGAAGCAGCACAAGCGCATTATTCTCATTGCGGGGCCGTCCTCATCAGGCAAAACCACTTTTGCCAGAAGGCTTTGTATCCAGCTGAAAGTCAACGGGCTTTCCCCGCTTTATATGGGTACCGACGATTATTTTGTGGAAAGGGAAGACACGCCTTTAGACGAACACGGTGAACCGGACTTTGAAAATCTGCAGGCCCTGGATATCGACTTATTCAACCGCAACATGAACGCTCTCCTTGCCGGTGAAAAGGTGGATTTGCCGACCTTTGACTTTATCACGGGCCACAAAGTCTACGGAGGCAGAATTACCTCCATCAGCCAGGTGCAGCCTATCGTTATCGAGGGGATTCATGCCCTCAATGAGGAGCTTACGGCATATATACCGAAAGAAGAAAAGTTTAAAATTTATATCAGCCCGCTGACGCAGCTGAATATAGACGCCCATAACCGGATACCTACTACAGACGAGCGTATGCTGCGCCGTATGGTCCGCGACAACCTTTACAGAGGGCACAACGCCCAGAGCACCATTGCCAGCTGGCCGAAAGTCCGGGCGGGAGAAGATAAAAATATTTTTCCGTACAGCGGTGAGGCAGATGTTTTGTTCAACTCTTACCACGTGTACGAAATTGCGGTATTGAAAAAATATGCGGAACCTTTGCTCAAGGAGATAAAGCCTGAAGAGGCGGAGTACGCGGAAGCGGTGCGGATGCTGAAGTTCCTGCGCTTTTTCAAAACCATCCAGGATGACAGCATCATCGTCAACAATTCCATCATCCGTGAATTTATCGGAGGAAGTATTTTTGTAGACTAGAAAGGACACAGAAGAAACATGGCAGCAATTACTGTAGTTGGAGGAATTAACATCGATATTGAGGGAAGCCCTTACGGCACCTTGATTATGGCCGATTCCAATCCGGGGAAAGTCAGTCAGGCTTTCGGAGGCGTGGGAAGAAATATTGTAGAAAATATCGCCCGTATGGGAGGCGACGCAGCCATGCTGTCCCTGACCGGCAACGATTTCATGGGTATCAGCGCCAGAGAGCAGCTTGAGAATCTGGGGGTGGATGTGCATAATATCTTCCCTGTTGACGGAGAAAATACCGGCATGTATCTTTCCATTCTCAATGACAAGAATGATATGGAGATTGCCATCTGCAATATGGATATTCTGGAAAAAATTACGCCGGCTTTTCTCGCCGATAAAATGGAGGATTTGAACAGCTCCAAGGTGGTGGGCGTGGACTGCAATCTGATGCCGGAAACCCTGGACTATATTACAAGGGAGTGCAGGGCGCCGCTGTTTTTGGACCCTGTATCCGTTTCCAAAGCTGATAGGGTAAAGCCGATGATAGGCCGTTTCCACACCATTAAACCTAACCGAATTGAAGCCGAACTTCTCAGCGGTATCAAGATTACAGACGACACGTCTCTTGCGTCGGCCGGAGACTGGTTCTGCCGTCAGGGTGTGAAGCGGGTGTTTATAAGTCTGGGCGAAAATGGCGCTTACTACAAATCCGAAGACGAAGAGGGAATTGTAGGCACAAAACCGGTTCGGCTGCTCAGCGCTACCGGCGCAGGAGACGCTTTTTCCGCTGCCATTCTCATGGGCCATGTCATGGGTCTTACCGCAAAGGAAACGGCACAGATGGGCATCGCCTGCTCGTCTATTGCCATGGAGGCCAAAACTGCGGTAAATCCGCAGATGTCCATGGAGGAAATCCGGAAAAGAATCTGACCTTGGCCTGCTACAAAGAAGACAAATTTTTGAGCTTTGATATCTCTCGGGTTTTCGGGAGAACAGAAAAATAGAAAAACAGAAAAACAGCCTGCCCTAACGGTCTTATCTCACTCCGCTAGTGTAGGCTGTCTGCTTCTTTTGGAAAAATGATTAGTCTATAACGAAAGCCGTTTTACAGAGCGGCCTTCCAGAAGCCGTGCAGGTTGCAGTATTCGTAAGCGGCAACCGGCTTTTCTCCGTCCAGCAGGGTAAATTCTGCTTCCGGCTTGCCGGTATGGTCCAGAGCCTTTCTCTGTACGCCTTTGTCGGTTTCCAGAATGATGAAAGAGATGTGATGTTCTTCTGTCATCGGGTGCTCTGCACTGCCCACCTTTACCACGACTTTGTTTCCGGCCACTTCAACTACAGGCACGTGTTTTTCTGTAGCAGCGTCGGTTGTGTTAGGGTCGAGAAGCTTCATAGCTTCACCGCAACAGACCGGTGTTACGCCTCTGTCTTCTACCATTTCTACGATGTTTCCGCAATGTGCACATTTATATAGTTTTACCATATTTTTTTCCCTCCGTTTTTTGTGATATCTAAAGTATACCACCACGTCAGAGTATTAAACGAACATTTAGGAAAAAAATTATGATAAAAAATTTATGGAATTTTTTTGAAAAGATATGTTAAAACCCATTGACAAAATGAAGAAACAGCTATACAATAATGATAATCGTTATCACTTAATGGCTGAAGCTTAAGCAGCATTGACAGGAGTTTCTATGAGATACTCAAAGCAGAGAAACCTGATTCTGGACATCGTCAAGTCGAACCACGTTCATCCCACAGCCGAGTGGGTATATGAACAGGCTCGCAAAGAGATGCCGGCTATCGGAATCGCCACCGTCTATCGGAATCTGAACCAACTGGCGGAAGCCGGGGAGATTCGCAAGCTTACCAACATCGACGGCGTGGACCGGTACGACGGCTGTACCTTCAGCCACTACCACCTGAAATGCAGCAAATGCGGCAGACTTTTGGATTTACAGGTTAGACCGCAGGCGGACGCGTCCCGGGTAGAGGAATTGTTAAAGGAAATTTTCGCTGTAGAGGCCGCGGATATTACAGTCAGTTCAACTCTGCTGGAAGGGATATGCAAAGACTGCGGCGGCCGGAAATGATTAATTTTTAATGGAGGATTTTGTTATGAAAGATTTAAAAGGAACGAAGACACTGGAAAACCTGAAGATTGCTTTTTCCGGTGAATCTGAGGCAAGAAACAAGTATACGTTCTATGCTTCCAAGGCTAAGAAAGAGGGTTATGTGCAGATTTCCAAGCTCTTTGAAGAGACTGCTGCCAACGAAAAAGAACATGCTGAGCTGTGGTTTAAGTTAGCCGCAGGTATCGGTACTACCGAAGAAAATCTGCTGGACGCGGCGGCAGGTGAGAACTACGAGTGGACTGAAATGTACGCTGAAATGGCTAAGACTGCAGAGGAAGAAGGCTTCCCTGAAATTGCTGCCCAGATGAGAGGCGTTGCGGCGGTAGAAAAAGAGCACGAAGAAAGATACAGAAAGCTTGCACAGAATGTCAAGGAAGGCAAAGTCTTTGCAAGAGACGCAGAAGTTCTGTGGCAGTGCAGCAACTGCGGACATCAGGTTGTAGCAAAGGAAGCTCCGGCAGTATGTCCGGTATGCCTGCACGCACAGGCTTACTTCCAGATTAAAGCTGAAAACTATTAAAAACACGCTGCAGGCCGGCCCCATGGAGGGCCGGTTTTTTGATTGCTTGGGATAGCTTTAGAAGAATTTTGGAAAAAGAAGAAATGTCTGTTCAAAGAACGGGTATATTCAGATATACTTTAATGATAGATAAAAAATGACGGGAAGAGGGAACAGATGACGATGACGGAAAAGAAAGGGTTTATCAGAGGCGCGGTGATTTTGAGCCTGTCGGGTATTTTGGTAAAGCTGCTGGGAGCGGCCCTTCGGATTCCCCTGGCCAATAAGCTTGGAGCCGGTATGGCGTATTACAATGTGGCTTACACGGTGTACGCCGTTTTTCTAGCACTGGCCACGGCCGGCTTTCCGGTAGCCGTATCCAGGCTTGTCTCCGAGCGGGCGGCGGTGGGAAATGAATCCGGTGCCCGGAGCGTATTCTTTACTGCGCTGAAGCTGATGGCCGTCCTGGGCAGCGGCGCCTTTGCAATCTGTTTTTTTGGAGCGGAGTTTATCGCAGAGAGTATCGATATTCCGGAAGCGGAAATTTCCCTTCGGGCCATCGCACTGGCTCTGTGCGTCGTACCGCTGCTTGCTGCTTTTCGCGGATATTTTCAAGGGATGCAGGATATGAGGCCTACGGCTGTTTCGGAAATCCTTGAGCAGGCGGTACGAGTGGCGGTAGGATTGTTTCTGGGTTTCCGGCTCTACGACGAGGGGCTTCCTGCGGCGGCGGCCGGAGCGGCCTTTGGGGCGGTAGCAGGCGCGGCGGCAGCCATGACGGCGGTACTGGCTATATACCGGATGTTTTTCAACGGAGGAGAAAAAAGGCGGGGAAAGGCCGGGTCTTCAGACCGGCAAACAGTACGGGGAAGCAGCAGAGAAGAGTCTTCTGCGGACATTCTGAAAAAAATCCTGTGGATTGCGGTTCCTATCATAATCGGCGCGGAAATCATGCCGCTGATGTCTGCTATCGACATGTCCCTGGTGGCTTCCCGGCTGCAGGACACCGGCTGGTCCAAAGAGGAGGCGCTGAATTTGTACAGTCAATACGGCGCCTACTGCGACACGCTGATTTCTCTGCCTCAGACCTTTACGCAGGCTATCGCGGTCAGCCTGGTTCCGTCCATTGCAGCTTTTTACTGGCAGGGCCGGCGGGAAAAGGTACAGGAAACCATAAGGACCAGTATGCGCATGACTATGCTGCTGGCATGCCCCTGTGCCGCCGGCCTTTTTGTACTGGCGCGGCCTATCATGCTGATGCTGTATTTTGAGCAGACAGAAAACGCCCTGCAGGCCGCACCGACGCTGCAGGCGATGACAGTCGGCGTTATTTTTCTGGCAATTTCGCAGACCACCACCGGTGCGCTGCAGTCTGTGGGGAAACAGCTGGTACCGGTGCGGAATCTGGCCCTGGGCGCCGCTGCAAAAATAGGAGTGACTTATGTGCTGCTGGGGATACCGGAAATTAATGTAAAAGGCGCAGCCATAGGCACCAATGCCGCTTATTTGATTGCGCTGCTTTTAAACATGTATGCGGTGAAAAGAGAGACAGGCGTCAGCTTCGATGTGACGCGAACCTATGTAAAGCCTGCGGCGGCCGCTCTGATTATGGCCGTGTGCGTATTTGCTTCTTATAATATACTGTCTGCGTGGATTGGAAATACCCCGGCGACCCTTGGCAGCATCGCCTTGGGGATTCTGGCCTACGGGGTCTTGGCGCTGCGCATGGGAGCCGTGAGCAAAGCTGAGCTTGCTGCTCTGCCCTGCGGGGAATTTATGCTGAAAATTTTTCGAGTATAGCTGAAAAAGACGTATAAGAAGAAAGCTGCGGCGCAGGATATTATTACAAGGGAAATATCTGCCCAAAGGGTGTCTGCTGTGACAGGATGCCGGCGGGGGCTCGGAGGGAGCAGTTAAAGGAACTGCTGAAAATTTTTTAGGAGCAAAGGGTGAAGACATTTTTTGAAAAACTAGAAACGCCAGGAACCGTGTATATAATAATTGGGTTGAATCGGTTGAAAACACTGAGTTTGACTCTTGAAAAAAGTCAGAAAAACAGAAAACTTTTTTTGAAAAAAGTCTTGCATTCTTTACAAACCTCATATATAATGAAAAGGCTTGCTTAAGGCGATGAAGTAGGAAGTTGCTGAGCTATCAGGTAATTTCTACGGAGAATTGTCCTCACCAGATGGGGGCGAAGGTGTTCGCCGGCTTTTGTTCTGTGTTAAAAATAAAGAAACGCACGGAGCCGTGTGCAAAGTAAGCGATTCCACCGCACACGTTACGAAAGTGGGCATTTGACAGGGTTTTTGCGGTTCGCTTTGCCGGAGCTAAGTCAAAAAGAACCCCTTGTACAAGCATAGCGAAAACAGTACAGAAAATTTTTAGGAGGAAAAAAATGAGCGAATTACAGAAAATCAGAATTAAGCTTAAGGCCTATGACCACGCGTTATTAGACCAGTCCGCAGCGAAAATCGTGGAAACTGCCAAGAAGACCGGCGCTGATGTTTCCGGACCGATTCCGCTTCCGACAGAAAAAGAAGTCATCACAATCTTGAGAGCCGTTCACAAGTACAAGGACAGCAGAGAGCAGTTCGAGCAGAGAACCCACAAGAGACTGATTGACATCACCAATGCTACACTGCAGACTACAGACGCTTTGACAAAGCTGGACTTACCTGCTGGCGTAGATATCGAAATTAAGCTGTAAGTCAGCTAAAGCGTAATAAAAGTTACGCAGGATTTTTTCGGGAGTGCAAGGCGTGCGAGTTTCGAGAAACGGAGCGCACTTGAGTGCGTGAGTATCGCAGGAAGGAGCAACAACACAGCAATGCCGAAAAAAGACAAGTAAAGTAAGCGTCTTTCCCTTAGTAAGATTACATGAGAGGGAACACACCTGACATCCTGTGTCAGTCAGGTGCGAGGCTGAAGCTGCAGGTCAGGTCTTCGCAGTAAAAATCACAAAATCAAAGATTTTGGATTTTCTTGCGGAGGGCCTACCAACGATTTCCTTCGGAAACCGGGTTAGGCCTCTCCAAACCAGAGTAATCCAATGTAAGAGTAAAGGAGAAAAATATGAAAGCAATTTTAGGCAAGAAAATCGGTATGACCCAGATTTTCGCAGAAACAGGAGAAGTAATTCCTGTAACAGTTATCCAGGCCGGTCCTGAAGTTGTAACTCAGGTCAAGACAGTTGAAACCGACGGTTACAATGCAGTACAGGTCGCCTTTGAAGACCAGAAAGCTCACAGAGTGAACAAGCCGTTAACAGGCCACTTCGCTAAGAGCGGCGTAGCACCTAAGAAATATCTGGCTGAGTTCAGAGTAGAAGAAGGCGAGAGCTACGAAGTTGGACAGGAAATCACAGTTGCTGATTTTGAAGAAGGTATGAAACTGGATGTAACCGGTACTTCCAAAGGTAAAGGTACCCAGGGTAACATCAAGAGACACGGTCATCACAGAGGCCCGATGACTCACGGCTCCAAACACAAGAGATTGGCCGGCGCTCTGGCAGCAGGTACTTACCCTTCCAGAGTATTTAAAGGAAACAAGGGTCCGGGAAGAATGGGACGCGAAACTGTTACAGTTCAGAATGTTGTTTTAGTAAAAGTTGACACTGACAGAAACCTGATGCTGGTTAAGGGCGCTGTACCTGGCGGCAAGGGAAGCCTGGTAAGAGTCCAGTCTGCTGTTAAGGGTCAGGACAAATAGAATAGACTTCAGAAAGGAGGAAGCAAACAATGGCAAAAGTAACAATGCTTAACATGGCCGGTGCTGAAGCCGGAACTATTGAGCTTAAAGACGAAATCTTTGGTATTGAACCAAACGCTAACGCTGTTCATGCAGTTGTAGTAAACTACCTGGCGAACCAGAGACAGGGCACTCAGTCCGCAAAGACTAGAGGCGAAGTCAGAGGAGGCGGCAGAAAGCCTTTCAGACAGAAAGGAACCGGCCGTCACAGACAGGGTTCCACTACAGACCCATCTCAGGTAGGAGGCGGTATCGCTTTCGCACCGAAGCCAAGGTCATATAGATATAGCGTACCTAAGAAGGTAAAGAGACTGGCTCTGAAGTCTGTTCTTTCCGCAAAGGTATTAGATAAAGAAATCATCGTATTAGACGAACTGAACCTGGATGCTCCTAAGACTAAGGATATGATAAAGGTATTAGAGGCAGTTAAAGCTGATAAGAAAGCTTTGATTGTAACTGCGGAGAAGAACGACAACGTTGTAAAGTCCGCAGCCAACATCCCAGGCGTGAAGACCACTTTCGTGGGCGCCATGAACGTTTACGAAATCGTAAACCACAACAGCTTCATCGTAACGAAGGAAGCAATCGAAAAAATTGAGGAGGTGTACTTATAATGAGAAGCGCATACGACGTAATTATCAAGCCGGTTATCTCCGAGCAGAGTATGGACCAGGCACAGAACAAAAAGTACACATTCAAAGTTGCAACAGACGCTAACAAGACTCAGGTTAAATTAGCAGTTGAAGAAATCTTTGGTGTTGAAGTAAAGAAAGTTAACATCATGAACATTGACGGCAAAATCAAGAGAATGGGAAGAACCTCAGGCAGAACCGCAGCTTACAAGAAGGCAATCGTAACCCTTACTGAAAGCAGCAAAGAAATCGAGTTCTTCCAGAGTCTGTAATATAGGAGGTAATTACGAATGGGAATTAAAAAATATAAACCAACGACTCCTGGACAGAGAGGAATGACAGTTTCTACTTTTGAAGAAATCACAGCGAAAACGCCTGAGAAATCTTTGACAGAAACTCTGAAGAAAAACGCAGGAAGAAACGTTAGAGGTAAGATTACCGTTAGACACAGAGGCGGCGGTACAAGACGCAAATACAGAATCATCGACTTCAAGAGAAGAAAGGATGATATTCCGGGAACCGTTAAGACAATCGAATACGACCCGAACAGAAGCGCAAACATCGCGCTGATTGTATACGCTGACGGCGAAAAGAGATACATTCTGGCACCTGAAAAACTCAAGGTGGGAGATGTTATCTACTCCGGTCCGGAAGCGGACATCAAGGTTGGAAACGCACTTCCAATCGCCAACATCCCAGTTGGTACTATGATTCACAACATCGAATTAAAGCCTGGCAAGGGCGGTCAGCTGGCAAGATCTGCCGGAAATGCTGCTCAGCTCATGGCAAAAGAAGATAAATATGCTCAGGTGAGACTGCCTTCCGGAGAAGTGAGAAAAGTTCTTATCCAGTGCAGAGCTACCATCGGTGAGGTTGGCAATATGGACCACGCTAACATCCAGATTGGTAAAGCGGGCAGAAAAAGACACATGGGATGGAGACCTACCGTTAGAGGTTCCGTTATGAACCCGAACGACCACCCACACGGCGGTGGTGAAGGCAGGTCACCTATCGGACGTAAGAGCCCGGTAACACCTTGGGGTAAGCCTGCTCTTGGCTACAAGACCAGAAAGAAGAACAAGGCTTCCAATCAGTATATCGTAAAGAGAAGAAATGAGAAATAAGGAAGGAGCATAGATAAATGAGCAGATCACTTAAAAAAGGTCCTTTCGTAGACGTTAAGCTTCTGAAGGCTATCGAAGCCATGAACGAAGCCAACGAAAAGAAAGTTATCAAGACATGGTCTAGACCATCCACTATATTCCCACAGATGGTGGGACACACCATTGCAGTCCATGACGGCAGAAAGCATGTTCCTGTATATATCACAGAAGACATGGTAGGACACAAGCTTGGGGAATTTGCTCCAACCAGAACTTACAGAGGTCATGCTGCAGATAAGTCATCAAAAGTAAGATAAGAAAAGGAGATAAGAAATGGAAGCAAAAGCAGTTGCAAAATACGTAAGAATGTCTCCTATCAAGCTGAAGCCGGTAACAGACCTGGTTAGAGGCAAAGACTTAAACGAGGCATTAGCAATTCTGAAATTTACCCCTGGAAAGGGTGCCGAGATTGTAGAAAAGGTTGTTAAATCAGCAGCAGCCAACGCTGAGAACAACTTCGACATGAATCCGGATAATTTATACGTTGCAGAAGTATATGCTCATCAGGGCCCTACAATGAAAAGATGGAGAGCCGGTTCACAAGGTAGAGCATCAATCATTCTGAAGAGATTCAGCCACGTTGGCGTGACTCTGAAGGAAAGAGACTAAGATAGGAGGTTCATTGAATGGGTCAGAAAGTAAGTCCGCATGGATTGAGAGTGGGCGTAATTAAAGACTGGAATTCCAAATGGTATGCAGACAAAAACAATTTTGCAGACATGCTGGTTGAAGACAATAAAGTCAGAGAATACGTTAAGAAAAAATTATACGTTGCAGGCGTTTCCAAGGTTTTAATTGAAAGAGCCGCAGAAAACAAGATTAGAGTTATCGTTTTAACCGCAAGACCTGGTATGGTTATCGGACGTTCCGGAAACGGTATCGACGAGCTGAAGGCTGCTCTGGTTAAGCTGACCGGCAAAGAGGTTGAGATTTCCATCGAGGAAGTCAGAAGATCCGAACTTGACGCACAGCTGACTGCTGAAAGCATCGCACAGGCTCTGGAAAGACGTGTTTCTTTCAGAAGAGCTATGAAGCAGGCTATCGGCAGAACCATGAAGGCCAATGCAAAGGGAATCAAGGTTCTCTGCTCCGGAAGACTGGGCGGCGCTGAAATCGCAAGAAGCGAAAAATACAGCGAAGGCAACGTTCCTCTTCACACTTTAAGAGCTGACATCGACTACGGTTTTGCTGAAGCGGATACCACTTACGGTAAGATTGGCGTAAAGGTGTGGATTAACCACGGCGAAATTCTCGACAAGGGATTACAGAGCCCGGTTCGCGAAGAAAAGCGCGAAAAGAGAGAGAGAAGAGGCAGAAAAGACGGCGACAGAAGAAGAAACGACCGCAGAAGTAACGACAGAAGAAGAAATGACCGCGGTGACAGAAACGAAACGCCGAAAGCTGCAAATCCTAGAGTTAGAAAGCCAAAGGCTGAACCTAAAGCAGAAGAACCACAGGTAGAAGCTGCACCGGCTGCAGAAGCTACCGAAGAATAAGCACGTTAGAAAGGAGGAACTAGCCATGTTAATGCCAAAGCGCGTTAAACACAGAAGAGTTCATAGAGGTAGAATGAAGGGCGTAGCAACCAAGGGTAACACCATCACTTACGGTTCCTACGGCCTGGTATCACAGGAATGTGGATGGATCACCTCCAACCAGATTGAGGCAGCTCGTATTGCCATGACAAGATCTATCAAAAGAGGTGGTAAAGTATATATCAAGATTTTCCCGCACAAGTCAGTAACAAAGAAACCTGCTGAAGTACGTATGGGTTCCGGTAAAGGTGCACCTGAGTACTGGGTAGCAGTTGTAAAACCTGGCAGAGTTATGTTTGAAATCGACGGCGTAACAGAAGAGCAGGCAAGAGAAGCTATGAGACTTGCTATGCACAAGTTACCTGTTAAGTGCAAATTTGCCATCAAGGAAGAAGAAGCAAAGGGTGGTGAAGCATAATGGAATTGAAGAAAATGAGAGAAATGACAGAAATCGAGCTTACCGCTGAACTGGAAAAGATGAAAAAAGAGCTTTTCAACCTGAGATTTCAGCACGTTACAGGACAGCTCGAAAACCCTGTAAAAATGAGAGAAGTTAAGAGAAATATTGCAAGAGTGAAGACCATCATCAGAGAAAAAGAGCTGGAAAAGGCTCAGGCTTAATGAAAGGAGGATGTAAATTATGGCAGTTGAAAGAAACAGAAGAAAGACTAAAGTCGGCATCGTTGTAAGCGACAAGATGGATAAGACTGTAGTTGTTGCAATCGAAGACTTCGTAAGACATTCCCTTTATGGTAAAGCCGTTAAGAGAACCAAGAAGGTGAAGGCTCACGATGAGAACAACGAATGCCAGATTGGCGATAAAGTTAGAATTATGGAAACAA
Source organism: uncultured Emergencia sp. (assembly GCA_965146355.1). Classification (GTDB taxonomy): domain Bacteria; phylum Bacillota; class Clostridia; order Peptostreptococcales; family Anaerovoracaceae; genus Senimuribacter. The sequence continues at coordinate 9,929 of CBCTFZ010000032.1, read as the reverse complement.
GACCTCTGTCCAAGGATAAGAGATGGAGACTTGTAAACATCGTTGAAAAAGTTAAATAAGGAGGCACCAAATCATGATTCAGACAGAAACAAGATTAAGAGTTGCTGACAATTCCGGTGCAAAAGAACTTTTATGTATCCGTATCCTGGGCGGTACTTCCCGTCAGTATGCGAATATCGGTGATGTAATCGTTTGTGCTGTTAAAGAAGCAACACCAGGCGGCGTCGTAAAAAAAGGAGACGTTGTGAAGGCTGTAGTAGTTAGAACGAAGAAAGGTGCCAGAAGAGCTGACGGCAGCTACGTAAAGTTCGACCAGAACGCTGCAGTAATCATTAAAGATAAAGAAGACAAGAGCCCAGTGGGAACACGTATCTTCGGACCTGTTGCAAGAGAGCTCAGAGATAAGGGCTTTATGAAGATTGTGTCATTGGCACCAGAAGTACTGTAAGGAGGTGTTGACAGATGCGTATTAAAAAGGATGATACAGTAGTAGTAATTACTGGTAAAGATAAGGGCAAGACCGGCAAAGTCCTGAAGGCTATGCCGAAGGAAAACCGGGTCATTGTTGAAGGCGTAAACATGCAGACCAAGCATCAGAAGCAGACCAGAACAGAGAAGGCTGAAATCAAGCACCTGGAAGGACCGATTGATGCTTCCAACGTAATGTTCTACGACACAAAGGCTAAAGAAGCAGTTAAAGTTGGTTATAAAGTTGAAGGCGGCAAGAAAGTCAGAGTCAACAGAAAAACCGGCGCTGTAATTGACTAAGAAAGGAGGAGACGATTTTGACAGCAAGATTAAGAGAAACTTACAAAGAAAAAGTATTCCCGGCTTTACAGGATAAGTTCCAGTACAAGAACGTAATGGAAGTTCCAAAACTTGTAAAGGTTACTATAAACATGGGTCTTGGCGAAGCGAAAGAAAACGCTAAGATTATGGAAACAGCAGTAAAGGAGATTGGCCTGATTACCGGCCAGAGACCTGTTACTACAAAGGCAAAGAAGTCCATCGCTAACTTCAAAGTAAGACAGGGCATGCCGGTTGGAGCAAAAGTTACCCTGAGAGGAGACAACATGTATGAATTTGTTGACAAATTCTTCAACATCGCTCTTCCTAGAGTAAGAGACTTCAAGGGTGTCAGCAAGAATTCCTTCGACGGCAGAGGCAACTACTCCATGGGTATCAAGGAGCAGTTAATCTTCCCGGAAATCAACTATGATGACGTTGACACTATCAAGGGTATGAACATCGTATTTACAACGACGGCTAAAACTGACGAAGAAGCAGCGGCGCTGCTGGAACTTCTGGGCATGCCGTTCGAGAAGTAGGAGGTTAAGATGGCTAAGACATCTCTAAAAGTAAAACAGCAGAGAAAACCGAAGTACTCCACTCGCGCTTATACAAGATGCAGACTGTGTGGAAGACCTCACTCTGTATTAAAGAAATACGGTATTTGCCGTATCTGCTTCAGAGAGCTTGCTTACAAAGGTGAAATCCCTGGCGTAAGAAAAGCAAGCTGGTAAAATAGAAGTTAAATCAGTGCGAAGGCGAAGCCCTAGCCCGATTTCCGCCGGAAATCGTTGGCAGGTCTCGTGCAAAGCTTCCCCAAAACTTGTTTTGGCTGGAAGCGACTGCTCGAAGTCCGACCTGAAGATATAGCTAGACGTTTCGAACCGCGCAAGAGGAAGGAGATATACTGTAATGACAATGACAGATCCAATAGCGGATATGCTGACAAGAATCAGAAATGCCAATACTGTAGGTCACGAAACCGTAGAAATCCCTGCGTCTAAAATCAAGAAATCCATCGCAGAGATTTTACTGGAAGAAGGCTACATCAATGGCTTCGAGGTTATAGAAGACAACAAGCAGGGCATCATCAAAGTACAGATGAAGTACGGTGCCAACAAGGAAAGAGTTATTACTGGAATTAAGAAGATTTCAAAGCCTGGTCTGAAAGTTTACGCTAAGGCTAACGAAGTACCAAAGGTACTGGGCGGTTTAGGTATCGCAATCGTTTCCACTTCCAAGGGCGTAATCAGCGACAAGAAAGCAAGACAGCTTGGCGTTGGCGGCGAAGTAATCTGTTATGTATGGTAATAGGAGGTAGTAAAGATGTCAAGAATAGGTAATAGACCTGTCGTACTTCCTGCCGGCGTAGAGGTTACTGTAGACGCTAACAACATGGTTACAGTAAAAGGACCTAAAGGCCAGCTGCAGGAACAGGTGAGCAAATTAATCAAATTAGAAGTAAAAGAAAATGAAATTATTTTCACCAGAGATTCCGATGCCAGAGAATACAGAGCTCAGCACGGACTGGCGAGAACACTGGTAAACAACATGGTAGTTGGCGTAACTGAAGGATATCAGAAGAAACTCCAGCTGGTAGGTGTTGGTTACAAGGCAGAGAAAAAAGGTAAGACCCTGGTTATGAACCTGGGATATTCTCACCCTGTAGAAATGGAAGACCCTGAAGGAATCGAGACTGAAGTACCTGACGCTAATACAGTTATCGTAAAGGGCATTGACAAAGCAGTTATCGGAAACTATGCGGCTAATATCAGAGCTTGGAGAAGACCTGAACCATACAAAGGCAAAGGTATCAAGTACGCTGACGAAGTTATCCGCAGAAAAGAAGGCAAAGCTGGATCTAAATAAAGAGAGGAGTGAAGTAGAATGGCAAGAGAAAGCAGAAACGACAGACGTGTCAAGAGACACGAAAGAGTCAGAAAAAATTTATCCGGAACTCCTGAGAAGCCAAGACTTTGCGTTTATAGGTCTAATAAGAACATTTCTTGTCAGATTATCGATGACGTAAACAAAGTTACTTTAGTTTCCGCGTCTAGCCTTGACAAGGACCTGAAAGCCGAAATCGCAAGCGGCGGAAACAAGGAAGCTGCAAAGAAAGTCGGCGAAGCTATTGCAAAGAGAGCGCTGGAAAAAGGTATCGAAGTCGTTGCCTTTGACAGAGGCGGATTCCTGTATCACGGAAGAGTGAAGGAACTGGCTGAAGGCGCTCGCGAAGGCGGATTAAAATTCTAACAGGAGGAGATAAGGAATGCGTAATATCATTGATGCATCCAAGCTGGACTTAAAAGAAACTATCGTCAACATCAGACGTGTAGCTAAGACTGTTAAAGGCGGTAGAAACATGAGATTCAGCGTCACCGTAGTAGTCGGCGACGGCAATGGCTATGTAGGCGTTGGTCTTGGAAAAGCGCAGGAAATTCCTGAGGCTGTAAGAAAAGCAACAGAAGATGCAAAGAAGAATTTAATATATGTTCCGACAGTTGGAACAACTATACCACACAGAAACACCGGTATCTTCGGCGCAGGCAAAGTTTTGCTGATGCCGGCTGCACCAGGTACCGGAGTAATCGCAGGTTCTTCCGTACGTACCGTACTGGAAGCTGCAGGTCTTAAAGACGTCAGAGCTAAGTCTATCGGTTCCAGCAATACCGGCAACATGGCTTACGCAACTTTAGAAGGTCTGAGAACTCTGATGACTGTAGAAAAGGTTGCTAAGCTGAGAGGCAAGAAGCCTGAAGAAATCTTAGGATAAGGAGGACGTAGAAATGGCTATGTTAAAAATTACATTAACGAAAAGTACAATCGGCGCTTCCCCTAAGCAGAGAAAAGTTGTCGAAGCATTGGGACTGAAGAAGATGCATAAAAGCGTCGAGTTAGCTGACACACCTGCAACTCGCGGTGCTGTAGCAAAGGTAGCGCATCTTGTTACTGTAGAAGAACTGTAAGATAGGAGGTGCAAGGTATAATGAAACTGCATGAATTAAGAGCGGCAGAAGGTTCCACGAAAAACCGCAAGAGAAGAGGCCGTGGTACTGCTACCGGACAGGGTAAAACCGGCGGCAGAGGTATGAACGGCCAGAAATCCAGAAGCGGCGGCGGAGTAAGACTCGGCTTTGAAGGTGGACAGATGCCACTTTACAGACGTCTGCCAAAGAGAGGTTTTAACAACATCTTTGGAACAGAATATACGATTGTTAACGTAGAAGATTTGAATAGATTTGAAGCAGGTACTGAAGTTACACCGGAATTACTGAAAGAAGCAGGCATGGTGAAACAGGTCAAGGACGGCATTAAGATTCTTGGCAACGGAACATTGAACAACGGTATCACAGTAAAAGCTCACAAATTTACAAAGTCTGCAATAGAAAAAATCGAAGCTGCTGGAGGAAAGGCAGAGGTGATTTAAGATGGAGATGCTTAAGACTATTTCGCACGCATTTAAAGTCGCTGAAATAAGAAGCAAAATGATTTTCACCTTGCTGATGCTGGTAGTGTTCAGAATTGGATCCAACATTCCTGTTCCGGGAATCAACCGGTCCGCTCTGTCCCAGATTTTCTCAGGTGAAACAGGACTTTTCGACTTGTTCGATTTGTTCTCCGGCGGTTCTTTCAGCCAGTTCACCATATTTGCTTTAAGTATTACACCATATATTACGGCTTCCATCATTATCCAGCTTTTAGCTATGGCTTTCCCTTATTTTGAAAGACTGGCCAAAGAAGGACAGGAAGGAAGAAAAAAGATGGCTCAGATTACCCGTTATCTGACCATCGTATTGGCGCTGATTCAGGCTTTTGGTCTGACAGTAGGTCTGTTCAGAAGAGCAGTTGTAGACCAGGGATGGTTCTCCTTTGCGGTAATCATTCTGGTTCTGACAGCAGGTACAGCGTTCCTGATGTGGCTTGGCGAACAGATTAACGAAAGAGGTATCGGCAACGGTATTTCCCTGATTATCTTCGGCGGTATCGTTGCAAGAATCCCATCCGCACTGCGCAGCTTGTGGACACAGTACAGCGACGGAAGTCTTTCCATCGTAACACTGCTGTTGTTCCTGGTATTCGCAATCGTGGTTATTTTGGGAATTATCGAAGTACAGCAGGGTACCAGAAGGATTCCGGTACAGTATGCAAAGAGAGTTGTGGGAAGAAAGATGTACGGCGGTCAGTCTACACACATTCCTCTCAAGGTAAACCAGGCGGGCGTTATCCCTGTAATCTTTGCACTATCCATCCTGCAGTTCCCGCTGACCATCACCTACTTCTTCCCGAATACAGCATTTACTGAATTTGTAGTAAAGTGGCTGTCACCGCAGGGAACACCGGGAGTATGGGTATATGCAGTCTTTAATGTACTGCTGATTATATTCTTCAACTACTTCTATACAGCGGTTACCTTTAATCCTGTAGAGGTAGCCCAGAACATGAAGGCTAACGGCGGATTTATCCCTGGTATCAGACCGGGTAAAGCTACAGTGGAATATCTGAGCAGAGTTATGTCCAGAATCTCTTTTGTAGGCGCCATTTTCTTAGCGGTAATTGCAACGCTGCCAACCCTGATTAGCCAGCTGACTGGCATGAGCGTGCATTTCGGCGGAACTTCTCTGCTGATTGCGGTAGGCGTTGCGCTTGATACAATGAAACAACTTGAGAACCAGATGGTTATGAGAAACTATCAGGGATTTCTGAAATAAGAGGAGATGAGCAAATGCTTAGAACAGTTTTGTTAGGCCCTCCGGGAGCCGGTAAGGGTACGCAGGCGGTAAAGATTGTGGAGAAGTACAATATCCCGCATATTTCGACCGGGGATATCTTCAGAGAAAACATCAAGAACGGTACAGAGCTGGGAAAGAAAGCGCAGGAATACATGAACAAAGGTGAACTTGTTCCTGATGACCTGGTAATCGACCTGGCCACCGACAGACTTCTGGCGGATGACTGCAAGAACGGATTCCTTCTGGATGGTTTTCCGAGAACTGTATACCAGGCTGAAAAGCTGGATGAGTTCCTCAAGGCGCATGGACAGAAGCTTGATACAGTGATTGATATTGAGGTTGAAAAGGAAGAACTGATTGCAAGATTAACTGGAAGAAGAGTCTGCAAGGCTTGCGGCGCGTCCTTCCACGTAGTGAACATTCCTCCTAAAAAAGAAGGCATTTGTGACATCTGCGGTGCTGAGCTTTATCAGCGTGCTGATGACACTGCAGAGACTGTAGAAAACAGAATCGAGGTTTACAACCAGCAGACTATGCCTCTTGTAGACTACTACAGCAAGGCCGGCAACATCGTCACCATAGACGGTGCGCTGCCGCTGGACACTGTATTTGCAGAGATAGTAAAAGCTTTAGGAGAATAAGCATGATCATCATCAAATCCAGACAGGAAATTGATATAATGCGCGAATCGGGTAAGGTCACAGGGTATGTTTTAAATACCCTGGCGGACTTTATCAAGCCGGGAATGTCCACCATGGATGTGGACCGCTATGTAGAGGAAACCATCACAAAGAACAAGATGGTTCCCACCTTTAAGGGATACGGCGGATTTCCGGGCAGCGCCTGTGTATCTATCAACGAGGAGGTCGTTCACGGCATTCCCGACAAGAAGCGTATCATTCAGGAAGGCGATATCGTCAGCGTGGACGTAGGTTCTACCTACAAAGGCTATGTCAGCGACGCAGCCAGAACCTATGCTGTGGGCAAGGTAGACCCGGAGGCCCAGCGTCTCATCGATGTAACCCGGGAAAGCTTTTTTGAAGGAATTAAATTCGCAAGAGAGGGATACAGACTGACTGATATCTCCCACGCCATTCAGGTGTATGCGGAGAGCGCGGGGTTTTCTGTTATCCGTGACTTTGTAGGACATGGCGTAGGAAGAGAGCTCCACGAGGACCCGCAGATTCCTAACTACGGTAAGCCGGGAAAAGGACCGAGACTGGTCAGCGGTATGGTGTTCGCCATAGAGCCGATGATTTGTCAGGGCGATTACGAAGTGGATACGCTGCTCAATAACTGGACGGTTGTTACCGCCGACGGAAAGCTGGCGGCGCATTATGAGAATACTGTTGTTATCAATGATGGTGAGCCTGAGCTGCTTACCCTGTAGTGAATAGAGAGAGGTGTATTTAATGGCGAAGAAAGACGTCATCGAAGCAATGGGAACCGTTGTAGACGCTCAGCCGAACGCAATGTTCAAGGTAAAACTTGAAAACGGTTTTGAAGTGCTTGCACACATTTCAGGAAAGATAAGAATGAACTATATAAGAATTTTGCCGGGAGATAAAGTGAAGGTAGAACTTTCACCTTACGATTTAACCCGGGGAAGAATTATATGGAGAGATAAAGGTTAAAGAACTCTGGCGTGGATACCGCGTCAGGCAGAACGCATAGATGGAGGAGGAACAGAAATGAAAGTTAGAGCTTCCGTAAAACCAATCTGTGAAAAGTGCAAGGTAATTAAAAGAAACGGACGAGTAATGGTTATCTGTGAAAATCCAAAGCACAAGCAGAGACAAGGTTAATTGATTAGTTTTAAAATTTGTCCGGCGAGGACCAGGACCGCCGGATGCTAAAAATTTATTGTTATTAGAACCCCTGTCTATATCACTCCTGGAACGTGACGGAAGATAGGAGAAGGAGGAAACGTATGGCTCGTATAGCCGGTGTCGACTTACCAAGAGAAAAAAGAGTAGAAATTGGTTTAACCTATATTTATGGTATCGGTAGACCAACTGCCAATGCTATCCTTGAGAAAGCAGGCGTAAACCCTGATACCAGAGTAAAAGATTTGACAGAAGATGAAGCTGGTAAAATCAGAAAAATCATCGACGAAGAATATCTCGTAGAAGGTGACCTGAGAAGAGAAGTTTCTCTGAACATCAAGAGACTGATGGAAATCGGTTCCTACAGAGGTATCAGACATAGAAGAGGTCTTCCTGTCAGAGGACAGAAGACTAAGACAAACGCCAGAACTCGCAAAGGTCCTAAAAAGACTGTAGGAAGAAAGAAGAAATAAGAAGGAGGTAGGAAACAATGGCTAAAACTGCTAAAAAGGTAGTTAGAAAAAAGAAAAGAGAACGCAAGAACATTGAAAAAGGCCAGGCACATATCCAATCCACCTTTAACAATACTTTAGTTACTCTTACAGATATGAACGGAAACGCACTTTCCTGGTCCAGCGCCGGTTCCCTGGGCTTCAAGGGCTCTAAGAAATCTACTCCGTTCGCTGCACAGATGGCCGCTGAAGAAGCAACCAAGGGTGCAATGGAACACGGCTTAAAGACAGTTGAAGTTTATGTAAAAGGTCCGGGTTCCGGAAGAGAAGCTGCTATCAGAGCGCTTCAGGCGGCAGGTCTTGAAATCACTATGATTAAAGACATCACACCGATTCCGCACAACGGATGCAGACCACCGAAGAGAAGAAGAGTCTAATTGAAGGGAGGAAAGTAGATTATGGCAGTAAATAGAGATCCAATTTTAAAGAGATGCAGAGCGCTTCAGATTGACCCGAGTCATCTGGGTATCTATAAAGAATCAAAGAGAACGCCGCAGAGAAATACCAGAAAGATGAGCGATTACGGACTGCAGCTTCGCGAAAAGCAGAGAGCTAAGTTCATCTACGGTGTTTTGGAAAAGCAGTTCAGAAATACCTTTGAAAAAGCGTCAAAGAAAAAAGGTATGGCTGGTGAAAACCTTTTAATTATGCTGGAATCCAGACTGGACAACGTAGTTTACAGAATGGGTCTTGCAATGACAAGAAGAGAATCCAGACAGCTGGTTACTCACGGACACTATCTGGTAAACGGAAAGAAGGTTGACCTTCCTTCCTATCAGGTAAAACCTGGCGATGTAATTAAGGTAAAGGAAAAGAGCACCAGCTCTCCAAAGTTTAAAGAAATCAAAGAGATGACAGTAGGTGTTCCTGCATGGCTGTCTGTTGACCGCGATAAGCTTGAAGGAACTGTTCTTGCTGAACCTACAAGAGATCAGATAGATACTCCGATAGAAGAACACTTAATCGTCGAGTTTTATTCCAGATAATAGTATAGCGGCGTAAACCGGTATCACTTGGGAAAATGAAGGAGGGTTTTTAGTGATAGAAATCGAAAAACCAACAATAACTAAATTTGTAGACGAAAATGGTACTTACGGCAAATTTGTCGTAGAACCTCTTGAGAGAGGTTATGGTACGACACTGGGCAACTGCATGAGAAGGATTCTTCTCAGCTCATTGCCTGGCGCTGCTGTAACATCTGTTAAAATCGACGGAATACTTCACGAGTTTTCAACTATACCAGGTGTCAAAGAAGACGTAACAGAAATCATATTGAACCTTAAGAAGCTTGCTGTAAGACTGAACGGCGACAGCACAAAGCGTGTGATTATCAATGCGGTTGGCCCTAAAAAAGTAACTGCTGCAGATATTATCGGCGACGCGGAGATGGAGATTTTCAATCCGACTCTGCATATCGCTACGCTGGAAGAGAATGCTACCCTTGTAATGGAGATTAATCTGGCCAGAGGCAGAGGCTATGTGCCTGCTGACCAGAACAAGACGGAAAGCACACCGATTTCAGTAATTCCAGTTGACTCAATCTACACACCAGTTACAAAGGTTAACTACACAGTAGAAAATACCAGAGTCGGTCAGGTTACTGACTTTGACAGACTCAATCTTGAAATCTGGACTGACGGATCAATTACTCCGGAAGAGGGCGTGTCCATCGGCGCAAAGATTATGCAGGAACACCTGAATCTTTTCATTCAGCTGGACGACTCCACTGACGGCATGGAAATCATGGTTGAGAAAGAGGAAGACCAGAAAGAAAAAGCTCTGGAAATGACAATCGAGGAACTGGAACTTTCCGTTCGTTCCTTCAACTGTCTGAAGAGGGCTGCCATCAATACTGTTGAAGAATTGACTGAGCGCACTGAGGAAGATATGATGAAGGTCAGAAACCTTGGTAAGAAGTCTCTTGACGAAGTCAAAGCAAAGTTAGAAGAACTGGGACTTGGCCTGAAGCCAAGCGATGATTAAGAACATGATACGACTTATGCCAACTGCTCGGTAAACTCGCAGGGCATAAAAGCATAAGGTCTTCCCAACAATTTCTTTCAGAAATTGGG
>CBCTFZ010000031.1:0-33535 GCA_965146355.1 uncultured Emergencia sp. | reverse complement strand
GTTTTAGTACGAAGAAGCTGTTCATTTGACCTATTAATATGAAAACCAGGAAAACCGGCGCCACCCATTTCAGACAGAATTTTACATAAGCCTTTGATTTGTAGCTGCTTCCCATTTCTACCTCGTCGTCGATGTAGTCGGTGCGCAGCCAGCCTAATATGATAACCATGAACAGACATCCCAGCGGCATCATGAAGCCTTCCGCAAAGAGGTCGAAGGCGTCCAGCCAGGTGGAAAGACCGAAAGGCTTTGGCAGCGGACCTGCGCCCAGGGCGTCTACAGCTACGATAATGGAGCCGACAGTGGTTACGGCGATGATAGTCCAGCTGATTTTTGTGCGGCTCGGCGTTTTTCCTTTGTCGGCGGCTCTATCCATGAAGGCGGATACTGCGCCCTCCAGCATGCCGATGGAAGAAGTCAGCGCGGCGAAGAGGACCAGCAGATAGAAAATCATGCCGAAGAAAGGACCGGCAGCACCCATGGAGTTAAATACAGTCTGCAAAGTCACGAAGAGCATACCGGGACCTGCTTCCGGAGAAAGGCCGGCGGCAAAAGTTGCGGGAATGGTGGCCAGGGCCGCCAGCATGGCTACGGAAGTATCCATAAGCGGCACCAGCAGAGCGTTCTTTTCCAGATTTTCTTTTTTATCCAGATAAGAGCCGTAGACAATCATGCAGGAAGAAGCAAGAGACAGAGAGAAGAAAATCTGTCCTCCTGCCGAGGCCAGCACCGTAATCCAGCCGGTACCTTTGAATACGTCGAAGTTAGGCTTGAAAATAAAGGCCAGGCCTTCCGCCGCGCCGTCCAGGGTACAGCTTCTGATAACGGTGATAAGCAGCAGTACCGCAAGTCCGGGCATGGCGATGGTACAGAATTTTTCAATACCCCCTGATACGCCGCCCATGACGATGAGTACCGTGGCAATGATGAAGATGCCTGTGTAAAACAGGGCAGGCGCGCCGCTTCCTACGAAATTCTGAAAAAAGTCGGCGCTGTCCGCGCCGCCTACGCCGAAGCCGAGGCCGAAAATATCACCGATATTGGCAATCAAATATTTGAGCACGTAGCCTCCCAAGACGCAGTAGAACGTCAGAAGAAAAAACGGGGACAGGGTGGCAATCCATCCGTTGAAAGCAAAACGACGGTCTATTTTCTCATAAGAGCCGACGGCGGCCTTTTGCCCCTTTCGGCCTATGGCAAATTCACCCAGCATACACGGATAACCGATTAGGACGGCCATCAATAAGTATAAAATGAGAAAAGCAAAGCCTCCGCCGTTTCCCATCTTGTACGGGAATCCCCAGAGATTACCCAGTCCGACGGCAGAGCCGACGGCGGCCATGAGGAAACCAAAATTGCTTTTAAATTGTCCTTTGTTCGTTTCCATTAATAAAACCTCCTTTGTGTGATGTGTGAAAAAAAGTCCTGATAGCATTGTATGAAAGGCCGGGTCGGGAGGAACCTGGTTAAGGGCAAATAAAACTCAGGTATTAGTGGAATAAAAGCCATTTCATACTGCAGTCTGTAATATTTTTTACAAAAAGCAAAGTCATGGTTGATTTATGCCGGTCAGATAGAGTAGAATCAAAGATATGCAAGCATTAAAGGAGTTGAGAACAATGGCTATAGAGAAGGTAAGAAAGTATTTTGAAATCCTGGGTATCGCGGACAGGATAAGGGAATTTCAGGTGTCCAGCGCCACTGTAGACCTGGCTGCCCAGGCGGTAGGCGTAGAGGGGGCCAGAATCTGTAAGACTCTGTCTTTTAAAAGCCCAGATGGCTGTGTGCTGATTCAGATGGCCGGAGACGCAAAGGTGGACAACCGCAAGTTTAAGGATTTCTTCGGCTTCAAAGCGAAGATGTTGTCTGCGGAAGAGGTGGAGTTTTACACAGGACATGCCATAGGCGGCGTATGCGCTTTTGCCATAGAAAAGCCTGAGGTTTCCGTCTACTGCGACGATTCTATGAAACGGTTTGAAACCGTCTTTCCGGCCTGCGGCAGCGCAAACAGCGCCGTAGAGATGACCTGCGAGGAGTTATTCCGCTTTTCAAAGGCAAAGGCATGGATTGACGTGAGCAAGCTGCCGCAAGGGTCCGGACAGGAGAACAGCAATGAAACAGTCATCTAAAAAACAACTGATAAAGAAAGAGTTTCGCAGAATCCTGTTCTGTACGGCGGGCGCGCTGGTTTACGCCTTTAATCTGCAGAGCTTTGTCAGGACAGGAGGACTTTTTCCCGGCGGTTTTGCCGGTATCACCATTCTGCTTCAGCAGATTGCCGATACTTTCGCAGGGATTTCCATCCCCTACACCGTTTTATATGTACCGCTGAATCTGATTCCAATCTATATCGGAATCCGGTATCTGGGCAAGCGGTTCACGTTTTACTCGGTGTATGTTATTTTGCTCAGCAGTTTTATGACGGATATTTTACCGTCGGTGTCCATTACCTATGATGTACTGCTGATATGCATTTTCGGCGGCATCTTAAACGGCGTGGCTATCAGTCTGTGCCTGTTTGTAGGAGCCAGCGCAGGGGGTACGGATTTTATCTCCATCTATTTTTCCCAGAAGCGGGGCATAGACGCGTGGAACTATATTTTCATGGGCAACGTCTGCATTCTCATTGCAGCGGGATTGCTTTTCGGCTTTGACAGAGCCCTTTATTCTATCATATTCCAGTTCTGCTCCACTCAGGTCATTCAGATGCTGTACAAGCGGTATCAGAAGAACACCCTGCTGATTATTACGGACCAGCCCAATGTCATTTACGGCCGTATCAAAGCCATTACCAACCACGACGCGACGCTGTTCAAAGGAATCGGCTGTTACCAGGGTGCGGAGCGAAATATGCTCTATTCTGTGGTATCCAGTGAAGAGGTGAATAAGGTGCTGTCTGCCATTATGGAGACTGACCCTCAGGCCTTTGTCAATGTGATGAAGACAGAACAGATTGGCGGCTGGTTCTATAACAGACCCAATGATTAAAGACATATAAAATGAAGGAGAATCGCAGCAATGAATTTTTTAGAAGAGAGAATCAAAAAAGACGGCATCGTAAAGGAAGGGAATGTTCTGAAGGTGGACAACTTCCTCAATCATCAGATGGACATCGGCCTTTTTGAGGAGATGGGGGCGGAGTTTGCCAGACGTTTTGCGGGAAAGGAAATCGACAAGATTTTAACCATAGAAGCTTCCGGCATCGGCATCGCCTGTATCGCCGCAAGACATTTCGGGGTCCCTGTGGTATTCGCAAAGAAAGCCAAGAGCATCAATATAGACGGCGAAATGTATACCGCAGAGGTGGAATCCTTCACCCACAAGACCAAGAATCAGGTTATCGTCTCCAAGAAGTTTTTGAAAGAAGGGGACAGAGTTCTCATCATCGATGATTTCCTGGCCAACGGATGCGCTCTGCAGGGCCTGATTCAGATTGTTCAGGCCGCGGGAGGCCAGGTGGAGGGAATCGGCATCGCCGTCGAAAAGGGTTTTCAGCCCGGCGGACAGATTATCAGAAATCTGGGATATCAGCTGGAATCCCTGGCTATCGTAGACGCTATGGACCACGTCAGCGGGGACATTACTTTCCGGCAGCAGTAAGACCAGGGCGGCGGGAGATATACTTCTGACAAAAAAACAGACGACATTTAAGAAAGAGAGACGTGAAAAAACTATGAATGAGAATATCAATAATATCTATCAACTGGACGGCAGGGTTCCTGTAGCAAAGGCTATTCCTTTCGGCCTGCAGCACATCCTGGCCATGTTCGTAGCTAACATCGCCCCTATCATCATCGTAGCCGGCGCCTGCGGTCTGCCGGCCGCTGACACGGCCAAGCTGATACAGAGCGCCATGATTATCGCAGGCATCGGTACAATCGTCCAGCTTTATCCGGTATGGCGCATCGGTTCGAGACTTCCCATCGTCATGGGAATCAGCTTTACTTTTGTATCGGTTTTCTGTTTCGTGGGACCTAATTACGGCTACGAGGCTATCATCGGCGCGGTTCTGGTGGGAGGATTGCTGGAAGGTGTTCTGGGCCTCTTCGCGAAATACTGGACAAAATTGATTACCCCGGTAGTAGCGGCCAGCGTGGTTACGGCCATAGGTTTTTCTCTGCTGTCTGTAGGTGCGGCCTCCTTTGGCGGCGGCAGCGGGGCGGAGGATTTTGGCTCTGCTAAAAACCTGATTCTGGGTACTATCACCCTGCTCTGCTGCATCGGCTTCAATATTCTGGCGAAATCCTACTGGAAACAGCTGTCCGTACTCTTTGGACTGATTGTAGGGTATATTGCGGCGGCCCTGATGGGAATGGTGGATTTTTCCGGTCTGTCGGGTACGGCTATTATCTCGCTTCCGGAAATTCTGCCGTATAAGCCGGTATTTCATCCGGGCGCTATTGTTTCCGTCTTCCTGATTTTCCTGGTTTCTGCTACGGAAACCATCGGAGATACCTCGGCCCTTGCCTCCACTTGCCTGGGGCGTGACGCGGCCCAGAAGGAAACCGCAGGGTCCATTGCCTGCGACGGTTTTGTCAGCGCCCTGTCCTCTGTATTCGGGTGTCTGCCAATCACTTCCTTCAGTCAGAACATCGGTCTGGTGGCAATGACGAAGGTAGTCAACAGATTTACAATCCTGATGGGTGCGGTCATCATGATTCTCGCCGGTCTCTTCCCGATTTTCGGTGCCTTTCTGTCTACACTGCCGGAAGCGGTGCTGGGCGGCTGTACCATTATGATGTTCGGAACCATCGTAGTCAGCGGTATTCAGATGGTATCGCGCTGCGGGTACTCTCAGAGAAATATCAGCATTGTAGCCCTGTCGTTGAGCGTGGGAATCGGCTTTACTCAGGTACCGGAGATTTTCTCCATCTTCCCGCAGATTATCCAGAACGTATTCGCAGAAAACTGCGTGGCTGTGGTATTCATCGTGGCTATTTTACTGAATCTGCTGCTGCCTAAGAACATGGAAGCGGCGGGAAAGACAGAAGAAGCGATGTAAGCCGGGCCCTTGAAGCAAGAAGGCATATACAGGAATATACCCCATGGGGGTATATGCCTGAAATTTTTTGAGA
The DNA here is from genome assembly GCA_965146355.1 of uncultured Emergencia sp. Lineage (GTDB taxonomy): Bacteria > Bacillota > Clostridia > Peptostreptococcales > Anaerovoracaceae > Senimuribacter. The sequence continues at coordinate 28,460 of CBCTFZ010000031.1, read as the reverse complement.
AAAAATCCCGCATAAGATTTATTGGCAGCGCTGCGGGACGTTTTTGTACAGATTCAGCCGGCTGAGAGGCCATCATGCATCGGTTATAGGCAATTTTCATGCCTTCTGTACTGTATTTATGCGGTAATTATGGCAAAAATGCTATGATTTTACATTTAATCCCCGCAATCAACCATCTTTTTTCTCCTCTTCGGCTTCAGATACCCTCCTATTTTTGTGAAAAGCTTCCCGCAGGCCCGCTATTTGCCCTCCTTGCGGGATACGTGCTCTGAAATTTACATCCGGACAAAAGGGGCTGCGGCTCAGATGGGAACCACCGCCATATAATATGAAGCAATCTCTTCCGGCGAATAGGTCATATTGCCGGTCATCCACCACTTTACGGTTTCCGCAAAGCTTGCCGACAGGTGATGGAGCAGATAGGCCCGGGGAACGGCGGCGGGAGAGCCGTCCAGATACTTTTGAAACATTTCCGTCAGAAACTCCTGAAAGTACCCCATAAAAAGCCGGCCGCTTTCGCAGGATAAAATACCTTTGATATCCCCCTGATTGTCCCTTAAATGATAGAGTATATGAGTCAGCTTTGCCTCAAGCCCGCCGCTGCCCAGGGAAAAATCGTGGGACGCTTCCCGGCTCAATTCTTCGGAAAAGACGTGGCTGAAAATATCGGTACACATGGCCTTAAGCAGATGGTCCTTCGTCTCGAAATGGGCGTAAAAGGTGCTGCGCCCCACGTTTGCCTCGTCTATAATCTCCTGCACCGTAATATGGTTGAATTTTTTTGTTTCCAGAAGCCTGCTGAAGGCTCTGAAAATGCTTTCTCTGGTTTTCTGCTGCCGTCTGTCCATGGGCCGCACCTCCCGTACAAAATAATGAAACTGTTCCGTATCTGACAAAGGGCTTGTTTTGATTGTTGAAACAGGACACCCCTTGCCCTATAATCAAATCGAACAAAGTGTTCGGTAATAAATGAATTGTACATGATTCCGGGCTGGAAAGCAAGGGTCGGAAAGGATTTTACGGAAATGAAGAAGATAAATGATTTTTTAGCGGGAGTGCCCATGACCATAGGGGCGGGAATTTTTCTTGCTCTCAGCCTTGCAGTGATGCTGACACATACCCGGGTTCCTTTAGACCCTGCCTGGGGCGCCATTATTATTTCGGGGATTCCCATGGTGTATCTGGCGCTGACTCGGCTGGTCTTTGAGAAATGGGTTTCCTCAGCGCTGCTGATTTCCATTGCGATGATTGCGTCTATGGCTATCGGGGAAATCTTTGCCGCCGGAGAAGTGGCTTTTATCATGGCGGTAGGAGCTATTTTAGAGGACATGACCGTCGCCAGGGCGCAGAAAGGCCTGTCAAAGCTGATTGCCCTGGCGCCTTTGGAGGGACGTAAACTGATAAAAAGTGAAGAGGGACAGCAGGAGAAGATGATACCGGCAGGGGAGATAATTCCGGGAGATCTGCTTCGCGTACTGCCGGGAGAAAAAATTCCTGCGGACGGCGTCATTGTAGAGGGAAATACCTCCGTGGACCAATCGGTCATGACCGGGGAGTCCATGCCTGTAGATAAAGAAGCGGGAGAAGAAGTTTTCTGCGGAACTGTAAACTGTTACGGGGCCATCGATATGGAGGCCACCAGGGTGGGAGAAGACTCCTCACTGCAGAAGCTGATTCAAATGGTAAAGGATGCAGAAAACAAAAAAGCGCCCATGCAGCGTACCGCAGACAAGTGGGCCGTCTGGCTTGTTCCAATCGCCCTTTTTATTGCGGCGGCAGCCTTTGCAGTCACATGGCTCATGGGCTTTGAACTCATGTCCGCTTTAAATCGGGGCGTGACGGTTCTCGTCGTCTTCTGCCCGTGCGCTCTGGCCCTGGCAACGCCGGTGTCGGTTATGGCAGCCATCGGACAGGCGACGAAGCACGGCGTTATTATCAAGTCCGGGGAAGCCCTTGAGAAAATGGGTAAAGTGGATACCATAGCTTTTGATAAAACCGGAACCCTCACTTACGGAAAACTGGAGGTCAGCGACGTCACCCCTACGGCGGGGGATATAGATGAGGACACCCTCCTCTCTCTGGCGGCAGCGGCAGAGAGCAAAAGCGAGCATCCTCTCGGGAAAGCTATTGTGGCCTATGCCGAAGAAAAAGCCGTGCAGGCAGCGGAATGCCGGTCCTTTCAGATGGATGCCGGAAGAGGAATTTCTGCGCAGGTTTCCGGCAGGAGACTCCTTTGCGGAAACGAAAAGTACCTGACGGACTGCCATGTTTCTATCGGTCGGGACGCCTGTGAAGAGGCGGAAAAGCTGCGCAGACAGGGAAAAGCCTCGATTATGGTGGCCTCAGACGGAATCTGTATCGGCGTAATCGGCCTTTCCGATGTGCTGAGAGAGGACGGGGGACAGATTGTGGAAAAACTGAGGGCCATGAATACGAAAACCCTTCTTCTGACCGGGGACAATCAAATGACGGCAGACTATTTTGCAAAGCAGGCAGGTATAACGGAGGTCTGCGCAGAGCTGCTGCCGGCCCAGAAGGTAGCCCATATCGATTGTCTGCAAAGAGAAGGACGCAGCGTGTGCATGGTCGGAGACGGGGTCAATGACGCGCCGGCGCTGAAAACCGCCGATGTAGGCGTAGCCATGGGAAGCATGGGCAGCGATATCGCCGTGGAAGCCGCAGACATTGCCTTAATGGGAGATGACATCGGAAAGCTTCCTTATCTGAAGAAATTGTCCAATGCCGCACTGAAAACCATTAAGGGGAATATTGCAGCGTCCATGTGCATCAACGCCGCAGCAGTGACCCTTTCTGTGCTGGGTCTTTTAAATCCGGTGACAGGGGCTCTGGTTCACAACGCCGGTTCCGTGCTGGTGGTACTCAACGCGGCCCTGCTCTACGACAGAAAATACGATTGAAGACATGAAAACCGGGAAACCGCGGCAGCCGATATAGCTTGACAGAACCGGGGAAAAAATAGTAGTATAGAAAGTAGGTTAGCAGTCACTAACTCATGGTGACTGCTTTCATAATTGTGATGAACCGGATAAAGGCAATCTGCTGAAAAATGCGATATAGGGGAGGTGCACCAATTATGCAGGAACTGAATTATCTGAAACGAGACAAGAAAGTACCGGGCCGGGAATCTTTTGTAACCTATGTGGATTTTCAGGTGCAGCAGGGAGCGGCCGATATGTGGCTGTACGACATTTTCCCGGGGGTGCAGCTTATGGTCGTAGATTTCGCTTCGGAGAGCTGTTTCCGAAGTGGAGAAAAGCAGAATGTAATCGGAATTAACCACTGCCGGAAAGGACGATTTGAGTGCGCCTTTAACAGCAGAAATTATCTTTACCTAGGTGAAGGAGATATTGCCCTGAACAGTCAGATGCACCCGCCCATTGCTTCTTCCTTTCCGCTGAAGTATTTTTACGGCTCCACGATTATTTTATTCCCGGAGACGATGAAAACCGTGCCGGAACTTAAGGCCTTTGAAATCAGCGCGGAAAAGATAGGGGAAAAATTTTCCCTGGACGAAAGGTCTCCGGTATTTCGCCGCAATGAAGAAATAGAGCATGTATACGAGGAGCTGTATACCCACCTGAAACATCCGTCTCTGCCATTTTTGCGGCTGAAGGTGCTGGAACTGCTTTATCACTTCCAATCCAGACAAACGGTCTTTGAAGAAAATCAGGAATATCTTTCCGGTGTGACTGCGGAAAGAATCAAACACGTGCGGGAGCATTTATTACAGGATATGGAACACCGTATGAATTTGAAGGAACTGGCCCTGGAGCATAATCTGAGTCTGACCCAGTTAAAGGACGGGTTCCGGCAGATTTACGGACAGTCTCCCTATGCGTATTTGCGCAGCTACAAAATGCACCGGGCAGCCCAGCTTTTACACCAGTCCGATAAAAAAATCAGCGAAATTGCGCTGGAACTGGGATATCAGAATCCGAGCAAATTTTCAGAAGCATTCTATGCGGTAATCGGCTGCAAGCCGGGGGCTTATCGCAAGGAAAAGAAGATGAATCACGGAGAGAATTAATGGTTAATCTCCCAATAAAGCGCACGGACGCTCCCAAGCGGGGCGTTTTTTTATTGGGAAAACAATAGAAACATTTTTGGCTTTTTAGAGCATTTCTGTGCATGGTACGGCTTTTCAGAGTGGCAGGGGAGGATTTTACATGGTAAGATTTTGTAGTTAGCTGTAACTAACCTAAATTAATGAAGAAGGGAAAGAAATACATATGAAAGTAAAACTTACCACAAAGGACTTAATTTCTGCCGGCGCTTTTGGAGCCATTTATCTGGTGCTGCTCACCGTATTATCCTCCGTCTTGACCGTTGTTCCGGTACTCTTTCTGGCTACGCCATTGATTGCAGGGGTCATACTGGGAACCGTGTACATGCTGTATGCGGCCAAGGTGCCTCGAACCGGGGCCATTCTGATATTGGCAATTCTGGTGGGAGCCATCACCTCTATGGCTACCTTTTATCCTCTGGTTTTCGCCGTTATATGGGGCGTCATTGCTGAAATCATTGCAGCCAGAGGACAAAGAACGGCAGGGGCTCTGGCGGCCGGCTATTGTGTGTTTAATCTGACCTCCATGGGACCTTTTTTTGCACTGATTTTGGCAAAGGACGCATTTTTGGAGAGCTGTTCCGGATACTACGGCGAGGAGTATATCGCTGCGCTGGATAAGCTGACGCCCAGCTGGATTGTTCTCGTGCTGATTGCTTTAGCCCTGGCAGGCGGTCTCCTTGGAGGGCTGTTCGGCAAACGAATCCTGAAAAAACACTTTGCCAAGGCCGGTATTACGGCGTGAGCTGCGCAAGCCGTTCCGGCAGTCTTCTGGACCCGAGAAGCAAACTTGCGGTCTTTGCCGCAGCTTGCCTCTCCGCATTTTCAGGGTTGACACATCCGCAGGAATTTGCGCTGCTTGGTCTGTGCGTAGTGGTAACGGTTCTGTGCCGGAAATGGAAACGGGCCTTTTTTACCTGCCTTGTGTTTGCACTCATGCTCCTGTGCGATGTTTTTTTTGTACCGCGGCTGTCCGGAATACCCCAGAATATCGTCATGCTGGCCTGCCATTTTTGCCGATTCATTCTGCCTCTTTATGCGGCCTTTTATGTCGTTACACACACTTCCAAAATCGGGGAATATATCAGTGCGTTTACCCGGATGGGTCTGCCCAATGAAGTGATTATTCCGCTGGCGGTGATGTTTCGCTTTGTACCCACCATACAGGAGGAATGGCAGACGGTCAATCAGGCCCTTCGCCTGAGAGGAATGGCCATGACCTGGAAAAATATTCTGCGCCATCCTCTCCACATGCTGGAGTATATGCTGGTGCCTTTTTTGCTGCAGTGCTCGGTCATTGTAGACGAGATGTCGGCAGCTGTGATGGCGCGGGGATTTCATAAGGATATGCCCCGCAGCAGCTATACGGAGGTTCGGATGAGGCTTCCGGACTGGTTGGTCGTCATGGCGTCGGCAGGGCTGCTGGCCTGGAATCTGTGTTTTTAAGAGAGAGGAGAGAATACTGTGATTGAACTGAATCATGTTTCCTTTGATTACCACACCGGTACGGCCAGTGAAACGCCGGTATTGAGGGATGTGAACCTTCAGGTATCGCCCGGCGAGTGCGTGGTGCTTTGCGGGAAAAGCGGCTGCGGAAAGACTACGCTGCTTCGCATGATAAACGGCCTTGTACCCCATTTTTATGCAGGCAATCTGGAAGGTAGTATTTTTGCAGCCGGTCTGGATGTGCGGCAGGCCGAGCTTTCTCAAATAGCTGGAAGAGTAGGAAGCGTCTTCCAGAACCCCCGCACCCAGTTTTTTCATCTGGATACAACGGGAGAAATGGCCTTTAATATGGAAAATCAGAACATACCCCGTCAGCAGATGGAGAAACGCCTGGAAGAGGTCGTCTGCCGGCTCAATTTAAAGGACCTGATGGACAGGAACATTTTTGAATTATCCGGCGGCGAGAAACAGCAGATTGCCTGCGGTTCTGCTTATGCAGCTCTGCCGCAGATTATCGTCATGGACGAACCCTCTTCCAATCTGGATATGGAAAGCATTCGGAAGCTGCAAAAGCTAATCCGCATGATGAAGGAAGAGGGCAAAACAGTTTTGATTTCAGAGCATCGCCTGTGGTATTTGGAAGGGCTGGCGGACCGTTACGTGCTGCTGGAAAGAGGACGGATAAGGCGGGATTTTACACCGGAAGAGGCAAAAAATCTTTCCGGCGAAAATCGGAAAGCCCTGGGGCTTCGGGCAGTCAGAAAGGAGCAGCTCTATGAGCCGCGGCCGGACATGGGCCTGCAGGTACAGGAGGAAGTCGGTCTGGAAATAGAAGGGCTTCAATTTAGCCGGCAGATGCGGCAGGTGCTGAATGTACCCCGCTTAAAGATTCCCAAGGGCGCCGTGGTGGCGGTCATCGGGGAAAACGGCGCAGGAAAATCCACCCTCAGCCTCTGTCTGGCGGGGCTTTTGAAACATTCGGGCACTGTGCGGATTGACGGAGAAAAGATTCCCCATAAAAGGCTGCCGGAGCAGGCCTATCTGGTTATGCAGGAGGCAGGCCACCAGTTATTCAGCGATACTGTACTAGGGGAACTGACTTTAAATCATGAGAATTTGACCAAGGAGCAGGCAAAGGCGGCTCTGGCAGACCTTGAATTAAGCGGTACGGAGAGCCGGCATCCGGGTTCTCTCTCCGGAGGCCAGCAACAGAGGCTTTCCCTGGGCGTCGCCCTCTGTACGGAGAGGAGGCTGATGCTCTACGATGAGCCTACCAGCGGGCAGGACGGAGAAAATCTGCTGCGCACCGCGGAAATAATCTGTAAAGCCAACGAGCAGGCTGCCTGTACTCTGGTCGTGACCCACGACCCGGAACTGATTTTGCGGTGCGCAACACATATCCTGCATATCCATGCCGGAGAAGTCAAAAAAATGATACCACTTGATGAGAGAGGAATAAGCTATATGAAAAAAATATTTGGAGAAGACGCCCAGACGAAGAAGCCTCGGAAAACCGGGATTCCGCGTCTTTTAGAATTTTCGGGGCGTCACCGGCCCCTTTTAGAGGCGGCCAAGGTTCTGGCAGGAATCAGCGCCTTGTTTTTATCAGGGCCGTTTCTATGTGTGTATTTTGCGGCCCGGGAGCTTTTGGACGGCCTGACGGGAGACGGCATTGAGACAGCTGGGTTGGTTCACTGGGGGATATGGGCGCTGGTGCTGGAGCTTTTGGGGCTGGCATTTAATTTCGCCGCCCTGTTGTGCTCCCATACGGCGGCATTTCATACAGAGAAGAATTTGAAGATGGCGGCTCTTCGCCATTTATCCCAAATGTCCATGGGCTACTTTGAGGAGAATCCCAGCGGAAAGCTGAGAAAAATCATCGATGAAAACAGCGCCCAGGTGGAGACCTATTTGGCCCACCAGCTGCCGGATTTGGTCAGCGCCCAGGTAACCACTGTCGCCGCCCTTATACTGATGCTGGCCATCGACTGGCGTCTGGGGCTTCCTCTGATTCTGCTGCTGATTGCAAGCTTTGCCTGCCAGATGAGCATGATGGGGGAGAAAACCATGAACTTTATGAAGCGCTATCAGGATGCGCAGGAGGAAATGAATCACGAAGCGGTGGAATACGTCCGCGGAATTTCTGTCATCAAGGTATTCGGTCAGTCTGTGCACTCAATCCGCAGATTCAAGGAAGCAATAGGCGCCTACCGGGACGACGCACTTGCATTTACCATGGCGTGTAAACCCGGCTACGTAGGCTTTAATACGATAGTCAATGGCGCCTTTCTGATATTGATTCCGGCTGCGTTAATTGGTTTAAAATCGGCAGGCAATTTGACTGTTTTTACGGAGAACTTTTTGTTTTACCTGATTTTTGCTCCGGCCTGTGCCTCGGTGCTCAACAAGATTATGTACATGAGCAATTATAAGATGCAGGCCATGGAGTCCATGCGGAGGATTGACGAGATTCTCCTTGCTGTGGAGCAGCCGGAGGCCCGGCAGCCTGAGAAAACTCGAGGCTGCGATATTTGCTTTGAGCATGTGACCTTTACCTATCCTACCGGGGAACAGCCTGCTGTTTCAGACATAAATTTTACGGCCAAAGAGGGAACTGTCACCGCCCTTGTGGGCCATTCCGGCTCCGGAAAAACGACTATCGGCACTTTAATTCCCCGCTTTTATGATGTGCAGGAAGGCCGCATCACGCTGGGAGGCGTGGAGCTGTCTCAAATATCTAAGCAGGAGCTGATGAAGAATGTTGCTTTTGTATTTCAGCAGCCCAAGCTGCTGAAGGCCACCTTGGAAGAAAATATCAGAGGCGGCTGCAAGGAAGCCAGCCGTGAGGAGATTCTGCAGGCAGCCAGTCTGGCACAGTGCGATGACATTCTGGCAAAGCTGCCGGATGGAATTGACAGTGTCGTAGGCCGGAAAGGCGTTTACCTTTCCGGCGGAGAAGTACAGCGGGTGGCCATTGCCAGAGCAATCCTCAAGGACGCGCCGGTCATCATACTGGATGAAGCAACTGCTTTTGCAGACCCGGAAAATGAGGCGCAGATTCAGAAAGGGCTGAAGGAATTGACAAAAGGGAAGACTGTCATTATGATTGCCCATCGGTTGTCCACCATTCAAGACGCAGATCAAATTCTGGTGATGAAAACAGGGCGTCTGGCAGAGAGGGGAACTCACCGGGAGCTGCTGAAGCAAAATGGAGAGTATGCCCGCATGTGGGCCGATTACAGTCAGGCGATTGCCTGGAAGATTGAACGGAACGAGGAGGTGAAACCATGCTGAAAAAATTGTTTGCATTGAGCGACCGGGGTGCAGGGGAACTGAGGCGAGGAATTACGGCAACCACCATAGGACATCTGTGCCTTATGGCGCCGGTTTCCCTTTTGATGCTGGTAACCATGGGCCTTCTCGACAGGCTTTGCGGAAATACCGGACTGACGATGGAATCCCATGTAATCCTGCTGATGGCGGCGGCGCTTTTGCTGCTGATTTTCATAACCCAATGGATTCAGTACAATCTGACTTATAAAGTGGCTTACGAAGAAAGCGCCAACCGCAGAATCACACTGGCAGAGAAGCTGCGCCGTTTGCCTCTGGCTTTTTTCGGGCAGCGGGATTTGTCCGATTTGACAACGACCATGATGGGAGACTGCTCCAAGCTGGAACGAATTTTTTCAAATGCGGTTCCCGGTCTGCTCGGCACGGTTATCATGTTCGTGATTGTATCGGCAGGGCTCTTCGTCCTGGATTGGCGCATGGCCCTTTGCATTGTTCTGCCGGTACCTGCCGCCGCAATGATTCTGGCGGCGGCCAGAAAGGCGCAGGTCAGTGCAGAGAGCCGCAATTATGACGCCCACCGGGCTGCCTACGACGGAGTGCAGGAATATCTGGAGGCTGTTCAGGAACTTCGCTCTGCGGGACTGGAGCAGGAATATCTGGACGGCGTTGAAAAAAAGCTGGACTATGTGGTAAAGTGTGCCTTTCGCAATGAACTTGCGCCGGGTATCGCCGTGACGCTGGCACAGCTGACGGTGCGCTTTGGTCTGGTGGCAGTACTGCTGGTGGGCGGTCTGCTGATGGCGCAAAATACATTATCTGTCAATATGTTTATCCTTTATCTGCTGATAGCAGGCCGGATTTACGAGCCTTTCGGCTCCTGCTTTATGCTGATGGCGGAACTGTTTTCTGCATTTGTCAGCATTGAGCGCACGAAAGAGATGGAAGCTGTGCCGGAGCAGACAGGACGGCAGGTCTGCGAAAATGAAGGATATGATATTGAGTTTAAGGATGTTTCTTTTTCATATAACGAAAAGCCTGTTCTGAAGGGAGTATCTTTTACGGCAAAACAGGGAGAAATCACTGCCCTGGTCGGCCCTTCCGGCGGCGGAAAATCTACAGTTTCCCGTCTGGCGGCGCGGTTTTGGGACGCAGATTCCGGGCAGGTACTCCTGGGCGGTGTGGATGTGACTACGGTGGAACCGGAAACACTGTTTCAAAATTATGCCATCGTTTTTCAGGATGTAACCCTTTTTGATAATTCTGTTATGGAGAATATCCGCCTTGGACGGGCGGGGGCAACGGATGAAGAGGTGCTTGCGGCAGCCAGAGCGGCTCAGTGCGAAGAGTTTGTCTCCCGTCTCCCTGACGGCTATCACAGCAATATCGGCGAGAATGGATGCGTTCTCTCCGGCGGCGAAAGGCAGCGTATCTCCATCGCCCGTGCGATTTTGAAAGATGCGCCGGTAGTAATTCTGGATGAGGCGACTGCTTCCATGGACGCAGAAAATGAAAGTCTGGTGCAGCAGGCTTTATCCGTACTGTTAAAAGGGAAAACAGTTCTGGTCATTGCCCACCGCATGCGGACCATTATAAATGTAGACAAGGTTGTAGTTCTGGAACAGGGGCATGTGGCAGAGACGGGGACGCCGGAAGAACTTCTGCAGCGAAAAGGGTTGTTCCATCGGCTAATGTACGGAAACTCCCTCTAAAAAGGCGACGATTTCATGCAAAATCGCAAAAAGCGGTATGCTTAGCATACCCAAACCTTCAAAAAAGCATGAAATGAGAACTGAAAAAGCAATTTTGCTGACCGATTAAAAACTTGCGCAAACAAACAGAACATTTGTTTGCGCAAGTTTCTTTGCTGTGGTATAATATACGAGAAATCACTACATAAATTTGTGTTTTTAATGGACAAAATATGTGGTATATTGAAATGAGCGGTATTGTGCCTGAAAGGAGAAAAACGCATGGCTGAGTTTAAATTACATTCGGAATACGAGATGACCGGCGACCAGCCTCAGGCTGTGAAAACCCTGGTAGGGGGTATTCTGTCCGGCAAGAAACACCAGACTCTGATGGGCGTCACCGGGTCCGGCAAGACTTTTACCATGGCAAATATTATCGAGCAGGTACAGAAGCCGACCCTGGTCATTTCTCACAACAAGACTTTGGCCGCCCAGCTTCACGGTGAATTTAAAGAGTTTTTTCCCGAGAATGCGGTAGAATATTTTGTGTCTTACTACGATTACTATCAGCCGGAGGCTTATGTACCGTCCACCGACACCTATATTGAAAAGGATTCCGACATCAACGACGAGATTGAAAAGCTTCGTCACTCGGCAACGGCGGCTTTGGCCGAGCGCCGCGACGTCATCATTGTAGCCTCTGTGTCCTGCATATACGGCTTGGGAAGTCCCTTTGACTATGAAAACCAGCTGATTTCACTGCGTCCGGGTATGGAAAAGCCCCGCAATGAAATTCTGCGCAAGCTGATAGACATTCAGTACAATCGAAACGACCTGTCCTTTGAGCGAGGAACTTTCCGCGTCCGCGGAGACATCATCGATGTGTTCCCCGCCGGCTCAGACAAAGCTGTCCGCATTGAGCTTTTCGGCGACGAAGTGGAATCCATCAAGGAGATGAATCCGCTGACCGGAGAAATTCTGGGCCTTAGAAACCATGTGGCAATTTATCCGGCGTCCCACTATGTTACCTCCAAGGAAAACATGGAAAAGGCGCTGGTTACCATAGAAGAGGAACTGGAACAGCGGATTCAGTGGTTTAAGGACCGGGGCAAGCTGCTGGAGGCTCAGAGAATCGAGCAGCGCACCAGATACGATATGGAGATGCTGCGGGAAATCGGAACCTGCAAAGGTATTGAGAACTATTCCCGCCACATTAACGGTCTGGCTCCCGGCACCAGACCCTATACCCTCATCGACTATTTCCCCGATGACTTTCTGCTCATGATAGACGAGTCCCACGTTATGCTGCCGCAGCTTCGGGCCATGTATGCGGGAGACCGTTCCCGAAAGTCCTCCCTGGTGGAATACGGCTTCAGACTGCCTTCAGCCCTGGACAACAGACCTCTGCAGTTTGAGGAATGGCAGGGCCTTGTAAATCAGGCGGTCTACGTCAGCGCCACGCCGGCCCCTTATGAGAGGGAGATGGCAGGCGGCATTACGGCGGAGCAGATTATCAGACCGACCGGGCTTCTGGATCCTCCAATCCAGGTGCGCAAAACAGAAGGGCAGATAGACGACCTCATAGGAGAGCTGAAGAAGGTGGCAGCCAAAGGAGAGCGAGCCTTTGTCACTACCCTCACTAAGAAAATGGCAGAGAGTCTGACCACCTATCTGACCAATGCGGGAATCCGGGTCAGATATCTTCATTCCGAAGTAGACACATTGGAGAGGCTGGAGATTATCAGAGACCTTCGCCTGGGAGAGTTCGACGTATTAGTGGGTATCAACCTTCTGAGAGAAGGGCTGGATATCCCGGAAGTTTCTCTGGTTGCCATTCTTGACGCCGATAAGGAGGGATTCCTGAGAACGGAAACTTCCCTGATTCAGACCATCGGACGGGCCGCCAGAAACGTGGACGGCAGAGTTATCATGTATGCCGACTATGTCAGCAAGGCCATGGAAGCGGCCATCGGAGAGACCGACAGAAGACGGGATATTCAGAACCGATATAACCAGGAGCACGGCATTACGCCGAAGAGCGTACAGAAATCTGTCAGGGCCGTTATCGAGGCAACCAAGCCTGCCGAAGAAGAAGGGGCAGCCAGGGGCAAAAAGCCTCTGGAAATGACCCAGAAAGAACTGAAAGATTACGTCAAAGAACTGGAGAAAGAGATGAAACAGGCCGCAGCAGACCTGCAGTTTGAGCGGGCCGCCCAACTGCGCGACCAGATTTTTGAATATAGGACCAGGCTGCTGTAACCCGTCAGGAAGGACAGCAGTATCATCGCCGCGGGACAGGACTCTTTGCCGAATCCGCGCAGAAACTCAAACACAAAAGGAGTAAACCGACATGCCAAACGAAATCATTGTAAAGGGTGCCAACGAGAACAACCTGAAACACATCGATGTGAAAATTCCCAGGGACAAGCTGGTAGTTCTCACCGGACTTTCCGGCTCAGGTAAGTCCTCGCTGGCATTTGACACCATATATGCGGAGGGACAGCGAAGATACGTGGAGAGCCTGTCCTCCTACGCGAGACAGTTTCTGGGGCAGATGGACAAGCCGGATGTGGAGATGATAGAAGGACTTTCGCCGGCCATCTCCATAGACCAGAAGACCACCAGCAAAAACCCCCGGTCTACGGTGGGAACCGTAACGGAGATTCACGACTACCTGAGGCTTCTCTACGCCAGAATCGGACAGCCTCACTGTCCGGTCTGCGGCAAGCCTATTACGAGCCAGACGGTGGACCAGATGGTAGACGCCATTATGGAATACCCTGAAGGCACCAGGCTCATGATTATGGCGCCTGTTATCCGCCAGCGAAAAGGAGAGCACGAAAAAATTCTGGAAAGAATCCGGAAAGAGGGCTTTACCAGAGTCAGGGTGGACGGAGAGATTCGCCTGATTAACGAAGAAGAAATTAAACTGGATAAGAAGTTTAAACATACCATAGAAATCGTTGTCGACCGTATCATCATCAAACCGGGGCAGGAAAGCAGAATTTCCGAGGCCGTAGAACTGGCTATGCACCAGGGCGACGGCCTGGTTGTGGTTCAGTTTATCGATAAAGACTATCAGGCCGAGAAGACCTTTTCTACCAAGCTGGCCTGTCCGGAGCACGGCGTCAGTATCGAAGAATTAGAACCCAGAATGTTTTCCTTTAACAGCCCTTTCGGCGTCTGTCCGTCCTGCAACGGGCTGGGATTTACGCAGAAGATAGACCCGAATCTAATTATTCATACGGACAAGAGCATTATCAAGGGGGCTCTGGGAAACATCTTCGCATCCATGGAGTTTTCAGGATTCTACAGACAGATGATTGACGCCCTGGCAAAGGAACACGGGGTGGACTTGAGTGTGCCTTACGACCAGCTGCCGGAGAAGTTTAAGAAGGAACTCCTTTACGGAACCGGTACGCGGCACCTGAAATATACCTATGTCAGCCGAAGCACCGGCTCAAAATCCAACAGAGACCATCCTTTCGAGGGGGTTATCAACAACGTAGAACGGCGCTACCGAGAGACCAATTCTGACTTCATGAAAGAAAGAATGGCCAAGTATATGACTGTAAGGGACTGCCCGGACTGCAGAGGGAAACGGCTGAAGCCGGAGGTTCTTGCGGTAACCGTTGGCGGTAAGAATCTGGCCGAGCTTTCCGACATGTCCATCCGGGACGCCTATCAGTTTATCAGTGAGCTTGTCCTTACCGAAAAAGAGCAGATTATCGGCCGGCAGATTATCAAGGAAATCAAGGACAGACTCAATTTCCTGATTAATGTGGGCCTGGATTACCTGACCCTTTCACGGGCGGCAGGAACCCTTTCCGGCGGCGAATCTCAGCGCATCAGACTGGCAACGCAGATTGGGTCCAGCCTGATGGGCGTATTGTATATCCTGGACGAGCCCAGCATCGGCCTTCATCAGAAAGATAACGAAAAGCTGTTAAAGACGCTGCGGGAGCTGACCGACCTGGGTAATACGCTGCTGGTAGTAGAGCACGACGAGGACACCATGTATGCGGCGGACCACATCATCGACATCGGGCCGGCAGCGGGGATTTACGGCGGCGAGCTTGTAGCCCAGGGCACGGTGGAGGATATCATGGCGTGCCCGGAATCCGTCACCGGGCAGTACCTGTCGGGAAAGAAATCCATAGAGGTGCCGAAGACACGAAGAGAGGGGAACGGCAAATTTCTCACCATTAAAGGCGCCAGAGAAAACAACCTGAAGAATATCGACGTGGATATTCCTCTGGGAAAATTTGTGTGCGTCACAGGTGTTTCCGGTTCCGGCAAGAGCAGCCTGATTAACGAGATTCTCTATAAAGGGGCGGCTCGGGAGATAAACAGGACCAAGAGCGAGGCCGGAAACCATGACGAAATCATTGGCCTTGAGCATATTGACAAGATTATCGATATCGACCAGTCGCCTATCGGAAGAACGCCTCGGTCTAATCCTGCCACCTATACAGGCATGTTCACCTTTATCAGGGATTTGTTTGCATCTCTGCCAGAGTCCAAAATGAGAGGCTTTGAGAAAGGAAGATTCAGTTTTAACGTCAAGGGCGGCAGATGTGAGGCCTGCAGCGGAGACGGTATCATCAAAATTGAGATGCATTTTCTGCCCGATGTTTACGTGCCCTGCGAGGTGTGCAAGGGGAAACGGTACAACCGGGAGACTTTGGAGGTAAAGTACAAAGGTAAGAGTATCTTTGATGTGCTGGATATGAGCGTGGCGGAAGCGCTGGAGTTTTTTCAGAACCTTCCCACCATCAAACGGCATCTGGATACTCTCAACGAAGTGGGACTGGATTATATTAAGCTGGGGCAGCCGTCCACCCAGCTGTCCGGCGGTGAGGCCCAGCGCATCAAGCTGGCGACGGAGCTGTCCAAGAGAAGTACCGGAAAAACTCTGTATATTCTGGACGAGCCGACCACAGGGCTTCACTTCGCCGATGTGGATAAGCTGATAAGAGTGCTGGATAAGCTGGTGGACGCAGGAAACACCGTGGTGGTCATCGAGCATAATCTGGATGTGATAAAGCGGGCGGACCATGTCATCGACCTGGGCCCGGAAGGCGGAAACCGGGGCGGCACCATCGTAGCGACGGGAACGCCGGAGGAGATTGCGGACTGTCAGGCCTCTTATACGGGAGAGTTCTTGAAGAAAATTCTGAAATAGTGTATAATAATATATTGTACATGTTTCACGCCCCTAGGTAACAGGGGTGAATGTGCAAATACGGCACAAGATATAAAAGGAGACTTTTCCAATGATTAAGAACGAAAACCTGACGATGCTGACAGATTTTTATGAAATCACCATGGCAAATGGATATCTTCAGTCAGGTAGCATGAAGGAGGATATCGCATATTTCGATATGTTCTTCAGAAAAGTGCCTGATGGCGGCGGATACGCCATTATGGCAGGTGTTGAGCAGGTAATCGATTACCTGAAAAATTTAAAATTCACAGAGGAGGACATCGCCTTTCTGCGGAGCAAAGGTATTTTCTGTGAGGAGTTTTTGGATTATCTGAGAGATTTTAAATTTACCTGCGATGTATGGGCCGTGCCTGAGGGGACCCCGATTTTTCCCCACGAGCCTATTCTTACGGTGCGGGGGCCTATGATTCAGGCGCAATATATTGAAACTATGATTCTGCTGATTATCAATCATCAGAGTTTAATTGCAACCAAAGCCAATCGTATCGTAAGAGCGGCTCAGGGAAGACCTGTCATGGAGTTCGGCACCAGAAGGGCCCATGGCACTGCCGCAGCTGTTTACGGGGCAAGAGCTGCTTATATCGGCGGCTGCGCGGGGACAGCCTGCGCCATTGCCGACCGTGATTTCGGAATCAGCGCTCTGGGGACGATGGCCCACAGCTGGGTTCAGATGTTTCCGTCCGAATACGAGGCCTTTAAGAAATATGCGGAGATTTATCCGGAGAACTGCACGCTGCTGGTAGATACTTACAATGTGCTGAAGTCCGGCGTTCCAAACGCCATCAAAGTATTTAAAGAAGTCCGGCCGAAGAAGATGGGGATTCGCATCGACAGCGGCGATGTGGCTTATCTCACTAAGAAGGCCCGGAAACTGCTGGATGAGGCGGGGCTGGAGGAATGTACGATTACTGTTTCCAACTCTCTGGATGAATATATTATCAGAGACGTCATTATGGAGGGCGCCCAGATAGACTCTTTCGGCGTGGGCGAAAGACTGATTACCGCTAAGTCCGAGCCGGTGTTCGGCGGCGTGTATAAGCTGACGGCTCTGGAGCAGGATGGCGTTATCATCCCGAAGATTAAGATTTCCGAGAACGTGGAGAAGATAACCAACCCGGGCTTTAAAACCCTTTACCGCCTCTTCGACAAGGAAACCGGAAAGGCTCTGGCCGACGTAATGACTGTGGATGGAGAAGAGATTCCGGAAGTGGACGGCTACGAGATTTTCGACCCGAATGCCGTATGGAAAAAGAAAAAGCTGTATAATTTCAGCGTGAAAAACCTGAGAGTACAGCTCTTCGACAAGGGACAGTGCGTCTATACATGTCCTCCAATCGAAGAAGTAAAGGCTTACTGCAAAGATCAGATAGATACCCTTTGGGGAGAAACCCTGCGTTTTGAAAATCCGCAGACTTACTATGTGGACCTTTCTCAGAGTCTGTGGGATATGAAGAATCAGCTGATTGAACATTATACCATTCGATAAGTAAAATAGGCAGAAAAGAAAAGCTTTTCGGCAGGCTGTGCTGCGCCTCCGTAAAGCTTTTTCTAGTTATACGTGCAGATAGGCTGCGAAGCAGGAAAAATTACTTGGCCGCTCTCAGTATTTGTGGTACAATAATACGATAATGGTTTTTAGAAAGGATATTTTCCATGAGACATGTGATTGTGTTTTCTTACATCTTTACAATCCTTATCGGCGTTTCAGCTCTGACCATACAGTGGCTTGCCGGCAAGGGAAACAAGGAAAAGACATTTGCCATAATGAAACCGTTTATCGCCATACTTCTGGTGATGAATGTGTACGACTTTGTAATTTATTACTTTGACAACATTATGAATGAACCGGTCAGCAATCTGATGCTGAGCGTGGGCGACGCCATTATTGCGGTACTGGTACTGCTTTGGATTAAGGCGGAAAATTATATCTACAGCGAGGAGCGCAGGGACCTGTTTGTCAGAATTGCGGAAAGATATATCATCGCCTATATGACAATCTGGGTAGCAGCAGTGGTTTTCTTTCCGGAGTACACCTGGATTCGTATTGTCATAGATGTACCTCTGATTGTGCTTCTGGTTACGGGCAGCATCGTTTCCGTAAAGCGCAGTATCAAGAAACGGGAACCCGGTAAGCTGGTGGGGCATAAGATAGTGATTTCTGTTCTTATGACCATTAACTACGCCACCTTTTTCCTCAACGAATCGGGGGTGATGGGTTCCACCACGCCTAACCTTTTGGACTCGACAGTCTTTTTCTGGCTGGTTATCAACGTAGCTAACATGGTGCTTCTATACAAACGGGATTTTTATAATTCCTATATGACAGAAGCGCCGGCGCCTTTGGAACTGAGCGACGCTTTAGAGGCAGTACGAATGAAGTACGAACTGACAAACCGCGAAATTGAAATTCTTGAAGAAATTTACAACGGCAAGACCAATACGCTGATTGCAGAGGAATTGTTTATTTCTGAGAGTACGGTAAAGGCTCACATCTATAACCTGTTCCGCAAGCTGGGCGTCAAGAGCAGGGTGGAGGCCGTATGCATTGTAAGAGAAGAAAAAGAGGGCAAGGCATAGGCCCGGGAAAATTACATAAAGTATATGCACGCAAAAAAGCACTTCGACCGGGAAACTCCTGGGGAAGTGCTTTTTAAAATTTGCTTTTTATCTGGTGCCGGAAGCGTTGAGCATATCTCTAATCTTATGCTGCACCATTCTGGTTATGGCGTCTCTGCCAGGTCCCAGATATTTGCGGGGGTCAAATTCTCCCGGATTTTCCGACAGAACTCTTCTAATCTCGGCAGTCATAGCCAGCCTCAAATCGGTGTCTACATTGACCTTGCAGATGCCGTATTTTACGGCTTCATGAATCATGTCTTCAGGAACACCCTGAGCCCCCGGAATCTGCCCGCCGAATTCATTGCACCTATCGACAAATTCCTTGAGAACGGAAGAGGCTCCGTGGAGTACCAGCGGGGTATCCGGAATCAGAGCGTGAATCTGTTTCAGTCTTTCAAAATCCAGATAAGGCTCTCCCTTAAACTTATAAGCGCCGTGGCTGGTGCCGATGGCGATGGCCAGGGAATCAACGCCGGTTCTTGCTACAAATTCAGCAGCTTCATCAGGGTCTGTAAAGGTTGCTGACCTTGCGTCTACCTTGATGTTGTCTTCAACGCCGGCCAGCTTGCCCAGTTCAGCTTCTACTACTACACCG
The DNA here is from genome assembly GCA_965146355.1 of uncultured Emergencia sp. Taxonomy (GTDB): domain Bacteria; phylum Bacillota; class Clostridia; order Peptostreptococcales; family Anaerovoracaceae; genus Senimuribacter. The sequence continues at coordinate 9,510 of CBCTFZ010000031.1, read as the reverse complement.
TGAGCGTGGGCGTATTCCACAACCTGTTTGGTTAAAGCGATATTTTCTTCAAAAGGATGTTTGGAGCCGTCAATCATAACAGATGTGAAACCGTCGTCAACGCATTTCTTGCAGATATCGAAATCTTCACCGTGGTCAAGATGCAGAGCAACATCTACACCTGTATCTTCTATAGCGGCTTCTACCAGCTTCTTCAGGTATACCGGCTTTGCGTATTTTCTCGCGCCTGCGGAAACCTGCAGAATCAGAGGGGCTTGTTCTATCTGAGCGGCCTCGACGATGCCCTGGATGATTTCCATGTTGTTGACATTAAATGCACCGATTGCGTAATCACTGTTGATTGCTTTCGCAAACATTTCCTTGGTTGTAACTAGTGCCATATAAATACCTCCCTCTTAAATTGTCTACATTGACATTATACACTAAAGAGGTAATTTTTCAACGATTTCCATCATTTTTTTCATATCCGGAAGGGAGGAGGCCATGCCGGACTGGGCGAAGCCGTTTAGTTTTTCAATGGTATGTAGCATATTGTGGGCGTTGTCCAGCATGGATTCCAATTCCAGGGTGTTAAACACCGGCGGGGAAAGCCGCAGACCGCCTCTGTTTGTTAAAAGCAGCAGAACCACGATAATTGGGATTGGGTTTGGATTTTTTGCCATAGTTCACCTCCGTAATTTCTATACCATATTATGAAATTCCCGTGCCTTTGGTGCATATATTGATAGGGAAAGGAAGTGTATAAATGCAATTAGACGATAAGACTATTATGGACCTGGCCAGCCAGCTGGGTATCAGCGGCGATAAAAAAAGCGCCGCGGCCAAGGCCAAAGCTTATGAAAAGAAAAGCGACGCGGAGATTGTTTCCGAAATTATGAAAATCAAGGATAAGCTGACGGCGGCCAATATTCCTTATGAAAAACAGATGGCAGCAGTGCAGAGCCTGATGCCGATGATGAATCAGGAGCAAAGGGCGAGACTTTCCAAGATAGTCGAGCTTCTGAAGAAATAACGGGGCCGAGCCAAAAGAAAAGAGGCTGCCCGCCCTTAACGGTGGTTTTCCGTTAAGGGCGGGCAGCCTCGTCGCTGTTATTGAGTCACTGCTTTGGCAATATCCGTCTGAGTGCTTCCTGCCTCAAAGGTGAAAGTTGTGGCTTTAATGTTCTCAGGCGAGTATCCGGCGGCATTGCAGACCTGGGCGTATTGGTCGTAGGATTCAAAGAGTCCCGCGTCAATCAGGCTCTGTACCGCCGCCGTGGCGGAACCTCCCTGTACTGTAACGGTTACAGCCTTGGAGAGACTGCCGTTCTGCCAGAGCTGGTCGGAATCGCCGCCCTCCTGATTGCCGTCATCCGTTTGGGACGTATCGGTATTAGGGTCCTTTTGGTCGTCATCTTCAGAGTCCACAGCGTAATCTTCTGTAGTATCTACCGTTCCTGTTTCTTCTGCCAGAGTCTTCGGATAGGCCATGATAACCTCCATCCGCCAGACGATAAGCAGGGCAGCTATTACTAATATCGCAAGGGCAATAAGAATATCGTTCTTATCATAAAAAAAGTCTTTGAGACGTTTCATAAAATTTCTCCCCTTTTCGTCATATTTCGCTATATATAATTTAACATACTTTCGAGAAAAGAACAAATACATTTTGCTTTACCGGACGCCATGATGTATAATAAAAGTTATGATTAAAGTAGAAATCGGTAAAAATGAACAGAATCAGAGGCTGGACAAGTTTTTGAGGAAATATTTGGAAAATGCGCCTCTCAGCTTTATTTACAAAGCCATTCGTAAAGACGTCAAGATCAACGGCAAGCGAGGCAAGGAAGATACGGTGCTGGCCCTGGGCGACGAGGTTACCCTTTACATCTCCGACAGCGATTTTGAAAAGTTTCGGAAGAAGCAGCGAACCGGCAGAAGTCTGCGTCAGTTTTCCATCGCTTACGAAGATGAGAATCTTCTGGCGGCTGTTAAGCCTCTGGGCCTTTTGACCCACGGAGACAGCCAGGAAAAGAAGAACCATCTGGCCAATCAGGTGATTGATTACCTCATTGAACGGGGAAGCTACAGTCCGCGGCTGGAGAAAACTTTTACGCCGGCGCCGGTCAACAGGCTGGACCGCAACACCACGGGTCTTGTGCTCTTCGGCAAAAACAACCTGGCTCTGCAGGAACTGAATCGGATGATTCGAGGAAAGGACAATGTGCACAAGTTTTACCTGACCATCGTCTGCGGTAACCTGAAAAAGCCGGTTTGTCTGAGAAACCGGATGCTGAAGGACCAGGAGGCAAATCGCATTACAGTCCTTCCCATGGAGGGACAGGGCAGAGACATGGAAACCAGAGCAGAACCTTTGGCCCACGGCCGAAGGGACGGCAGAGTTTTTACCCTGGTCAGGGTAGAGATTATCACCGGCAGAACCCACCAGATTCGCGCACAGCTTGCAAAGGCCGGATATCCCCTCATCGGGGACGCCAAATACGGCAGCCGCAGTGTTAACGAATATGTAAAAAAAACATTCGGCTTGACGACCCAGCTGCTGCACGCCTATGAGCTTTCTTTCAGCGGCTGTGACGGTCATCTGGCCTATCTGGACAATGTGGTAATACGAGCAGAGCTGCCGGACATGTTTGCAGGAATAAAAAAACAGATTTTTGAACAAGATTAGGATAAGGGGAACAAGTTAAAATGAAGGAATGGATTAAAGATATATTGTTTGCAGTCGTTATCGCAGTAATCGTGATTCAGTTTATCAAGCCTACTGTTGTGAAGCAAAGCTCTATGGAACCTAATTTTTACGAGAACGATTATCTCTTTGTGAGCAAGCAGTCGTATGAACTGTTCGGAGAACCCCATAGAGGCGACGTGGTAGTCGTACATTCGTCTCTGGTACAGGATAACGGCGACGAGAAAATGCTGATTAAGCGTATTATCGGATTGCCGGGCGAGGTGATTGACATCAAAGACGGAGAGGTATATATCGATGGAGAGCTGCTGGAAGAGGACTACATTAAAGAAGATTATACCAGCGGAGAGATAGACGGTCTGGTAATTCCCGAGGGGCAGGTCTTCTGCATGGGAGACAACCGGAGGGTCAGCATAGACAGCCGGGACGCCAGCGTAGGCTGCGTGAAAATCGAAGACATTGTAGGCAAGGTAGTGCTGCGGGTATATCCGTTCAGCCAGTTCGGACTGATTCAGAATCCATATGAAGAATAAACAGCAGGGGGTGAAGGATATGAGAGAAAAAACAAAGGAAAATATTCTAGAATGGACTAAGGCAATTCTGTCGGCGGCTGCGGTTGCGGTTATCACGGTGCAGTTCGTCATTCCCACCACGGTTTTCGGCACTTCCATGGAGCCCAATTTTGAAGAGCGGGATTATCTGCTGGTCTATAAGCAGGCCTATGAAGGCGGCAGGCAGCCGGAGAGAGGGGATGTAATCGTTTTTACATCTCATCTGGCTGATGAAGAGAACGGCGGCAACAAGAAGCTGATTAAGCGGGTCATAGGGCTTCCGGGGGATGTTGTGGCTGTTGCCGACGGAAAGGTGTACATAAATGGGGAAGAACTGACGGAGGATTACACCAAGGACGGTTTAACCAATGGAGAAGTGGGGCCTGTCACCGTACCGGAGGGCAATTATTTTTGTATGGGAGATAATCGCCTGCACAGTACCGACAGCCGGTTTCTGGAGGTAGGCTTTATAGAAAAAGAGGCCGTCGTCGGAAAGGTGATTTTCAGACTGTACCCATTTGATAAATTTGGAGTTATCGGGAGTACACATTAGATGAAAAAAGGTCTTTCTTTTCTGCTGGCTGCCTGCTTGGGCGTCGGCGCCGGGTTGTTTTTATCTTTGGCATTTCAGATTACAAAGGTAACGGATAACAGCATGCTTCCCGCTTACGAGGCGGGAGAAAGGGTGCTTGTCAGCAGTTTTGCCTATGAAGAGGAGATGCCGCTGCTGGGGGGAAGTCCCCGTCAGGGAGATGTGGTGCTGCTGCCTAACGCTGTATACGCTGCTACAGGCGAAGACAGCATTATGGTTAAGCGGGTCATAGGTACGCCCGGTGATTTGGTGATGATTACGGCAGGCAAGGTCTATGTCAACAACAAAGAACTGGAGGAAGACTACGTATTTACCCAGGGAATCAGCGGCGAGATGGACCAGATAACTGTTCCGGCGGGTAAGGTCTTTGTTCTGGGAGACAACCGGGCCGCAAGCACTGACAGCCGCAGCGAGTCCGTGGGTATGGCAGATATCGATACACTTTTGGGAAAGGTTATTTTTAAATGGTAAAGAGAGAGAAGAAGCTGGTGGCCAACAACAAAAAGGCCCGCCACGATTATTTTATAGAAGAAGTTTACGAGGCCGGCATCGTTTTGACCGGCACCGAGATTAAGTCTGTCCGCGCCGGAAAGGTCAGCATTAAGGAAAGCTATGCCAAAATTGAAAAGGGCGAGATGATAATTTACGGTATGAATATCAGTCCTTATGAGCAGGGCAACCGCTTTAACGTGGACCCGCTGCGGCCGCGCAAGCTGCTTTTACATAAGAAGGAAATCAGAAAGCTTTTGGGATATACTGCTCAGAAGGGTCTGACGCTGGTTCCCCTCAATATGTATATTAACGAGGACGGCCGCGCCAAAATGGAGCTGGCCGTGGCCCGGGGCAAGAAGAACTACGACAAGAGAGATGATATTGCGAAGAAGGACGCCGCACGCAGAATGGACCAGGCCATGAAGCGGCGGCGGTAACCCATGCTTTGCGTGGTCTTACGCTGTTTTTATCCGGTCAGTTAAATTTGGCATAAAAAGACAGCCAAATGGAAAAAATTCACGGGCTAATTTGCTTGCGTTTCTCCTGGTCATGGAATATAATAATATCAGAAAGAATACATGGGGCCGTAAAGGTTTCGACGGGGGTGTAGCAGCAAGATAAGCGAGCGGTAGTTTGTCCAGTCTACCTTAAAAGGGACACGTTAAATATAAACGCTAAAAATAATAATAATTTCGCATTAGCTGCTTAATTTACGCAGCGCGCGTGTCAGCTCCGGTTTACCTGTAGGCCGGAAATCTGGCATCGACTATACAGGAAAACCTTGCGGGAGTTTCCGGTACCGCAAGGGAACAACGGAATAGCGTCTCCGGCAGTCTGCTGACGGACGGCCAGAGAGGCGAATTTTAAATCATCAGCTGCGCTCGGAGAAATTCTTGTGAAAATGCTTTCGGACGTGGGTTCGACTCCCACCGGTTCCACCAAATTTTGAGGCAGACCGCCTAGGCGGTCTGCCTCTTTTGTTAACAAATGTAACCGGAATAAAAAAGCTGCCGGATTTTACTTTCGGATGATTTCTGCGGCGGTATAGCCTGCCCGTTTTACCAGGTTCTCAAGCTGCTCATCTGTGGCGTCCTCTTTCATGCGAACCAGAACTTTGCCGGTCTTCAGCTCTGCCTTGGCCCACATGGCTCCTGTTTCGTGGAAGGCGTTTTCTACTCGAAGCTTGCAGTTGGCGCAGGTCATGCCTTCTACCGTTACCTCTGCGGTGTAAGGATAATTAGCCGGATTTTTGTCCCGTACTTTAAGCTTTAAATCGTCAGAACCGCAGCAGCCGTGAGATTTTTTCTTGATGCAGCCTATTACGGCCAGAATACAGATTACGGCCAATATTACAATTACCATTACGTTATCCATATGATACACCTTTCCTTTCATCCATGAATATCAGCTGTGAAGATTTTATAATTACGAATATTTTATACCCAATTGCCCGAATGTTCACCAGATTTTCACAGAAAAAATGTGCAGAACCTATTGACCGGTAGTAACTACCGTAAATTATAATCGGTTTCAGCAAGGGCGTCAGAGAAAGCCCCTGCGGGATGAATCTGAAAAGGAGTGGTGATTGTTATGAATAAATTTATGTTTTCTTATCCTACCAGGGTATATTTCGGAGAAGGAAGCGCGGCGGATGCTTTTGCGCAGGAGATGAACAAGGTGGGGAAAACGGTGATGCTGGCCTATGGCGGCGGCTCGGTCAGGAAGAACGGCGTCTATGACCAGGTGGAAGAACTGCTGCTGGCGGCGGGAAAACGGATTGTGGAGTTCTCCGGCATCATGCCGAATCCCACCTATGCCAAGGTGCAGGAGGGAGCGGCTCTTGCCCGCAGAGAGAAAGTTGACTTTATTTTGGCTTTAGGGGGCGGCAGCGTCATCGACTGCTGCAAAGTGATTTCGGCGCAGGCGGTTTTAGACGAGGATATCTGGGATATGGAATACGGCGCCGGACGATTCCCTTCGGCGGGGATTCCTCTGGGCGCAGTAGTTACAGCTTCCGGCACCGGTGCGGAAATGAACGCGGGAGCGGTTATTACCCACGAAGAAAAAGTCTGGAAAGGGCCTGTGGTGGGAACCTGCGCAAGCTTTGCCGTGCTGAATCCGGCCTATACCGCGTCGGTGCCGCCTATGCAGGTGCTGTCCGGAGCTTTCGACACCCTGAGTCACGCCATGGAGACCTATCTTGGCAGCTCGGACCGGGACAATGTGTCCGACGATTTAGCCCTGGCGGTTATGCGCAACACCGTAGTCAATATGGGACGCCTTCTTGAAGATATGGACGATATGCAGGCCAGAAGCAATCTGATGTGGGACTCTGCCATGGCGGAAAACGGCATTTTGAAATGCGGCCGTCTCACCGATTTTCAGGCCCATCAGATAGAACACCAGCTGGGTGCGTATACGGACTGCAATCACGGTCAGGGATTGGCGGTGGTGCAGCCGGTCTATTACCGTCACATTCTGAAAGACGCGCCGGAAAAATTTGAACGCTTCGCCAGGGAGGTCTTTGGCGAAAAGTCCGCTCAGGCCGGCTTGACGGCTCTGGAGGATTTTATCAAAAGGTGCGGCCTGCCGACGAAAATGGGTCAGCTGAAATCCGCCGTGGAGATTACCCCGGAGCTGCTGCGGCAGGTGGCGGACAGCTGCAATCTTATCAAGACCAATCCGCGGCCTCTGAGCCACGAGGAAATCTATGAAATTTTAATGGAATGTATGTAAGAGAGGAGAAACAAGATGAGAAAGTTTATGGTACTTTTTATGAGCGCTCTGCTCATGTTTACTCTTGCCGCCTGCGGAACGCAGGGCGGCGAAACCGGCGACCAGGCGGCCCCGCCGGCGGAGGAAGAAAGCGCTGAAACGTCTGCAGCCGGAGACGAGAAGACTCTGGTGGTCTATTATTCCGCGTCGGGAAATACGGAAGCGGCGGCAGGCTATATCGCCGAAGCCACAGGCGCCGATGTATTTGAGCTGGTTCCGGCGGAGCCGTATACTGACGCCGATTTGGACTATACCGATGACGGAAGCCGGGTAGTATACGAATATGAACATCCGGACGACAGAGAGGTAGCGCTGGAAGCGACGACGGTTTCCGACTGGTCGTCCTACGATACTGTGTTTATCGGTTATCCTATCTGGTGGGGAATTGCCGCCTGGCCGGTAAACGGCTTTATTGAAGCCAATGATTTTACGGGAAAGACCGTCATTCCTTTCTGCACATCCACAAGCTCCGGCCTGGGCGACAGCGGCACGCTGCTGGCAGAGGCGGCGGGAACCGGTAACTGGCTGGACGGGGAAAGATTTTCCTCAGGCGTATCGGCGGAAGAAATTAGCGCCTGGGTAGACAGCCTGGGGCTGCAGTAAGCTAAAAGGAGAATGGAGGTAGAACAATGAGCGTTTTATTTATCAACGGAAGTCCAAACAGGAACGGTAATACGGCAGGACTGGCAGCGGCCCTGCTGGAAGGAAAGGATTATCAGACCCTGAATCTGGTGGATTACAAGCTGTACAGCTATGGACAGGACTTTGAGGACGACCAGTTTCTGCAAATTGTGGAGGCCATGAAGGCGGCTGAAACTATCGTCATCGGCTCGCCTGTTTACTGGCACAATATGTGCGGCGCCGTCAGAACCTTGCTGGACCGGTTCTACGGACCGGTTCCCCAGGGGGCGTTAAAGGGGCGGCGGCTTGTCTTCCTGTTTCAGGGGGCAGCGCCGGAGCCGTGGATGATGGAGAACTCTGAATATACCATGAGGCGCTTCGCCCTGCTGTACGGTATGGAATATGTGGGTATGGCTGCAAACCGTCACGAGGCCAAAAAACTGGCCGAGGAAATTTGAAAGAATTTCCCCAAATTATAATCGGCGCTAAAGCTATCATGACGGTCCCGTGAGCGTCTGTATATGAAACTAGCTTTAAGCAGTAAAGCCCCTGAAGCAATCTGGCGCGGTATTTAAGGGGCTGAGACCAATATATGGAGGCGGTAAACTAAAGATTATGCCGCACTTCATGACAGCGTCACACAAATCATATACCCCTATAGGGTATATGACCGAAAATATCGTGACGTGGTGTCCCGCAGATAACTTTTTATAACTGGCTGCGGGACATTTTTGTATAAGCCAGCCGGAAAAAATGATGAAAATAATCAGCATAGTTGGGTTTAGAGCAGCTATGATGACCTATGAATGTAAAATATATACAAATTATTACAGAAAAAGGCAACAAAACACATTTTATTCCTTGCTGAAGATACAGATACCCCCCCTATTTTTGCAAAAAGCGTCCCGCCAGGGCGCTTTTTCTGCTCTTGCGGGAAATTGCAGTTGGAGAAAGCCCCCTGTGCAGATGAGAGATGTAACTATTTTTGTCTTTTAGAATTGGCGGAGAACAGGCTTTGTGATAGAATATCCATAATAAGCTGGCAAGCGCATACATTCTATAAGTCAGAAAAGGCTGATGTAAGCCGAGAGAAATACATCGTTAAAGGAGAAGAGCAGTAAATGGAAATACGAGTACTTCGTTATTTTTTAACCGTTGTCAGAGAAGAAGGTATCAACCGGGCTGCGGAAGCTCTGCACATCACCCAGCCCACCTTGAGCAGGCAGTTAGCCCAATTGGAGGAGGAAGTCGGCGTCAAGCTGTTTCACAGAGGAGCCAGAAGGATTACCCTTACCAATGAAGGTATACTGCTGAAACGGCGGGCGGAAGAGATACTGGCGCTGGTGGAACGCACAGAACGGGAACTGACAGAGCAGGAAAAACTGGTGGAAGGAAGCATCGTCATAGGCGGCGGAGAACTGGCAGCAGTACAGGTTTTGTCTGAGATTATCCAATCTTTTCACGAGAAATATCCCCTGGTCAGCTATGACATTTTTACGGCCAATGCGGATTTAGTAAAAGAGTATATCGACAAGGGGCTGATTGATATCGGTGTACTGCTGGAACCCATCGACACGCCAAAGTTTGACTTTATTCGCCTTAAGCAAAAGGAGCGGTGGGTGGTTTTGATGCGACCCGACGACCCTCTGGCAGAAAAGGAAGCTGTGAGGGCGGAGGATTTGGAAGGGATGCCTCTGATTCTTCCCCGGCGGCCGGGTGTGCAGAACGAGCTGTCAAGCTGGTTCGGAGATTCGTTTAAAAAAGTGAAGGTCCTGTTTACCAGCAATTTAAGC
>CBCTFZ010000030.1:0-33704 GCA_965146355.1 uncultured Emergencia sp. | reverse complement strand
GGGTTCATCATATTTGGTGTGGTATCTTTAACTATGGGAAACTCCCGTTTCCCATCTGGACACCGTTCGACCGGAGACATTTAATGTTTCGGCTAAGGCTTCCTGGGTTATGTTTTTTTCTTTTCGCAGCTTTTTTAAAAACTGACCTACTTTTTTCTGATTCATAGGTGCTACCTCCTTGATTAACAGAGTATATGAAAAGCTTGTCATTTAACACGACATAAAGTGAGAAAAAGCTGATTTTTGCTCTGCAGATATCAATATTATAACATTATCATACCGTGTTCAGGAAACCTGTATGAAAAAAAGAGAGTTTTGTTATAATTGAGAGATAATAGTGTATAATTCGGAAAGGAGCAATCCTAAACTGGCCTAGTGAGAAGAGGGGGATTTTATGTGGGTAATATTTGCAGTTTGCTCAGCTGTATTTGCCGGAATCACGTCTATTCTGGCAAAGTGCGGTATTCGGGAGACGGATTCTACAGTAGCTACGGCCATACGTACCGTTGTGGTATTGGCTTTTTCATGGCTGATGGTGCTCATTGCCGGTTCCCAGGAACAGATAGGGTTTATCAGCGGGAAAGGATGGCTGTTTTTGATTCTGTCAGGGCTGGCGACGGGTGCTTCCTGGCTTTGTTATTTCAGGGCGCTGCAGGTGGGCGATATTAATAAGGTAGTTCCTGTGGACAAGTCCAGCATCATTTTGACGATTCTGCTGGCCTTTATCTTTCTCGGCGAGGACGTCAGTGCTGCAAAAGCCGTAGGCGTAGTGCTGATTGGGGCAGGGACTTTTTTGATGATTGAAAGGAGCTCGTCCGCCGGACAAGCACATGGAGGCGGCAGATGGTTTCTCTATGCAGCGGGCTCGGCTGTCTTTGCCAGTCTGACTTCCATTCTCGCCAAGGTGGGAATCAGCGGCGTGGAGTCCAACCTGGCTACAGCAATCCGAACAGGGGTTGTATTGGTGATGGCATGGCTGATGGTATATGTGACGGGAAAACAGACTATGGTGAAAAAGGTGTCCGCAAGAGAATTAGGTTTTATCGCGGCTTCGGGACTGGCAACAGGCGCTTCCTGGCTTTGCTATTACAGAGCCCTGCAGGACGGTCCTGCCAGCATAATCGTTCCTGTTGACAAGCTCAGCATTCTCGTCACGGTTTTATTTTCCTACATCGTATTTGGAGAACGCTTGTCAAAGAAGGCATGGGTAGGGCTTTTTTCCATTGTGGCGGGCACGCTGGTTATGTTTTTCTGAGTAAAAAAGCGTATCCCCAGTTTTGCCCTGTCGGATACGCTTCTCTTTTTGTCCGGCTTATTTGTCCGGTTCTTCGGTCTGAATTAAGTTGCTGACGTAAGGCCGCCGACCGGAGAGCACTTCATCGTAGAAGTTCTGTTTCCAGTCGATATAAGCAATGCTTTCTTCCAGCTGACTGAGAGAAAGCCGCAGGGCGTCCTGCTTTTGCGCCAGCATTTCCTTTCGCTGAGGGATGGTAGCTTCTCCCTGCAGACATAAGTCCAGATATTCCTTCATTTCCAGAATACTCATGCCGCATCTTTTCAAACAGGTAAGGTCTTTAATCCATTTGACGTCCCTTTCGTCAAAAATCCTGCGGTTATTGCTGTCCCGTTTGACGCCCGGAACCAGGCCTTCGTTGCAGTAGTATTTCAGAGTCTGATAGGGCATGTCCAATTCCCTGCAGACCTGCATCATCGTATACATGAGAATCCCCTCCTGTGCCGTCCCGTGAAAATATTCTCGGAAAAATTCACAAAAAAGTATTGACCGGTAGTGACTATCGTAATCTATAATGAGTTGTAATAAATTCCTAAACAAACGCATTGTAGCACGAAAAGAATAAAATTGCAAGAATATACTGAAGGTAAGGAAGGAGTGTTTTTATGAAAGTATTACTTGTCAACGGAAGTTCTCGAGAAAACGGCTGTACAGGCACGGCTCTGCAGGAGGCGGCGAGGGCCCTGAGGGAAGAAGGCGTTGAGACAGAACTGTTTTTTATTGGAAATCAGGCGCTGCCGGATTGCATCGCCTGTCGCAAATGCAGGGAAATAGGCCGCTGCGTATTTTCCGACATTGTCAATGAATTTGTGGAGAAAGCAAAGTCTGCCGACGGGTTTATCTTTGGCTCACCGGTGTATTACGCTCACCCCAGCGGCAGACTTCTGACCTTTATGGACAGAGCCTTTTATTCCGGAGGAGAGGCTTTCAGCTTTAAGCCTGGGGCAGCGGTGCTGTCTGCAAGGCGGGCCGGAACCACGGCTTCCTTTGATGTAATCAACAAGTATTTTACAATCTGCTCTATGCCTGTGGTGTCTTCCACTTACTGGAATCACGTTTACGGCGCCCAACCGGAGGAAGTGGCAGAGGATAAAGAAGGTCTTATGACAATGTATAACCTGGGGAAAAACATGGCGTGGATGCTCAAGTGCATAGCGCTGGGAAAAGAACATGGACTGACCCACCCGGAAAATGAAAAGGTATTGACCAACTTTACCAGATAAAGCGTCCTCCAAAGGGAAGAAAACGAAAAAACCTGCCTTTTGCTGTGTGCTGCTTTTTCTGTGTTTCGTCCGGTGCTTCGACAGTTTTACTGTTTCTGCAGGCTGCAAAGGCAAACACATAGAAAGCGCAAGCAGCAGCGGGAAGGTTTTTTCGCTATTACCTGACTTATTTTTCAGGTGCAAGCGGCCCGTAAAAATAGCTGGAAGTTGCGCCGCCGTCAATCAGAATGGTGGAACCGGTAATAAACGCGCCCTTGTTGCTCATTAAAAGCTCTGCCACATTTGCAACTTCATCTGCAGTTCCCGGACGACCGGCAGGGCAATTTTCAAACATGTTCCTATAAAAATCGCCGCGGGGACCATTAAATTCATCAATCGCCAGCGGCGTCACAATAATGCCGGGTGCGATAGCATTAATACGAGCTCCCCGCTTGCCCCACTTAACAGCTTCTGCCATAACACGCTTTTCGTTGCACCGTTTCGCCATCTGGTAAGCGTGCAAGGTATCCCGAATATGCTCCGGCTGCAGCAGAGGGAGTTTCAGCAATTCCTCAGTTGGCACAGTTGCAAGGAGCTCGTCTTCCTCGGCGGTCAGAGCGGGCATACGCCAGCCGGACTGGCTGGAAATTGTTACTCCTACGCCTCCCTTTTTAATGACCTTGCCAATCTCCTCCAGCAAAACAGCAGTGCCATATAAATCTACTTTCAGAATGGCTTCGACAGGTGCCTGGCTGGGCGAAACGCCTGCCCCATTAACCAGCATAGAAATTTCTCCATAGCTCTGCGCTTCTGCAATGAGGTTCATAATGGATTTTCGGGAAGATAAATCCATTTCAACAGGTACCATGTCAAAGCCCGCATGATTCATAATGTTAGCAATCGCTTGAGCGTTTTCCAGTTTCTTATCGCCTACGATAATTTTCATTCCATAGCCCATTCTTCGGGCAATGGCCATACCAATCTGACCGGCTCCTACTAAAATCATTACATCTTTCATTTTTTACTCTCCTATCATCTTATCCATCGTATTTTGTTTTTTCAATTTTTATTTTAAGCATTTGTGCACCATGAAACAATTTAGATTTACGGGCATTTCCATAAGAATAGCTTATGCAAAAAGACCACGGCTGCCATTTGACAGACATGGTCTTTCTGCTATCATTTTTGTTTTATGCTTCGATTTCTGGTGTAAATTTTGATTTTAAGATATCTGCAAAATCCTCAACATAATATCCCGAATTATCCAATTTCCAAAATGCACAATAATTTCGTCTGATAGGTTTTCCCTTGCGGGTAAGCAGTATTCGGCCAAGTGGTGCGGTAACTCCAGGCACTCTTTCTCCGCCCTCAATCGGCATAAAACCTTTTCCTCCAATCACCAAAAGCCGGGCCTCTTCCAGATTTTCGGCAAACAGAAAATCTCCTTTGATTCCAACGATTTCTTGATAGTAGCTTCTCTCGTTTTCCTGTTGTTTCGCAGAGGCAATTAAAATGCAGGGGATATTCTTCAAATCGTCGGTCTCAACGCTTTCCAGAGAAGCGAGAGGATTCCTTGAAGCGATTTCAATGTAAGCTTCGCTGGCTGCTAAAACAAGGTTTACATACTCGTCAGAAAAGGCACGCCGCTGGTCGCTGAGGATTAAATCAACGCTGCCGCTTCTCAATGCATCATATAAATCTTCATGGCTGCCGTTTACAATATGAACGGAAACATCCGGATGCTTTTCAGAAAACTCGGCAACAGCCAGCTGAAATTTCTGCCCGCCATAACCTTTTAGATACCCGATGCGAAGTTCAGCCTTTTCTTTGTTTGCAATACGCTCAGTCTCACGGCACATTCTTTCAAGGTCTGCTATCAGCACAAGGCTTTTCTGATAAAAATACTCACCTGCAGGTGTCAAAGAAAATTTTCTGTTTTCTCGGTTCAAGAGTTTCACACCCAGCTCGTGTTCCAATGCCTGAACCTGCTGCGAGATAGCGGACTGTGAGATAAAACATTCCTCTGCCGCGTCTGTGAAACTCTTGCAGCTAACGACTGCCTGAAAATATTTAATCTGCTTTATCATTTGATAGTGTCACCCCTATTCTTGTGGTTTGTCCGAAGTGTACAAGTATATTATATTGTGATAACTTTTTCAAAACAAGAAGATTATTCTGTAACCGGTGCAAATTAAAATCTTTTGAAAATTTTCTGACTGCCACCGGTAAAGGCGGGTTTTATTATGCAAAGTATTGACAAAAAATGCAAATAGCGATAAAATTTTCAATCGTGAACGATGAAACTACATTGGGCAAGGAGTTTGATATGAGAAAATTTTTTGTCGTTTTGCCGACCCTGGCAGGCATCATGTGGGGCGCTACGGGGGTTTTTACACGGACCCTGAACGCAGCAGGTATGGCGAATACCACAATCCTGGAAACCCGTATGCTTCTGGGCAGCGTGATTCTGCTGGCAGGCTGCCTGATTGTGAACCGGCAGCTTTTGAAAATTAAAATAAAGGATTTTTGGATTTTTCTGTGCGGCGCTTTTCTGGGAAATTTTGGACTCAGCTTTTTTTATACGGAAGCAATTAACCGTCTGTCTATGGGATTTGCGGCGGTGCTTCTTTGCATTTTTCCTGTATTTGTACTGCTGTTGTCGTCGATTTTTTTCAAGGAAAAAATTACAAGGAAGAAAGCCGGCTGTATGGTTCTGGCTTTTGCCGGCTGTGTGCTGGTAAGCGGCGTAATAGAAGAAGGTCTTGGACCGGACTGGAGCTGGGCGGGTGTGCTGATTGGCCTGCTGGCGGCTTTTTGCTATGCCCTTTACAGCATTTTTTCCAAGGTTGCCAAAGAGCGTGAATATAGTGCGGTCACCATTACTTTTTGGTTCATGCTGATGATTGCCTTGGCGCTGATTCCGTTTACCGAGTGGAACCTGATTGGTGACTTTCTGGCAGAAGCGCCGGCTGCAAACGGCCTGTTCCTAATGGGACACTGTCTGTGTGCCGCTGTACTGCCATACATATTCTACACTTTTTCCATGACCTACATCGACGCCGGAAAAGCTTCTATCTTAGCTTCTTCAGAGCCCCTTGCGGCCATGGTGTTCGGCGCGCTGCTTTTCAGTGAAATCCCGTCTCCCCTGTCAGTGGGCGGTATGTTTTTAACCGTGGCGGCTATTGTGATACTCAGCTTGCCGGAGAAAGGTAAAAGAGATGAAGAATAATGATATGCACAAACTGAAGATTGCTTTTAAGGCGGCCTGGCCTAAAACCATTCCTATATTTGCAGGTTTTTGGTTTCTGGGACTGACCTATGGTATCTACATGAACGTATCCGGTTTCAGCTTTTGGTATCCTCTATTTATGAGTATGTTCATCTTTGCCGGGTCCATTGAATTTATCACAGTAAATATGCTGCTGGGGGCTTTCAATCCGCTGCAGGCTTTCATGCTGGCTTTGATGATTAACGCTCGTCACCTGTTTTACGGTATTTCTATGCTGGACAAGTTCAAAGGGACAGGATGGAAAAAAATTTATCTGATTTTCGGCATGTGCGATGAGAGCTTTTCCATCAATTATACTGCTGAAATTCCGGAAAATGTGGATTCCGGCTGGTTTATGTTTTTCGTCACTTTGCTGAATCAGATATACTGGGTTACGGGTTCCACCTTAGGCGGTATCTTCGGTTCACTGATTAAATTTGACACGGAAGGGCTGGATTTCGTGCTGACGGCCATGTTTGTGGTGATTTTTATGGACCAGTGGCTGAAAGATAAGGACCATACGCCGGGGATTCTGGGTCTGGTGCTGTCCGGCGGCTGTCTTGCACTGTTTGGAGCCGACAGCTTTATGATTCCTTCCATGATAGTAATTCTGCTGGTACTTACCCTGCTCAGAGGCAGACTGGAAAATAAATTGAAGAAAGGCGGTGGGCTGTGATGTCTTTAACACAACAGATAATTACCATTGGGGCGGTGGTGCTTGGAACTATGCTCACCAGGTTTCTGCCTTTTCTCTTCTTTCCGCCGGGAAAGGAAACTCCAAAATATGTGCAGTATCTGGGAAAGGTGCTGCCTGCGGCGGTGTTCGGTATGCTGGTAATCTATTGCCTGAAAAATGTAGATTTTCTCGGGGGAAGTCACGGGCTGCCGGAGCTCATCGCCATGGCGGTCACCGTAGGGATTCACCTTTGGAAGCGGCAGATGCTGCTGTCCATCGCGGGAGGAACCTTTTGCTATATGGCCATGGTACAATTTCTGTTTTAGGGTTGTTTTTTTTCACAAAAAGCGTATAATGAAAGTGCGGTATACCGCACGGCGGGCGGGCATAGTTCATTGGTAGAATATCAGCTTCCCAAGCTGAGGAGGCGGGTTCGATTCCCGTTGCCCGCTCCATATTGAATAAAATTGCTTGCATTATGTGCCGAACTGGTATATAATAGTTCATGCAGATGAGAGCAAGATAATAGTCTGTATCACCTTGTGGGGGATTAGCGCAGCTGGGAGCGCGTTTGACTGGCAGTCAAGAGGTCACGGGTTCGAGCCCCGTATTCTCCACCAATTAGAAATGTGTTTTGGGGTGCCTTCCGTAAGGAAGGTGCCCCAAAGCTTTTATATCTTAAATTAAAATTGTTGTATTGAAATGGTGCAGCTTTTGGCTATGCCATTTTTTCTTTGCTGTACGCCTGTTTTGCTAAATGTTTCTGGAAAACTTCTTCCATAAGGCTATCCGACAAGAAGAAAGTATATTTTTAAAAATACCGGGAATAATAATTTTTCACCAATTTTTAACGTGCTTTTTTGCAAAATTGTGCGTTAATAATTGTTGATATTTATTTTGTTTTGCATTAAAATATTTTTAGAACACAATTTTAAATAATTGTGATTTGAAAGTTGGTGTACAAATGGACAAAAAGAAAACTGTTGAAAAGATAATAAATAATGCAGGTGGTATTGCTAAAACTTCCGAATTAGTTTCCTCAGGCCTTTCAAATTTTGATGTAGCAAATTTATGCAATGACGGATATATTGCGCGTATACGACACGGCTATTATCGGCTTGCCGAAAAAGAAGATATGAAAGAAGAGCAAATACTTGCGGCGCTTCTTCCCGAAGGTGTTGTTTGTGTTGAGTCTGCACTCTTTTATTACGGATACAGTGATTTTGCGCCAAGGCAATGGTCTATTGCTGTTTCGAGAACATTCTCAAGAACAAGGCTGAAATTTGAGGCTTTTCCTATGAAAATATATTACATCCAAAATTCTCAGTTTGAAATTGGTAAAGTGGAAAGTGACTTTAATGGAGTGAAGCTTACTGTTTATGACCGAGAACGTACCATTTGCGACTGCTTTAAATATCGCACCAAGCTCGATAATGAGATGTTTAATAAGGCCCTTAATGCCTATGCCGCAGATGACAAAAAAAATTTAAGTAATCTTTCAAAATACGCAAAGGAAATGCGTGTTTATACAAAACTGATGAATGTAATGGAGGTGCTTCTTAATGGCTGATATGGCTGCATCTGTACTTGCAAGACTAAAAAATAAAGCAAAAGAAAGTGGCAGAAGTTATCAGCTCTGTTTACAGCTTTTTTGTCAAGAGGAGTTCTTGCGCCGTTTGGAAAAATCAAGGTATGCAAAAAATTTTGTATTAAAAGGCGGATTGTTTATTTATTCGGTTACTGACTTTGATAGTCGAGTAACAGTGGATGTGGATTTTCTCCTTCGGAAAGTTCCCAATACGCCTGAACAGCTAAAAGTTGTGCTAGAGGAAATCATTGCTGCGCCAACAGAAAATAATTTTGTGACATTTGAAATTAAAACCATTGCACCGATTGCTGTTCAAAACAAATATGCAGGTATTGGCGCTTCACTTGTAGCGTATATCAAGAACACCCAAACGCCGTTCAGCATTGACTTCGGTGTGGGTGATGTTATTGTGCCGAAACAGGAAAAACGAAAAATTCCAACGCAGCTTGATGATTTTACTGCACCGATGGTAAATACATATTCTCTTGAAACGACCATTGCCGAAAAACTTGATGCAATTCTCAGCTTAATGGAGTTTTCAAGCCGAATGAAAGATTATTACGATATCTATTATCTTGCAAATAAATTTGATTTTGAAGGTAAAGTTTTGACCGAAGCACTAAAAAAGACTTTTGAAAACCGTGGACACGCATTTACGATTGAACAATTTGAGCAAGTTATGGGTTTTGAAAATGATTCTGCCATGAAGAAAAAGTGGAAAGCCTTTACCCGCAAGATTGATACTAAAACTGTTGATTTCAGCACTGTTCTTTGGACGATTAAAGAATTACTTGCAGCACCCTTTACTGCAACGGTAAAAGGAGAAGGATTTGCTGAGTATTGGGTTGCTCAAAAAACAGAATGGGAAAAAGGAGAAAACAAAGATGGAATGTAAAAGTGGTTTCGCACCATTTTATGAATCCATTCATGCCTTTTACATTGGAGTAATCCCGTTGAAAAGCGGCTATACTATAAGTAAGAAAGTTTGAAATTCCTATATTTTATCCAGAGTCTCCCTAATATCTCCATCGATACAAATAGAGGTCTCGTAATTTCCGGCGGCACATATGCTCCCACCCCATAATTGATGCAGGCGCAGACTGCCTTCGGATTTACAGCTGTCGTCTTCCAGAAGGCATAAATGAGTACAAATATTTATTAAAAGTGTGATGACCCGCTTGCAAAAGTCAAAGAAATACCGCTATTTCACATCCACCACAGAATAATCTCCAAAATCCAAAACTTCTCCCACCTTGAAGTTTAAAGGTTTCCTAAAAATCGGTCCGTCCATAACCAGGGTATGATATTCGCCGTTTTCTCCGCAGACATCGATACCGCAGCTGCGCATAATATCAATGGTTTCGCTGTCCATGATTTTTCCAAGGAGGTCTTTTGGCAGTTTCACGTTATTGATGGATTTTATCAGACATTTGTAGCCTAGGGCGATGAGTTCTGTCACGTTTTTCTCTCGGCCGGCCTGCCAGAGGGGAAAGAGGGGCGCAAGTCCTGCTGCGCGGCATCTATCTTCGCACCAGGCTCGATTTGCCTTAATATCGATATCACCGAAGCAGGCGGCTTCGGCACCCATTTCTCTGGCCCTGCGCAGGGCTTGTTCCATCTTCAGGTGGTAATCTTCACCGGTGGTATAGGCCAAAATCATGGGAATGCCCAGGGCGTCTTCATAGCTTTTCAGCATATTGCAGTCGGCGCCGTGAAAAAAAGAACGCTGGGCGTCTTCGTTGACCATGACAATCAGGGCTATGGGCCGGTGGCCTTCGGCCATAGTCTTATGTAAAGCCAGGGTACTGTCTTTGCCGCAGCTGTAAGACATTGCAAATTTCATATCGGTTCTCCTCGTCGTAATGGGAATTTATCAGCTTTGACCTTATTATAACATATAGATACTGTTTTTTTGGGAAATTTTATGATATACTAACTGGGGATTACATAAGAGGAGAATTGAAGTGAATAGACTGACGAAAATTGTTCTAAAAAATATTCATATGGTGCCGGGGACTTTTGCGAAAATTTACTGGTATGCGGCTCACCCGGACAAGTATTCCAAAGAAACCAAGCTGAAGCCTCTGCGCAAGATTCTGGAGCGGTCCAAGGCTACCGGCAATCTGGAAATCAAGGTTTACGGCAGAGAGAATATTCCCGAAAAGGACGGCTTCATTTTTTATCCGAATCATCAGGGAATTTTTGACGGATTTGCCATGATTGAAGCCTGTGAGAGACCTTTTTCGCCGGTAATGAAAAAAGAACTGCTGAAAATCCCCGCTGTGAAGCAGATTTTTCAGTGCATGGACGCCATCGCCATGGACCGGGGAAACGTAAAAAATTCTCTGAAAGTTATTCAGGAGGTCGGCCGGCGCGTAGGAGAAGAACACGAAAACTGGATTATCTTTCCGGAGGGTACCAGGAGCCGCAACGGCAATCAGCTGCTGGAGTTCAAGGGCGGCAGTTTCAAGGCGGCAATTAAGGCCAAGTGTCCCATCGTGCCTGTGGCGCTGATTGACTCCTTTAAGCCTTTCGACAAAAATGAGCCGGGCCGTGTAACGGTGCAGGTTCACATTCTGCCTCCCATTCCATACGAGGCTTACCAGCACATGAAAACCGGAGAAATTGCCGACATGGTGAAAACGCAAATTGAAAACACAATCGCTCAATACGAGAACAGGCCATAGACAAAAAACCAAAGAGCCCTGCGTGAAGCAGGGCTCTTTGGCTGCGATATTTAGTATTAAATTAAGAAAGAACGTTCAAAAGCTTTAGCTTTTGACACCATCAGTATAGCGCTTTTCTGTGATGATTTTACGAAGAAACATGGTTGGTGCGGTGTAGTTTAAGCGAATACAGATTGAGTATCAGGAGAATTGCATTGGATATCGCAATGGCTACAATGTAACCGTATATATTAAGGGAAGGAATCCCGGTAAATATCATCAGGAAGATGAGCAGGAGAAGCTGCTGCAGCAGGGAGTTGCGGAAAGACTGGCCCTCCTGTCCGATGCCGATTAGAAGGCTTGTGGAGGTAGCCGTCATATACAGCAGGGGCGAGCAGAGGCCGGCCATGCGAATCATAAATCCCAGGTCGCTGCGTTTATAAAAAAGATAGCCCATGTCGTCGGCGAAAATCCAAAAGATGAACAAGGTCAGGATTCCGATGAAAAAAGCCAGGGCCAGAGACCTTTTAATGAGCCGGTTCGCAAACCGGCCCTTTCCGGCGGCTGTCATAGTAGAAATTTTTGGTACGACGATGGAGCATGTAGCGCCGACCAAAATCATGGGATATGCCATCAGGGGAAAGACCATGCCTTTGTATTTTCCAAGGAGGCTCAGAGCCTCAGAGGCAGTGTAGCCGATGGTACAAAGGCGCAGTTTTACGATAACAGAAGAGGAGGCGTTGACGCCTTCCAGCACGCACTGGGTCAGGCAGATGGGCGCGGCGCCCTTTGCCAGAGGAACCAGAATATCCTTCACTTCCCGCAGGGTGATTTTGCGGGAAGAGGCTTTGGAGGACCAGCCGTGGAGCAGGGGCTCGCCGGAAGCCTCATAGGAACACTCCCGGGGACGAGTTTTCTTGTAGTAGAGTAGAAGAAACAGTACGCTCTGCATTTCGCCGATGGCATAGCACAGGTATACCAGCGTAACAGGAGGCAGTCCGGTTCTGTTCAGAAGAAAGCGAATCAAACAGTAGAGAATGGGAAACCGCAGAAGTTTTTCGCTGATATTGATGGCGGACGGCACCTTTATTTTTGCAAGACCCAGAAAATGTCCTTTTACGATATTGGAAACAGACATGAGCATCATAAGGGGGCAGGTTGCCAGAATGGGGTAGACCAGCTGCGGGTCTCCCAGAAACCCCGACGCAATGGGGCCGGCTGTAAGCCAAATGACGCCTACTAAAAGCAGAGACCAGAAAAAGCTGGCAACGGTGGCCACCTTTACGGTTTTATCCATGGCCTCATAGCGGCCGAAATGATTGTGTTTCGCTGATATTTTGGACATGGTAACCACAATGCCCTCGGTCATAAAAGAGAGGAACAGGGCGTTGACAGGCGCTACCAGACTGAGAAGTCCAAGGCCCTCAGCTCCGAGAATCCGGGACAAATACATGTTAAAGACAAATTCAATGAGCCCGATAATCAGGTTGGACGCGGCCAATACCGTAATATTCTGTTTTACGTTCCCAAAAGTCATAGATACTCTCCTCGCTATGTCTACTATATGGCGGAGGAACTTGTACTATGACGCCGGGGGAAAAGCAGGGAAAAAAGTTGCAAGGTCCCGGTGAGAAAGCCGCAAAGAAAAGCCCTGAAAGCGGTGTTGCGCGGCCTGATTTCCTGTGATATACTTGGAAATGTCATCGAAAGAAAGAGGAGATTTTTTGTAATATGAACGAGAGTATTTTAGATAAAACCCAAAAAGTGTATGACCTTCTTGCGGAAGAAGAGGCCTGCACCGGTCAGGCAAAGGAGGTTGGTCTTCTGCTGGAAAAGCTTAAGAGTCAGGAGATGACTGTGTCCATCATCGGGCAGTTTAAGCGGGGCAAGAGCACCCTGGCCAATGCCATTTTAGAGGATGAGATTCTGCCTGTGGGCATCGTGCCCGTTACTTCTGCGGTGACCAAAGTAGTTTACGGAAAGAGAGCCGCAGAGGTGCACTTTCAGAATGGAGCTTTTGAGACCATTCCCTTTGAGAAATTATCTGCTTACATCAGCGAGCAGGAAAACGCCGACAATCGGCTGGGGGTGGATTCGGTGATTTTACATACGCCGTCCAAATTTCTGAAAAACGGTCTTACCTTTGTGGATACTCCGGGGGTGGGTTCTTTCCATAAAAACAATACGGAGGTCGCCTATCAGTATATGAAAGAAAGCGACGCCGTAATTTTTCTGCTTTCAGTAGACAGCCCTATTAACCAGATTGAAATAGACTTTCTTGCCAATACCAGAGAGTTTGCCGGAAAGTTCTACTTTGCGGTCAACAAGATTGATATGATTGGAGACGCCGACCTTGCCGCCTATATCGCATACTGCGAAAAGCTGCTTTGTCAGCTGATGGAGACAGATACCGCAGCCATATTTCCTGTCAGCGCCAAAACCGGAAAGGGGATAGAACCGCTGAAGAAAGCCGTGACGAGGGACTGCAAAAAGTCTGCCGGGGAGATTTTAGAAAGGTCTGCCGAGAAGAAACTGAAGGATTTGATTGCAAGAACGCTGAACCAGCTGGATTTCTACTGGAAAGCCATGAACATGGAGTACAAGGAGCTGGACTCCAGATTCGCAGAAATTACGGAAACGATTTCCCATATCAAGGAAAAGGCTAAGGAGGCAGAAGGTCTTTTTGAACTGCACCTGAACGAAATGAAGCTGCAGCTTTCGGCCAAAGTCCTCGAGCTGTTCGGCATGGAGTATCGGTATGAGATTGAACAGCTGCCTCAGGGACTTGTAACCATGGGCAGAGAGGATTTCCTGAAGCAGGTGGATGAACTCTGTGAAGATTTGACCTCTACCCTGGACAGAATCCTGCTTTACAGAGAAGAAAACGCCTATGCTGTTGTGCGCAGAATCAACGCCATCAATCGGCTGACAAGACAGCTGCGCAAAATCAGAGACAATTTGTGCCCGGAGTGCCGTCAGGACTAAAAGCTTCCATGTTTTCTATGTAATAAAAACGGTCCGAGAAATGGGGTGTTTCCCATTCTTCGGACCGTTTTGCATACTTATGTTATATTCGATACTCTATAAAATCCCGGCGGATTTGAAATCCTCGTCAGTTACTGTGCCGCCTTTGCGGGAAACTACCAGCGCCGCGGCGGCATTTGCTTTGTAAATAGAGTCGTAGAGACTTTCTCCTCTGGCAAGTCCTGCGATGACGGCGCCCATATGGGCGTCTCCTGCACCGATGGTATCCACCACGGATTCTGCAGGTACCGGCGGTACGTGGATAAAGTCCTCGCCGTCATAGAAAAAGGCGCCGTTTTCCCCGTTGGTTACGATGACAGTATTGCGGGTTTTGGAAAATAGCGCTTTTGCGGCTTCTTCGATCGAATCGCAGCCTGTATAGCGGCAGACTTCATCTTCGTTTAAGTGAACCACAGGTCTCAGGGCGAAGATTCGCTGCATCAGGTCCTCCGGAATCATCTTCAGCCGCGGCCCGGGACCGTAGAAAACCGGCAGATTCGGATGAGCTTCCAGAAAATCTACAATGGTGCCGCCGGTCTTATCTTCGATTTCCAATCCGCAGATATAGACTCCGGAAAGCTTTTCTGTCTTCAGCTGGTCGAACCACTCTTTATAAAACAGGTATTCGGCGCCGTGTTCTACGATAAAAGTTCGCTCTCCGGACTCTTCCACAAAGCAGTAGCAGCAGCCGTTGGCCTGGTTTGGCGTAGGCATGGGCGAAGCAATGCCCTTGACTGCCAGCCGGTTCCTGACAAAATCTCCGTAAAGACCGGTGCCCACAGGAGAAAACAGAGTATAAGGCACTTCAAAGTGGCGTATCATATCTGATACATTGTAGGCACAGCCGCCCAGGGCCATGGTCTGAGATTTGATGTGGATATCCTGAGCGGTGGTAGGCAGATAATCTACGTTGATGATAATATCGGCAACTGTGGAGCCGATGACTAAAACTTTTTTCATATTGCAATTACTCCGTTTAATAGAATGACTGCTTAGATTATATCACCCTCGGTGGAAATAGTCACTACCTGAATTGGCAGGAATTTTCCGCTTTCCGCAACAGCCTTTTTTACAGCTGTTTCGATACCGCCGCAGCAAGGTACTTCCATTCTGACGACGGAGACGCTGGCAACATCATTTGTGCGGAGAATTTCAGTCAGCTTTTCGCTGTAGTCTGCGGCATCCAGTTTTGGACAGCCAATCAAAGTCACTCTGTTTTTGACAAAACGGTTGTGAAACTCTGCATAAGCGTAGGCGGTGCAGTCAGCTGCGATAAGCAGATTAGCGCCGTCAAAATAAGGGGCTTTCAGCGGAGCCAGCTGAATTTGGACAGGCCAGTTGGAAAGCCGTGAAGTCGTCAAAGTTTCTGATTTTCGCATATCTCTCACAGCAGAACCGGGACAGCCGCCTCCGCAGCTGCTTTGCACATTTTTTAATTCCTCGGCAAGAGATTTTGCCGCCATGTTGGCTTTTACGGCAGCTTCGTCGTAAGGGGCCGCTTCTCTTTCCACAAAGGTAATGGCGCCCTCCGGGCAGGTTGGAAGGCAGTCTCCGAGACCGTCGCAGTAGTCGTCCCGGAGCAGTTTTGCCTTGCCGCCCACCATACCGATGGCTCCCTCGTGACAGGCAGCGGCGCAAAGGCCGCAGCCGCTGCACTTGTTTTCGTCTATGTGAATAATTCTTCTAATCATGTAAAACCTCCATATCCTTTAACCTTTCGGTTGACTGTTATGCTGTGAGTATAATACAATGAGAAAAGAAATTCTGTTGCATTTGCAACGATTGGAGAGAAAAAATGAAAAACATTATTTCAGCTATGGAGCGCTCGCCCCTTTTCGCAGGGATTGAGGAAAGTCAGCTTCGGCAGATGGGGGAGCGAGTGCAGCCTCAGACATATAGAAAGGAAGAATTTGTGCTCCATCAGGGAGACCTGGCCAAGGGTATCGGCCTTGTGACAGAGGGCAGAGTACACATTATCAGGGAAGACTTCCTAGGAAACAGGGAAATTCTTGCAGAGGCGAACAGGGGTGAAATCTTCGGAGAAGTTTACGGCATTTTGGGTGATGAGCCGGCGAGAGTCGCTGTAATAGCCGCCGCAGACAGTCAGGTAGTATTTTTCCCCATAGAACATTTATTGACCTCTGGCAGCGGACTTGCCGGCGGCGGGGAGCAGAGATTTCTGCAGAATCTGCTGCAGGTAGTGGCAAGAAAAAATCTTCTGCTGACCGCTAAGATGTCCCATCTGTCCCGGCGGTCCATCCAGGAGAAAGTTATCTCCTATTTATCTGAAGAGTCAGGCAGGCAGGGCGGCAATAAAATCTCCATTCCCTTTGACCGGCAGCAGCTGGCGGACTATCTGGCTGTAGAGCGCAGCGCCCTGTCCAGAGAACTATCGAGAATGCGCAGGGAGGGACTGATAGATTACCGAAAAAATCAGTTTGAAATAAAATAGGCGGATATGATAAGTTTTTATGAGAATGTCGGCTCAGAAATGAGATGAAAGGAGATGGAGGCTGCCCGCAGTAACCTTTCCTGCAGCTTTAGGCTTGCTCCATGGGAACAGACAGCACAGACACATTTCTAATTTCTTGTCTGTTTTGTCAGGCAATTTCTTAAAAAATACAGACAAAGCAGACAAACTCTCGAAAATCTGTCTGTCTTGTCTGTTTTTTGCTCTAAAACCAGGGCGAAATCCCCATTTTGGGATGGATTTACAGACAAAACCTGTGTTTTACTTCTATTTTGTCTGTTTTGTACGAGATTCATCTCTGATGATTGCTTCCGGCAGCAATGAAAATTTAAAAAAGTGCAGAGAGTACCGATTAATCATCTAAAGCTTGGAAACCCGGGAACCAGCGTTTACTCGTCTTTAATGCCGAGCAGCAGCTCGTCCAGAATTGCTGCGGCATCTTCTATGCAGCCGTCGCAGCTTCTGAGAACGGGACCGCCGGTCAGACCTTTGATTTCGCGGCAGATGGTAGACTGGTTTTTTTCCTCGAACATCTGGGTTGCCTGTTTCATCAGCTGATAGCAGCGGCCTTTGGTAGCGGGGGCGTCCATATCGCCGTCGGATTCTTTCATGCCGATAACCATAGCCATGGCAGAAACGGCGCCGCAGGTACTCTGGGTGCCCATGCCTCCGCCAAAGGCTTCGGACAGCTTGAATACGGTCCTGGGGTCGTAGCCCATGACATTGGCGAAAGCGCAGGCTACCGCCTGTGCGCAGTTGAATTTTTTGTGATGCAGCTGTACTGCCAGTTCTTTTCTGTTCATAGTGTTGCCTCCTTATCGTTAAAATCGATTTATTTGACAATAAATTTGGGGTTTGAGATTTTTACGTTAGGGTCGCGGATAATTTGAGCCGGCTTTTCCTCCAGCAGCTCAGGACGGCCCACATACCGCTTGAACTCCCTGAAACAGCGGGCGTAATAGTAGCCCGATTCCACTCTGTCGTCGGCAGATACTTTGACTGGAAGAACTTTCTTCTCTTCGATGACCTCTCCGACTTTAGCAAGGCGTTTTTCCGGCTGACCGATAGCGATAAAAAGACCGGTGGTGCCGAAGTCGTAGATGTGATGATATACGGCTTTTAGTCTGATAGAGGCCAGATTGGTGATAAACAGGGAGGTGTGGAAAGGGCTGCCGTTGATAATGCTGAACGGGAGAGAGAAATGTTTGTCCCACCATTTCAGGGTGTTGACGACGCAGCGCACAAGAAACGGCGCTTTCATCACCGCCCGAAGCAGTCTGTCTACTGCGTTGTTGTCTCCGGTCTTTCGGCTTGTTTCTATGGCCTCCGTAATTTTCCTGTTGACCTCGTAAATATCATCGTCCAGATTAAAATAAATCTTCGTTACAGTTTCTTCAGTATTGTTGGCTTTCAGGGTCGTAAAAGAAACGCAGAAATGATTCCGCGCGTAAATTCGTTTGTTGATGACGAATCTGTTCAGGTTGGGATTCTGGGACACCAGGCGGAGATACGCGGCAATGATGACCGTCATATGGTCCATCTTGACGCCTTTCTGCCGACACCGATTGATGTAGGCGTGCATGGCCTCCAAATCCAGTTCCAGGTCAATATAATTGACCGCATCATACCGTCTTGGCATGATGTGGGGGATGACTTCATAAAAAGGGTCGCAGCCCTTTAGTTTATATCCGTCTGCTCTATTCATTTTAATATACTCCAATGTGCTATGCTTCAATATCTCAATTCGTATCATTATACTATAAAAAGGTTGTTTAATCAAGAAAAGGGAGGTATAATTAAGAATATCTTAACAAACTAGGGAGTGGAATATGGACCTAAAAGTATATAGAGAACAGGATTTCAGGAAATCTAACTGGACTGGCGGAACTACCACACAGCTGGCAATTTTTCCTGAGAACAGCAGATATCTTGACAGAAATTTCATATGGAGGCTGAGCAGCGCCACCTGCGACCTGCCGGAAACTACTTTTTCCAGGCTGCCGGATTACGACAGAGTGCTGATGGTTTTGGAAGGGAGTACGGTTCTGGCCCATCAGGACGTGCGGGTGTCCAGACTTTCGGAGCTGGAGCAGGACCGATTTGACGGCGGATATACGACCAAAAGCTTTGGCAAAATCACTGACTACAACCTAATGGTAGCAAAAGGAAATCAGGGCCTTCTGGATGTGGTTACGCCGGAAGAGACCAGCCGGAAACTGGAGGAGGAAGATTTTCCGGAATATGACTACCATACCCAGGCCCTTTTCTGCAAAGAAGGCTACGCGGCGGTAACAGTGGACGGCAATACGCAGATGCTGATGCCCGGACAGCAGCTGGTGCTAAGCTGCCAGGGGACTGAGAGACCGGATATTTCTGTCATGGGCGAAGGGATACTGATTCGGGCGCAGATTTTTTACAACTATAGGCAGGAAGAACTCGGTCCTACAGAAATTCCCGCAGAAAAAGCTTCCTTTGATGATTTTAAGACCTGCGTGTACATCGCCAATACCCAATTCCGCGGAGCCAAGTATATCTTCAGGAAGCTGAAAAGTCAGTGGTATGATGAAGCACTTTCCGGCGCTATCCGCAAGGTTGAAAGGTTATATCTTCCATTTTTCATAACGGTAATCGGCGCCTGCATTGTGCTGGGCTTTGGTTTCGAGCGGTTTGAAACGACGCTGCAGTGGATACTTGCCGTAGGCGGCTGGTTTGTTCTTGACATTTTCGTCATTTCTCCTCTGATATACTTTGCGGTGGTGCCGAAGCCTACCAGAAAACATATCAAGGATGTCAACAATCTGACGCCTTACGAGGCGGCGGTCCGTGAAAGAGAGTTGGGAACCAACGAGCAGCTGGAGAAGTTGCTGAAGAAGTACAAAAAATCGGGAAGAGTCATCCGGTACGATGAAAACGGCAACGGCATCGACGACTTTTCCTAAAATAAGAGAGATAAAAGGGCGGCCGCAGCGTTAGGCCGCCTTTGACATGGATGGGATTCCAAGACCGAAATCCCGCAGGGAAGGCGAAAGCGGTATCTGCGGGACGGTTTTTGCAATAAGCAGGGGGGTATCTGAGGAATTTTGTAAAGAAAAACGGTTTTTCTACAGGGAATTAATTCCGGATAATTGAAGAATTTTCTATATTTGGAAGTTGAAGCAGCTGAGAGCCCTGCCAAAATCCGCGTTACACCCCATTTCAGCCGGTCTTTTCAAAGAAAACCGTCCCGCAAAGTCGCTCACAGACGTTGTGCGGGACAGGAAGCTGTGAAATTTTCGGTCATATACCCTATAGGGGTATGTGGCGTCGGGGAGATATATGATGTTAACCCAGGGACGCACCAGGAGAGGCTCTCCCACGATTAGAACAGCGCCAATTTGAATTACCAAAAACGAAATAGGGACGCAGTCTGCGTCCCAAATCAATTAAAAGTTGTTGAGTGCATTGATAAATGCGTCGACATCTTCCTCGGTGGTGCCCCAGGAGGTAACCAGTCTGACTACTCTGTGGCTGTCGCCGTAAGGTGCCCAGTCATAGAAGAAAAAGTCTTCTTCCAGTTTTCTTACCATTTCTGTAGGGAAGATTGGGAAAATCTGATTGGTGGTGGAGGTACCGTCAAACTGATAGCCCGCAGCTGCAATACCCTCTCTCAGCTTTTTCGCCAATCTGTTTTCTTTGGCGCCGATTTCATAGAAGAGACTGTCCTCTCCTCCCTCAAGAAGGGCTTCAAACTGCACGCCGATAAGCCTGCCTTTGGCCAGCATACCGCAGTTTTGTTTTATCATCCATCTGTAATGGTCGTTGATATTGTCGTCGAATACTACAACGGCTTCGCCCATCAGGAGGCCGTTCTTGGTGCCGCCGATATAAAAGGCGTCGGTCAGCCGGGCGATGTCCTGAATCGTAAGGTCAGTATCCTGGCAAGTCAGAGCTGCTCCCAGTCTTGCGCCATCCATGTAAAGGTACATATCGTGGGCGTCGCAGCATTGTCTCAGGGCTTCAAGTTCTGCTTTTGTGTAAACGGTGCCGCTTTCAGTGGTGTGGGAGATATAAGCCATTTTGGGGATTACGGTATGGTCGTCTTCGTATTCCAGCCATGCGCGGTCAATCAGCTCCGGCGTCAGCTTTCCGTCGATGCCGTCTACTGCCAGCACCCTGTGGCCGGAGGCTTCCACGCCGCCGCATTCGTGTATGTAAATATGACCGGTTCTAGGCGCGACTACGGCCTCCCACGGCTTGAGAGCGGAGGCAATGGTGATAATATTGGTCGGGGTGCCTCCCACCATCATATATACTTCACAGTCCTGCCGGCCGATTAAATCCTTAATCATCTGGGCGGCGTGCTCGCTGTGAGGATCCATGGCGTAGCCGTCGGTATGCTCCAGGTTTGTCCGCATCAGTGCGTCCATGATTTTGGGATGGGCACCCTGGCTGTAGTCACTTCTAAAATAAATCATAACGTGTTCCTCCTTGCATAAAACTCATAACTATTTTTATTATAAAGTAAAGCGAATATTTTTACAATACGCCAGTACGGAAAAAAGCCGATTATGCCATACTAAAATAGAAAGCAGCCTGCGTCTTGCACAGCTGCTTTCTGTTTTCTATCATTCACCTTGATGGTTATATTTTTCTCTGGTAGCAAGGCCACCCCGTATGTGTCTTTCTGCTTTGTTGACGTCCAGCACGGCTTTTACTTCAGCTGCGAGGGAGGGACTGATTTCCAGAAGCCTCTCCGTGACATCTTTGTGCACTGTACTTTTGCTGACCTTGAATTCTTTGGCAGCGGCCCTGACAGTTGAATTGGTCGAAATGATATAATTGGCCAGCGAAAGCACTCTTTCCTCTATGTAATCCTTCATATTAAACACCGCTCCTTAAACTCAAGTTAAAACCAATATATGCAAAGGTCGGTGCGGATATGCAGGAATCCGTTTATAATCCTTTCACCCAGGTTATCGCATGTTCCCAAAAGGCGGAAGCAGCCGAAGACAGAAGCTGCTTGTCCCGGCAGGCCATACCGATTTCACGATATCGCGGCGGATTTAGGGGCACCGCTGCGATATTGCGCTGAAAACCCTGCAGCATCATCTGGGACATCAGGCTGGTGCCCAGGCCCTGCTCTACCATGGCGATTACAGCGTGGTCGTCGCTTTCGATATAGCTGGGATGCAGCACGACGCCGCTTTGGCTGAGAATATCTGTAATTTCGTCATCGACGCCTTCATTGAGCGCCACGTAAGGAAGTTTCTTCAGTTCTTCCAGTCGGAAACTTTTTCGACGTGCGTAAGGGTCGTCGGCGGCAAATACTCCGACGATGGGGTCCCGATACAGGAATACCTCTTCAAAATCTGAGGCGGTACCGTATCTTGTAAAACCCAGGTCTACCTTATCTTGACATACCCACTCTACAATCTGGTCGTTGTTTCCGTGGAGCAGCTGAAATTTTACGCCCGGATAGTGATGTACAAATTCCTTAATCATGCCGGGCAGCCACTGGGCGGAGACGCTGTTAAAGGTGCCGACGGTAATCAGCCCCTGATTCAGCTCCATGATTTCAGCCGCACATTGTAAAAGCCTGTGGTTGTCGCCGTCAAGGGCCTGGATATGGGGCAGAATCTGTTTGCCTTCTGCGGTCAGACGAACACCGTGACGGTCGCGAAACAGCAGAGGAAACCCAATCTCTCTGTCAAGGGCATTGAGCATTCTGGTCAGCCCCGACTGGGTGTAACCCAGCTCTTCAGCGGCGCGAGTCAAAGTTCCGTATTCCAAAACCTTGAGAAAAATCTGGCATTGTACTAAATTCATCTTTTGTTCAGCATCCTCCTTCACTATAAATAAAAATCATGAAAACATGAAAAACTATCACTTTACGTCATGATAATTCCAGTATACATCGCCTTTGAAAAAAGTCAATAAGGGGAAACTTAACATAGATTTTACATTTCTCCTATGGCGTTTGAAAGGCGATTATAGTAAACTTAAAGTATAGAAATTGGAGGAACGGGTTTATGATTTATTTCGTTGAAGATGATGACAGTATCAGAGAACTGGTCTTATATACCCTGAATAATGCCGGCTATGAGGCCAAAGGTTTTGAAAAGCCTTCGCTCTTCTGGGAAGCCGTAAAAAAAGAGACCCCTCGGCTGGTGCTTTTAGACATCATGCTGCCGGAAGAGGACGGACTTTCTATCCTGAAGAAGCTGCGGGCCGACAGCCGGACCAAGAAGACGCCGGTGATGATGCTGACTGCTAAGGGTACAGAATACGACAAGGTCATAGGGCTGGATTACGGCGCCGACGACTATCTTCCCAAACCCTTTGGCATGATGGAACTGATTGCCAGAGTCAGGGCCCTTCTGCGCAGAGCTCAGGTCGTAGACACCGAAAAAGAGTATCATATCGGAGGGCTATATATGTCCCCTGCCAAGCATCTGGTGAGAGCAGAGGGGCGAGATGTGTCGCTGACCCTGAAGGAATTTGAAATGTTGGCGCTGCTGGTGGAAAACCAGGGCATCGTATTTACCAGGGACCAGCTTTTGACTAAAATCTGGGGCTACGCTTTTGACGGAGAAAGCAGGACCGTGGACGTTCATATCCGTTCTCTGCGCCAAAAGCTTGGAAGCTGCGGCAGCCTGATAGAAACCGTCCGTGGAATCGGATATAAAATAGGGGAGGCGAAACCATGAGAGAGAGGATTTTCAAGGGAAGCTTTATTGTAGCCATTCTGGTCTGGATAGCCTGTCTGGTACTGATTCTGGGCGCCCTGTATATTCAGTACAACAACGAGTATGCAGACGAACTGAAAAATCAGGCGTATATGGTCGGACATGGGGTGGAAAAAAGCCAAAGCGCATATTTTAAAGACCTGGAAGTTCCGGAAAACTACAGGATTACCTGGATTGCCCCGGATGGCAGCGTGCTCTGGGATTCTTCCGTAGAGTCGGTTTCCGATATGGAAAATCACAGGGACAGGCCGGAGGTAGAAGAAGCCCTTAAAACCGGGTATGGGGAAGACGCAAGGTATTCCTACACCCTTGCAGAAAAGACCATGTACAGCGCGGTAAGGCTGACAGACGGCAGTGTGCTTCGGGTATCGAAAAATCAGTTTACAATTTTTTCTTTGATACTGCTCATGCTGCAGCCTCTGCTGGTGATACTGCTCATGGCAGTGGTTCTGTCCTTTGTGCTGGCTGCCAGAACTTCGAGAAAAATTGTAGAACCTCTGAACCGGATAGATTTGGACCACGCCGGGGATATAAAGGTCTATGAAGAGGTGCAGCCTCTGCTGGATAAGATTGCCGAGCAGAAAGCAGACCTGGACCTTCGTATCAACAGGCTCCAGGTGGACGTGGATGAAAAGACGAGGGAGGCGGATTTCCGAAAAGAGTTTACGGCCAACGTATCCCACGAGCTGAAGACGCCGCTGACCTCTATTTCCGGATTTGCGGAAATTATCAAAAATGGCATTGTGAAAGAAGAGGATATCCCCCGTTTCGCGGGCAGAATCTACGACGAGGCACAGCGGCTGGTGGTTCTCGTAGATGATATTATCAAGCTGTCCCAGCTGGACGAAAAGCAGATTGCCGCAAGAAAAGAGAAGCTGGATTTATATCTGGCATGCAGGGAGGTGCTGGACACCCAGGAAGCTGCTGCCGGAGAAAAGCATCTTACGGTAAACCTGGAGGGGGAGCACATTTATGTAGAGGCAGTTTCGCAAATTTTATCAGAAATTATTTACAATCTATGTGATAATGCGATAAAATATAACACAGACTATGGCAGTGTAACGGTTCGCGTCTTTGAGGAGGACGGAAGACCGGCTGTCAGCGTGGCCGATACCGGCATTGGGATTCCCGAGGAGGATTTGGACAGGATATTTGAGCGCTTTTTCAGAGTCAACAAGAGCCACTCCAAGGAGATTGGAGGAACGGGCCTTGGCCTCTCCATTGTAAAACACGGAGCGGCTTATCACAATGCCGATATTCGCGTGGACAGCAAACTTAACGAGGGAACTACAATCACAATTATTTTCTAGCAATCAATACGACACGAAAAGAGAGGAAAAACGTACATGGACATTTTTTCATTTATTACGCTGTTCGGAGGACTGGCTCTGTTCCTTTACGGAATGAACCTGATGTCCCAGGGATTGGAAAAGCTGGCAGGCAGTAAGCTGGAGGGGATTCTGAAGAGGATGACCTCAAGTCCCCTTAAGAGTCTGTTTTTGGGTATTGGAATTACCGCGGTAATTCAGAGCTCCTCCGCCGTCACCGTCATGCTGGTGGGGCTTGTAAACTCGGGCATTATGGAGCTTTCCGGCACGGCCGGCGTTATTATGGGCTCCAATGTGGGAACTACTGTGACCGCCTGGATTTTAAGCTTGGTAGGCATTGAAAGCGATAATGTTTTGGTAAAGCTTTTGAAGCCGGAATCTTTTTCGCCGGTGCTGGCGCTTATTGGCGTAATCTTGATGATGAGCGCCAAGACCAGCAAAAAAAAGGACATCGGCAGCATTCTGATTGGATTTGCCATTTTGATGTACGGCATGGAGTTTATGAGTGATTCCGTAAGTCCGCTGAAGGATATGCCCCAGTTCACTTCTATTCTGACTGCATTTACCAATCCGCTGCTGGGAATTTTAACCGGGCTCGTACTGACTGCGGTGATTCAGAGCTCCTCCGCGTCGGTGGGTATTCTGCAGGCCTTATCCTTAACCGGAAGCATTTCCTATGGCATGGCGATTCCGATTATCATGGGTCAAAACATCGGTACCTGTGTTACTGCGTTAATCTCCAGTATCGGTGTAAATAAAAACGCCAAGAGAGTATCTGTGATACACATTGCTTTTAATATTATAGGTACGGCGATTTTTATGATTGTTTATATGATTGCTTTTTACGGATTCGAGTTTGCCCTGGCGAACCAGGCAATCAATCCTGTAGGTATCGCTGTAGTGCACAGCATTTTCAATATCAGTACGACGCTGCTGCTGCTGCCTTTCTCCAAACAGCTGGTTAAGATTGCCGAAGGCACCATCAAAACCGAGCCGGAAAAAGAAATTGCTTTTCTGGACGAAAGGCTGCTCAATACGCCTTCTATCGCGCTGCAGGAGTGCAATCACAAGACGACGGAGATGGCTTACGTTGCAAAATCAGCTATGGACAAGGCTATGGAACTGCTGTTTCGCTATGATGAGAAAAAAGCGGAGGAGGTTACCGCGCTGGAGGGTGAAGCGGACATCTACGAAGACCGGCTGGGCTCCTATATGGTGAAGCTGTCCGGCTGCGACCTTTCCGATGTGGACAGCAAACAGATTTCCAAGCTGCTGCATACCATCGGCGATTTTGAGCGAATCAGCGACCACGCCGTCAATATCATGGAGGCGGCCAGGGAAATGAATGAGAAAAAGGTTAAACTTTCCGAAGAGGGCGTAAAGGAAATCACCGTAGCCACAGAAGCCCTCCGTGAGATTTTAAATATTGCAATCAAAGCTTTTGACGAAGCCGATTTAGAACTTGCCTATCACGTGGAGCCGCTGGAAGAGGTCATGGACGATATGACAGAAGCAATCAAGCGCAACCATATCAATCGTCTGCAGAACGGTCAGTGCACCATTCAGCAGGGATTCATTCTGTCGGATATTCTGACCAACTACGAGAGAGTTTCCGACCATTGCTCCAACATTGCGGTAGCCATGATTGAACTGTCCAAGGCGTCCTTCGATACCCACGAATACCTGGATACCCTGAAGACAAAGGAAGACCCGGGCTTCCGAGAAATGTACACAAAATATAAAGAAAAATATGCGGTGTAGGAAAGGCAGATTTGTTGACAAAGCTGCTGAAAATCTACTTCACCTGCAATATAAGAAGCAGCCGTTACGGCTGCTTCTTCCATTTTATTTCTTCAGATAGGTCTTGTAAACGGTGGAACTTTTGCTCTCGATGGTGTTACCCAGGGCGTCTTTCTTCAGGGTGGTTACGTAGAACCGGTAAGTGGTTCCCTTCTTCAGGCCGGTCGCTTTATAGCTGGTGCTTGTGGTGGTCTTTACCAGCTTATAGGAGCCGGTGCCAATCTTCTTGTAGACCTTGTAGCCGGTTGCGCCGCTGACGGCTTTCCACTTCAGGGTGGCGGCAGAGGTGGTGCGCTTTTTGCTGCTCCAGGTCGGAGCGTTCAGGGATTTCCAGCGGATACCTTTGCTTTCACAGTAGCTCTTGACGTTGGAAGCCGATGACGGTGCGTAGATGGTCAGAAGCGCGGTCGGGTCAAAGCCGTTCATCTTCAGGTTGCTTCTGCACACGACGGTGGTCAGATTGGTGCATCCTGAAAAAGCCATGGACGCGACGCTGGTATAACTTGACGGAATCGTAATGGTTTTCAGCGATTTACAGTCGAGGAATGCCTTCGACGGAATCTCTTTGCAGCCGGTGGAAAGCTTGACGGAAGTCAGGTTTTCGCAGCCTGCGAAGATGCAGAAGTCTATAGATGTTACGGAATTTGGGATGGAAATCGTCTCAAGTCCGCATTTGTCCGTGTAGTATGTACCGAAGCAGTTGTAGCCGATGGTCTTCAGGCTGGAAGGCAAGGTAATCTTTTTCAAAGAGGTACAGCCCGAAAAAGCGCTTGAACCAAGCGCAGTTACCTTGGAGTGGAATGTCACCTTGGAAAGAGAGGTGCAGCCGCCAAAGATTTCATTGGGGACTTCTTTCATAGCCGTCGGAATGGTGAAACTTTCCAAGGAGGTGCATTCTGCAAAGAGACTGGTCCCGAACGTCTTGACGGAAGTAGGAATCTTCACGCTCTTCAGGTTAGGCAGGTTGGCGAAGCTGGCGTAGCCTATGGAGGTTACAGTGCTGGGTATCTGGATGGTGACGATAGCTTTGCGGTTTTTCCATCTGTTGGAATCCGGCCTTCCAATCTGATAGCCGAATTGAAGCTCTGTGACCTTCAGGCCGTCAATCTTGGACGGGATGACCAGGTTAGCGTCAGAACCGTTGTAACTGATGACGGTGCAGGTGTCTTTGTTATAGTCAGCAAGAATTGTCCAGCTGCCGTCGGCGCTGGTGACTTTGGTCGCACCGTAGGAGACGGCAGGGAACGCCGTCATAGCGACCATGCATATGAGAAGGACGCTGAGTAATTTCTTGGATTTTTTCATAACGTTCTTTCCTTTCGTTAGTATTTTCTTCCCTAATTATACCACCGGGCAATGCGTCACACCAACTTTTTTACCTTCACAGCTCAGAATTTTTCGATTTTTTTCCCCATAAAAAAGAAAAAATATAGAAAAAATTCCCTGCTTCACAGTATTTACATTGAAATTCTCACAGGAATTGTATATAATTAACGTAGACTGACTGAGAACAGGAATACATTGAATATTGTTTCCGTAATTGTAAATGCTATATTGAGAATCAAAAGTGAGTGACACATCATTTTTAGAAAAGGAGTATGGAAATGGCAAGTGAAGTAGGAATTGATTTGGGGACGGCCAATGTCTTAGTATATATAAAAAATAAGGGTATCGTGCTGAACGAGCCTTCTGTTGTCGCGATAAACAAGGATACCGACGAGATTCTTGCCGTGGGAGAAGAGGCGAGACAGATGCTGGGAAGAACTCCCGCCAATATTATCGCGGTAAGGCCGCTCAGAGACGGCGTTATTTCCGACTACGACATTACAGAGAGAATGCTGAAATATTTCATAAAAAAGACCTGCGGCAGCGGCAGATTTTTCAAACCTAAAATCATGGTATGCGTACCGTCAGGCGTAACGGAAGTTGAGAAGAGAGCCGTAAGGGAAGCGGCTACCCAGGCAGGGGGCAAGGATGTCTATCTGATGGAGGAACCTGTTGCGGCGGCCATCGGCGCGGGCATCGACATTTCTCAGCCTGACGGCGTTATGGTCATCGATATCGGCGGAGGCACTACCGATATTGCGGTTATCTCTCTGGGCGGCATCGTAGCCAGCACCTCTGTGAAAATGGCCGGAGACAAGTTTGACGACGCCATTATCCGATATATGAGAAAGGTTCACAAGCTGTATATCGGTGAGAGAACCGGAGAGGAAATCAAGAAAACCATCGGCACTGCGTATCCGAGAGAAGAGACCCTGTCTATGGAATGCAGAGGCAGAGACTTGGTAACAGGCCTGCCGAAGACTGTGGAGGTAACTTCTGAAGAAATCATGGAAGCTCTGGAGGAACCCCTTCACACCATCTGCGAAGCCTGCCACAGTGTACTGGAGCAGACGCCGCCGGAACTGGCCGCAGATATCAGCAACTCCGGAATCGTAATTACCGGAGGCGGCGCCCTTCTCTACGGCATGGACAGAAGAATCGAAGAGCGGACAGGCATCAAGGTCAGAATTGCCGAGGACCCGACTTCCTGTGTGGCCATCGGCACAGGCAAAGCTCTTAATGAACTGGAGTCACTGGAGGGCAATTCCCTGAACCGGAGAGAGCCGTATCTGTAAATTTGAATATACTGAAACCAAGGGCTGCCTGCATTAACGGAACATAACCGTTAATGGGGCGGCCTTTTTTCGTCCGGAGAGAAAGCCGCGCCGCAATTTGCAAAAAATGCGATTTTGCAGGAAATAAGCAAAAAAGAATTTGCGATTTTGTGGTATACTATGGACAAGTGAAAGAAACGGATACAAGACAGCACCAAAGGAGCACATATGAAGTTAGAACTTATCGCAACGGCCACCTTTGGCCTGGAGGCCGTAGTCAAACGGGAAATTCAGGCCCTGGGATACAAGATTATTAAATCCGAGGACGGAAAAATCACCTATATGGGAGACGAGCGGGCTATTGTCCGCAGCAATCTGTGGCTTCGCAGCGCGGACAGGGTTTTGCTGAAGATGGCAGAATTTCAGGCCCAGGAGTTTGAGGAACTGTTTCAGCAGACGAAAGCGCTGCCCTGGGAGGAGCTGATACCGCCGGACGGAAAGTTCACCGTCACCGGAACTTCGGTGAAATCAAAGCTGCACAGCGTTCCCGCTTGTCAGAGCATCGTCAAAAAAGCTGTGGTGGAAAGACTGAGAGAGTATTACTGCGTGGACCGGTTTGAGGAAAACGGCGCGGCATATACCATTAAGGCCACCCTGCTCAAGGACAAGGTTACCTTGACTGTAGATACCAGCGGCCCGGGCCTTCACAAGAGGGGATATAGAGTCTGCGATGTGGCCGCCCCTATGAAAGAAACCCTTGCCGCCGCGCTGGTGCAGCTTTCCTTTTGGAGAGAGGGCAGACTTTTGATGGACCCGTGCTGCGGCTCAGGAACCATTCCCATCGAGGCGGCCATGATTGGGCGGAATATCGCACCCGGCCTCAACCGTAAATTTGTCTCCGAGGACTGGGAGCTGATACCGGCGGAGATATGGAAAGAGGAGCGAAAAAAGGCTTTTGCTTCCATTAACTACGATGCGGATTTGCGTATTGAGGCGTCGGATATCGACAGAAAAGCGGTCAGAGCCGCCGAGGAAAACGCTGTGGAAGCCGGCGTGGACGACTGCATCGTCTTTCGTCAAATGAACATGGAGGACATAAAAGCCGGAGCAAAAAACGGCATCATCATTACCAACCCGCCTTACGGACAGCGCATTGGTGAAGAAAAGCAGATAGAGCGAATCTATGGAAAATACCGCAGTTTCTTCAAAGAAAACCCGGATTGGTCTCTGTTTATGGTAACTACGGATAAAACTGCGGAGGAGAAAGTCATGGGAAGACCTGCAGACCGGCGCCGCAAGCTGTACAACGGGCGGCTGGAGGTTTGTTATTACCAGTTTCACGGAAAGAAGGAGTAAAACCCGGTGCGGATTTTGATAGACAAAAATGTCAGAACACCTCTCTATTGGCAGATTTCTGACCAGATTAAAGAAAAGATTATTTCAGGACAGCTGCCCTGCGGCGCAATCTTACCGTCGGAAAGAGCCCTGTCTCAGCTGCTGCATGTCCACAGAAACACCGTCATCAAAGCATATTCCCACCTGAAGGACGAAGAATTGGTGGAGTCTGTCAGAGGGGTAGGATACCGGGTCACCTATGAAAGCAAAGGCGACGCGGAGCCGGATGTGCGCAGAAAAGTAAACTGGAGTACCATTATCAAGGACGAGTATCAGGATATGGAGCGGACCTTCGATAAGATTTTTCAGCGTTTTTCCGAGGCCAACAACATTTCCTTTTCTACCGGTATGCCTCCGGCCATCTACAACGTGGAAGATTTGGCGTCGGATATGGCGTCGATTCTGACGGAGCAGGGGCGCAAGCAGTCCTTTCTGACCCCATATCAGGGAGACATGACCCTGCGCCAGCAGATTATTTCCTATCTGAGAACCAAGGGAATCAAAGCGGGTATCAACCAGGTACAGATTCTTTCCGAAACCAACCAGGCCCTGGATTTCATCATCACAGCCATTTTGAAAGAGGGCGACAAGGTCATCATCGAGGAGCCGGTATCTCCCGACGTCTACCGGGTAATCGAACTGGCCGGCTGCAAAGCGGTGACTGTGCCCATAGACGAAAACGGCATTCTGTGCGACAATCTGGAGGCCCTCATCGAGATACATAAACCCAAGTTTATCTACGTCAATTCCAGCTTCCATGACCCGACGGGAAATGTGCTTTCCGTGGAAAGACGGAAAAAACTGCTGGAAATTTCCAATCGGTATCGGCTGCCCATTGTGGAAGAGGACGCAGCTTCCGAACTGTCCTTTGACAGCACGGTTATGCCTACGCTGAAATCCATGGACCGCAGTGAAAATGTTATCTACATATATTCCTTTTCGCTGACCTTTATTCCGGGGCTTTCCCTGGCATTTGTGGTGGCGCCGGAAAAACTGATAAAAAGCCTCAGCTATCTGGTCTCTATCCGCATCATGTCTCTCGACTGGATGACCCAGAAACTTTTGGCCAAGTATATTACCGAAGGGAAGTATTACGAAAATGCCAAGAGAATCGCCGCCCTCAACAGGCAGAAGTGCGATTTGATGTGCAGATTTTTAGACCGGCTTGCACCTTTGGGTGTGGACTACCAAAGACCTCGGGGCGGCGTATATATCTGGTGCAGGCTGCCTGCCCATATCGACAATAAGCTGGTGGTGGCTGAGTGCGCCAAGCGGGGAATTTCAGTAATTCCCGGTGAAATTTTTTACCCTAACAGAAACGGCGGGCAGAACCATATCAGGCTCAATTATTCCTACGAGACCATCCCCCGCATCAAGTTGGGAATGGAAAATTTTATCGATATTTTGACAAGACTTGCGGAAAAGTAGGCCGCGGCGTCCGTGAGCGAAACCGGCAAACTGAGGGAGGACTTTTTTTCATAGACGCAGGTGACCTGAGGTCGCCGCTGCGCCAATAGGAGAGTCCTCCTTTTTGGTTAATTTTACAAAGATTTTCCTGAAACTGGTACA
The DNA here is from genome assembly GCA_965146355.1 of uncultured Emergencia sp. GTDB lineage: Bacteria > Bacillota > Clostridia > Peptostreptococcales > Anaerovoracaceae > Senimuribacter. The sequence continues at coordinate 2,099 of CBCTFZ010000030.1, read as the reverse complement.
TAAAAAAAACAAACCACTGGTACTTTAATTTTTTGACAAATATAGTATGATTTCAGTACAGAGAGTTAAACTATCTCTATGAACGAAGTTAAAATTTATTCTAAAGAGAAAAGGAGACTATACCAATGGCAGTAAATTTAAAGGGAAGAAGCTTTTTAACACTCATGGATTTCACACCGGAAGAAATCAGATACATGCTGGACCTGGCACACGATTTAAAGGCTAAGAAGAGAGCCGGCATCAACAACAGAATCCTGGAGGGCAAGAACATCGTTCTGCTGTTTGAAAAGACTTCCACAAGAACCAGATGCGCTTTTGAAGTAGCCGCTATGGACGAGGGCGCAGGCGTTACATTCCTGGACTCCGGCAGCTCCCAGATGGGCAAGAAGGAAACTATGGAAGATACAGCGAAAGTTCTGGGCAGATTCTATGATGGTATCGAATACAGAGGTTTCGACCAGGAAGTCGTAGAAGGCCTTGCAAAATACGCAGGCGTTCCTGTATGGAACGGTCTGACTGACGTTGACCATCCGACTCAGATTCTGGCTGACCTTCTGACAATCGAAGAACACTGCGCAAAGCCGCTGAACAGAGTTAAGGTTGTATTCTCCGGCGACATCAGAAACAACATGTCCTACGCATGGATGTATGGCTGCGCTAAGATGGGTATGCACTATGTTGCTTACGGACCGGACGAGCTGAAAGCTGAACTGAAGGAAGACGTAATCGCTAAGGTTCAGGAAGTTGCAAAGGAAACCGGTGCAACAATCGAAATTTCCTCTGACCCGGCTTGCCTGAAAGGCGCAGACGTTATTTACGCAGACGTTTGGGCTTCCATGGGCGAAGAAGCCGAAATTCCTGAAAGAGTTAGATTGCTGACTCCGTTTAAGGTAACTGAAGAACTGATGGCAGCAACAGAAAATCCTGATTGCCTGTTCATGCACTGCCTGCCTTCCTTCCACGATTTTGAAACTACTATGGCTAAGACTCAGAAGGAAGCAGGATATGACATCCGCGAAGTAACCGACGAAGTATTCAGAAGCAGAAACTCCGTAGTATTTGACGAAGCTGAAAACAGAATGCACACAATCAAGGCAGTTATCGTAGCAACTATGGCATAATCGCCGTAAGGCTGTTCTTGATAAACAGAAATTTCACAAGAAAATTTATGCTGCCGCGGGCGGCTTTCCCTGCGGCAGCAATTCACTGACACGGATGAATCATCCGCAGTAAGATTTAGGAGAAAAATTATGAAACCTGGAATCCATAATTATTCCGAGATAGGAAAATTAAATAAAGTGCTTCTTCACAGAATCGGTGAAGAAGTAGAAGGCTTAGTTCCTGACAACTTTGAGAGATTGTTATTCGACGACATTCCTTTTCTCAAGGTTGCTCAGCAGGAACACGATAGATTTGCAGAAGTCCTGAGAGAAAACGGCGTAGAGGTTATCTACTACGTTGATGAAACCGCAAAGGCCCTGAAAGATAAGGCAGTCAGAGAGGAATTTCTGAACAAATTCCTGGACGAAACTCCGCTGAACTCCCAGGGCGTAAGAGAGGCTCTCTACGATTATCTGATTAACATGGACGAAAGAGCCATGGTTGCGAAACTGATTGCAGGCGTTAAGAGAGACGAAATCGATGTACAGAGCAAGTCTCTGGCAGACTTCATCTCCTCTTCTTACCCATTTTATATGGACCCGATGCCAAACCTGTACTTCACCAGAGACCCGGGCGCGTGCGTAGGAAACGGCCTGAACATTCATCACATGAGCACAGCCACCAGAAGAAGAGAGGCCCTGCTGCTGAAGTACATGTTCCTGTACAATAAGGATTTCGCACCGGAAGGCTCACAGCTGTGGTACGACTATGACCATGAGTATTCCATCGAAGGCGGCGACGTTCTGGTGCTGGACGCTGAAACTGTTGCCATTGGTCTCAGCGAAAGAACTACAGCTCCTGCAATCGAAAGATTTGCAGAAAACATGCTGAACAAATCTACATTTAAGAGAGTGCTGGTATTTGACATCCCTAAGAAAAGAGCATTCATGCACTTGGACACTGTATTTACTATGGTTGACTATGATAAGTTTACCATC
>CBCTFZ010000029.1:0-34643 GCA_965146355.1 uncultured Emergencia sp. | reverse complement strand
AGGGCTGATGCCCGACCACATAATGGCAAGAGTTGATAAGGCTCTTGCCATTAGTATTTCACTTGATAACTGAACAAAAATGTAATGTACAAATTAGAGAAAACAGGAGGATTTGCACATTGGTCAAGTAGCGGTTGTATATCTATAATTTAAGACATACAGCCGCTTTATTTTGCGGAGGTAGCGAGATGGAAAATGTTAAAGAGTCCACAAATGTAAAGCAACAGCACGAAAGTAATGTTAATGAGGCAGAAAACTTCGATACTTTTATGAAAGCTATGGTGCAGGTTGTCGAGAAGTATGGAAGGTTTGTTTTGCAGGAACTGGATTGTGTTGCGTAAGTTTACGCAACCTTACATATCACATTTTCCAAAATATCGGAGGTGGTAAAATGAACAGAGAAGGGAAAAAATGTGTTCTGTATCCGAGAGTAAGTACCGAGATGCAGGTTGATGGATATAGTTTGGAGGGACAGAAAAACAGCTTAAAACGGTTTGCAGACCGTGAAGAAATGGAAATTGTCGGCATTTATGAGGATGCAGGAAAGTCTGGAAAGTCAATCGAGGGGCGACCTGCATTTAAGAAAATGCTTGCCGATATAAAAAACGGATTGGAGATAGAGTATATTCTGGTTTATAAACTTTCTCGTTTTGGAAGAAATGCTGCTGACATCTTAAATTCATTAGAATTTGTGCAGTCTTATGGCATCAATCTTATTTGTATAGAGGAAGGGATTGACTCATCCCAGACAAGTGGAAAGCTTTTAATCTCTGTTCTGTCAGCGGTTGCGGAGATTGAGAGAGAAAATATTATTGAGCAGACGATGAACGGACGCAGGGAAAAAGCAAGGCAGGGCGGTTGGAACGGCGGTTTTGCACCATATGGATATTACCTGAAAGATAATCAGCTTTTAATAGAGGAAACCGAAGCTGAAGCAATCAGAATTATTTTTGATAAGTTCGGAAATTCAGATATAGGACTTGGCGGAGTTGCTAAATATCTCAACCTGCAAGGTATAAAGAAAATTCCTCGTCAGAACGGAAAATTAGAAACATGGAGCAGTCATTTAATACGGCAGATATTAGACAACCCTGTTTACTGCGGAAAGATTGCTTATGGCAGAAGAACAAGGGAAAAGGTCAAGGGAACAAAAAACGAATATAAGCAGGTTCATACTGACGATTACATTTTAGAGGACGGACAGCATGAGGGAATTGTCAGCGAGGAACTCTGGCAGAAAGTTCATGCAAAGCGGAAAGCAACAGGAATTAAGCAACCGTCAAAGGTTGGTAAAGATAGGGCACATCTTCTGACTGGTGTTTTGAAATGTCCCATTTGCGGCAGTTCAATGTACACGAATAAACACGCATGGACAAATAAGGATGGCACATATAAAGAAGTTTACTATTATATATGTGGGAGAAATAAGCAGGAGCGAGGTCATCATTGCGATTATAAGGCATCCCTGCGGAAAACCGATATTGAGCCACTTGTGGTCGAAGCCGTAAAAGAATTGGTCAGCGATGTTTATTTTGCTAAAGAGATTGAAAAGCGAATAGGCGTTCAGACAGATACCAGTACGGTGGACAAGGAACTTGCCAATTATGAAAATAAGCTGAAAGAAGTGGACTTGAATAAGGCTCGTCTGGAAAATGAGATTGACAATCTTCCTGCTGATGCCAGATACCGTGAAAGAAAGATCCATGATATGACATTAAGATTGGATGCTTTGTATGATACAATGGTGGAGTTAGAGGAACGCATTGAGGACGCAAAATTAAGAAAAAGTTCCATTGAGATGGAAGCAATCACTTTGGACAATGTTTACAAAATTATGCAGAATTTTGGAAAGCTCTATGCTATAATGAGTGACGAGGAAAAGAAAAGTCTCATCACATATCTTATTAAAGAAATTCAGATATACCCGAATGGGGAATCAGAAATGCCGTTAAAGTCGATAGAGTTTAACTTTCCGATTTATATTGATGGCAAGGAGGTAAGGAAGGTTTTGTGGGAAAGTGGTAATACCGTTGAATCGGTTCTCCGATAAGAAAGTATATCCACACCAGAGATACAAAAGGCGTCAAATACGCCAGATTGGAAAGTTTGGCGGTATCGCCCAAATCCAGAGCCAGAGCCCAGGTGGTATAAGCGACGCCGTAAACCAGAACTCCATCCCAGAGAATACCCGGCCATTGACCGGCGTCTAAAGGTGAAAAACCTTCCTCTGCGGCAAGAACGACGGTGGAGATTACTGCGCATACTCCGTAGTAAATCATCATAGCCACAAATTTATCGTGGGTGACCTTGATTGTCAGCACGGAGTAAAGACCATAGCAAACGGCGGCCAGAATGCAGGCGCCGGTGCCGACCAGGTTGACGCCGCCCAGACCCAGCAGATTTCCCTCCGTCGCGACGACGGCAACGCCGAAAAAGGACAGCAACAGGGAGATTCCCTTGCGGGGCGTCATCTTCTGCTTCAGAATCACGCAGGAAAAGACCACCACCATAATAGGCCAGAGGTAATTGATAATAAAGGCCTGCTGGGCTTTCATCAGGGTCATGCCGAAGTAGAGCAGGCCATTGTACATAAAGGTGCCCAGAAAACCGACGCCGCACATGGTCAGAAAGTCACGCCCAGATATGTTCTTCAAAAGGGTCATGCGCCCGGTGACAGCGTTATATACTGCAAGAAAAATCACTGCGATGACGCTGGTATAAAATAGGACTGTCATGGTGCTGAGAGACTTGAGCAGCAAGGCGTTGATTGCTGCCGAAGACCCCCAGAAAAAAATCGTCGTGGAAGCAAAAAGATATTCTTTCTTCATATGAAATTCCTCCCCAATTTATCGCCACTATACCATAGCACTTTTAGAGCCGCAGCGCAAGTCTTTTCTGGTTATCCTTTTCCCAAAGATTTTTTGAGGACATGCGCCTGGGCAGTTTCTTAAATTTTCCTTAAATTTCTTAAAAATATGGTATTTCCATAGACTGAAAAGTCCGCGGTATGTTATAGTAAATTATTCAAATCTCCGGAATGGGCAGGAAAGCATATTTCCTCCCGCCTGTTCCGCGAGGTCAGAAAGGGGAAATTTATGTTAAGACTAGAACGTGTATCCAAATTCTATTCGGCAAACGGGCTGGTTTCCACAGGATTCAGCAAGGTGGACCTGTCCTTTGAAAACGGAGAATTTGTTGCTATTACAGGCGAAAGCGGCAGCGGAAAATCCACTCTGCTCAATGTCATTTCCGGCCTGGATTCTTTTGAAGAGGGCGAAATGTTCATCATGGGTCAGCCCACCAGCGGATTTTCAAAGGAGGATTTGGAGGAGTACCGAAAGAAATATATCGGAAGTATCTTTCAGACTTTTAACCTGATTAACAGCTATACGGTGTATCAGAATGTGGAGCTGGTACTTCTGATGAGCGGATATGACAGAGAGACGATTCCGGAAAAAGTCAGGGGAATTATATCTAAAGTAGGGCTTGCAGACTATGAGAAGACCAAGGCCAGCAAGCTTTCCGGCGGACAGAAGCAGAGAGTGGCAATCGCCAGAGCCCTGGCAAAAGAGACGCCTATCATCGTCGCTGACGAGCCTACGGGAAATTTGGACAGCAAATCGGCGGCAGAGGTGATAGAACTTCTGCACCAGCTGTCCAGGGATAAACTGATTATCATCGTTACACATAACTACGAACAGGTGGAGCCTTATGTAACGAGAAAAATTACCATGCACGACGGCCGCGTGGCAGAGGATAAACACTTTACTAAAAGAACCGGCGAGATGATTTCCGAAGGAGGGGCGTCCTCTGAGACAGCTTCCTCGGAGGTCAAAACCGCCAAGGCGGATTCCCTTACTTTCGGAAATATGGTAAGGCTGGGTATCAGAAACACCTTTAATATTCCCGCCAAGTTCCTGCTTCTTTTAGCGGTGTTTGTATTTCTCTGCGCAGGCGTTATCGCCCAGTATGCTTCTGTAATGAACATGAACGACATGATAAACAGCCAGGGCTGGAATCAGTATTTTACCAATACCGATAAAAACAGGATTCTGGTTACCAAGGAAGACGGCAGCGAATTTACCGACTCGGATTACAATAAAATTCAAACTATCGCCAATGTGGACAGAATTATCAGAAACGACATCATGCTGGACCTGGTGGTCACGCTTCAGGACGATATGGAAATGGGCAGCTATTACACCCTCTGCCAGGCGGAGGAGCTGAACGGGTATCGGGATAGAATTACCCAGGGCAGGCTGCCGGAAAACAGCGGAGAGGCGATTCTGATGATACCGGAGGAAGGTTACGCTGCTGATACCATCGACCTTATGATGGAGGCAGCTTCTTGGACCACGGATAACCGCCAGGGCAGCAAGCTGCTGGACCAGAAGCTGCACATCGTAGGATACGGGTATCTGTCTGAAGAGGAGGCTGAGCTGCTGCGCCACGACAACACCTACTACGAGGCCTTTCTTTGCGTGGGCGAGGAAACCATGGACCAGCTGCGTAAAGCTGTCCTGAAGCAGTACTGCAGTCAGGAGATTTTCTTTGAGGGCGTTATTTTAAATGGAAACTCAGGTCAGGGCATAATGCCTATCACCGCGTCAGCCAAAGTGCCGCGGGGACAGGTTTATGTTCCGGAGGAAATCGGTTCCCTGGCGGGTGCAAGTGCCGTGGGCAGAGAGCTGGAGCTAACCAACAAGAGCCTATACTTTCAAGATACCTTTCATTTTACTGTGGGAGCGGTATACAACAAAGATAACCTGAACTATTATCTGGGGCTGGATAAATTTGAAGAAGTAAGCGGCAGTATTTTTATCAACCCGAAAGACTACGAGAAAATCTTTGACAAGGGTAATTTCCAGTCCAGTGTTATCGTCAGAGATGAAACAATAGCGCAGGCAACAGCGGCAGAGATTGAAAAGGACGGCTACAAAGCTTTCCGCGTCAGCGAAGGGCTGGTCAGCTATTCCGGCGGAATGGAAATCATAGAAACCACTATTTTCACGCTGATGATGGCAGGAATTTTACTGGTGCTGTTCTTTATCACCTATTTTATTACCAAACTGATTCTGAAATCGAGAAACGTATATTTCTCTACCATCAGAATGCTGGGCGCTACCCGAAAGAACTGCAGCGACCTTTTGAAACTGGAATTGTTTGCAGTAGGTAATATCGCCTTTTTCCTGTGCATGGCGGCGGTAATCCTTTTAAAAGCCCAAGTGGTTCATCTGGGTGTGCTGAACCAAATGACAGCCTATCTGGACGTAAGGGACTTTTTCATTTTATACGTGGTCCTCTGTCTGATGTATGTTCTGCTGGCGGCAAGATACGCAAGGCAGCTCTTCAAGCAGACGGCTATGAACGCTTACAAAGAGGAGGTGTAACGGGATGATTAGATTAATTCATGTCAACAAATACTTTAACAGGAAGAAAAACAACGAAATCCATGTCATCAACGATACCTCCATTGAACTGGAAGACAAAGGACTGGTTACGTTCCTGGGAAATTCCGGCTGCGGAAAGACTACTCTGCTCAACGCCATCGGAGGTCTTGACCGGGTAAACAGCGGCGAAATCTATATCGGTGATGAAAAGATTACCTCCCGCAGCAGCGGAAAGAAGGACGAGATAAGAAATATCAATGTAGGGTACATTTTCCAGAACTTCAACCTGATTGAAGACGCTACGGTCTTCGACAATGTGGCGCTGGTACTGAAGATGATGGGTATCAGGGACAAGAAGGAAATCGAAGAGCGGGTCATGTACATTCTAAAACGGGTAGGCATCGACAGGTACAGAAACCGTCCGGCAAAGATGCTCTCAGGCGGTGAGCGGCAGCGTGTAGGAATTGCAAGAGCCATCGTGAAGAATCCGAAGATTATCATTGCCGACGAACCTACAGGCAATCTGGATAGCAAGAATACCATTGAGATTATGAATATCATCAAGGCTATCTCCAGGGAGAAACTGGTCATTCTGGTTACCCACGAAAGAGAAATCGCCGAGTTTTACGCTTCTCGTATCGTGGAGATTGTCGACGGTAAAATTGTCAGCGACAGAGAGAATCACCACGAGGATGAACTGGATTACAGGTTGGAAAATAAAATTTACCTGAAGGATATGCCTGTACAGAAGGATTTGCGCCAGGATAAGGTCAGGATTCGCTATTATAGCGACAGAGAGGAAGACGACCTGGAGATTAAAGTGGTCGTCCGAGGGGGCAACATCTATATTGAGGCGCCGGATTCTCTGGGGGAAGGCTCAGATGCGGTGGAATTGATTGACGACCACTATAAAAAAATATCCAAGGATATTTATGAGGAATACGAATTTGATTACGACAAGCTGATTGACAAGAACTTTAAGCCTCGATATACTTCTATTTTCAATTCTTGGACCTTGCTTTCAGCAGGCTACAGGAAAATTTTTAATTATTCCCCTGTCAAGAAAATTTTGCTTATCGGTTTTATCCTTGCTTCCATGTTTTCTATTTACTCGGTAAGCAATATCGCCGGTATTACAAATATTACCGATGAGAAATTTGTCACGGTGAATCACAATTACCTGGCTGTCAGTACAGGTAAAGTAACGCCTAAACTCCTGGAAAAGTATGAAAACCTTGAAGGAATGGACTATGTGCTGCCGGGCGATTCTATGGTAAGCATGATTCTGCCTCTGGACGACTATTACCAATCCGCTCAGGCAGCAGACTCCATCTCAGGCTCTCTGGCAAGCAGTGAAATGGTAGAAGCCGATAAGCTGGTGGCCGGGGTCATGCCGGAAAAGAAGCGGGATATCGTTATCGACAAAATGGTAGCGGACCAGGTTTTCAGTCAGCAGCAGGCTCCTATGATTGGTGTAGACACTTATGGGGAGATGGTTGGAAGAAAGGTAACCGCAGGCAAAGGGGGAACCTTTACCATTGTAGGTGTAACAGAGCAGAGCAGTCCCTGCATTTATGCAGATAGAGAAATGTTCATAGACATTCTGATAAATCAAAACAGTGGAGGAACCGAGGAGTATGCAGAGGACGATACCCAAGACTCTAATGAGATAATAAACTGGAACTTAGTCAAGGATGAGGGAGAGATTCAGATTACCTCCGGCAGCAGTCCCGAAAAGGATTATGAAGTGCTGATTGACCAGATATATCAGTATGAGTATTATATCGGCAGCACTTTGGATGTTGAGGTTGGCGGTAAGAAATTGACCGTATGCGGTTTTTACAAAGACCCTAGGCAGGGCGGCGCGCTTTATGTCAATGAGGCTACTGCGAAATATCAATTTCTGGAAAGTCAGCAGGGATTCATGCTGTCGCCGAAGAGTGCGGCGGCCAGAGCTGAGATTCTCAGCGATTTGCAAAGCCAGAACGTGAAAGTGGAGGATTGTTATGAAACCGCAAGAGACAGCTATACAAACGGTATCATGCGGCAGATTATTGCCACGGTGCTAGTCAGCGGCATTATCCTGCTTATCTCTCTGATTGAGATGTATCTGATGCTGAGGGCTTCCTTCCTGTCCAGAATCAAGGAGGTAGGCGTCCTTCGCGCAATCGGTCTGAAAAAGAAAGATATCTACAAGATGTTTATGGGTGAAATTGTTGCCATGACTACGCTGACAACACTGCCGGGTATGGTGCTTATGGCGTATATTCTGAACGGTATTTCAAAGGCGCCCCTCATAGGCGACCGGTTTTTGATGAATCCTGTGATTTTCCTGATAAGTTTTGCTCTGGTATTCGGGTTCAATCTTTTGGCAGGACTGCTTCCGGTATTCAATACGATGCGGAAAACACCGGCTGAAATCCTGGCGAGAAACGATGTAAATTAAAATTTTATAAGCGCATTGAAAAAGCGGGTCTGCCGTGATGGCAGGGCCCGCTTTTTCGTCGGTTGAGATATATTGGATTAGAATGTACACTTGCTTGTATTTTTCCAGATACCGTTTTTCTCTGCCTGTTTGATGAGGTCTTCCCGGAAGTCAGGGTGGGCGATGTTGATAAGACGTTCAGCCCTTTCCCAAGTGGATTTTCCTTTCAGATTAGCAGCACCGTATTCGGTTACGATGTAGTTGGTAGCCGTTCTCGGAGTGGTTACGATTGCGCCCGGCGTCAAAATCGGGGAAATCAGAGATTCTTTGCTTCCGTCTTTGAGCGTTCTGGTTGACGGTGTGCAGATGAAACTCTTTCCTCCTTTTGACAGGAAAGCGCCCATTACGAAGTCAAGCTGTCCGCCGGTTCCGCTGATTTGCTGATGACCTGCGGATTCGGAGCATACCTGTCCGTAAAGGTCAACCTGGATACAGCTGTTAACAGAGATAAAGTTATCTATGCTGGCGATAACATTGACGTTATTTACATAATTAACCGGTGCGCTGCAGCAGATAGGGTTGTTGTCGATGAAATCGTAGAGCCGCTTGGTTCCTCCGGCAAAGGTATAGAGGGCTCTTCCCTTGTCGATTGGCTTATTGCCGGTCAGCTTACCTGCGTCGAAAAGGTCCACATAGGCGTCTACGAACATCTCTGTGTGAGCGTTGATGTTTCTGACATCGGATTCTGCCAGCATCTGACCGATACAGTTAGGAAGACTGCCGATACCTAATTGCAGCGTGCTGTGGCTGCTGATTAGTTCTACGACATGTTTGGCAATCTGCTTGTCGATTTCGGAAGCCGGCTTGGTGGAAAGCTCAGCCAGCGGCGTGTTGGACCCCTCCACCACGTAGTCAACGCCGTAGAGGTTCAGCTGAGTCTGGTGTCCCAGTGCAACCGGCATGTTTTCGTTGACTTCAACGATGACCTTCTTGGCGCCTTTGATAACGCCCCACATGTCAGCAACCTGCGGCCCCAGGTTAAAGTTACCATGGGCGTCCATCGGAGCGACCTGGAAAAAGGCGATATCTACGTTGTTTTCGTTATTGTGCCAGTAGTGCGGCAGTTCGTTGAACAGCATCGGTATGTACCAGCATCTTCCATCCTTGCACATCTGTCTGTCATAAGCGCTGAAGTGTGCTGATGCAAAACGAACCTGCTCGTTGGATGTAGTTGCCTGATAAAGTTTATGCGGTTCTTTTCTGATTGTAACGGTACTGAGAACTTCTACGCCCCGCAGTTCGTCGGCTCTTTTTGCCAGAGCTTCGTCGATATCTACGACAACGCCGCAGCCGGTTCCGTAGTGGATTCTGCTGTTATTCTCTACCATGGCCGCTGCCTGGTCAGCGGTAATCAGCTTCTTTTGGTATTCTTCTGCAAGTGAAGATACTTTATACATAGTGTTCCTCCCTAATACATATAGTCCTGAAATCCTGTACGCCGGACAAATCTGTTCCTTTAGCAGAACACAGTGTTATCACACTGTAAGTTTGTCTGGTTTTTAACAATCCATAGAACTATTCTACTATATTGTCAAAATATTATCAACCCCTAAAATGCGCTGGGGCAAAATAATTTTGAAGAGTCTCCCATATTTTTCAAAAGAACGGGAATTTTTTAGTTTGCGCTGCCCTTAACAAATTCTACCGCGACGGTGAAAGGAAAAGAGATTGAATTTTTGTGGGAAAGGTGATATGATAGAAGAGTGCTCATCCAGCTGAGTTGTATTTTATGTGTCGATTGTATGTCGTCATATTCACAAGTTCACAAATTCATATGTCTCCGTAGTTAAATGGATATAACAGTGCTCTCCTAAAGCATAGTTGTGGGTTCGATTCCCGCCGGGGATACCAAAAAATCCTTGAAATTTTAATGGTTTCAAGGATTTTCTTTTGGAGATTTTAAGGTCATTTTTGAGTTTTCCCACATGAGTTTTCGGTGAGCCTCTTCACGACATGAGGCAGAGCTCTGGCTGAGTATGTGTGGGGTGTCAATGAGGGATTGAGTTCGCATTGGGGACATGGTATACTTGTAATGCTAAGAGGATAAAGGCCATTAAAGGCAGCGGCTTTCGGAAAGGAATACCCGAATGTCTGATTATGAGCTCCTGGTCATTGTATTGACGATTATGTGCTAAGATGATATAATATAGAAAATTCTAAAAATTAACGCATCGATAGCCTGAAAAAGGTTTTTCTTAAAGAAGATAAATTTTTCAGCTGTTCTTTGAGACTGAGAGAGGATTGTTATGAAAGGATTTAAAATCGCGGAAGAACACCTAATTCTGAAAGTTACTGTTCTCGCAATACTTCTTTCTTTGCTCACGACATTATGCAGTTGTACAGGAGAAAACAACACACCGGAAGAGAAAAATTTTGATGAGAACGGCCTTTTTGTTAGTGAAGCCATGAGTTATGATGCGTTAAAAAGTTACTACAGCGAAAATAAAGGCGTCTCTTTAAATGATGCAGAGGGTAAGCTGGCACAGATGGAAATTACCCGAGAAAAGGGAGAGACATACAGAGTTGTAACACAGAAGATAGAAGGCAGTGAGAAAAAAGCTCCTTATATAGAGGTTTACCTGAAAACTGCAGAAACGGAAGACGGCTGGACAGCCGAAAGCATCCGGAAGGTAATATTACTTTTTGATGCAAAGCAGGAAGATGGAATTTTTTTGGGAGACCTTGTATGCTGGCTGAGAGAAAATAATCAGTTGGAGTATAGCTTGAATGGAAATCTTTATAAGACGGCAGCTGTAAAAGAAGGCGTTGTGTGCAAGGAAGAAATTGACGGAGAAGCGATACAACTGCATTATCTGCCGGAGGGTAAAGTGAGAAATAAAGACAGCGAATATCTTTATATTCATAAAACCATCATCATGGGCCCGGGCATTTCATAAAGCAGCAAAACAGAGTATATCGAAAAAGGTATGCTCTGTTTTTTGATGGGCTAAAAATACAGAGGGCCAAAAGCATAACAACTCGTCCTGTTCCCGCAGAGTTCTGAAAATACGGTTTTGCGGGAACCTTTTCAAAAAAGCAGGGGGGTATATGAGCAACTTTCAAGGAGAAAACGGCAGTTTTCAGGCCAAATGATGCTGAAAGTCAGAAATATTTTCTTTACGGCAACTAAAAAATTTTACATAAATTACATTTTACTACTTTTTTCTTGATTGCCCTGCATAAAAGTTTCCCGCATATGGTGTCCAAAAGCCATATGCGGGAAAAGTGTCGAGAGTTTTTTAGGCGATATACCCTATAGGGGTATAAGCCGGATGAGCCAGTTTTCACCAGACTTAATAGGATGCCCCCTATCGTGTACATTATGAGATATTAAAGGAATTTTTTCAGATATTTTAAGGTTCTCACCATCTGGGAGACATAGCTGCATTCGTTATCGTACCATGCAACCACACGAACCTCATAGATTTTTGTTCCGCATCTCTGGGCCAGGGTCTGGGTGGCGTCGAAGAGGGAGCCGTAGTTCATGCCGATGATATCGCTGGATACCAGTTCTTCTTCTGTATAGCCAAAGGACTCGCTGGCAGCGGCTTTCATGGCGGCATTGATGCCCTCTACAGAAACGGTCTCTGTATCGTCTTTCAAGGTGGCGTCCAGAATGGTGATGGAACCGGAAGGCACAGGAACACGCTGTGCTGAGCCAATCAGCTTTCCGTCCAGTTCAGGAATAACCAGACCGATAGCCTTTGCAGCTCCGGTGCTGTTAGGCACAATATTGACAGCGCCTGCTCTGGCCCGGCGGAAGTCGCCTTTTCTGTGCGGGCCGTCCAAAATCATCTGGTCTCCGGTGTAAGCGTGAATTGTAGTCATAAAACCGGTACGAATTTCACGGTAATCGTTGAGGGCCTTTGCCATTGGCGCCAGGCAGTTGGTGGTGCAGGAAGCCGCGGAGATGATATTGTCTTCCGCAGTCAGCGTCTCGTGGTTGGTTCCGTATACAATCGTCTTCAAATCATTTCCGGCAGGAGCGGAAATGAGAACTTTTTTAGCGCCGGCCCGAATATGGGCTTCAGACTTGGCCTTGGAGCAGAAAAAGCCTGTGCATTCCAGCACGATATCGATACCAAGCTCTTTCCACGGCAGATTTTCTGGGTCCTTTTCAGACAGAATCGTGATTCTCTTTCCGTCTACGGTAATAGAGCTGTCGTCGCTGGTTACCGTGTGGCCGCGATAGCCCCCCTGTACGCTGTCGTATTTCAGCAGGTGCGCCAGCATGGCAGGTTCAGTCAGGTCGTTGATGGCCGTTACCTCCATGGTTTCATCTTCAAAAATCTGTCTGAACGCCAGTCTTCCGATTCTTCCGAATCCGTTAATTGCAATTTTCGTCATGGTAAATACCCTCCTCTATTTTTCTCTTACAATACGTTCCAAATACTGTTTCACATCTTCAGCTGTTTCCATCTTCATGGCCTCCTGTATAGCCAGTGCGGCCTCTTCTCCGGACCACTGCGCAATCTGCGCTCGGATACGGGTAACCGCAGGCGGCGTTACACTGAACTCCTGCAGGCCGAAGGCCAGCAGCAGCGGGGTCATCAAAGGGTCTGCAGCAGCTTCACCGCACATACCTACTGGTATACCAGCCTCCGCACCGCACTGGATAATGCGCCGGACAGAGCGGAGCACCGCCGGATGGTACGGCCTGTTGAGATAGGCTACTTTCGGATTGCCTCTGTCTGCAGCCATGGTATACTGCACCAGGTCGTTGGTGCCGATACTGAAGAAGTCGCTTTCCTTCGCCAGCAAATCCGCAATCTGACAGGCCGCCGGTGTTTCCATCATGACGCCAATCTGCAGGTTTTCGTCAAAAGCAATCTTTTCGGCTCGAAGCTGCCCCATCAGCTCCCTAACCATTGCCTTTACCTGGCGAACCTCTTCCACCGAGGTCACCAGTGGAATCATCAGCTTCAAATTCCCGTAAGCGCTGGCCCGCAGCACCGCCCGCAGCTGTGTTTCATAAAGGGCCCGGTTCTCCAGACAGTAGCGCACTGCTCGAAAACCGAGAAACGGATTGGCTTCCTGACCCATGTTCAGATACGGTATTTGTTTGTCTCCTCCGATATCCAGGGTACGGATGATGACCGGTTTTCCGCGTAAAGCCTCAGCCGCCGCTTTGTAAGCCTGAAACTGCGCTTCTTCATCAGGGGCGGACACGGTATCGGTAAACAGAAACTCCGTGCGGAAAAGGCCGATGCCTTCGGCGCCGCCTGAAGCAGCGGTTTCTGCCTCAGAAGAACTTCCGATGTTGGCGTACACTTCCCGCCTCTGTCCGTCGGCCATCCGTGTGTCCTTGTTGCGATAGTCCGTCAGCAGGGCTTTTCTTTCAGCTGCTTCTCTGCAGCAGGCTTCGCAGCGGGCCGTCTCTTCCGCCGAAGGGTTCACCGATACATGGCCCTCTGTACCGTCTACGATAACTATATCACCGTCTTTGATACATTCCAGGGCATTTTCTACGCTGTACACGCCAGGAATCTCTGCAGCTCTGAGCAGAATGGCCGAGTGGGCAGTGGCGCCGCCTTTTTCGGTCACTACGCCCACAAGATGGCCCTTTGGAATTTCAGCCAGCATAGACGGGGTCAATTCTTCTGCGATTAGGACCGCTCCCTCGGGAATCAGACTCAGAGAAACCTCCTCCGCTCCGGTAAGAATCCCAAGTACGCGTTTTTTGATATCCCGCATGTCGGCAGCTCTCTGCTGGGTCAGCTCGTCGTCGGTCTGACTGAACATCTCCTCAAACATGGAAAGCACACTGTCGCAGGCGTCCTCAGCGCAGACGCCGGTGTTAATCTGCTCTTCCATCTGAGACAGCATGAAAGGGTCACCCACCATTGCCATATGACCGCGGAGAATATCGGCATGGCTGGTATCCGTCGCTCCGCCGTTTTCGGCTTCGGCTCCTGCTGTTTCTGCAGCCGCGGCTTCCGCAGCCTTAATCAAAGCTTCCGTTCTCTCATGAAAGGCTTCCAGCGCCTGATGGAGCCGTTTGATTTCAGCCTCCGAATCGGAAACCGGATGGGAAGTCCACGCAAGCTCCGCCGCCTTTGCGGTAAAAGCTTTTCCTATACCGATGCCCTGTGAAACAGGGATGCCTTTTAACATGGTTTTCACCTCGCATTACGCTTCGCCGAATCCAGACTCAATCATGGATACGGCCTCTTCTAAAGCAGCGGCTTCGTCTGAACCGTCACAAATGACTTTCACTTCTGCGCCGCATTTGATGCAGGCAGCTACCAGCGCCATGACGCTTTTTCCGTTGACGCTGCGTCCGCCTGTCTCCAGGGTTACGCTGCACTGACGCTTGGCCATAGCTGCGGAAAAGGTGGTGGCAGGTCTCATGTGGAGTCCCTGTGCATTGCTGATTTTTACTTCTTTCGATACCATGATAGTTTCCTCCCCTTACAGATTATTTATTCTTCTTCAAGATTCCCAGAAGCAGCATACCTACCAGGGAACCGATGACTAACGCCGCAAGATAACCCGCTACATTGCCGGCTACCAGAAATACGAAGATACCTCCGTGAGGCGCCCGCAGCGTGCAGCCCAGGGCCATGGAAATACCGCCGGCCACGGCAGAACCGGCTACGCACGCCGGAATGACGCGGAACGGGTCCGATGCCGCAAAAGGAATGGCGCCTTCTGTGATGAAACAAAGTCCCATGATATAGTTTACCATACCGGCTTTGCGTTCTTCAGCAGTAAATTTATGTTTAAAGAAAGTTGTCGCAAGTGCAATGGCGATTGGCGGCACCATACCGCCAATCATAACGGCAGCCATGATGTTGAAGCCGCCGGAGGCAATGGCGGCTGTACCAAAGACATAGGCCGCTTTGTTGAAAGGGCCACCCATGTCGATGGCCATCATGCCTGCAAGAAGACAGCCGAGGAGAATCTGGCTGGTGCTTCCCATGGATTCCAGACCGTTTGAAATCGCCAGGTTGATAGTACCTACTACCGGGTTAATCAGACACATAAACGCGCCCATCAGGGTAATGCCCAGCAGCGGCAGAATCAGCACCGGCATCATGCTTTCCAGACTTTCCGGCAGGAAGCTGAACAGCTTTTTCAGTCCCAGCACGATGAAGCCGCCTACGAAGCCGGCGATAAGGGCGCCGATGAATCCGGAAACCGCCGAAGGGTCTCCGCCGACGTTGGCAAAGGTACAGCCCAATGTGGCGATGGAACCGCCCACAAAACCTACCGCCAGGCCCGGTCTGTCAGCAATACTTCTGGCGATGTATCCGGCCAGTACCGGCATCATAAAGTTAAATGCCACGCCGCCGATGGTTTTGAAGAAAGCGGCGGCCGCCGTATACGTGCCGAAGTTGTCGTCTCTCGGCGCGCCGGCCAGGGTGTCGATGAGGAAAGCCAAAGCAATCATAATGCCGCCGCCGATGACGAACGGAAGCATATAGGATACGCCGTTCATCAGGTGCTTGTAAATCTGATGGCCGACGCCCTCTTTTGCCACAGAGCCTGCGTCGGTGGTCTTTTCTCCATCGTAGTGGTAGACAGGAGCTTTCCCCTCCAGAATCATATTGATTAACTCCTCCGGTTTGTTGATACCGGCGGAAACATTGGTTTTGTACACAGGTTTTCCGTCAAAGCGCACCATCTCCACGTTCTTATCCGCCGCTATGATAATGCCCTCTGCAGCTTCGATTTCTTCCGGCGTCAGCACGTTTTTCGCACCGCCGGAGCCGTTGGTCTCCGCTTTCAGGTTGATGCCCATTTCCCGGGCTTTTTTCTCAAGGGCTTCTGCGGCCATATAGGTATGTGCGATACCTGTAGGGCAGGCCGTAACTGCCAGAATGCGGTATCCCTCCGGTTTGGAAGATTCCTCTTTGTCAGAGGTCTCATCTGAGGTCTGCTGGCAGCCGCACTCCTGCGGATAACGCTCTCTTTCCTTTGCGTCGATGGCCGAAAGAAAAGCCTCAGGCGTATCGGCCTGCAGCAGCTCCTGACGCAAATCTAAATCCATCAGCAGGGTCATGAGTCTGGACAGCACCTCCAGGTGAAGGTCTCCGTCTTCGGGAGCCGCAATCATGAAGATTAAATTGGAAGGATTCCCGTCAGGCGCCTGATAGTCTACCCCTTCCGGCAGAGTAATGGCCGCAAGGCCGGCCTGTTTTACGGCGTCGGTCTTTGCGTGGGGAATGGCGATGCCTTCCCCGATGGCCGTGGTGCCTTCTGCTTCTCTGGCTAGAATACACTCCTTATATCTCTTTTTGTCGGCCAGGTTGCCTGCCTTTTCGTGAAGGCTGATGAGCAGGTCGATGGCCTCCTCTCTGGAGGCAGCGTGTGTGCCGGTGATAATAGCTTCTTTTTTTAGCAAATCTGAGGTTCTCATGAGAACTATCTCCTTTCCCCTAACAACATTTTTCGTAAAATTCCATGATTTTCTCTCTATTGGCCAATCCTTCTGAACAAGCAGTTGCAGAACCTGCCGCAATCCCAAGCTTCAGGGCGTGTTCATAATCTCCGGTTTTCAGATAGCCTGCCAGAAAACCGGCTACCATGGAGTCTCCTGCGCCGACGGTGTTCTTGGCTTTTTGCAGGATTGCCGGCATTTTATAACTGGCGCCGTCCTCACACAGCAGATAAGCGCCATCCGCGCCCAGGGAAACCAGTACGTTGCGGGCGCCCAGCGCCTGCAGCTGGCCTGCCGCCTCGCGCAAATCTGCCAACCCTTGGATATGCCGGTCAGTCAACGCTTCCAGTTCAGCTTTATTGGGCTTGACAAAGAAAGGTTTGTATTTCAGCACGTTTTTCAGCAAATCTCCCGTGGCGTCCACCACATATCTGACATCTTTTCCATCCAGGTTCCGAAGAATAATTTCGTAGGTGTCGTCAGGAAGGGTATTTGGGATGTTTCCGGAAATAATCAAGAAATCTCCTCTTTGCAGGCCCGAAAGCTTCTCCAGCAGGGCTTCCAGCTTGCAGGGGGCGATGGCCGCACCCTGGGTGTTGATTTCCGTTTCCTTTTCCATCTTAATTTTTATATTAATTCGAGTGATGCCTTCGTCCAGATGAATAAAATCTGTAGAAAGGCCTTCTTCTTTCAGTCCCTGTTCAAGGGCTTCACCTGTAAACCCGGCTACAAATCCCAGGGCCCTATTGGGTACCCCCAGCTGGGTCAAAATTGAGGACACGTTGATTCCTTTTCCCCCGAAGAAATAGGCTTCTTTTAAAGACCGGTTGGTTTCTCCAAGGTTTAGACGATTCATGTGCACGACATAATCCACTGCAGGACTGAAGGTCAATGTATAAACCAATTATTTCACCTCCCGAACAACGGTATGCTGCTGATAGATAGGATGCTCTATCAGGTCTGTGATGATACAGGCATCATCGAGAGACGCAAAGGTTACAGAAGAAATACGCCCGAATTTGGTGTGGTCCGCCAGCACATAGGAATCTGCGGACTGCTTTATGACCGCTGTCTTTACCGCAGCTTCGCTGATGTCCGGTGTAGTAAAGCCTCTTTCCAGGTCGATACCGTTGGTTCCCATAAAGCATTTTGAAAAATTATACTGTCCGATGGCGTCCACCGCCGCCGTACCCACCGCGGCTTCCGTAGAAGGACGAAGCAGCCCGCCGATGATATATACAGCGAAGCCTCTCTGTATCAGTTTCTTGGCGTGGGTGATGCCGTTGGTCACATAAGTGACGTTTTTTCTTTCCAGATAGTCGATCATTTTTTCCGTGGTAGTTCCCGCGTCGAGAAATACGAAATCGTTCTCTTCAATGAGAGATGACGCGTATCTTGCGATGGCGTCCTTTTCCTCCACGTTAATCAGGGTTCGGGAGGCTACGTCGGTTTCCCCAAAGGGCAAATCTCTGCTGACGGATACGGCACCGCCAAAGACCTTCTTCAGCTTTCCCATCTGGTCCAGCTCGTTAATATCCCGGCGTATGGTGGATTCGCTGATACTGAGCTCTGCCGCCAGGTCCTTTACCTTAACCGCCTGTTTCATCTTCAGCTGATGCAGTATCTTCCGATGTCTTTCACTCTGTAGCATTTCTTTCCCTCCTATTGACTACAGTATAGCACACACTCAATCAAAGTCAATCATTTTTAGTCAAATTCAGTCAAAAAATTTTAAAATTCAATTAAAAACAAGCAAAAGGGGCAGCCGCGTTATTAAAGAATAACCGCTAATGCAGGCAGCCCCTTGTTTACTTTATGAATTGATAGGGAAGAAGGTAAGGGACAGGAAAGAGTTAACCTTTTTGCCTGTAACCCGGAGATTTATGTATAAAAAAATCATTGAAATTATACATGACTCTCAGGCTTTGATGAAAGTATGTATAACTCGAACCTAATCAGATGACGGCAGAAGCGGTAAAAATAATAAAACATGTATAACTATCACCTGGGAGCAAGAAAAAAGTTATACATGTTTTTTGTTTTTTTAGTTATTTAGGCTAAATTTCATTTTCCATTTATAAAAAGGGGACTGTCAGAACAGCCCCCCTTTATATGCTTTTGCGTTTCATCAGACCTGCAGAGGGATTTCCGCTCTGATAGAGTCTGTCTTAATTGTAATTTCAGTCACGGTGTCCGGCCGCTGGGTTTCCTCTGCGTCAATGCCGTAGAGAATCAGCGCCAGCTTATGACCTTTCTTGATGGTGTAATCGGTCGGAACCAGGTCGATGGTATAGTCATAGAATACACCCGGTGTAATGGCTTCTTTACTCCACAGGCAGGTTCTGTTCTGGGCGTTAAGCCAGCCCCGGGTAATAACCTTAAACGGCGAAGGCTCCTTTTCATAGCCGAAGGAATACTGGCCGTCAGCCTCCGCAACTTCTTCTGCGGTAATTCGCCTGTCTTCGCCTAAATCCACTAACATAGCGCTGAGAATGGCGGTAGGGCGGTCAATGGCCGCGCGGTAGGATACCCTGGCTGTTCCGGAAAAGCGAAGCTCTTCCTCTTTGAAGTCCGGTTCCCAGATAAATTTCAGTCGGTTCTGATAAGATTCTTCCTCAGAAAGTACCAGCTGAGACAGCCATTGAGGAAGATTGTCTTCTTTTTTGTCGTAAACCGTGGCGCTGAGATTGTCTATCATCACTCTGTCTCCGGTTTCCTCAATAGGAAACAGAACAGAGCTTTCTTTTGGCGGCCAGGTTTCCGAGGCCATCCATCTGGACTGGTCTGTATTGCTTTCTACCAGTACCTTGGGCTCCTTTTCGATGCCGTTATCCACACCTTTCAGATAGTGGTCCAGCCATCTGGACATAATTTCCAGCGTACCGGAGTCTTTCAGTTTGTAGATATACACGTGTTCACCCTGGTGCAGCATCATCTTTCTCGGGATGTTGTGAGCTTCCAGCGCCTTAAAGAAAGGCAGACACTGGTTGGTCTTTACATTCCAATCGTTGATACCGTGTATGATGAAAACAGAGGCTTTGATTCTGGATACCAGATTCAGATAGTTTCTTTCATCCCAGAACAGATTGTAATTGCCGCTGTCCCGGTCTTCACCTTCGACCAGCTTCTGGAGCGCTCTGTCGTAATCGTCTTTTACCTTTGCGTAGTCATCAGGGTCCTTGGCTCTGCTGAAGCAGTATTTTGCCAGAATATCCAAGTCGTCGCCCTGCCAGCCCATGGCAGGCAGGTTGAGACCGCCGCAGCGGTAATAGTCGTACCAGTTTGCAATCGCTGCTTCCGGAATAATGGTCTTCAATCCCTCTACCCCGGTTGAGGCTACGCCGATACACATGGTACCCAGATAGGATTTGGCGGACATCGCCACATTGCCGGTGCACCAGTCCGCTTTGATTTCAATGTTGTCTGTCAAATTTGTAAAAGCCCGGCATCTGCCGTTCAGCCAGTCAATGACAGATTTAAACGCCATGATTTCTTCCCGTGAGCCGGTCAGCGTGAAACCCTGAGACCCTTTGGTGCCCAGGCCTCCGCTGAAGACAGAGGCATAACCACGGTCGTTAAAATACCGGTATACCTCGTTAATGCCTTCAAGCTCGGTGTCCTCCTCGGAAACTTCAGAGGTTTCTGAGTAACCCCTGGTCTGCCTGTGCTCTGTAATCTCCGGCAGGCGTTCTTTATCAAAGTCAAAGCGAATTTCCTCCTCCGTGATGTTCTGAGCAGGATAGGCTTTTACCTGGCGATTTACATCGTGGGGAATATACCAGTCCTCGTTACAGGACAGCATGTAAGGATTTGCAACGTAAATTGCAGGAACCTTTTCCCCCTCCAGCGTGGATTTGGGCCGTCTGATATAGACAGCGATTAAATCATACTTTCCGTCGCCGTCGGTGTCTACGGGGGTTTCCACGTAGACACGCTCAAAAATGCATTCTGTATGTTTCATATTGTTCATATCAGCACTTCCCGCAGCTTACTGTTCTTTACTTCTCTTTTTCTTCAGGAAGTTAATCCATACGGCAGTAAAGACAGCGCCTAAAAGCAGCATGACGATAACGAAACCGAAGTAGCGTCTGTAACCCTCTACGCCTGGATTCTGGTCAATCATAATGCCGGCAAGGATGGAAACAAAGATTTCAGGAAGATATCCTACCGTGGAGATTACGCCTGCAGCAGTACCGGAATACTGTTCAGGAATAGCACCTTCGTCCATCATGGCCCAAGTCTGCGCATAGTTTACGCTATAGAAGATATAAACCAGCATGAACAGCAGGGTGAATGCGGTGATGCTGCTTGCCCGGGTCGGCAGCAGCAAAATTCCAACGATACCTGCAGCCATAATAAGGAAGGAAACCAGGATGGTTTTGCCGGTTCCAATCTTGTCTGTCAGGAATCCGCCGGCTACGCTGCTGACAGTACCGAACCATCTCTTGAGTGCAGCCAGTGTTGCAGCAAATGTAACTGTAGCGCCGATAATACCGGTAGCATAAGGTGTGAAATAATACAGAGATAAGGTCAGCACGTAGTTACAGAAGGTGACAATACCGATAATCCAAACAGCAGGTAATTTCAGCACCTGGCCGATTCCCTTGAAAGAAATTCTTTCGCTTGCTTCCATTTTTCCGTCTTTTACAGTCAGGAAACACAGGATACCCATTAAAATTGTTAAGATTGAGTAGTAGATGATGACGTACTTCATGCCCAGAACCTGATTGTCAATCTGGCCCAGGCCTACTCTGAACGCCACAACAGCGCCCATAGCCATCAGTGCCGCGCCGATGCCTCTGCCGCCTTCAAAGAAACCAAAGGCTTTTCCCTGGTCGCCGGAACCGGACAGGATACGAACTGCTTTTACGCAGGCAGGCCAGAAAGCGAACAGGGAAGAAACACCCCAGAAAGCATACAGGCATACCAGCGCGCCGTAGCTCAGCGGAAGCAGATGTACAAATCCACCCAGACCTGTACCGATAAGGGAAACGGTCAGAATCATTCTGGTGGAGAATCTGTCGGCAACAACGCCTCCGAATAAGTAAGAAATCATTCCGAATACGCCCAGCACGCTTCCGAAAACGCCCATCTGCGTATTGGACAGGTTGTAAGTTTCCAGATAGACATCGTAGTAGTCAAATCTGAAGTAAGGCAGACCGTAGATAATTGCGCCGCCAAAGGCAACGATGAGAATTGCCCAGAAATTTTTAGACAGCTTCTCGCCGAAACCAATTTTGCTTAAAAGCTTGTTCATGAAAATTCCTCCTTAAGAATTTAATTTATATACTTCGGAATATTTTTTCCGCAAGTAGTCGATATAGTATTTGGCGCTGAGTGGTTCTCCCGTAGCCTGTTCCACCAGGCTTTCTGAGGAGTAAACGGCGCCGTGACGATAGATATGCTCTCTGAGCCAGCCGTTGATGCGGGAAAATTCTCCCCTGGCTATCAGTCGGTCAAGGTCTCCCTCATCCTGGCTGATTGCCGCACTGAGCTGTGCCGCTGAAAGGTTAGATACGAAGTAGCAGGGGAAATAACCCATGTAGCCTGCGGCCCAGTGGATGTCCTGCAGAACGCCCTCGCGGCTGTTTTTCGGCTCCACGCCCAGATACTCCATATATTTTTGAGACCAGAGCTGAGGAAGGTCTTTTACTTCAATGAGGCCGCTTATTAAATCCCGTTCCAGTTCGTAGCGAATGATGATGTGAAGCAGATAGGTCAGCTCATCAGCCTCCATTCGCACAGGGGACGGCTTCAGTTCATTTATTCTCTCATAAAGGGTTTCCGCAGTGAGATTCTTCAGCTGCGGCGCGGCAGTCTGTATATCTTCGATGAAATAGTCGCAGAAGCCCCGGCTTCGTCCAAAGATATTTTCGTAAAGTCTGCCGATGCTTTCCTCCATGACGAAAGAAGGTACTTCTGCCAAGAAGGTTCCCAGCAGAGCTGGGTCGATGGACTGCTGATAGATGCCCTTGCCCGCAGAGTGAAGAACATTGGAAAATCCTACTTTCAGGTCCTTTTCGTCATAAGTGTTGACGATGCGCACGTCAAAGGGAGAACTTGCGAGAATCGTCGGGTGCGCGCCCAGGTCGATGCGGCCTCTGTTGAAATCGAAGCCCAGCTTGGACAGTGCGCTCTGCCAAAGAAGCTGCTGGGACGCTGCATCGGCGGAAAAATCTATAGAAGTTCTTTCAGGCGTCCTCCCCTCGGATTTAATGCGGTTTATCATTTCTATGAGAAAGTTTTTTACAGGTACGATGGTTTCATCGATGAATTTCACCGTTAAGTCTTCCTCATAATACCCCATCAGAGCGTCATAAGGGTTGTCTTCGAATTTCCAGTATTCGGCAAATTTCCGAAAAGTAGCCACGATTTTTTCCAGATAAGGCTGGAAGGACTGAAAGTCGTCCTTTGCTTTTGCGTTCTCCCAGACTTGCTCCGCCACCGCAATAAGCTGTATGTAGTCTGCGTATTCCTCCTCCGGTACCAGATTTACGTAGTGAGAGTTTCGCTTGATTCTGCCGACCATGGCATTTGTGACGCGGTCGTTTTTGGGGTGCCCGTCGAAATAATCTACAAGTTTGATAAAGTTCTCCCCGGAGAACAGCTTGTACTGCTCGTCCGCAAGGAAAGACATCACTTTGCTGCGGTACTGAATACCGTCTTTGGGCATATAGGTAATCTTATCCCAGTATATCAGGGAGTTCAGTGTGTACTTGATATATTCAAGTCTGCTGACCTGCTGCTTCAGCTCAGCCAGCTTTGTTTCATACAACATGTTTTCCTCCCTCTATTTCAAGTTAAACTGCGTAAAAAACGGGTGCAGGTTGTTGCCGCTGAACTCCTTTTCAATGGAATTCAGTCCGGTATCTTCAGCAGGCTTTGAGGCCTCCAGCTGTTTTCTCAGGGCTACGACTTCCGGGTCTTCTATCTGCGCCATCAAAGCCAGCAGGATTCTTGCTTCCCGTTTCATTTTCTGTAAATTAAATTTGTGGGTCCGCACGGTAGCTGTGCTGATTCCCATTTCTCTGCCCAGGGCTTTGTTGTCCTTTTCCATAAAAAGGCCGGTCAGCACTTCCTTCTGGGTGTCGGAGATTCCGCTAATCTGCTTATCCAAGGATATCAGGGCCTGGAACACTCCGTGGTGAGCGTCAAAAACGTGCTCTATGACCGCTCTTTCCGCTGTAACCATTCGGTTTCTCGATTGGTAAATCAGGCCATCCTCGAATACTTCTCCGCAGAAAATACAGACGTAACCGCTTTTGTCCTCTGTGCTGACATAACCTGCTGACAGTTCCTCAATACTTAAATCTTTAAACTCCATATCCCATCTCCTGCTAAAACGTTTTACAATTTTGTTTATTAATAGACAAACTTTAACATATTTCGTTTAGAAATTCAATAGGTTTTTGAATTTTCTCTCAAGTTTTGCAGAAAAAAAGGAGCTTGTCGCTCCGGCCTGACGAATCAGTCCGCTGTGCGACAGCTCCATAAACGAGATGGGGGTTTATTTGAAGTCGATTGCTTCAAATTTCTTAATCATGTCTTCATCCTTTGCCGCATCGTCAGTGAACACCAGGACGAATCCGTCGTTATGGGCGGCAATCTTTAAATCGCCTTCGCCCTTTTTCAGCTTTTCGTATTCTGCAGAGTCATCGTCAAAGTGATACAGCTCAACTTTGCCGTCGTTGTACTCCTTACCTGCTTTTGCGCCGATAGCCTGGTAAAGGGTTTCTTTTCCGTTTTTCAGACCCAGATAATCTGCCACGGCGTCGATATCTTTGGCGATTTCCTTGTCAGCGTTGTCCGAATTGTCTGTGTTGTCATTGTTGTTTTCCACGGCGGCGTTATTGTTGTTGTCTTCAGCAGCATTGTCATTGCCGTTGCCGCAGGCGACAAAACTGAAGGACAGAGCCAGTGTCAATAAAAGTACTAATAATTTTTTCATTTTTAAATCTCCTTTTCCTTTTTTCATAGCATGCCCGGTTTTTCCAGTTTTTAATCCTAAGAAAGATTTATACCATAATTTTATGTATTATGGTAAAATGAAATCATAGAAATGGAGGACCGGGCAAATGGAGAAAAAGGAAGTCAATTTGCGCAATATGACTGCGGTATATATACGCAGTCAGGGAAAAATACTGATGCTTTACCGCATCGGGTCCAAAGTGGTAGAACCCTCCTGGGTAGGTGTAGGAGGACATTTTGAGAAAGAAGAGCTCAACGACCCCAGGGCCTGCGTTTTACGGGAACTTTACGAAGAGACAGGCCTTTCGGAAAAGGACCTTCGCGGGATGAAGCTGCGGTACGTGACTCTGCGGATGAAAAAGGGCGAGATTCGGCAGAACTATTATTATTTTGCAGAGCTTGCCGCATCATCGGATACCAGGCTTTCCTCAAGCGAAGGAAGGCTGGCCTGGGTGCCGGAGGAGGAAGTGCTGAAGCTGCCTATGCCGCTGACGGCAAAGCAGATGCTGACCCATTATATGGAAACCGGACGGCTGGACCAGCAGATTTACTGCGGTGTAACCTGCCGGGAGGCAATGGTATTTACACCTCTGAAAGAGTTCTAAATTGAGAGGCGTTTCATATTCTGTAATAGAATATGGAGGACGACGAGATGAAGATTATTGTGGTTAGCGGTTATGCATATCCGGCAATACAGGATTGGGTGTTGGAATCCTGGCTGCCGGATTTGACTTTTTTGGGAAATTTCAGCTACGGAATCACGGCGGAAGGCGGCATCGTGGATTTGGAGGACCAAAAGCTGACGGAAGCGGCTTGGCGGGCAGGGGTTCGTCCCATGATGGTGCTGACGCCTCTGGACGAGACGGGGACCTTTAACGACGTAACTGCCGCGGCCCTGCTGCGGAACCCGCAGGCCCGGTCCAACCTGGTGTATAATATCCTGGAGACTCTCAAGCGGAAAGGCCTTGCAGGCGTGGATTTTGACTTTGAGTTTATTCCCGGGGAAAACAAGCAGGACTATGTGGAACTGATTCGCCAGGCCAAAAACACCCTGGGACCGCAGGGGTACTATGTCACGGCGGCTCTGGCGCCAAAGACTTCGGAAAATCAGCAGGGCAGTGTGTATGAGGGCCATGACTACGCACAGATTGGCGCAATCGTGGATTATGCGCTGATTATGACCTATGAGTGGGGGTACACGTACGGCCCTCCCATGGCCGTATCGCCTATTAATCAGGTGCGCAAGGTTTTGGATTACGCTGTCAGCGCGATTCCCAGAGAAAAAATTCTCATGGGCATGCCCAACTACGGGTACGATTGGACGCTGCCCTTTGTCAAAGGAGAATCCCGCGCCCAGAAACTGGCCAGTGAAGAGGCATTCTGGAGGGCGCAGTATTATAATGCGGAAATTATCTACGACCAGCTTTCTCAGGCTCCGTTCTTTACTTACTTTGATTCCCAGGGCCGCAAGCATGTAGTATGGTATGAGGATGAGCGGAGTATCCGCGCAAAGATGGCCCTGGTGGAGGAATATGATTTGGCAGGCATGGGGTTCTGGAATATTATGGATTATAATCCGGCAAATTCCGTAGTACTCAACGACATGTATCAGGTGAGGAAACTGTGAGTAAATCTCCTTTCGCTGTAGACTATGAAAAAACAATATGATAGAATAAAAATGCCATATCAAATAAAAATTAGGAAGGACAAAAATATTTTATGAAAAAGAAATTAATTTGTTTACTAAGTTCCATATTAATCTTTATGGTAGCTTGGACAAGCGTATCCTTTGCCCATAGCGGCAGAACTGACAGCCAGGGAGGCCATCACGACTATAAGAATGTCAGCGGCTTAGGACCTTACCATTATCACTGCGGAGGATATCCGGCCCATCTCCATTCGGGAGGACGTTGTCCATACGCAGGAGGCGCAGGCAGCACCGGCACCTCCTCCGTGTCAAAAACAAAGGCAGCGCCCATCAAGGCGCCTGCGGTTACAGTTAAGTCGGTTAATTCCAACTACCTGAAAATTTCATGGGGCAAACGGAGCAAGGCCGTCAAATATTATGTATATCGTGCCACATCTAAAGCCGGTACTTACAAGAAGATTGCTTCTACCACCCGGACTTATTATAATGACAAAACCGTTAAAAATAAGAAAACCTATTACTACAAGGTGAAAGCAATCGCCAAGTTATCCAAAAACAACAGCAAATTGAGTCCCGCAAAATCCGGAAAGATTCAGTTTAACGGTCAGATTCAGGTATCACAGAAGATTTTGAACCTGTCCTTTTCTGAGCCGACTTATGTTATTCTCATTAAATCCACCGGCACAAAAGATGATATGGTTGCGTATTATGACAGCGAATACGTTGACGTTCGGTGGGGAGAAAAAAACCAGGACGGCTGGTATCCGCTCACCGTTTACAGCAATCTTGGTGAAGAGGAATATGACTGTGGGGAAGAGACCGAAATCGAACTGGTCTTTGAAAATCATAAGCGGTTGTATAAGAAAATCGTTACGGTTACCTTTGAATCATAAATCTTAGATTTCAGTCAGCGGCGGAAGGCAAATCCGCCGCTTTTGCTGTGTTGAACGCTCGCTCAGGGAGCAGTCCCTTAAGCCCCTGGAAAACCAGAAACTTCATTTTCTTCTATTACATATTATCCTTCTGCAAATCACCTTTTTCTTCCTGCCAGATATCGCCGTATTTGGATTCATAACACTCGATGCAGTCCCTTAGAAATTCTTCGTCAACATCCAGATATTCCGCCATGCGGTACAGAGCAGTGTATCCGCGGCTGCAGGCATCCCTGATATCTTCCAGAGGAATCAGCTTCTGCATTGCCCACAGGCGTGCCGCGTGTTCCTGTTTTGCATTTTTCAGCTCATTGGTGTCGAGAATATCCCCAACAGAAGTTTCATAGTGACCCAACTCTTCGGCAAGTATACACGCCTTTCGCTGTTCGGTCAACGCCTTATTAATCCAGATTACATCATCGCAGTAAAGTCCCTCGTGGACCATAGAATGCTCTTCGATGCTGACTCTGTCTTCGTATTCTCTGAGCAGCTCATCATACTTGTCCATAAAGTTTTTCCTCTCTTGCTGTGTTGTCTGCTGTATACCCTATTTCTTTCTCTTGGAAAGTACATAGCGCTTAAACTCTTCAATCTCGTTAAGCTCTTCCTCCGTCCACTGGGTACTGTCGTGATGAGCCGCGATGGTCTTGGGCGCATCTTCATTGGTCCAGCCCATCAGAACCGAGGGACCGATGCCCAGAACTTCTGAAAGCTTCATAATATGGTCGTATTTGATATTCTTGATATTGCCGGATTCCCAGCGCTGAACCGTAGCCTCGGACACGCCTACCCTGCTGGCAAGCTCCAGCAGAGTGTAGCCCTGTTCCTTGCGGATTTCTTTCAGCTTATTTGAAAAACTCATAGAGCACCTCCTGTACTTTCACAGCTTTATCATATCATAGGGGAGACTTTTTCGCAAGAAAAACTTGCATTTTATGTAAAAAACTCTTGACTGGCGTAAGTTTTAGTGGTATGGTGTTCTTACGAAAAATGCAAGAAAACCTGCAAAATATATTTTTTTCAGGAAAAACTTTCGTAAAATGCAAGCAAAAGGGAGGTAATATTATGGGAAAAGCGAAAGAACCATACTGGTCTTATGTAAAAGCAATCATTAAGGAGTATCCGGCGCTGAAAAAGCAGCTGGCAAAACCTCTGGAGCAGCGGGTCACCGCGTATTTGGGAGCCGGCGGCAGAGGAAGCCGTATTGCAAACCCGACCCAGGACTGCGTCATCCACAATCTGCCGCCAAAGCAGCAGAGAAAATACGACGCTGTGACAGAGGCAATAGAAAAAACCAAAAGGCTTCATCCGGAAAATGCTAAGGAGCGTCTCCAGGTTATCGATTTAGTATACTGGAAACAGTCCCACACCATAGAAGGCGCTGCTCTGCGGGTGCCGTGTCACAGGAATGTAGCGGGGCATTGGCAGGGGGACTTTATTAAATTGGTGGCAGATGAACTGGATTTGGTGTAGAGGATTTCCGGCATAGAGGATTTCCCAAGTATGAGCCGGACAATCAGAGAAATTTATGTTTGTGCATCGGTACCCCGAATACGTGCTAACATGGGTACTGTGGAAAGGAGGTAATCAATGGAACAAATCATCAGGGAACATCTGCAGGAGCGGGATGAACTGGAGGAATACCTGGCAGTTTACGATGGGGAGAGGGCAGTGTTTTTTGACCAGGCTCCCGAAGCAGATGATGAAAAGTGGGAGACGGAAGGCAAATGCTGTCTGGTACTTTATCTTGAAAGAAGACGAGACCCATTCCGAATGGGTACGGGAACACTGACAGTACGTATCTGCCCTCAGGGACAGGAAAAGATGGAAGCTTCCGTGCCTTTTGTAAAAAAAGCCCTGGTCAAAAGCCTGGACGGATACATTTTTACGTCTTCTAAAGAGATACTGATGGCAGATTTTCGATGCGGCGGCCCCGCAGCGGCAGGCGAAACCACGGTGTTTTCAATGACAAGTTTTCCAAAGCCAACGTCTATCACCGGAAGCCCGGAGGCGCTCTTGCGGCAGTGGACAAAAACACAGCTGCCGGAAATACTGGGAAAAGAACTTTTCTTGATTGGAGAAGAAATGTCAGAGGGCGCTTTTCTGCCTACGGAGGAGAAGCCTGCAGTTTGCTGGCGAACTGACCGCATCAGAACGTGCGGGCAGATTAAGGACTGGAAAACGGCGTCTTTTAGGACCGTTTCCGTACAGGGACACATTTTGGCGCCGAAGGAGACAAGCTGTGCGGCCGATATTGTGCAGAAAATCGACAGTGCGCTGATTGGCCTTGACAGGCTGGAGGGAGATGACAGCTTTATACTCATCGGGCGAAACAGCCGCGGGGACTTTCGGGTGGATTCGGTCAGAACCGGACAGATTACAGTGGAAGCAATCTGCCCCGTTCCGGCAGCAAGGGACTCAGTGGAAAAACTCAAAAACGCTGGATTCAATATGAGATAACAGAAGGGAGTATGCAAATGAGAACAAAGAGCAAGCCGCCTGTTTATACCATCGAAGAACTGACGGCACAGGCGGAAACAATTTTTCGGACCGACAGAATTTTTGCCAGAGCGGCATTGATTACTGCGGGGAAAACACTTTACACAGAAAAAGAAGCGGCAAAGGCCGTAGAGTCTTTTAGAAAAAAGGAGGTAAAATAAATGGCTCAGATTTACAGAGAAGGAGAACACAAAATCAGACCGGATGTATATTATCGTTATTCCGGCAGGGAGTCTGCAGCGAATCCGGGAGCGGCTGACGGAATCAACGCCTTAGTCATGAAAGCGTCATGGGGACCCCTGGGGACGGCTGAGGTCTTTACATATGCTGAAGATGTGAGAGCCGTATACGGAGATTGTCCCGGAGCCGATATGGCAGAAGCCATGTTTCAGGAAGGAACCAGCAAGCTTTATGTCTATCGGGCAGGGGGTGAAAATGGTGCAAAGGCAACTTTGACCCAGGGACAAAACGTGGTTATCACTGCGAAATATGAAGGAGATTTTCCTATTAAAATTAAAGTTCAGAAAGAGCCGGGCGGAGAAGATAAAATCTGCTCTGTTATCGTAGGAAACAAGGCTGTGGAGGTTTATCACATTGCAGCTTCAGGGGCTGAGGCTGCGGAACTTGCGGAAATGATGCAAGAAAGCGCCTATGTAACCATGGAACCAGGGAAGGAAGGCGCCCTGGCTGAATTTGAAACAGTCCTGACCGGCGGCGCGGACCCTGTAGTGACAGCGGAAGGCTATGAAGCAGGTTTCTATGCTTTGGAACCGTATTACTATAACGTCATCTGTACGGATACTACAGATGAAGGGGTGCAGAATCTGCTCCGCGAATATGTGGACCAGGCTGTTGAAAACGGAAAATTTCCTATGGCAGTTTTAGCTGCAGACATGACAAAATCTTTTGAGGAGCGAATGGAAAGGGCAGCTTCTTTCAACGACGAGCAGATTGCGGTAATAGGAAACACGTATATCAATCTGAGAGGTGAAGAGGAGCCGGAAATCATGGCGGCTGCCCGCCTGGCAGCAGCTATCGCCGCAACGCCTGCAAACAGAAGCATTATCCACAGGGAAATCAGGGACGGGGCGGACACCGCGGAAAAATTCACAAACCGCCAGTACGAGGCGGCAATCAGTTCCGGCTTGATTCTCTTTTCCGTAAGCGCCGACGGCAGAGTTTGGTTTGATTCCGGCGTGACTACCCTGACGGAACCGGGAGAAAACCAGGATGAGGGCTGGAAGAAAGTGAAGAGAACCAAAGTGAGAAACGAGCTGATGCACAGATTGGACGTTATGATGGAAAAGAAAATCGGAAAAATCAACTGCGACAGCGACGGCATCGCCGATGTGATACAGGCCGGAACCAGCCTGTTGGAGGATATGGCGGGAGAAAAGAAGCTGCTGCCGGGCGGTATTTTCGCACTGGACCCTTCCAATCCGAAGACCAGTGACAGTGCGTGGTTTATTGTAGAAGCCGACGATATCGACACTCTGGAAAAAATCTATCTGCACTATAAATTCAGCAATATGCCGACAGCATAATAACAGAAAGGAGACAAATTATGTTAGACCAGAAAACACTTGTAAAAAACCTTATGACCGGAAAAGACGGCAAGCTTTTGATTGAAGTGGACGGCGTTTCGGAGGAACTGCTGGAAATTGACACTTATTCCGTAAAGGCAAACTATACCAACCTGGACTACCAGCCGGTAGGCTCCTATCAAAAATTTGGTGTGCCGGCGGACGTTTCCTATACGCTGACTTTTACAGAAGCAGTTGTCAGAGACGACCTGATTGTAGCGCCGCTGATTGAGGCGGCAGCGGCCGGTAAAAATATCAGCTTTGTATTCAGAGCTAATGCGGAAAGACCTGACGGGACCATGCAGAACCTGACGCTGGCCGACTGTATTCCTGACGGAGAATTTGATTTGATGACCCTGACGCCGGGAGAAATCATCAAGAGAAATCACTCCTACAGAATCAACTCTGCACCGAAGTGGATTGACCAGCTGGCAGGATTTTAAGAACAGGCAGTAACAAACCCAAGGAAGACGGAGAAGAAAGGTCCGGCTGTCAGCGCCGGACCTTTTGAAACCTGAAAGCAAGTAAAGGAGATATGAAAATGGAAAACAACACAGAAGTGAGAAGAGATACCTATATCACGCCCATAAGTGATTCGGCAGTTTCCGCAAAAGCGGCGGAAAAAATTGAAGCGGCAGAGGAATACGACCTGGTAGCCTCTCTGCTGGCGGCGGCAGAATATCAGAAAACGCCGGACATGATACAGGAGGTAGAAATCAAGCGAAAAGGCAGAGTTTTCTTTACGGTACATCTGCACCCGGTGTCTGAGGACGATATCACGCTGGCAAGCAAGAAAGCATCCAAATATTACGAAAATCCTCAGGGAAAGAAGCTGCCCAGAGTCAGAGGGGAAATGGACACCAACCTGTTCCATTCCTGGATTATTTATCTGGCGACCACAGAAGAGGACAGAGAGAAAATCTGGGGCAACAGACAGGTCATGGAGAAGGTTGCCGCAGTAAAACCGGCAGAGACTATCAATCACCTCCTCATCGCAGGGGAAAAGGCAGAGATGATTGACATCATTATGGATATCAGCCGCATGAGCGACGAGGAAGACGATGTGGAAATCAGCCGGGAGGAATACGCAAAAAACTAATCAGGATAAGCGCGGTAGCCCAGTGGCTTCACTTCGCTTATCAGAATCACAATAAGGAACCGGGTATCCTGATGGGGCTTCGGACCGGCTGCCAGCTAATCCCGCCGGGAGAGCGGGCTTTTATGTTGGCTTCCGATTTGATTGCCGCTGAAGAGGGGTATATACCGGTAAAAATCAATAGTTTCAGAGAGGAAGAGGAGGGAGAAACGTGAGAATCATAGCCTGCGAAGTCAACGACAGTTCCAAAGTACTGGAATTTTGCTGGCTTCCTTCAGAAATAAAAGACAGCGGCGGAAACATCCAGTTTGCCAACTATACCATGCTGGATAGAGGAGAGCTTGCCAGACCTTCCGGAAATAGCTTGAGAAAAATCTCCTGGACAGGCAGGTTCCCAGGTGAAGCCAGAAAAGGGGCGTCCTATCTGACCGGGGAGTGGACAGACCCGCTGGAGTGCGACGCTGTACTGAAACGCTGGCAGGAAAAGCGGAAGCTGATTTCTCTGACCATTGAAGATACCAACATTTCTCAGTTTAAGTGTTATCTCAGCGACTATTCTTCCACCTACAGCGGCGGCTTCGGGGATTTGGAATACCAGGCGGAATGGACCGCTTACAGGTATGTATCTGTGGAAGCGCTAAACAAGAAAACTTCGTCAAAAGATACCGTCAAGCGGCCGGCAAAGGAGACTGCCGTTTATGCGGTGAAGTCCGGAGATACCCTTTGGGATATTGCGGCGAAGCATCTGGGAAAAGGGACCCGCTGGAAAGAGATTTATACGATGAATAAAACCGTGATTGAGGCAGAAGCAAAGAAGAGAGGTTTTTCTTCGTCTGATAACGGAAACCGAATCTGGCCGGGCACCCGGCTGAAGCTGCCGAAGAAGTAAAGGGAGTAGAGATATGAAGTATGTAAGACCCATGTATTCGGTTGTCATCATCAGACCGGACGGGAAGAAATTTACGCTGAAAAAAATCAGCAGCGATAAAAGCACGGAATCCAACTTGATAACCAGCCTGCAGTTTTCCGAGTCCAAAGGGCAGCTGGCGGAAAAAGCTGTCGTTAAAATGTACAATCACTATATCGACGGGAAAGGTTATCCAAGCGGGCTGTTTCCGGTAAAAAGCAGAATCTATATTTATGCCAGAGGAGGAGGCCGGGAAAAAACGGAAGAGGTCTTCAGGGGATATGTATGGGAAGCGGAGTTTCATGCAAATCAAAATAAAGAGCTGAGCTTGGTATGCTACGATAATTTGATATATTTTATGAAGTCGGAGATAGTCCAATATTTTTCAAAGGGAAAAAGCACAAGGGAAATTGTCGAGACTTTGATGAAGAAAAGAGGGGTCAATTTTGGGTACAACTACAGCAGCATTACACATCCGAAACTGCCGCTCAGCGGCACACTGGCCGACGTGTTGACTTCGGATATTCTGGGAGAAGTGGAGAAGAAAAAAGGCGTAAAGTATACCATCAAGAGCGTAAAGGGAAAAGTCTGCATAGACAGAGAAGGCAGCAACGAGACAATTTACCGAATCGGCAGAGGAGAGGACGGAATCCTGCTGGATTACAGCCGGTCTACTACTCTGGAAGGGGTTGTAACCAGGGTGGTGATTACGGGAAAAACCGATGAAAACGGCAAAACAAAGGTTGAGGCAAAGGTGGACGGAAACAGGAACAAGTACGGAACGCTTACAAAGGTGGTCCATAAGGATGAAGATACAAAACTGTCAGAGATGAAAGACGAGGCCAAATATATTTTAGATGAAAACGGAGCGCCCCATAAAGAATACGATGTCACCGCCATGGACATTCCGTGGATTAGAAAAGGGGATAAAATCAGCCTGGAACTGAGCAAGGGCACCTATTTTTCCTGCATCGTGGAGGAAATCACCCATAAATGCGATAACAGCACCATGGAGCTGAATGTGAAGAGAGCCTAACCTGGGACCGGAGAGCTTCTAAATATGCGCGAAACAGCCTGCTGCAGCGGATTTGACCGGAAATCAAACTTTGGGCGTATACCGGTCATATTTCTTAGACAGGAAATCTGGAAAGTGACCGAGAACTGGAAGCCTTGGCCGCCTCGGTCAGAAATATGGGCCGGTTTTCTGAAAAAACAGGAAAACGGCAATCCTATTTAAAACAATATAATTGTTTTTATATGTAAAAATCGTGTTTTAAATGCAGGATAAAGACATTATATGCCCTAAGCAGTGACCGGAAAATACGATACTCAGTAGTTCCAGTCATTTCCTCTCTGCACAGTCTTTTGAAAATGACCGGGAGACTAGCTCTTTTCGCTCCCCGGTCATTTCCTGCAATACAACTTAAAAAAGCGAGAAGTTAGAGGAATTTCTTTATAGTGGAATAGGGAACACCGGCTGAGGGTTTTGCATGGAATTTGAGAGCGATTTCTATAGGTTAAACGGGAGAATAAGCCAAGGCGTGCCAAGGGCAAAAGAAGACAATCGACTGTTATGATGTAAAAAAATAGGAAGAAAATGCGAAATAACGGTAATAGAAATTTGGCGGGTAAAAAGCAGTTGCCGATAGATTAGCTGTTCGATATAATATGAATTAGCAAAGAGAAAGGCGGAGACCGGTATGAGAAAAATGCGGACAGCGGAAGAGATGGTAAATTATTGTAAAGAGAGGG
>CBCTFZ010000028.1:0-35277 GCA_965146355.1 uncultured Emergencia sp. | reverse complement strand
ATGAGGTTACTGCAGGCGTGTGCAAGCCTGAAGCCATCGAGGCCATGAATTCCGGCATCCTGTCCATCGGCGGCATGGAGACCAGTACCGGCCACATCCTGCCAAACTACTTCCGTCTCTTTGACGGCGGTCTGAAGAGAGCCATCGAAGAGTGCGAAAAGAACATCGCTGAGATGAAGGTGGCGAAAAAAGAGGATCAGGAGAAGGTGGATTTCTGGAACGCGGTAATCATCTCCTGCAAAGCCTGCATCAAATACGCCCATAGATTCTCCGTACTGGCCAAAGAAATGGCAGAGAAGGAGACCGACGAGACAAGAAAGAAGGAACTGCTACAGATTAGCGAAAACTGCCTGGTGGTACCGGAAAACAGCCCGCAGACCTTCTGGCAGGCGATTCAGTTCGTATGGTTCATTCACATTACCCTGTGGATTGAGAGCAACGGCCACGCAAACTCCTTCGCGTGCTTCGACCGTCTAATCAATCCTCTGTATGTAAAGGACCTCAAAGAAGGAAACATCACAGAGAGAGAAGCCCTGGACATTCTGGAATGCTTCTTCATCAAGAATACCGATATTCTGAAGCTGAGAAATGCTTTCTTCAGCGAAAGCTGGGCAGGATATCCAATCTGGCAGAACATGATTATCGGCGGTATCGGCACAGACGGAAAGGACGCCTGCAATGAAGCCACCATGCTGCTGCTCAACGCCAACGAAGAGGTTCAGACATCCCAGCCGACCATGTCCCTGAGATATCACAGACACATGTCAGAGGAAGTATTTGACAAGGCGATTTCCATGATTCAGAAGGGCCTGGCAACACCGGCCTTCTTCAACGACCATCTGTGTATTCCTCTCGTTCTGGCAAAGAGCGATGGAATTAACATCGAAGACGCCAGAACCTGGGGCGTTATGGGATGCGTACAGCCTATGGCTGCCGGCAAGACCGACGGAAGAGCCCAGGTCGGCACTGTAAACCTGCTGAAGTGCATCGAATTTGCAATGCACGACGGTTTCGATCCGCAGACAGGCAAGCAGACCGGACCGCATACAGGAAAATTTGAAGATTTTGAGACCTATGAGGACTTCTTCGACGCATTCCTGCAGCAGGTTGACAACTCCTTCGACCTGATGCTCAATGCCTACAACTCTGTAACCGCCATTCACGCTACACGTCAGAACATGCCGTTTGCGTCCATGTGCGTAGACGACTGCATCAGCAAAGGCACTACGCTGCAGCAGGGCGGCGCCAAGTACAGCTACTCCGGCGCTCTGGCAGACGGTCTTGCCAATGCCATCGACGCACTGGCAGCAGTGAGACAGTTCGTATTCGAAGACAAGGCTATCAGCGCTAAGGATTTGTTAGCGGCCTGCGACAATGACTTTGAGGATGAGGCTCTGAGACAGAAGCTGCTGAACAAGGCTCCGAAGTACGGCAACGACGTAGACGACGTAGACAGAATCGGATTCGAGATTGTAAGACATATCAACAAGATGATTGAGCCGTACAGAGACAGCCGCGGCGCCAGATTCTGCTTCGACATCGAATCCCAGTCCTACAACATCGTACAGGGCAGATGCGTTGGAGCAACGCCTGACGGAAGAAAGGCATTCGCACCTCTGGGCGATAACGTTTCCCCGGTTATGGGCAGAGATATCACAGGTCCGACGGCCACAGTACTGTCTGTTGCCAAGATTGACCAGTTCTACACCACAGACGGAACCCTGTTCAACATCAGATTTGACCCAAGATCCATCTCCGGCGAAAAGGGCAAGGAAGTT
The DNA here is from genome assembly GCA_965146355.1 of uncultured Emergencia sp. Classification (GTDB taxonomy): domain Bacteria; phylum Bacillota; class Clostridia; order Peptostreptococcales; family Anaerovoracaceae; genus Senimuribacter. The sequence continues at coordinate 33,499 of CBCTFZ010000028.1, read as the reverse complement.
CTCGGCGGCGTAGTTAAGACCTACTTCGACAATTACGGCGAGCACATTCAGATTAACGTGGTATCCGATGAAACTCTGAGAGAAGCGCAGAAACATCCAGAGGACTACAAGAATCTGCTGGTTCGCGTCGCAGGATATCTGGCATACTTTACAGAGCTGGACAAGAACGTACAGGACAACATCATTTCCCGTACGCTTCACGACGGTGAGTGCTAAAACAGGATAGTGCGATGAACGAGAAATGTAGAGAATTGATCGGCGGTATACAGCGATTTTCTACAGAGGATGGCCCGGGCATCAGGACGACAGTCTTCTTTAACGGCTGTCCCCTGCGGTGCCAATGGTGCCACAATCCGGAGCTAATAGATTTTCGGCCCACACTCATATACACAGGCAATAAATGCATTGCCTGTGGCGAGTGTGTCGCCGTCTGTCCTGAGAAAGCCATCCACGCAGAAGAGGATGGCCTCAGGATTGACAGAGCTCTGTGTAAGCGCTGCGGAAAATGCGCGGAGAACTGCTGCACGGAAGCCCTTCGGCTGGAAGGCGAGCATAAGGATGACGACGGGCTGATTGCTTTGCTGAAAAAGGACAAAGGCTTCTATCAGGAAACCGGAGGCGGCGTCACCTTCAGCGGCGGCGAAGTGACCAGTCAGGCGGACTACGCCTACAGGCTTTTGGAAAAGTGCAATCGGGCAGGACTGGATGTCGCCGTTGACACCTGCGGTTACGCTGATTACGAAAAGCTGCGCCTGCTGTGCCAGGGAGCCAAGACCATTTTATTTGATATCAAATGTATGGATAATGAAAGACATCTGGAACTGACAGGTGTGGAAAACCGCCTGATTCTGGAAAACCTGGAGAAGCTGAGCGCTTCGCCGGAAATCCACGATAAGATTATTATCAGACTGCCGCTGATTCACAATATCAACGACACGGAGGCGGATATAAAGGCGATTTGCGCCCTGATGAACCGGCTGGGCCTCAAGAAGGTGGACGGACTGCCGTACCACTGCCTGGGCGTTTCAAAGGCGAGAAATATCGGCGCGGATGCCGTTGAATTTGAGACCCCTCCGGATGCTCATATCGATCAGATTGTAGAGTGGTTCCGGGAGGAAAATCTGGAAATTAGAATCATGGGCAGAGATAAATAGCCTGCGGGCAAGGTTTAAGAAGACGATACAGGAGGCGGAAGAACACTATGGCATATACCTTTTGCGCGGACTTCGGAAGCACATTTACCAAGCTGTGTGTCCTGGATTTGGACAACGGGGAGCTGGTCATGACCACAAAGCACCCGACTACGGTGGGGGTCGATGCCAGCATCGCGCTTCTCGCCGGCTTTGAAGACGCGAAAAAATATGTCGGAGAGAAGGGCGTAAAGGAGGCGCGGATTGTTACCAGCAGCAGCGCTGCCGGGGGTCTGCGGATGGTGGTCGTGGGACTGACACGGCGTTTCAGCCTTCTGGCCGGAAAAAACGTAGCCCTGGGCGCCGGCGCGCGTATCGTAAAGACCTATGCAAATTATCTGACGGAAAAAGATATCGCTGAGATAGAAACCATCAACCCGGAAATACTGCTCCTGTGCGGCGGCGTAGAGGGCGGTAACGCAGACCGGATTTTATACAATGCCAGGATGTTGAAGGCGGCCAGGATTTCCTCCCATGTTGTTTATGCAGGCAATCACGACATTGCTTCTTTTGTTAGACAGGAACTAGTTACGAACTCCATCCAGTGCTATGTCACTGAAAACGTGTTTCCTGCTTATGGACAGCTCAACGCGGTGCCTACAGGTGAAGTAATCAGACATCTGTTTATGGAACGAATCGTGGGAGCCAAGGGACTTGCTTCCGCCTTCCACATCATCGGCAGCGTTTTGATGCCGACGCCGGCGGCGGTCCTTGCGGGAGGAAAGCTCCTCTCTCAGGGCACGGATACGGAAGACGGCCTGGGGGACCTGATGGCCTTTGATGTTGGCGGCGCCACCACGGACGTATATTCCTATATCGAAGTCGCCTCCTCGGGGGCGAAACACGTGGGGGCTCCTGAGCCCTTTGCCAAGAGAACCGTGGAAGGCGACCTGGGCGTCAGATCTTCCTGTCTGTCTCTGGCCGAAGCCATGGGCGAAAGCCTCAGTGGCGCGGTCCTGGACATGAGCGAGGAGGAGCTTCAGGCTGCCTGTGAAAAGCGGGCGGAGGAGGGCACCTTTGTTCCTGACAGCGAAGGCCAGAGAAAGGTAGACCTGGCCCTTGCCGAGGGCGCCGTGGAAATCAGCGCCAGAAGGCACTGCGGCAGATTTACCAATGCCTACGCGAAAAACATCGCGAAGATTGTAGAGGGCAAGGATCTTCGGGGCATCGGCAGCATCGTGGGAACCGGAGGACCGGTCATTCACAGCAAAGACCCCAAAGAGGTGCTGGGAAAAGCGGTGCGCGGAGAGAGTGAAGCAGAGCTGCTGCTTCCTGAAACAGCGGATTTCTATCTGGACAAATCTTATATTCTGTATGCCATCGGCTTGAGCGCTGACATCAATCCCGCCGGCGCTCTGCATATCGCAAAAGAAAATATCGTCAAAATAGATTGAGGGAAGAAGAATGAAAACATATTCAAAACAGGATTTTATCACCACTGCTTTTCCTTCCGCTGCGGAAATGATAGAGCAGGCCAGGACAATCAGCAAGGACTGGGAATACGGTGAGACCCTCTTCTGCAAGGAGAGGGGCGTATCCTCGGAAAGAGAATTTAAGGAGCAGTGTAAGCAGGAGAACCGCCTGTCCAGACATGCGGCCATCGGCTACAACTCCATAGAAGAGACCTGCAGCGCCATGAAGTGGCTCCACGAAGAGCTTTCTGCCCGGGGCTGCACCCTGGACAGAGTGGGCGTGCTGCTGGATACATCCATGGGTATCTCCGATGAGTACAGAGACCAGGCCATGGTCGGATCCGGACTGGTGCTCAACAGCGAAGAGGAATGGGTGGCCCTGGGACAGGCTGCGCCTTTCATGATTCACTTCGGAGACAACATGATTGGTTCCCTTCGGAGCCTGGAAAACCTGAGGCTGGCCTTTAAAGCCGGTACTACATCCGTAGGAAACTTTTCTCAGTATTTCAGCTACAACTATCCGTTCAACTACGATTTGAACAAGAGGACACTGGACACCTGTCTTGCCGTCTGCATCATGGGCCTGAACAAAGAGCGGGGCATGGTGATGCACTCCAATCTGGACGACGGCTTCGCGGCGGCTTTCAACGACCTGACTACCGTACTGGGCTGGGCGAAGATGGAAAAGTATCTGGCTGAAGATTTGATGCATGCCAAGCTGGGACACTGCTTCGGCAACCTGTTCAGCAGCCCGATACTGAGAATCACCTTCTCGGCGGCTCTGGACGAAATCAAAGGCGGCGATTCCTGCGGTACCATGATTTACGGAAACACCACCGACTATACCAGAGACTTCGTGAGAAACAATTCCGTGGTCAACGGCTACATCATCGGCGATATGATTGGTCAGATTCACAATCCGACAGGACATGCCATGAGCTCCGTTCCTGTATCGGAAGCGGCAAGAATACCGACCAGAGATGAGATTCTGGACGCGCAGGTCATGAGCAACGAGATTGAACGCTATGCCAGAATGATTGAGCCGTATATCAACTGGGATAAAATCGAAGAAGATAAGCAGATTCTCATGGAAGGTGCGGAAAAGTTCTACAGCAACCTGATGCAGGGACTTTCGGATATGGGTCTGGACATTGAGAATCCGGCGGAAATCATTCTCGCCTGCAAGGAGATGGGACCTGAATATCTGGAGCGGGCCTTCGGCGTAGGAGAGGTGTCTGACACCTATGCCAACGGCAGAAAACCTATTTGGCCTACTGATATGGTGCAGACGCTGGATAAGATTCAGGAGAAATGCTTCCAGAACTTCGACCCTGAAAAGGCGAGTCTGGACGGCCTGAAGGTGGTCCTGTGCGCCACGGACATTCACGAATTCGGAAAGGTCATCGTGGGAAATATCCTGAAAAAGGCAGATGCGAAGATTTACGACATCGGAAGAGACGTGAGCCCGGCAGAGGCTGCCGAAATGGCGCTGGAAACCGACAGCCGGGTGATTCTGGTCAGCTCCTACAACGGAATCGCCAAGACCTTCGCCAAGACGCTGCTGAAGGAAATCGAGCGTCTGGGCGTCGACGCGGAAATCTTCATGGGCGGACTGCTCAATGAAAATGAAGAGGGCGGCAACATTCCTGTAGATGTTACAGAGGATTTGACCGCCATGGGAATCCACTGCGTGAAGGACGCGGAGCAGATTCCAGATGAGATAAAGCGAGTTTTTAGGGAAAAAGAAACAAGTAAATAACAAGTGTAGATTAGAACCGTCAGGTCTAAAGGTTTGCCAGAAAATGGTAAATAATGGTGACCTCCTTTAAAATCGACTTGAAAATCACTGCTGAATATGCAATAATTTCAATAGTAATATAATTGGAGGGTCATAATATGGCAAGAAATCGAAGCCTGACGGATAAAACAATCAAAGAGCTTACTGAAATGATTACCGTGAAACAGGTGTACAAGGCCGGGGACAAGCTTCCCAATGAATTTGTCCTGGCAGAGGAGCTGGGCGTAAGCCGTACAACGCTTCGCGATGCGATTACGTATCTGACGTCGATTAACGTTCTGGAGAGAAAGAGAGGCAAAGGAACCTATGTGGTCGACAACGAAGCTTTGAGCAGCGACTATGGATTCAACGAGCTGAACTTTCTTCACGTAAAGCTGAAGGATCTGTACGAAGTGCGCCTAATCATAGAGCCGGAAATGACCGCGATTGCCACCAACAAAGCGACGGCGGAGGAGCTGCAGAAGATTAACGAGCTGGCGAGGCTGATTGAGCGTTCGCCGGAGGAGGGAGAATTTACCTCCGAGATGAACAAGCAGTTTCACAACGCCATCGCAGTGGCGACACACAACGAATTTATCATCAGACTGTACGAGAACATCAGTACGGCTACGGTGAAAGCCTTCGATGAGGAGCGGGTGATTCAGAAAAATCATGAGGTGCTGGTCATGAGTCACAACATGATTACCCAGATGATGAACGCCGGAGATGCGGAGGGCGCCAAATTGGCTATGCGGCTGCATATCAAACAGTCTATAGATTACTATGATTTAAATTTCTAGGATTCAATGGTCATTTATCCACGGCGGAATGTATCAGGAAGCGAAATGCGTAACAGAAATTACGGAGGAAGATATGAAAAAAGTGGATAAAAAAATCGTATTTTACGGCGGCGGAAAGATGGCGGAAAGCATCATCCGGGGACTTCTGGGAAACGGAATCATCGATGCGGAAAACATCGCTGTTCAGGAGCTGATTCCTGCCCGCTGTGACTATTTGTCGAAGACCTACGGCGTTGCGGCAAAAGGCGACGCGTCGGCGGAGATAAAGGAAGCCGCCATGGTTCTGGTGGGCGTAAATCCGCCGCAGGTTCCCGGCGTGGCCAAGGCGCTGAAGCCGATTTTGAATCCGGCTACCATCGTATTATCTTACGCTTGCGGTGTGGAAATCAAAGTCATTACAGACCAGCTGGGCAGCGATAAAAAAGTGGTGCGGATTGTGCCGAACACCCTGAGCCAGTCTGGAAACGGCTATTCTGCCGTACACGTCAACGAGAACCTGACGGAAGAAGAAAAGACCTTTGTCGATGATTTGATTCAGGGTCTGGGCAAGGTACTCTATCTGGAGGAATCCAAGTTTAACGATTTCCAGGCTTTCGGCTGCACCGGTCCGCTGTGGGTATATAAATTCACGGAAGCTATGATTGACGCGGGCATCTACGTGGGCTTTACCAGAGAACAAGCGCGGGAGCTGACCATCGAAAACATGCTGGGCGTAGCCAAGGTGCTGCAGATGAGAGGCATCTCTCCTACTGCGGTGGTCGAAGAACTGACCTCCCCTGGCGGCGTCACCATCGAAGCCCTGCGGTCTCTGCAGGAAAACGGCAGCTACATGACTCCGACCATCGCTTCCATGGAAGTGGCTGTAAAGAAGTGCGCTGCAGTCGCTGAGAAATAAGTGAGAGGGTCCGATGAAAAAGTTCGATTTGCTTGTCATGGTGGATAATACCGGTATTGCGGAGTTTGTACTTCCCAAGCTGCAGGAGACGGCGCAGCAGGTGGTCTATTACGAGGATTTTCCGGCAAATCAGGAGACGATTCTGCATCGGATACAGGATGCCGACGCAGTTCTGGTATCGTGGAATACCGTTTTGACCAGAGAGATTCTGTCAAAGTGCCCGAAACTGAGGTATATCGGTCTGTGCTGTACATATTTTAGCGAGACATCCTGCAACGTAGATGTTGCCTACTGCAGAGAGCGGGGCATCGCGGTCACCGGCGTCAGTCACTACGGCGACTATGGCGTTGCGGAGTATGTGATTAGTGAATTGATTCAGATGATAAAGGGTCTGGGGCCAATCTCTTTCTACGAGGAGCAGCGGGAACTGCGCCACATGAAGCTGGGCGTAATCGGTCTGGGAACTGTGGGAACGCTGGTTGCCGATGCTGCGGCCTTTTTCGGCATGGAGGTTTCCTATTATAACCGGAGACCAATCGCAGGCTGTCCCTATCCGTATTTGGAGAAAGAGGAGCTGCTTTGCGGCAGCGACGTGGTTTTGACCAGTATTCCGAGAAACCAGATTGTTATGGAAGAAGAGGACTTCCGGCAGATGGGAAATCACAAGATTTTTATCAATGTGGGCGTAGGGCCGTCCTTTGACCAGGAGGCCTTTGAGAAGTGGATTGCCTGGGGCAATTACGCCATCTTAGACAGCGGATCCATCCACGAAGAAAAAAGATTGTGGTATGCGGAGCAGGAACGGATATCTCTGTCCGGCCACGTGGCGGGCTTTACTTGGAATGCCCGCAGACGCCTTGGGGAAAAGGCCGTGACAAACATCCGGGACTTTCTGCAAGCCTGAATATAATGAATAAAGCTTAAAGTTTATACTTCTCGAGCATGCGGTAGAAGGCACGGCGGGAAACGCCGATGCTTTCTGCCGCTTGTTTTTTGTTTCCTCCGGAGGTGTACGTGCCGTTTCTTTGCAAAAATATCTGAAAAATATCGAATTATCTTGACAAATATTATTTCTTATTTATAATATGATGTATGATGACTTGTATAAAATAATACAAGTTGGATTGAAATCAGACTTGATATTCAAAAGGGGCCAGTTTTGAAGGAAAAAAGGAGGAAAAATGAAGAAGTCGATTGATTGGAAAACAGTTTTGGTTGTCAGCGGCGCCTTTGCGTCCTACAGCATTGGATCAGGATTTGCGGCGGGGCAGAATGAAATGCAGTATTTCTGCTCTTGGGGAGACTTCTGGCCTTTTGTTTTGAGCGCACTGATTTTGGTCTTTATTGCTTTGTCTTGTGCGGCGACGATGAATTTGGCCAGAGTTGAAACCTTTGAAAATCCAAGCGATGCATACGAATTTTATTTTGGAAAAGGGCTGGGAAAGGCTTTGGATGTAGCCAGCTTTATCATCATTTCCTGTGTCAGCTTGGCGATGTTTGCCGGCTGCGGTGCAACCCTGAATCAGTATTTTGGCATTCCAACATATGCGGGATCTGTCGGACTCGGCCTGATAAGCCTTCTTATCGTATGGCTGGGACTTGAGAAACTGACAAACTTCCTGGGCTATGCAGGAATCCTGATTATCGTTTTCATCGCAGCTGTGGGTATTTATGCGGTATTTATGTCAGATGGTTCAGTTGCAGATTCACAGAAGAATATTCTGCAGTATGTAGAAGAAGGTAAATTTTTGCAGATTAGCATTTTAGGAATCAAACATCCTGTTGTAGCCGGTATTTTTTACGGTTCAGCGGTATTGCTCCCGGCGTTTCCTTTTTTGGTAGCAATTTCACAGAAAGTGAAGTCCAAAGAAGAAGCCATTGCAGGAGGCATTCTGTCATCTTTCTTATATACGCTGGGATTGTTTTTGGTTATAATCACGCTTTTGAAGAATCTGGATTATATCGCGGCAAATGGAACGGAAGTTCCGATGCTGTCAGCAATCACAAATATTCTGCCGTCGGTGGCACTGCCATACATGATAGTGCTCGTCATAGCAATCCTTACTACGGCTACAGGATTCCTGTGGGTCGTAGGAAGAAGATTTGCACCAGACAGAAGCGCTAAGCAGAGGATTATCGTTGCGGCTGTCTGCACCATCGGTATTGTTGTAGGCGCACTGGTTCCGTTCAGCAGACTGGTAAATATCATCTATCCGATAGAAGGTATCGCTGGTTTTATCATCTTCTGCGGACTCGTGGTGAATATGATGAAACGTAAAGCTTAAAGTTTATACTTCTCGAGCATGCGGTAGAAGGTACGGCGGGAAACGCCGATGCTTTCTGCCGCTTGTTTTTTGTTTCCGCCGGAGAGGTCCAGGGCGGTTTTCAGCAGCTGCACATATGCGTTTTCCACGTCGGATACGCATTTGTTCAGCCTGTCTTCCGGGGTTGCGTCGGCAGAAGCTGATTTCAGCGCGTATCTTTTGGAGTGTATGGCCGCCTCCAGTATCTCAGGGGTAGCCATATCCGTTTTGGCCAGCAGGGTGATTCTGTGTATCACGTTTCGCAGCTCACGGACGTTGCCCGGCCAGTCGTAGGCCATTAAAGCTCTCTGCGCGTCGGAATCCAGACTTTTCTTTGGCTCTCCGTTCATCTCCGCTGCCTGGCGGAAAAAAGCGTCGCTTAACAGAAGCAGATCCTGAGGCCGCTGCCGCAGCGGCGGAATTTCGATACCAAGTACCTGCACACGATAATAGAGATCTTTTCGGAACAGGCCCTCTTCCACCATTTCCTCCAGGTCGCGGTTGGTGGCGGCAAGGACTCTTACGTTGACCGGTGTTTCGGAGGAACTGCCGATTCGGGTAATTTTGTGAGTTTCCAGAACCCGAAGGAGCTTGGACTGGAAATGGAGAGGAAGTTCACCCACTTCGTCCAGAAACAGGGTGCCGCCGTCGGCTAGCTCAAACTTACCGATTTGCCCGTTCTTTGACGCGCCGGTAAACGCGCCGCCCACATAACCGAACAGCTCGCTTTCGATTAGGTTCTCGGGAAAGTTGGCGCAGTTCAGGGCAACGAAAGGCTCGTATTTCCTGTCGCTGTAATTGTGGATTGCCTGGGCGAACAGCTCTTTGCCCACGCCGCTCTCGCCGACAATCAAAAGGTTGTACGGGCTGCGGGCATATTCCTTTGCCTGAGAGATGACCTGGGTGATAGCCGGGCTTTTTCCGATGATGGAATCAAAGGTATACTCTGCGGTCAGTCCCATAATCCGGGTCATTTTTTTCAGGCTGACCTGATGGGAGGAAGATACCTCGATGATGCCCTCAACGCCGCCGCTTTTATTTTTGATTGGGTACATGTTGTTGGAGACGAATTGGGCTTTGTTGGATATAGACTGGGATTCTACCATGACCTCCCAGTCCAGCAGCTTGTTTCCGTTCTTCAGCACGTCCAGCATTTTCAGGTTGCTGGATCCGTTTTTGGTAGCCTGAATCTTGATGCCCGACTGCTTGGTGATGTCCAGTATATTCATACCTACTGCGGAATCTCTGTCGTGTATCTGCATGATATCCAGATAACGCTTGTTGCCGTAGAGCAGAGACGCGTCTTTGTCATAGATACAGATGGCGTTGTCCACGGCATCGAAACAGTCCAGCAGATACTGCTGGCGCCTATGGTTTGTATCGGTAATGGAAAGCAGCATCTTCAGATTGGTGTGCAGCTGATTGACCAGGGGCGCCGTATCTTCAGGCGCGGAGAAAATAATCGTAAATTCCCTGGAATTGTCGTTAAAGGACAGGATGTCCTGATAAGGCGTAAAGAAGGAGATGTCGATGGAACAGCCTGCGCAGCTCTCCGAAAGCTCAGGGGGAAAAACGTCCAGTATCAGTCCTTTTTCAGTACACAGAATCAGCAGCTGGTAATCCATTCTGGTCCGCTTGAACAGAAACTCAAACAAATCCCTGGCCAAAGCGTTTCTGCCTGTGATTTCACGCTTTACGCCGGAAGCTGCGGTTTCTTTGAATTTGTTCATAAATTGCTGTATTGTTGCCATGGGGTAATCTCCTTTTGTTTTCTAAAACGATTATACCACTACTGGCTGGACCTATGCCAGTGTATTTTAGTAAAATGCGTTTTGACTCGCAGATGGAGAAAGATTAGACTTACACCTCGTAAAGTATCACGTGAACGGTGAAAAGTTTCTGCCCATGGGAAATTTTTAGATGGCCCTGGTATTTGTCCGCTGCAGCGCGGACGTTTTTCAGACCGATGCCGTGAAAGAGAGGTTTTTTCTTTCTGGTAAGGAGCCCTGTATGGGAGGAAGCCACTACGCCGTCATAGGTGTTTGCCACTGTAATCAGCAGCCTGCCCCGGTCATACTTCAAAAAGAGCTGCAGCTTTTTATCTTCGGAAGCAGGCAGCCGTTCCAATGCCTCCAGAGCGTTGTCCAGGAGATTTCCAAGGATGACCGTCAGGTCGAAGGAATCAATCTGCAGCTTTGAAGGGATTTCGGCCCGATAGCTCAGGCTGATGTTGTGGGTAGCCAGGCTGCGCAGCTTGTAGTTTATCAGGCTGTCGATGCTGCTGTTTCCGGTATTGGACAGCCCTTTGGAGGAATCAAACTGCTCGCACATGGTAGATAGGTATTCTCTTGCACGGTCCGGGCTTTCTTCCTTCAGCAGATTGGACAGTATCACCAGGTGATTTTTCAAATCGTGACGGAGACTTTTGAATGCGGCCTCTGCGGCTTCAATGGTATCCAGCTGATTCTTGTAATATTTGTTCTGATAAGAGATTAGTTCCACCTTGGTCTTCAGAGCCCTGAACCAGTAAGCACATAATGCCAAAAGATTGACCGAAACAAGAACCAGGAGGCTGAAGGAAAGCAAAGGGTCGAAGGCGCCTTCTTTCTGCACCAGAACCAGATAGACGCATAAAAGAAGCGCGGCGCACAGGGGAATCAAAAATGCCGCTGCCCAGCTGATTATGGCGGCAGTATTGCTGTACAGGTAATTTTCGATAAAAGCGAAGAGGGCAAAAAACAGGTAGAAGAAGAAGCATTCCAGTGTGATTCCAATGATGGAATTAAAGCTTTCCGGATGGAACAAAAGAAGATGTCCTCTGCCTGAAATGAAGATTAGCCCGTAGTGTATGAAGGTGGTGAACAGAAATAAGGAAAGGGCGGAGAAGACTTTCTTTGTCCAATAAGCCTCATAGAGCGCAGTGAGCAGCCCCAATAATAAGAGATTGCCGACAAGGCGAAGTTCCATATGGACTGTAAACTGCTGTAAACAGATTGTCAGTGTGAAGTATAGAGAAAAACAGAGCAGCTCTGTGTCCTTCTGTACCTTTGGTTTTGCAAATACGGACCTGAAGAACTTCCAGGTCAGCAGGGTAAAAACACCGCTTCCGGCAATATAGGCAAGGTAGTAAAGTATTCTCACGGCTTTATCTCCTCCAATTCAGAAAGCTGACAATCCAAGAAAGCTTCTCTGTAGCTTTTTCCAATGCTGATTTTATTGTTGTTTTTCATGGTGATTCCCTTGCTGTCGTACCGGATAATCTGACGGTTTTTGCCGGTGAAGTATTTAATTATTGCCTCGATATAAGCCGCAATATAGAGGAGGAAGCTGATTATATGAGGCTCACTGCGTGGGCAGAGGAGATTGAAGGAGAGCTGGACAAGGAAGTTGAGAGATACACAGGTCTCGTCTATGCATGGTACGTCAAATAAAATCTGGCAGAAAAATCCACAAAAAAACACTTGTTTCTTGCGGGTAAGTGTGATATATTATAAAAGCTGTATTAGATGCAGCAAAAATTATGCACGGGTGTGAACCTGAGCAGGAAAGAGGTAAAAGCATGAAGGAAGGAATCCATCCTGATTATAAGGAATGTAAAGTAACTTGCGCATGTGGAAATTCTTTTGTTACCAGATCAACAAAAGAAGAACTGAGACTTGACGTTTGCTCAGCATGTCATCCGTTCTTTACAGGACAGCAGAAGTTCATCAACCGTGGTGGACGTGTTGAAAAGTTCAAGAACAAGTACAACCTGTAATCATAATCAGAAGAACCGAAGCCGGAGAGAAATCTCCGGTTTTTCTTTTGGGCAAAAAGAGGCAGATTCCTTACCGGTACAAAAAAATACCAAAAAGTTACAAAATTATATCAAAATGTTACATGTTTCTTGTTACACGCTAAAAAATGGATTATACTCCCATAAAAAGTATTATATTCTATTTAAATTTGCAGGGAGGCAGTTATGGGGAGAGATACAACTTTATGGGAGCAGAGAAGGCCTTTGTCTTTTCATCTATATGATGACTGGGTATTTCACTATGTATTCAGTCAGGATACGGAGGACAGCAGAAATGCCCTGATGGCCGTACTCAATATTGTACTGAACCGGGGAAGGGACCCTATTACAGAGATTATCCTTCTAAATCCTATCAACTACAAAGAGGTTATGGAGGGGAAAGAGACAACTCTGGATATCAAAGCCACCGCCAGTACCGGTGAAATTATCGATATCGAAATGCAGCGGAGTGATTTTAAGCATTACGAGAAGAGGAGTCTGTATTACGCGGGAAAACTTATCGGTTCGTCGTTGGAAGGCGGGGAAAAATATGATACAATGAAAAAAAGTATCGTGATATCCTTTATTAATGGAAAAATCTTTGACGATATTCCTGAGGTACATAACATTTTTTGGCTGCGGGATAATAGGTATAACAGGCTGTTGACAGACCGCCTGGAGATTCATTTCATTGAACTGGGCAAGGTGAACTGCCGAAAGAGGGCAGAGGAAATGACGCCGGTGGAGAAACTTGCCGTCTACCTGAAGTATGCGGGGGATATGCGCCGCAGAGAGTATGTGCGGGATATCATAGAAGCAGGAGGTGAAGCCTTTCAAATGGTAGAAAAAGTATTCAAAGAGGTCACAGACGATGAACGGATACGGGAGATGTACTGGCGAAAAGAAGTCTATGAGCACGACCAGGCCACTTGGAGAGCCATTTATGAGGAAAGAGGAGAACTGCGCGGAGAGAGCCGCTTTTCTCAGCTGACGGCGATTCTCCTTGAGAAGGGCCGTCTGGAGGATTTAAAGCGATGCACAGAAGACCCGGACTACAAAGAGTCCCTTTACCGGCAGCTGGGAATCTAGCGGGAATCCGGCGGGACGTTTCTAGACAGGCGCCTCCGAGGAGGGGGCAAGGAGCCTGCAGCGTTTCTGCCGGTTTTGCTTTATGGCTTGCGGCTTGCGCGCCTCTGGCTGCGGCATCCTATTTTTCTTTTCTGCGGCTTTGCAGCTTCTTTAAATCAGCCAGCTCTGCAAAGGCTTTTTTGTATTTATGAGACATCGAACTTGGATTGCGGCGTAAAATCGAAAGAGCCTTTCTGTACTCGGCGTCTTTTCGTGCGGCCAGATTCAGTTCAGCCTCATGGAGAAAGCTGCGGAAACTTTGAAGGCTGTTTTGCATACCGGTCAGCCGCTGCAGTTCCGGTTCAGATGTATTTTGCTGCAGTCTGCCGGAAATTTCGTTTAAGGCAGCGTCGGCATATTTTTGCATACTGGTGAGCAGCGTGGACTTGCGGCTGCGCTGTTCCCGAAGCATCCCATACAAAAAGGCTTTGCGGGTACGGTTTTTGTTTTCCTTGGACTGTTCAAACAGCTCTCTGCGGCGGGAAAAGGCTTCCTGCATTTCTTCCAATCTGCGGCCAAGGCCCTCGTGCTGAGGCAGCAGGTTTTCTATGGCTGACTGGAGAGAAAGGTCTGCCTGCTTCAGAAGCTCCTTTCCGTCTTCCAGTCTGGCAAGAAGGGCTTTTGTGTCCAGCGCGGAACGAACTGAACAGGTGACGTCGACAGTAAACAGGACGGCAAGAAGCAGCGCAGCCGCCTCAGCTGCAGATGAAGGAATCCGAAGGACGAAGCGTTCGATGGGCGGGTGGAGAAATTCGACCATCAGCAGAGAAAATCCGCCCCAGGCCAAAGAGACGGGAAGACAGATATACCCGTTTACATTGAGAGGCTGATTGCTGTAGTCCCAATACCGCATATGAAACAGCCTTTCCATAACGGCGCCGGTCACGTACTCCAGGGCTGTGGCGCTGAGCATACCCAGCAGGAAAACCAGCGGGAGGTTCGCCGCAACAGGCAGCGTGACGAAGAGAACGACGATGGCTCCTCCTCCGTAGATGGGAAGCCACGGCCCGTATAGGAAGCCGCGGTTGACCCACTCGCGCCTGCGGAGAGAAACATAGGCTGTTTCCCAGAGCCATCCCAGCAGACAGTATATAAAAAACAGCAGCAGCCATTGTGTTTGCGTATAGGACATAAAGATTACCCCTTTAAAATATGAATGAATATAGAATACCATAAACGAAATCGCAGGTATATAGACAAAATCTTTAAAATGTATAGCGGGCAGGAAAGCAAAACCCGCAGTGCCGTCAGAGCCGTGGGTTTTCTTTAAAAACAGCCTTTTTTCTACGTTGTTAATTGAAAAAACCTGTGGTATAATATACGATTAGATAGATTTGTGAATAAATTAAATTGAGGAGATATACATGTTTGACAAGTTAGATTTCATTGTTGAAAAGTATCAGGAATTGTCCCTGAAGGTTTCTGACCCGGAGGTTATCAACGACCAGCCGACCTGGCAGAAGTATATCAAGGAAATGGGTGAGATGGAGCCCATTGTCAAGAAGTACGAAGAATATAAGAAAGCCAAGGAGGGTCTGCGCGACGCCAAGGATATCGTCGAAACAGAGACAGACGAAGAGATGCGCGACCTGGCAAAGATGGAAATCAACGAACTGGAAGACCAGATTGAGCAGAACGAGGAGGAGCTGAAGGTACTGCTGCTGCCGAAGGACCCTAACGACGAAAAGAATGTAATTCTGGAAATCAGAGCGGGTACCGGCGGCGACGAGGCAGCTCTATTTGGACAGGACCTCCTCAGAATGTATATGAGATACGCGGAGAGACACAGATGGAAGACCGAGGTCATGGATATCAATGATACCGGAATCGGCGGAATAAAAGAAGCCGTAGTCCTTATCAAGGGTAAGGGCGCCTATTCCAGACTGAAATACGAAAGCGGCGTGCACAGGGTACAGCGTGTGCCGGAAACCGAATCCGCAGGCCGCGTACACACTTCCGCCGCGACTGTGGCGGTGCTTCCGGAAGTTGATGATGTAGAAGTGGATTTGAATCCCAATGACGTCAGAGTAGACGTATACCGCGCGTCAGGTAACGGCGGACAGTGCGTAAACACCACCGATTCAGCCGTAAGACTGACCCATGAGCCTACTGGCCTTGTGGTAACCTGTCAGGACGAAAAATCTCAGATTAAAAATAAAGAAAAGGCTTTCAAGGTTCTGAAGGCCAGACTATACGATTTGAAACTGCAGGAGCAGAACAAGGAAATCTCTGAAGCCAGAAAGAGCCAGGTAGGGTCCGGCGACAGAAGCGAACGTATCAGGACCTTTAACTTCCAGCAGGGCCGTGTTTCCGAGCACAGAATCGGTCTGACCCTGTACAGACTGGACTCCATTTTAGACGGAGATTTAGATGAAATCATCGACGCTCTGATTACCCATGACCAGGCGGAGAAAATGAAAAATTTCTAATATGATAACCAGAAAATTAACCGATACAACTGAAGATATCGCTGCCGCAGCAGAGATTTTGGCCGGCGGCGGTCTGGTAGCTTTTCCTACGGAAACCGTATACGGCCTTGGGGCCGACGCTTTGAACCCTGAGGCGGTAGGGAAGGTCTATGCAGCCAAGGGCAGACCATCAGATAACCCCATGATTGTGCACATATCGTCTAAAGACGATTTTGAGCGGCTGACTGTCGGAATTACAGACGATATGGAAAAGCTGATGGAGGCTTTCTGGCCGGGACCGATGACGATGATTGTGCCGAGAAAGCCGATTATACCTGACACCACTACAGGCGGTCTTGATACTGTGGGTATCCGTATGCCGGACCATCCGGTAGCGCTTTCCCTTATCAGCGGGGCAGGCTGTCCCATAGCGGCGCCCAGCGCCAACCTTTCAGGAAGACCAAGTCCTACTACAGCAGGAGACGTAGCTGAGGATTTGGACGGCAGAGTGGACGCTATTATTGAAAGCACCGACTGCCAGGTAGGTATCGAGTCTACGGTCATCGATATGACCGGCGAAATTCCTATGATTCTCCGACCCGGCATCATCACTGCAGCGGATTTTGAAAAAGTCCTCGAAAAACCTGTTTTCACGGACCCTGCCTTGAACCGGCGGCCGGATTCTTCTAAGGATGGGGATTTTAAGCCTAAGGCGCCGGGCATGAAGTATAAGCACTATGCGCCGAAGGCCCAAATGCTTCTTTTCGAGGGAGATTCGGAGGCTGTGGACCGGGCCCTGAAAGAGGAAGCAGAGAAGCGAACCCAGTCGGGTGAGAAGGTCTGCGTGCTGTGCTTTGATAGGGATAACCAGAGAATCGCAGCCCACCAGTTTTTTGCCAGACTGCGGCAGGCCGACCGGGAAGGAGCGGACGTCATTCTTGCGGCGGCGCTGCCGGAAGAGGGAATCGGCTTTTCCGTCATGAACAGAATGCTGAAGTCGGCAGGATATAATATTAAGAAAGTATAATAGAGGGAACACCATGAAGATTGCAATCGCCAGCGACCACGGAGGATTCGCTTTAAAAGAAATCATAAAAAAACATCTGCTTGAAAGGGGATTAGAAGTAACGGACCTTGGAACTGATTCCGAAGCGTCCGTAGATTATCCCGTTTACGGCAAAGCCTGTGGACAGGCTGTGGCAGAAGGCAAGGCAGAGCGGGGCATCGTTGTCTGCGGGACGGGCATCGGCATATCCATTGCCGCCAATAAGGTAAAAGGTATCCGATGCGGACTGTGTACTTCCGTGGAGATGGCAAGGCTTACCAGGCAGCACAACAACGCCAATATGCTGGCCCTGGGGGGCAGAACCACGGCGCCTGACCTTGCCGTTGAAATTACTGATATGTGGCTGGATACCCCATTTGAAGGAGGACGCCACCAGAGAAGAACGGACATGCTGGATGAGATGTAATAAATTTGCGATAGACGGAGGACAAAAATATGAGTAAGGTTTACGTATTTGACCATCCACTGATTCAGCACAAGGTTGCGCTGATGAGAAAGACAGAAACCAATACCAAGGATTTCAGGGAACTTGCAAAAGAGATTTCCATGCTGATGGGGTTTGAAGCAACCAGAAATCTGCCCCTTGAGGAAGTGGAAATCCAAACGCCGATGTGTACTACCAGGGTGAACATGCTGAAAGGGGAAGATATCGCCATCGTGCCGATTCTCAGAGCCGGGCTGGGCTTTGTTGACGGTATGCTGGCCCTGGTTCCCAACGCCAAGGTTGGACATGTAGGGCTTTACCGCGACCCCAACACCCACGAGCCTGTTGAGTATTACTGCAAGCTGCCTACAGATATTGAGAACCGGCAGATTTTCGTCGTAGACCCTATGCTTGCTACCGGCGGCAGTGCGGTTGCGGCCATCGATTTCATCAAGCAGAGAGGCGGAAAGAATATTACTTTCATGTGCCTTATCGCTGCGCCGGAGGGTATCGAGGTGCTGCAGAATGCCCATCCTGACGTGGATATCTATATTGCGGCCAAGGATGAAAAACTCAACGAGAATGCGTATATACTGCCGGGACTGGGAGACGCCGGCGACAGATTATTCGGTACAAAATAATTAAAATATAATTCTAGGGCAAATTCAAAAGAAAGAGGATAGATTTATGAAAAACTTTATTCCGGACAACGTAAGTAATTTTGATAATGTCTACGATGTGCTGAAAGAAAGAGGCTTTATCGAACAGGTAACCGACGAGGAAGCGGTCAGAGAACTGCTTGGAAAAGAAAAAATCAAGTTTTATATCGGTTTTGACCCTACTGCCGACTGTCTGCATATCGGACACTTTATGCAGGTCATTATTCTGATGTACATGCAGAAGTACGGCCATACGCCGGTAGTTCTTATCGGCGGCGGTACAGGGATGGTAGGAGACCCGTCCGGCAGACAGGATATGCGCCAGATGATGACTGTGGAAACCATCGACGACAACTGCGCGGCATTTAAGAGACTCTTCGATCAGTTCCTGGATTTCGATGACGAATGGAAGTACGAGGGCAACCAGGGCGTATATGCGCCTGGGCACCAGAACAGAGAACCGATTCCGGGCAAGGCTATCAGCATTAACAACGCTGACTGGCTGAGACCTTTGAACTATGTAGAATTTGTCAGAGAAGTAGGTACTCATTTCAATGTAAACAATATGCTGCGGGCCGATTGTTACAAGCAGAGAATCGGCGACGGTCTGACCTTCTTTGAACTGAACTACATGCTGATGCAGGCCTATGACTTTACCGTTATGGCCAGAGACTTCGGTCTGAAGATGCAGTTTGGCGGCAACGACCAGTGGTCCAATATTTTGGCCGGCAAGGAGCTGTCAAGAAAATGGTGCGGCGTCGATGTTGAAGGTATGGTATTTGCCCTGCTCACCAACAGCGAAGGAAAGAAAATGGGCAAGACGCAGAAGGGCGCCCTGTGGCTGTCCCCTGAGAGAACTTCCCCTTATGAGTTCTACCAGTACTGGAGAAATGTAGGAGACGCTGATGTAAATAAATGTCTGAGATTCCTTACTTTCCTGCCGATGGAGGAGGTTAACAGACTCTCCGCTTTGGAAGGGGCTGAAATTAACAAGGCGAAAGAAGTCCTGGCATACGAAGTCACTAAGTTGGTTCACGGCGAGGAAGAAGCCAAGAAAGCTCAGGAAGGCGCAAGAGCGGCCTTTGGAGGCGGCGGAGACGCTGCAAACATTCCGACTACAGAAATGGATGCAGATGTTTTCGCAGGCGAGGGCAAGGGTCTTGTTTCCCTGATTAAGGAACTTGGCCTGGTACCGAGCAACGGCGAAGGGTTTAGAACCATCGAACAGGGCGGACTTTCGGTCAACGGCGAAAAGGTAACCAATCCGAAGCTGTTTGTCACAGCAGATATGTTCCGAGATGGAGAACTGCTGATACAGAAAGGAAAGAAGAAGTTCCACAAGGTGGTAATTAAATAAAATGATTGCAAAGGCGCCGGAGCGGCGCTTTTGTAGTTTTTGTGAAGATTGTTTTACCTGTGGGAATTTTGTGTTACAATGATGGAGTATTGAAATAAAGGAGAATGTTTGCATGCTCGGATTAACCAGTAGAGAAGCACAAGAGAGGATGGAGAGGGGCCTTTATAACGAGGCTGTGGACTCGTCTACCCGAACCGTCAAGGAGATTTTTAAAGGAAATATATTTACATATTTTAACCTGATTTTTACTGTGCTGGCGGTGCTGCTGATTGTGGTGGGGTCTTTTAAGGACCTCAGCTTTATGCTGATTGTATTCGCCAATACTATTATTGGTATTGCCCAGGAAATCAAGTCTAAATACACGCTGGACAAGCTGAAGCTGCTGAAGATGCCAAAGGCCCATGTTTTCCGCGACGGAAAGGAGACCACAGTGGCTGTGGAGGATTTAGTCCTGGACGATGTGGTGATTCTGGAGGCAGGCAGTCAGATACCAGCCGACGCTGTGGTGGTAGACGGCAGCGTGCAGGTCAACGAAGCGCTGATTACAGGAGAGGCGGACGAGATTACCAAGACCGCAGATTCCCGGCTGCTTTCCGGCAGCTTTGTCATTTCCGGAAGCTGCGCGGCCAGACTGACGGCAGTGGGTCGGGATTCCTATATCAACAAGCTGACCATCGAGGCTACCAAGGATAAGAACGGAGAGCAGTCGGAGATGATAAAATCCTTGGACCGTCTGGTAAAAGCTGTGGGTATCATTATTATCCCGGTAGGCCTGATTCTTCTGATACAGCAGTATTTTATTCTGGAAGACCCCTTTGGCGAAAGCGTGACTTCTATGGTTGCGGCAGTGCTGGGCATGATTCCGGAGGGTCTCTATATGACGGCCAGTATTGCCATGGTAGTAAGCGCCATGCGGCTGGCGAGACAGGACGTGCTGGTGCAGAATATGCGGTGTATTGAGACTCTGGCACGGGTCAACGTACTGTGCGTGGACAAGACAGGGACCATTACCGAGAACGAGATGAAGGTTTCCCAGCTGCATAGAATTACAGACAGCCTGGGAGACGACGAGCTTTCCAGAATGATTGGAGACTTGGTTCATGCGCAGAACGCGGACAATATCACCATGGCTGCCATGCAGAACTATTTTACGGACCGTTCCGGACGGGCAACCCTCAGCGTGTGCCCTTTCTCTTCCAAATATAAATACTGCGGCGCCAGCTATAACGACGGAAATTACGTACTT
Source organism: uncultured Emergencia sp. (assembly GCA_965146355.1). Taxonomy (GTDB): domain Bacteria; phylum Bacillota; class Clostridia; order Peptostreptococcales; family Anaerovoracaceae; genus Senimuribacter. The sequence goes on along the minus strand of CBCTFZ010000028.1, from coordinate 13,059 downwards.
GGCGCGCCGGAGTTCGTGCTTCGGGAGGTCTTTGCCAATTACGAAGAAGAAATAAACAGGGTCAGCGAGCAGGGCTACCGGGTATTGGCCTTTGCGAGAACCGAAGATGTTCCGCAGGGACAGCCCCTGACCGGCAGAGTTAAGCTTCTGGGCCTTGTGTTCCTGACCAATCCCATTAGAAAATCTGCCAGGGAGACTTTCCGCTATTTTGCGGAAAACGGCGTAGAGGTGAAAGTCATCTCCGGCGATAATCCGGTCACCGTATCCAATGTGGCTATGGAGGCCGGTATCGAAAATGCGGACCGCTATGTGGATGCGAGACAACTGGTCAACGAGAGGGCTGTCTACGAGGCCATCGAGCGATATACTGTTTTTGGCCGTGTTACGCCGGAGCAGAAGCGCATGTTTGTCCATGCGCTGAAGAAACAGGGAAAAACCGTCGGTATGACCGGCGACGGCGTCAACGATATTCTGGCCCTGCGCGACGCGGACTGCTCTATCGCTATGGCGTCCGGCAGCGAGGCTGCGTCCAATGCGGCACAACTGGTGCTGATGGATTCGGATTTTTCCAAAATGCCGTCTGTGGTGGCCGAGGGACGCAGGGTAGTAAACAATATCGAAAAATCTGCCAGCCTGTTCCTGACGAAGAATATTTTTTCTCTTCTGCTGGCGCTGTTTTCTGTTATCAACGTGCTGTCCTATCCGCTGAAGCCGTCCCAGATTACGCTGATTAGTATGTTTACCATCGGCGTGCCGTCATTTATCCTGTCCCTGGAGCCCAACCGGAACAAGATAAAGGGCTCGTTCTTCGGCAATGTGTTTAAAATGGCCGCACCGGCGGGTCTGACTACCTTTGTGAGCGTCAGCTCTCTGGTTGTTTTCGGTCAGGTCTTCGACATTGACGCAACCTGCATATCTACCTCCTGTACCATTTTGGTAGGACTGGTAGGGTTTATGATTTTAGGCAAAGTAGCTAAGCCGACCAATCTCTTTCACGGAGGGCTGATTGCAGTAATGCTTCTGGGTATGGTCTATTGTCTTATATTCCAGAAAGAGTTTTTTGGAATTAATGAGATTTCCACCCAGGCTATGATGCTTTTGGTAGTGTTCTTAATTGCAACGGAAGGTCTTTTCCGATATGTCTATAAGTTTACCAGCCTGTGCGGACGGATTCTCAAAGGCAACCCGGAAAAGAGGAAGGGCAGAAAGTCCAGAAAAAAAGATAAAAAACGAATTAAAATTACGTGGCAGTAAGCCATGGATGGAGAAAGGGGCGGTTCCTCCCAATGGAGGGACCGCCCCGCTTTTCTTTTTCAAAAAAAGACATCGCCGCGCAGGAAGCATTTCGGGCGCGGCAATGTCTCATTAGGTTAGGACTTTATTTGAATTATCAATTATTATAGGAAAATTCGGTTGAACCATTAGCCATTGCGCATTGTGCACAATAAATTGGCTACATCATTATCATACTCGATTTTGGTAATTTGTCAAGGGGTTTTCTGAAAATCGGCAACTTTTTTTGTGGATTATGCATGAAACACTGTTTGTTGACAGGTGTACCTAATTTGATTATAATTAGGATAGAGTGGATTTTGATAAGGTAGGTGGTTACATGAGCCTTCTAAAAAAAGTGACAATGAAAGACCAAATTTACACGCTTATTAAAGAGCGTATCTTTGACCAGACCTATAAGCAAGGAGAAAAAATCAATATGCTGGAGCTTTCTCAGGAGCTGGGAGTCAGCAATTCTCCCATCAGGGAAGCCCTTTCCCAACTGGAAAGCGAAGGCCTGATTGTATTCACACCTAATGCCGGTCCCAAGGTGGTAACCATAGACGAGGTTCTCTTTGAGGAGGTCCAGGAGACAGCCAGAGTTCTTCTGCTGGGATGCTACGAGCAGTGTTTGGAAAAGAACTTAATTGAGGATTTAATTTCCCTGACCGAAGACTATCTGGAAAAACAAAGAGCTCTGCAGGAGGATGTGAGACCGGAGAACGAGGCGGAATTTGCCCGTCTGGCCATCGGTTTTGATACTGCGGTGATAAAGGTGATAGGAAACAAGACGCTGGAGAGGCTGTATTCGGCTTTTTTCAACCAGCTGTTTTTGGTGGTATTATACGAACACATTCATTCCTCTATAGAACGGAAAGAAAACGTGCGGCAGCATCAGGCCATTCTGGACGCCGTAAAATCCGGCGACCACGAAGAGGTGCGCCGCTGCATCTATATGCACTTCGACAGACACATGGATTTACATATTAAATAGCAAAAGGCGGTTTCCTTAGGGATAACCGCCTTTTACATTAATCTTCAGGAATTTTTCTCTGTTCAGATAGTTTTCTCGCCAGATATACGGCCGGCGTGTCCAGAAGGCTTGTGAAGATGTAGATTACATAGCTGGACAGGCAGATGTTAAGCAGCGTGGGCAGGCTGTGAAGGGCCGAGAAGGCGCCGAAAGTGAACAGCACCGTGTTTAAAAGCTGGGACAGCAGTGTAGAGCCGTTGTTGCGAATCCAAAGCCCCTTGCGGCTGTCTCCGAAAATCTTGCTGGTGTGCTGCCAGATTAAGTGATAAGCAAAGACGTCGAACACCTGCACGATGCCGTAAACACCGATGCTGACCAGCATCAGACGGGGTGTGTTGGAAAATACTGACTGAATATAAGGCATGGCCCAGTCGTTTTCGTTGGGCTGGTACAAGAACCAGGACTGAGAAATCACGATGAAGACGATGCTGACCAATATGCTGATTTTTACAGCTTTCCCGGCGTATTTGCGGCCCTCGGTTTCACTGAGAATATCGGTGACCAGAAAAGTTGAAGCAAAGAGAATATTTCCCAGAGTCTGTTCCATGCCGAAGGCGTCTACCAGAATCAGCACCTCGATATTGGCTGAAATCGTAGCGATGACGGTCCACATGTAGAGGCCGGTCCGACCGAAAAATCTGTAAAAAGCAACTACTGCGGAGTAAGTTAAGACAAGGCTTGCGATTAAGATTAGCTCGTTATGCATGATGCTCACCTCCCACGCCGAAGTCGGTATTCTCCATCAGAATATCTACTCGAGGGTTGTCACGGTAAATAGGCAGCACCCGGCTTTGGAATCGGCGGATAACTTCAGGGTCCGGCTGAATGGGTCTGCTATTTTTGGACATGATGTTGACGCAGACCCGCTCAAAATATTTGAGGCCGGTTTCAATGTCCTTCTTCATGGATTCTTCGCTTTGACCGGGAAGTCCCTGCAGCAGACAGCATTCGTTAAAGTCTTCCGCGATAGTCGCCGGACTGGACTCATCTATACCCTTATCCAGATAGGATTCTCTGAACAGAGGGTCAAAGGTTTCTACGCCAATTTTAACTTTAACGGCGACGCCTATGGAGGAGAAAGCGCTTCGGAGAGCGCTGATATGGCCCCTGTCTTTCCAGTGACATTCAAAATGAAGCTGCCGGATATCCTTGCTTTGACACAGTGCTTGGATGAGAGACATGGTCCCCTCATCCAAATCGCAGAAGCTGCCGGAGTTGATGACCTCCAGCTTGCCGTATCTGCCGGTAACCATGGCAAGGACTCTTTCGTTCAAAGAGAAATTGTTTTTTTCATCGGCGTCTGCGTCCAGATGGTAGTCGCAGAAACGGCATCTGCGCCACTTGCAGCCTCTGCCTCTGAGCAGAACAATTTCCCTGGGATTTTTCTCAGTAATAACGGAATAACGCTGTAGCTGATGGGTTGTGTTCATGTAAATTCCTTTCTTTTATCAAGTCAGGAATCAGTCCGAAAAAAAGAAAAAGCGCACCGGATACCTGTGCACTTCAAAAAATCTATCTTTCGTAGACTGGGTTCCGTAGTTTTGTTTATGGACAGGATGGTTCCGAACTGTCCTATTTTGTTGTACCTGTCTACTATAGCACAGAAGCCGGCGGATGTCAAAAAAATAACCGGAGGCAGTTTTGCAATTTACAGTTGTTTATGTTATACTTTGACAACGGACTTTATTTGATAGGAGAATAGAATGATGATTTATAACAATGTGCTGGAGGCCATAGGCCATACGCCTATCATCCAGCTGAACAAGCTGCCTGACCCGGACGGCGCGCGGGTTCTGGTAAAATTTGAAGGTCTCAATGTAGGCGGTTCTGTAAAGACCAGAACTGCGTTTAACATGATTTCCAGGGCAGAGCAGGAGGGACTTCTGCAGCCGGATTCCGTAATTGTAGAGCCAACCAGCGGAAATCAGGGAATTGGACTGGCGCTGGTTGGGGCGGTGAAAGGCTATAAGACCGTGATTATCATGCCGGACTCTGTGAGTCAGGAACGCCGCTTTCTGGTAGAGCATTACGGCGCGGAGGTGATTTTGGTCCACGACGAGGGCAATATCGGAGACTGTATTGAGATGTGCGTGGAAAAGGCTGCCCGCATGGCGGCAGAGAATCCGAAGGTCTTTGTTCCCCAGCAGTTTGAAAATGAGGCCAATCCCATGGTGCACCGCCATCACACCGGGCTGGAAATTTTAGAACAGGTGGCAGGGCCTATCGACGGCTTTTGCTCAGGCATCGGAACCGGCGGAACCATTACGGGAATCGGAGAAACTCTGAAAGCCCAGAACCCTCAGATTGAGATATGGGCAGTAGAACCGGAAAATGCTGCCATTCTGGCAGGAGGAACGGTGGGCACCCATATTCAGATGGGCATCGGAGACGGCATCATTCCTAAGGTTTTAAATCAACAGATTTATGACGACATTTACATCGTTACAGATGAAGAGGCCCTGCAGACAGCCAAAGACCTGGCTTCAAAAGAAGGTCTGATGTGCGGCATTTCCAGCGGTACCAACGTGGCTGCGGCACTGAAGCTGGCAAGAAAACTCGGGAAAGGAAAAACTGTGGTAACCATTCTGCCGGATACAGCCGAAAGATATTTCTCCACACCGCTGTTTGAGTAAAAGGAAATGGTGGGATACGGCCCCGCTGCGAAGGGTTATCCTGAAAAGGCTTGAAAACGACGTTTATGTATAAAAAAACAGCTGAAATTATACCTCAAATTAAGAGTTTTAGGGGAACATGTATAATCGCAGTTTTGCAGGAAACGAAAGTTATACATAAAATGGATAGGATACGACGACATTGGTTAACTGTTTTTTGCGGGGCGTTTTAAATTGATACATAAAACTAAAAATAAAAAGAAAATATGTATAACTTTTGCGAGTTTGAAGGAAGGACGCCTTTCTTAGACGGTAGTGAGTTATACATATTTTCTTCTCAGGGCGCAGATTAGGTTAACTTCTGAAGAGAGGCAGAAGCTGCCCATTGATAATGCGGTTGATTGCTGCTGTATCAATGATTCCGTCGGGACCATCCATGGTAATTATCAAGTTGGTGGGAATGACAATATTGTTGTGATGGTAATCAGTGATTTTTCTGTATAGATTTTCCCGATAGCTGGCGTTGTTCATCATACCCGCGTGCTCCCAATAGATGTCTCGACCGACTTCGGGAATGATACGGAAATCAGGATGACAGTTATACCAAAATCCATCTACCGATTGCAGGCGCAGATTTGGTTCATATTGGAAAGGAATTTTAGATGCATGGAGAAGTTCTGCAATCAACACTTCCGACTTGGAACGCAGATACATGCCGAAGCTTGTTGGATAAATCAACCCTTCGGGATAGTAGGCCTGCCCTTTAGGAACATGCTCTGCAGGAGCATTGGAATCTCTTTTGAGATTGATATCACGATAGGTCATTGGCAGACTTTTCTGCACAGAAACCGGGTCATAAGGCGCATAGCAGTTTAAAAGTACGCTCTGGGCCTTAATATTTGCAGACATTCGTTTAATAGTCTCTTCCAGGAGGCGGCGGTAACGCAGATTGTAAATCAATTTTTTGTTTTCCTTGCGGATATAGATTTGTCTGCCTTCCGAATCGACTAGGTAGTAATAGGATTTTCCTTTGATGTTTTTGCGGGCCAGACGCCCTTTGGGCAGATTGGACAATGCTGACTGGCATTGGCAAAGCAGTTTCTTCTGTAAAGAAATATCTTCTTTTGTAATCTCTATATATCCCATCAGTTCCTCTTCCTTTCTCTATTACGTGGTGACTTATGGGTTATTTGATAATTTTTGTAATAAAATGTCAATTATTTTATCGCAAAATACAAAAAACTGTTGCAATCCCAATTACTTTGCTATATAATAGTCGTGCGCTGTGTTTAAACAGTGGAATTTGCATGCGCAGGATTCTCGCAGTCCGGCAGCGCTGCAAGCTAAAAATTATTTTAGTCATGTCGAACCAGATTGGCGTCTCCGACGGCAATCCCAGTAGACAGCACCGAACACGATACGAAGTAAGCAGTATCCTAGTAGGTAGAAAGGAAATATCAATGAAGTCTTACATTGCAAAACCTGCAGAAGTAGAACGTAAATGGTACGTTGTCGATGCAGAAGGAAAGACTCTCGGCAGACTGGCATCTGAAGTTGCTTCTGTACTGAGAGGAAAGAACAAGCCAATCTATACACCTCACGTTGACTGCGGCGACTATGTTATCGTCATCAACGCAGAGAAGGTAGAAGTAACCGGCAAGAAGAGAAAAGAAAAAATCTACAAGAGACACACCGGATATCCGGGTGGACTGAGAGAACTGTCTTTCGAGAAGTTACAGGCTAAGAAACCAGAAGAAATCATCAAGCACGCAGTAAAAGGCATGCTTCCTGACGGAAAGCTGGGCAGACAGATGTTTAAGAAGTTAAAAGTTTATGCAGGCCCTGAGCATGCACACGCTGCACAGAAGCCGGAAACTTTGGAAATCTAAGGAAGGGGAGGAATAAACAATGGCAAAATTACAATACCAGGGTACAGGTAGAAGAAAACATTCAGTTGCTAGAGTTAGATTAATCCCTGGAACTGGAAAAATCACTGTAAACAAGAAAGACTTAGAAGATTACTTCGGAATGGAAATCGTTAAGAGAGAGGTTAGGAGGCCTTTTGAAGTTGCCGGCTGTGAAGGCAAGTTTGACGTAATCGCTACCGTTTCCGGCGGCGGATTTACAGGTCAGGCAGGCGCCCTGAGACACGGCATTTCCAGAGCTCTCTGCCAGGCAGACAAGGAAGCTTACAGAGCGCCGCTGAAGGCTGCCGGATTCTTAACCAGAGACCCAAGAATGAAGGAAAGAAAGAAATACGGACTCAAGAAAGCGAGAAGAGCTTCCCAGTTCTCCAAGCGTTAATAGGAGCCCTATGTCCCGGCCAGGGACAAATTTTCAAACGACGACAAGAGCTGTTTTCCATTGGAAAACAGCTTTTTTCTATCTCTATTGTGTGATTAGACGAAAAAGAAAAGCCCAAGGGGAAACCTGTCAGTTAATATAATTATTGGGTTGTCAAGCTATAAAAAGTATGATAAACTTAAAATGAAATTGCGTAAAACAAAGGTACAATAAATTTAGAAAACTGCAGGTGTCGGCAGATGCAACCGCGTCTGAGCCGGTGAAAAGGGAAACAGGTGCAAGTCCTGTACGAGCTCGTCACTGTAAGCAGGGAGTATGAAGTTATTATGTCACTGAGTATTCGGGAAGGCAACTTCATGTGAGAATCTGTAAGTCAGGAGACCTGCCTGTAAGTAACGGGAAGTATCCCGGGCCACGAGTAATTGGTCGCATCTGATGTTTTTGTATACACCATACATCAATACGTCCTCTTACAGCGTGCCTTTGAGTCGCGCTTTTTTTATTACATAAAACGCAGTAACGAAAAGAGGAGGAATTGAACATGAAGAAAAAAATATCTTTACTGCTGGCTCTGATGATGCTGCTCACTGTAGGTTTCTACGGCTGCGGAAGCGATGACGCTGCCGAAACAGGCGGTGAAGCTGAGGTGTCAAAGGATACCGCAATCCTGGTTGTAAGCTTTGGTACAAGCTACAATGACAGCAGAGACATCACAATCGGAGCCATTGAAGACTCCATTCAGGAAGCATTTCCGCAGTATGAAGTAAGAACCGCGTACACTGCACAGATTATCATCGATAAGCTGAAAGACAGAGACGGTCTGGAAATTGACAATGTTACAGAGGCTCTGGACAGAGCGGCAGCTGACGGCATCAAGAATCTTGTCGTACAGCCTACCCACCTGATGAATGGTCTGGAATACAACGATTTGAAAGCTGAACTTGCTGAGTATGAGGACACCTTTGACCAGATTTCCCTGGGCGAACCACTGCTCACCAGTGATGACGATTTCGACAGAGTAATCGCAGCGATTACCGACGCAACCAAGGACAGCAGCGACGAAGAAACTGCAATCGTGTACATGGGACACGGAACAGAAGCTGATTCCAACAAAGTGTACTCCGAATTACAGGAAAAGCTGGCTGCAAAAGATTTCAGCAATTACTTCATCGGAACTGTAGAGGCAGAACCGACACTGGACGATGTAATCGCAGCCATGAAAGACGGCGGCTATAAGAAAGTCGTATTGTCACCTTTGATGGTTGTATGTGGTGACCACGCCAACAACGATATGGCCGGAGACGAAGAAGACAGCTGGAAGACCGTTTTAACCGGAGAAGGTTACGAGGTTGAATGCCTGATGCAGGGACTGGGACAGATAGAAGCTATCCGTCAGATTTATGTCGACCACGCACAGGCTGCTGTAGACGCTCTGAAATAAGAAAACGAAACCATGTTGTTTCCAAAGAAAATAATAAAGACAAAATAATAAAGACTTGCATATTGCCTCCGCTTCCGGCGGAGGCAAATTCAATATAAATAAGAAAGAGAAATGATAAAGATGAAAAAAGTAACGGCATATATTCTGGTTCTTGTCATGGTGGCGACAATGGTACTTGGTACCGGCTCAGTCTGTTTTGCAGCCGAAGGTTATGAAAAAGTAGCGGGAATCGGCGATATGGCCACTGTAGAAGAAGTAGGTGTAGAAGGGATGAGTCCCATCTACGGCGAGGATATTGTAGACGGAGTCTATGATATAACGGTAGAAAGCAGCTCTTCCATGTTTAACATTGAAAAGGCGGAACTGACCGTGAAGGACGGACAGATGGAAGCGGTCCTGACCATGGGAGGTCAGGGCTATCTGAAAGTATTCATGGGTACCGGCAAAGAAGCGGCTAAAGCGGAACTGTCGGAGTACATTGATTTTGTGGTAGACAGCGATGGCAAACACACCTTTACAGTACCGGTAGAAGCGTTGGATGCTCCCATTGCCTGCGCAGCTTTCAGTAAAAATAAAAAACAGTGGTATGACCGTTCTATTTTGTTTGAGGCAAAGAGCCTGCCTGAGGAAGCTGTCAAAGTAGAACTACCTGACTATGAGGCGCTGGAAAAGGCGGCCAGAGATAAGCGTATAGAAGCCATGAAGAAGGAAAAGGAAGAAGGAGAGACTTCAAGCCTGCAGGCAGTGGCTATAGATTTGAAGGACGGAACCTACACCGTGGAAGTGGACCTTGACGGGGGAAGCGGAAGAGCGACTATTGCCTCTCCTGCGATACTGGTTGTGCGGGATGGAAAAGCTTACGCACAGATTGAATGGAGCAGCCCTAATTACGATTATATGCTCATAGGAGAAGAAAAATTTCTGCCGATTCAGGAAGAGGGCAATTCCATTTTTGAGATTCCAATCACTGCATTTGACGAGGAGATAACGGTGATTGCTGACACTACGGCCATGAGCGTACCCCATGAAATCGAATATACTCTGTTGTTCCACTCTGATTCGCTGCCGACAGGGAACAGCAGTCTGATAATTATCGTTATAGCGGCGGCTGTAGTTATCGCTGCTGCAGCGGGCATTCTAATTTTCAGAAAAAGGAAAAAAGTAAAATGAGACGAAAATGGATTGTGATATTACTGACCGCAGTTATGGCTTTTTCTTTGACGGCCTGCGGAGGACAGAACGACGGGGAATCGGAAAAGTCAAATGCGCAAGAAACCATGAAACAGGGGACGGCGGTATCTATACCTCCGGAAGAAATCAGCAGCCAGCTGGTCTATGACCACCGTTTGGAACTGTCTTACGCAGAGGAGTTTTCTGTGGATTATTTTGAGGGCGGCTATGCCCTGATTTCTCTGTCTGATTCCAGCCAGTTTCTAGTAGTTCCGGAAGGGAAAGAAACGCCTTCTGATTTGCCGGAGTCTGTGACGGCTCTGCAGCAGCCCATTAAAAATACTTATCTGGTGGCCTCGGCGGTCATGGATATGTATGCTGCTTTGGACGCTGTGGATTCTCTGAGGTTCTCGGCATTAAAAGCCGACAGTTGGTATGTTGAAGCGGCTAAGAAGGCCATGGAGAAAAAAGAACTCCTTTACGCCGGAAAGTATTCGGCGCCGGACTACGAATTGATTTTATCTGAAAACTGCGGTCTGGCCATAGAGAACACGATGATTTTTCATACGCCGGAGGTTAAAGAACAGCTGGAAAAATTCGGGATTCCTGTTATTGTGGACTATTCCAGCTATGAAACGACGCCTCAGGGCAGAATGGAATGGGTCAAGCTTTACGGCGTTCTGACAGGAAAAGAGGATAAAGCCGCAGAGGTCTTTGACGAGCAGATAAAAGCCATTGAAGAAATCAGCGTGCAGGGGGCGTCAGGCAAGACTGTGGCGTTCTTCTACATTACTTCCAACGGCAGCGTCAACGTGAGAAAGTCTTCCGACTATCTGCCGAAGATGATTGAGCTGGCCGGAGGAAAATATATCTTCGATAATCTGGGCGACAAAGATAATATGGTTTCCTCTACTATGACTATGCAGATGGAGTCCTTTTACGATGCGGCCAAAGACGCCGACTATCTGATATACAACAGCACCATTGAAGGGGAATTGACCTCCTTGGAGGGCTTTCTCGGAGAAAGCTCCCTGCTGAAAAACTTCAAAGCGGTGAAAGAAGGACACGTATACTGCACTACACAAAATCTGTATCAGTCGTCTATGGAACTGGGCACCATGATTTCCGATATCTATCACATGCTGAACGAGGAAGAACAGGCGCTGACATATCTGTACAAGTTGGAGTAAAAGATGATGAATAGAAGTAAAAGAGAGAAATATCGCTGGTACGGACTGGCTTTTATAGTATTAACGGTACTGGTGCTGATATTTTTGCTGCTGAATATCTGTATCGGCAGTATCAATATTCCATTGAAAGAAGTTTTTGCCATTCTGGGAAACGGAACTGCTTCCAGTGAAAGCTGGAGAGATATTGTCATGGAAGTTCGGTTTCCGCGAACTCTGGCAGCGGCCATTCTGGGCGGCGCCCTGGCTTTATCCGGATATTTACTGCAGACCTTCTTTCATAACCCCATTGCAGGGCCCTTCATTCTCGGGATATCTTCAGGGGCAAAGCTGGTAGTAGCTCTGACTATGGTATTCATGGCGGGTAATGTGGCGTATATCAGTTCTCTGATGATGATTGGCGCTTCTTTTATAGGGGCGATGATTTCCATGGGCTTCGTTCTTCTGATTTCCAGGGTTCTGAACCAGATGTCCATGCTTATCGTCGGCGGCGTTATGATTGGGTATATCTGTTCGGCCATTACGGATTTCGTCGTAACTTTCGCAGAGGACGCAGATATTGTGAACCTGCACAACTGGTCGAGAGGAAGCTTTTCCGGTATCGACTGGGATAATGTGGTGGTGATGACAGTGGTGATTGCAATTACGGTTCTCTGTGTATTTCTTCTGTCAAAGCCTATCAGCGCTTATCAGATGGGAGAATCCTATGCACAGAATATGGGGCTGAATATCAAGCTGTTTCGCGGCCTGCTGGTACTGCTGTCCAGTATTCTATCTGCTGCGGTAACGGCCTTTGCAGGGCCTGTTTCCTTTGTAGGAATCGCCGTACCTCATCTGGTCAAAGGACTTCTCAAGACCACCAAGCCAATTCTGATGATTCCGGCCTGCTTTCTGGGAGGCGCCGCATTCTGCCTGTTGTGCGACCTGCTGGCCAGAGTGCTGTTTGCGCCGGTTGAACTGAGCATCAGTACGGTGACGGCCGTATTTGGAGCACCGGTAGTTATCTATATCATGGTTCGCAGGAAGAAAGAAAGGGCGCAATAGCAATGAAAGACTTTTACTTTTATACAAAGGGCCTGACGGTAGGATATCAGGGTATTCCGCTAATCAAAGATATTGAAATTCAGCTGAAACGGGGAGAGATTCTGACTTTAATCGGCCCCAACGGTGCTGGGAAAACCACCATTTTAAAGAGCATCATGAAGCAGCTGGAGCCTGTGGGGGGAACCGTTTTTCTGGATGAGAACGAAATCGGGGCCATGGCAGGCAAGGAACTGGCACAGAAAATGTCCGTGGTGTTGACCAGCCGGGTGAATACAGAACTGATGACCTGCGAGGACGTAGTTGAGACGGGCCGGTATCCGTATACCGGGCGTTTTGGGATTCTGTCGGAGGAGGACCACCGAATTGTGGCAGAATCCATGGAGCTGGTTCATGTATCGGAGCTTCGCGACCGGGACTTTACGAAAATCAGCGACGGGCAGAAGCAGAGGGTGATGCTGGCCAGGGCAATCTGTCAGGAGCCGGAGATAATTCTTCTGGACGAACCCACCTCTTTTCTGGACATTAAATACAAATTGGAATTTCTGTCGGTGCTGCAGAATCTGGCCAGGACCAGGACTCTGTCTGTTATCATGTCTTTACACGAGCTGGACCTGGCAGAGAGGATTTCCGATAAGATACTGTGCGTCAAGGGCGATAAAGTAGACCGGTTCGGTACGCCGGAGGAAATCTTTACGCCCGGCTATATTCCGACTCTGTATAACATGACGGCCGGCAGCTACGATGAGCTCAGCGGCCACGTGGAGCTGGAACGGGTACAGGGAAGCCCCCGGGTATTTGTCATTGCCGGAGGCGGCAGCGGGGCGCCGGTTTTCAGGCGTCTGCAGCGCCAGGGGATTCCTTTTGCTGCGGGGATATTGTGGGAAAACGACCTGGACTATCCGGCAGCAAAGGCGCTGGCTGCTGAAGTGGTTTCAGAGGGCAGCTGCTGCGTCATCGGTGAGAAATCCATGGAACGGAGCAAGTATCTGATGGAAC
>CBCTFZ010000027.1:0-35600 GCA_965146355.1 uncultured Emergencia sp. | reverse complement strand
TAGTTCAATTCACAGAAAGCCTTAACAAAGCATTTACTATTGGTGGTACAAGCTCACGTGAACAGGCTATGGCAATGCACCAGTTAACACAGGCTATGGGGTCAGGAAGACTTCAAGGGGATGAATTTCGGTCAATCATTGAGAATGCCCCGCTTCTTGCGCAATATATTGAAGACTATATGCGAAATGTTAAAGGCGTAAAAGGGACACTAAAAGAATGGTCCTCAGAAGGTCTGTTAACAGCAGAAGTTATCAAGAACGCAGTATTCAACATGACTGACGAAGTGAATGAAAGATTTGAGTCTATGCCATATACATGGGGCCAAGTATGGACAATGATAAAAAACACTGTGATACGAGCGGCAGAACCGATATTGAGCCTTATTAACCTGATTGCGAATAACTGGAGTGTTATACAGCCAATTGTACTTGGTGTAGCAAGTGCTATAGCTTTCTATCTTATATGGGTAAATGCGGTGACACTTGCTACAAAATTGTGGGCAGCAGCGCAAATGATTCTTAATGCAGTAATGGCAATGAATCCGATAGGCCTTATTATTTTGGGAATCATTTTACTGATATCATTGATTTACGCTGTTGTGGCAGTAATTAATAAGGTTAAAGGGACAGCCGTATCTGCTACAGGAGTTATAGTTGGAGCAGTTTATTGGGTAGGGGCTGTAATATACAATTCTGTTGTAGGTATAATTGGAATTTTTGCAGCATTATTGCAAGCTATAAAAGCTATCGCTAGTAATATTGTAACAGCTTTTGGAAACGCGATAGCTAGTGTTCAGGCCTTCTTCTACGACTTACTGTCAACAGCCATGAGTGTAATAACACAAATTGCGCAGGCGCTTAATAAGTTACCATTCGTTAACATAGATGTAGGTGGGCTAAGTGCTGCAGCTGACAATTATGCGGCAAAAGCAGCAGCGGCGAGAGCGAGCAAAGGAACCTACAAAGATGTAGGTGCAGAGGCTAATAAAGTGTTGGATAATTATTATTCAAAAATGAAAAATTTAAATGCTTCTTATAATAAGGGATACAATAAAGGCGCTAATTGGATGGAAAATTTGACAGGTGGTAGCGGAGGACTTTCGGGAATTGAAGGACTTTCGGGAATTGAAGGACTTTCAGGAAGTGGCGATGATATAGGTAAAAATACTGGAGATACTGCCAAAAATACGGCAAAAACTGCAGACGCAGTTACTAAGTCATCCGAGGACTTAAAATGGCTGCGTGAGATAGCGGAACGAAAGGCCATTAATAAATTCACTACCGCCCAGATAAAAGTTGATATGGGCGGTATTAACAATGTCGTGAATAGTGAGCTTGATTTAGATGGCGTTGTTACGTATTTGGAGAAGTCACTGACAGAAAAAATGGTGTCAGTGGCAGAAGGCACACATATTTAAAAAATGGGCGGTTTTTACCGCCCTGTGTTATTGGAAAATATCCGAATATGAAATTTTTACATTTTCTATAATTTTCTCATCGCTGTCATACAGAATCCATAAGTCATGGACACCACAGTTATATGCACGGTATGAAACTCCGGTATCCTCAATTTCAGTGTTTCTATATTTTGACAAACCGAACATAGCAAGGAAATCGCTAACATCATCGTATGGAATTTCCTTATTAATTGTTATTCGGTGAAGTATGCCGTCATTGAAGTTATACTCATAAGCACCATCATCATAGATTAGCGTTTTGATTGGGTATCCATACCCGGTTCCTGACAGTGATTCATAAAACCACTCATCAGAGGAGTCGGGATTGCCGAGTTCTTCTTTCAGTTCCTTGATTGTTATGGTGGACTCCCCATCATCTTTCCAGTACGAACTTGCGTCAACGATTGTTTCCACATTCGCAGAAGAACAACCTGCAAGTAAAAATACTGCGAATAAAGTTATTAATAATTTTTTCATATTATCATTACTCCTCTTTCTTAATTAGTGTTAATAATAACTTTATCAAATAATTCAATTAAAGTCAATAAATATTTCAACCAAAGCACCAGTCCTTGTTTTTTACATCTATCGTCAATATATATACGCCTTATATTTATACACTTCCTATTCATATTTTTGAAAATAAACAATATTCAAAATAAAATGGAAAATTGGAATGGTGTGGAACCCACCGTGGAACCCTTGCTTATAAACGTTGAAAAATAGCGATTTGTACCTGCGTTCGGGACGCAGAGGCCGTCAGTTCGAGCCTGACTACTCCGACCAACAAAAAAACCTCTAAAACGGCTATTTTATGCGCTTTAGAGGTTTTTTAATTTTTTGCCTTAAAGAAAAATTAAAGCTGTTTTATATCGTTTTATACTCTAAAGATGTGGAACCCACCGTGGAACCCTTGCAGAAAAATAGCGATTTGTACCTGAGTTCGGCAGTTTTTTTATAACATAGGAAATATCGATTCTTCGATATTTTCGTATAAAGCGTCGCCCTTTATGGGCAGGATGTGTGCAAAGGAATCTTGATTCCGTTTTGCGCACTTTTTTAATTGCAGGGAAAACTCATGTCAAACCTGGGGAAATCTTAAAATTACCGTGAAGCCTTCCGTACTGAAGATATTGTCTAAAAATTTTGAATTACTTTCATCATATGCTTGCAGCCGTACCGGGATTATTATATAATATAATTATCTAGTATTGCGATAGAAATCAAAAGAGGTAATTCATGGACAGAAATTTTGCTTTATTGGGGCTAAGAGACGACGCAACGAGAGAACAGGTGAAGGCGGCTTATGAAAGACGTCTGTCCAAATACCGGTCTGCGGATTATGCCGACGACCCGGAGTACGTCCGGAGAAAAATTAGGCAGCTGAAGGCTGCCTATGAGAAAGCCTATCAGGCGGCCGGCAAAAATACCGGCAGTCTGTCCGCAGAGGAGTCTTTTGCAAGGCCCCTGACGCCATCGGAAAAAAATGAAGAGAAAAGGGATTCCGCGGACAAAAAGAAGAAGACCCAAAAGTACCGCAGCCAGATTCGCAGAATGGAGGAAGAGGAGAGACATCCTCTGGACCTTCTGCGCATAGATAGAAAAGAACGGGATAGAGAAGCGAAAAAGTCAGGTACAAAAGGCTTTGGCCTGACGAAACCGGATTTATCGGAGCTGAAAAATAAGGCACGGGAACTGCGGGAGAACATATCGGATAATTTGAAAGGGTCGGGGATAGCTTCAGGTGAAGACACCGGAGAGCATTCCGACCTCAGAGGGAACACAGAGAGAACTGAAAGACCGCAGATTGAACAGCGGCTGGATTCAAACGGGCAGATTGTGAAAGTGGATACTCGGTCCGAGAACAAAAGCGGCGGCGAAGACCGCAAGAAGGATTCTCAGATAGCGGGGGCTATCATAAGCGCGGCAGTTACGCTGATTATTTTTGCCTTTACCATGTGCGGCAACGATGTTGACGTTACCTACTATGACGACGAAGACTACATAACTTACAGTTACGAGGATTATACGGACGAAGACCGCGCCGTTTGCGAGCAGGGATGGAAGATAGAAGAACTGCTCTACAACGGCGAACTTGCATACAGCGATTACTGGGAGTATTCCGAAGAAGATTACGAAGATTTGGAAAAGGCGGCCAATCGGTTTGCCAAACGGTATACGGGTAGCGACTCCATGGAGGCGCTCAGCGACAGACTCTATGCAGAGGTCGGCAGCTATCCCGCCAGCGGTGGGGATAGCCTGGAATATCAGGTGGAGCAGGTTCTGATTTATTACGAATTTCCATCTCTGGACACAATGTGCGGATATATCAATCCTTATAATGAAGAACCCATAGTAAATTTGACAGGGTATCTCAAATTCCTGAACAAATACTATCTGGAGAATTTTGCGTAAATGCCGCTCTTGGGCGGAGGAGAAACAGCCTGCAGTGCGGCTGCAGACTATAGCATTTTTTCTGCTTCTTTGATAATTTCTACGCTGGCGCTGGCGCCGATTCTGTCAGCCCCGGCCTCTATCATAATAAGGGCGTCGGATAGAGTTCTGATACCGCCGGAGGCTTTGACCTGCATGGAATTGCCGACAGATTTTTTCATGAGAGACACATCGGCGGCCGTAGCGCCTCCTGCGTTGAATCCGGTAGAGGTTTTTACAAAAGCCGCACCCGCCTCCTTTGAGAGCCGGCAGGCGGTGACAATTTCCTCCCTGGTCAGCAGACAGGTTTCCAAAATGACCTTGACGATGGCGCCGTATTTTGCAGCGGCTAAGACTACGGCTCTGATATCTTCTCTGACATAGTCCAGGTCGTTGTCTTTCAGACGGCCTACGTGGAGCACCATGTCGATTTCGCAGGCGCCGGCCCGGCAGGCTTCCTCGGCTTCAAAGGCTTTTGCCGCGGTGGTACACGCGCCCAGCGGAAACCCGCAGACCGCGGCTACCTTAACATCTCCTTCCCGGAGATGCCGCACTGCCAGAGGCACATGAGAACTGTTGACGCAGACTGCGTAAAAGTTGTATTTTAGGGCTTCTGCACAGAGCTTTTCTATCTGCTCTGCCGTAGCTTCGGGCTTTAACAGGGTATGGTCGAAGTATTTATGTAATTGCATTTGCACCATGATAGAATCCTCCGGTTTTGTTATTTGAGATTTTTTCTGCATTTATTTTACCATATTTTTTACTTCGTATTAAGGGCAAAAAACTGGATATGATAACTTTTGTGTTTTTCTTTGACATTCCTTGCGATTAGGCATATAATAATTAGGAAAATTCCCGTGTCTCAGGACATGATAGAGATAAGAGGTATTGAATGGAAAAAACAGTAAAGGTAATCGGACTTTTAAAATGGCTGGCTTTGCCTTTGGGGTATATTATGTACTTTTTTACAGGGGACAGCTTTGGGGAGATTCCCTCCTTGCTTTTGGGATTCGCGGCGGCTCTGGCGTTCTGGCTGCTAATCAAAAGCGAGCAGTCCAGGCTGATAGGACAGACCATCGCCAGCGAAATCAAAAGCGCCATTTCCGAAGCGGCCAATGTGGAGAGTTTCATAGAAATCAAGAGACTGCGCAGCGGTATCATCGCCAGAGTCTATTTAATCAACGCCAGAGACAAGGTCGAGCTGGTGCACCGTTCTATTTCCAGAAGGATAGAGGCCTGCTCTCTGAAAAAATATCTTCTGATTATGCAGATGACCGATATTCCGGGACTCAACGCCCTCAGAGAGTCCCAGCGGCTTTTAAACGAGCAGCTGATTGAGGAGATTCTCAAAAAGCGCAGAGGGGAATAACATTGATAAACCCATATGATGTAACGTATCATTTTTTCTTCTTTCTGAGAATGGCGCAGCGTACCGTAAGGAACGCAGCGCCGTTTCTTTTTGTTTGCCTGGCGCAAAAAGTAGCAAATGCATCCTTCTGAGAATAAGATAAATATTATATGTGAAAGGAGAGATTGGCATGAAGCTCACCATTGTCGGAACCGGAACCATGGGACGCATCGTCAGAGACATGGCGCTGCAGAATCCGGGCATTGACAAAGTGTATAACGTTGAACCGGCTCTGGGAGAAACCCTGGAGGATGGACCGCTGCCGGATGTCATCATAGATTTCAGCCATCCAGAGGCGCTGGATGGCATTTGCCGTTATATAGAGGAAAAAAAGGGAAAGGTAGGCGTTGTCTTTGCCACCACGGGATATACACAGCAGGAAGAAGAGAAGATCAGAAGCCTGGCGGCCCTGGCCCCGGTGATAAAGAGTTCTAACTTTTCTTACGGAATCGATTCTCTGAAGAAAATCACCGCCTACGCGGCCAATCTGCTGGGAGACTGTTCTGATATTGAGATTATAGAAAAGCATCACAACCAGAAAATAGACGCTCCCAGCGGCACAGCCATAACGCTGGCCGATGTGTGCGACCCAAAGCGGCAGAAACCGCGCAAATGCGGACGCTGCGGAGAGGAAAAGAGGCGGGGTGAGATTGGTATTCACAGCATTAGAGGCGGAACGATTTTCGGAGAACATACCGTGCTCTTTGCCCTGAAAGATGAGGTGATAGAGGTTAAGCACACCGCCTTTTCAAAGAAGATTTTTGCCAAGGGAGCCATCGAAGCGGCGCTGTGGCTGGAAGGCAAAAAGCCGGGCTTTTATCCTCTCGAAGAGGTATTCTATTGACTTTCTGCGGTTTTTGTGGTAGAACATATTGTGCGATAGAATAAAACAGGAGAAGAAGTCAATATGGAAATTGAACTGAAATACCAGCTTGACAGCAAAGCCACTGTGGAAGAGATTTTTTCCGACTCCTATCTTTGTCAGATTAAGGACGCCAAGACGGAGGAAGAGATAGAGATGCACGCGGTTTATTTTGATACAGAAGACCGCAGGCTTTACAGAGAGGGCATTGCGTTTCGAGTGAGAAGAGAAGGCCATAAAATCGTAGCAACTCTCAAGTGGAACGGGTCCAGCGAGGACGGCATGCACAAGAGAGAGGAGATTAACGTACCTGTCAGCGACGAGACAAAGCTGACGACCCCAGATATCCGTATTTTTGACCAGAGTGAGATGTGTCAGGTTCTGGAGGAACTGGTGGGGAAGAGAACCCTGATACCGCTGATAGATATTTATTTCGTCCGGCGCAGAATGCGGGTGGACACAGGCAAGTCCATCAACGAGATTTCCGCCGATTTGGGGAAAATCATCTGCGGCGATAAGACGGCGCCTATCTCCGAGCTGGAAATTGAACTGTATTCCGGCGACGAAGAGGATATGAAGGCCCTTGGAACGCAAATTTCGCAAAAATACGGCCTGATTTCCGAAGATAAGAGCAAATATAGGAGAGGTTTGGACCTTATGTGAGAAAAATGACTGTTTTTTAGCAGTCATTTTTGTTAGAATCCTTTACTTTGTGGGTCAAAAAGTGTATAATAATATGCATTCTATGTTCAAAATGGACATAGAAACCAGGAACTTGCTATAATTTTAGGAGGATATATATCAATGAAGACAACTTTTATTTCCAAAGAAAATAATGAAGTGAAGTTTACCATGGACTTTACTGCTGAGGAATTTGAAGCTGCAGTAGTAAAGGCATACCAGGCATCCAAAGGTCAGTTTATGATTGACGGCTTCAGAAAGGGCAAGGCCCCTAGAAGCATCATCGAAAAACATTACGGAGAAGGCGTATTTTTTGAAGATGCCATCAATAATATGTTTAGCGAAAGCTATCCTGTGGCAATAAAAGAATTAGAACTGGAAGTCATCGACAGCCCGGCTGCTGAATTTTCCCAGATTGGAAAAGGAAAGCCGCTGACAGTTACGATTACCGTTCCGGTTTATCCGGTTGTAGAAGTGAAAGACTACTTCGGCGTGGAAGTAGAGCAGGAAGACATCAAGGTGGAAGCGGAATCCGTGGACAAGGAGATTGAGCTGCTGCAGAAGAGAAACGCGCGGATGATTGTAGCCGAAAGACCTGTAGAAGAAGGCGATACCGTTATTCTGGATTATTCCGGCTTCGTAGGCGAAGAGCAGTTTGAAGGCGGCACAGCCGAAAGACAGGAACTGAAGATTGGTTCCGGCATGTTTATCCCGGGATTTGAAGAGCAGTTAGTCGGCGCAGAAGCCGGTTCCGACAGGGACGTAGTCGTTACTTTCCCTGAAGAATATCACGCAGACAGCCTTGCCGGCAAGGAAGCTGTATTCCACTGCCACATCCACGAAATCAAATACGAAGAGCTTCCTGAACTGGACGACGAGTTCGCAAAAGATGTAAGCGAATATGATACTTTAGACGAATTAAAGAAGGCAACAGAGGAAAGACTACAGAAGAACGCCGACGCTATGGCAGTGAGCGCCGCAAAGGACGCCGTTATCGATAAGGTTTACGAGGCCAACAAACCGGAGGTACCGGCTGTTATGGTAGAGGACGAAATCGACAGAATGGCGCAGGAACTGGACCACCAGCTCAGATATCAGGGCCTGTCCTTAGAGCAGTACTTACAGTTCATGCAGAAGGAAGCGAAGGACTTCAGAGAAGAACTGCGGGAAGACGCTGCCAAGAAGGTTGGTACCAGACTGGTGCTCATGTCCATCGTAGAAGCAGAGCAGGTTGAGGTTTCTGAAGAAGAACTGGAAAGCGAACTGAAGGATATGGCTGCGGCATATAACACCGATACCGAACAGGTTAAGTCCATGATTGGAGAAGAAGGCATGCCTTTCTTTAAGAAGGACATCCAGCTGAAAAAAGTTATCGAACTGTTATACGAGAAAGCAAAGGTTTCCAAGGTAGAAAAGAAAGCCGAAGAAGCCGATAAGTAAAACAAAGAAAACAGAAATAGGGGGAATAAAGAATGGCTTTAGTACCATACGTGGTTGAACAGACCGGCAGAGGAGAACGCTCCTACGATATCTACTCAAGATTATTAAAGGACAGAATTATATTTTTGGCAGATGAGATTGATGATCATATCGCCAGTCTGGTGGTCGCTCAGTTTCTGTTCTTGGAAGCAGAAGACCCTGACAAAGATATCTGTATTTATATCAACAGCCCCGGCGGTTCCGTAACCGCCGGCATGGCTATTTACGATACCATGCAGTATATCAAGTGCGACGTATCCACCATCTGTGTGGGTCTTGCGGCAAGCATGGGGGCGTTCTTGCTGTCGTCAGGCGCTAAGGGTAAGAGATATGCACTGCCCAATGCTGAAATTATGATTCATCAGCCTTTGGGCGGGGCCAGAGGGCAGGCGTCCGACATTAAAATTCATGCCGACTGGATTCTGAAAACCAGAGAAAAGCTCAACAGAATTTTAAGCGAAAATACAGGACAAAATCTGGCTACCATAGAAAAAGATACCGATAGAGACAATTTTATGAGTGCGGACGAAGCCGCCTGCTATGGACTCATAGATAAGGTGATTGCATCCAAATAGACCAATTAGAGGGGGATATTTATGTCAGACAAATATGATGATAATAAACAGCTGAGATGCTCTTTCTGCGGAAAGCCGCAGAGTCAGGTCAGACGCCTTGTGGCGGGACCTGGCGTATATATCTGCGACGAATGCGTGGAGATGTGTATGGATATCGTATCCGACGCCATAAGAGAGTCTGAGGCGACGACAGACAGCATCCAGTATGAACTACCGAAACCAAAGGAAATTTTCACTACACTGTCCGACTATGTCATCGGGCAGGACGGGGCCAAGAAATCACTGGCAGTGGCCGTATACAATCATTACAAGAGAATCAACGGAATCGGCGATGCGAATCAGGAGGTAGACCTGCAGAAGAGCAATATCGTTATGATTGGGCCGACCGGCTCAGGTAAGACGCTGCTTGCCCAGACCCTGGCGAAACTTTTAAACGTGCCTTTTGCCATTGCCGACGCTACCGCTTTGACAGAGGCGGGCTACGTTGGAGAAGATGTTGAAAATATTCTGCTGCGCTTATTGCAGGCTGCAGATTACGATATAGAGAAAGCCCAGAAGGGAATCATCTACGTGGACGAAATCGATAAGATTGCCAGAAAGTCCGACAACCCTTCCATCACGAGAGATGTCAGCGGCGAGGGAGTGCAGCAGGCCCTTCTGAAGATTCTGGAAGGTACCGTTGCCAATGTACCGCCTCAGGGCGGCCGCAAACATCCTCACCAGGAGTTTATACAGTTCGATACCAGCAATGTGCTGTTTATCTGCGGCGGTGCTTTTGACGGACTGAGCAGCATCATTCAAAAGAGAATGGGCGAAAGGGTCATAGGCTTCAATTCAGAGATTGTAAAGACCAAAAAAGACGAGGAGAATCTGCTGGCCCACATTCAGCCTGAGGACCTTCTCAAATTCGGTCTGATTCCTGAATTTATCGGCAGACTTCCGGTTATCGTAACTCTGGAGGAATTGGATGAGGAAGCCCTCATCAGAATTATGAAAGAGCCGAAGAACGCATTGATTAAGCAGTACAAGAAGCTCTTTGAGCTGGACCATGTAGAGCTTGAGATTGAAGACGAAGCTGTCAGCGCTATCGCAAAGAAAGCCATCCAGAGAAAGACCGGCGCAAGGGGCCTGCGCAGCATTTTTGAAAAGGCGATGACAGGCATCATGTTCGAGATTCCTTCCAGAGAAGACGTTAAAAAATGTATCATCACGAAGGGAACCATAGAAGAAGAGCAGGAGCCGACGCTGGTACTGAGCGAGCAAACTGCGAAAAATAACGAGGCGGACGCCTCATAAGATGAAAGGCGGCTTCGGTCGCCTGATTAAATATTAGGAGGAAAAATAAATGAGTGAAGAAATCAAAGACCTTTTCCCTTGTATTCCGCTCAGGGGCGTATGTATTTTTCCAAACACTGTAGTCCATTTTGATATTGGAAGAGATAAATCCATTCGCGCTTTGGAAAAAGCCATGGCGGATGACAAGCTGATGTTTGTCTCCTCCCAGAAAGACGAAAATGTTCTGATTCCAACCTTTGACGACATATATACCGTAGGAACCATTGTGAAAATCAAGCAGATGCTGAAGATTCAGGGAGACGCGGTCCGTGTGCTGGTAGAGGGTATCTGCAGAGCGGAGATTTTGCAGAGAATGGAAGAGGAAGCTTACATGTCCTGCACCGTAAGGAGAATCGAAGAGTCTCTGACCATGGAAGAATTGTCCCTGGAGGACAAAGCCGCCATGCGAATCCTCAGGGACAGCTTTATCGAATATGCGGCCCTGACAGGGCAGGTCAGCGACGATATGGTGGATAAGGCCATTTCAAACCAGAATCCTCTGGCTGTGGCAGATAAGATTGCAGGTGAGCTTCTGATTGTTACAAGCCGCAAACAGAAGATACTGGAAGCCATGGACTTCTCGGAGAGATTACAGGTGCTGACTACCATCATTGCCGAGGAAAACGAAATCGCCGTCATAGAAAAAGACCTTTCTCAGAAAGTAAAGGAAAATATAGATAACAACCAGAAGGAATATTTCCTCAGAGAGAAGATGAAGGCCATTCAGGAAGAACTGGGCGTAAATGAGGACGCGGGCATAGAGGCTGCGGACTGGCTGAAAGCCCTGGAAGAACTTCATCTTGATGCCAAAGTAGAAGAGAAGATAAAAAAAGAAATCAACAAGTTCTCCAAGATGATGCCTTCCTCGGCGGAAGCCACTGTCATCAGAAACTATGTGGAAACCATTCTGGCCCTGCCTTGGAATACTGCTTCAAAGGCCAGCGTTAACCTGAAAAAGGCTGAGAAGGTACTCAACGAAGACCATTACGGCCTGAACAAGGTTAAGGAAAGAGTGCTGGAATATCTGGCAGTCATTCATCTGTCCAAGGCAATCAAAGGACCTATCCTCTGTCTGGTGGGCCCTCCGGGCGTAGGAAAGACCTCCATTGCCCGGTCCATTGCCAGAGCCTGCGGCAGAGAATTTGTCAGAATGTCTCTGGGCGGCGTTCGCGATGAAGCCGAAATCAGAGGTCACAGAAGAACTTACATCGGCGCTATTCCGGGCAGAGTTATTTCCTGCCTGAAAGACGCCGGCACCAATAACCCGGTGTTCCTCTTCGACGAGGTGGACAAAATCGGCGCCGACTTCAAGGGGGACCCGGCTTCCGCCTTGCTGGAGGTGCTGGACCCTGAGCAGAACAATACTTTTACGGACCATTTCCTCGAAGTACCTTTTGACCTGTCCAAGGTCATGTTTATCACCACGGCGAATTCTATCGATACCATTCCGAGACCGCTGCTGGACAGAATGGAGATAGTCGAGGTGCCGGGCTATACGGAGGATGAAAAGGTAAAGATTGCCCAGAAATATCTGGTGCCGAAAAAAGTGAAGGAACACGGTCTGAAGAAAGAGAATATCAAGATTTCCGAGAAGGCCATTCACGACTTGATTAACTACTACACCAGAGAGTCCGGCGTAAGAAATCTGGAGCGGGAAATTGCAGGCCTCTGCCGGAAAGTGGCGCGAAAGATTGTAACCAACAAGGCGAAATCTTACAGCATCATGCCGTCCAATCTGGAAAAATATCTTGGAAAACACAGATATCACTTCGATATGGTCGAAGGGAAAGACCAGGTGGGCGTAACCACCGGTATGGCCTGGACGGCTGTAGGCGGCGATACGCTGCAGATTGAAACTATCGCGGTTGCAGGTACCGGCAAGTTGGTGCTGACCGGTCAGCTGGGCGACGTGATGCAGGAGTCCGCTAAGGCGGGTATCAGCTATATTCGTTCTGTAGCTGATAAACTGGGGATTGAAGAAGATTTTTACAAGAAATACGATATTCATGTACACGTGCCGGAGGGTGCGGTTCCAAAGGACGGTCCGTCGGCCGGCGTGACCATGTGTACGGCCGTTATTTCCACCCTGACGGGGATTCCCGTCAGACGAGATGTCGCCATGACAGGGGAGATAACCCTTCGAGGCAAGGTGCTTCCTGTAGGAGGTATCAGAGAAAAGGTTCTGGCGGCTCATAGAGCAGGTATTAAGAAGATTCTTCTTCCGAAAGACAACGAGCCTGATATTGCGGAAATACCGGCTGCGGCGAGAAAGCAGCTGGAGTTCATACTGATAGACCATGTAGACCGTGCCTTGGAAGAGGCACTTGTGAAATAAAGCAGGTAAATTATGAAAATTACAAAATCAGAACTGGATACGGTTGCGGTAAAGCCGGCACAGTATCCTCCGGATAACATGCCGGAGATTGCCTTTGCAGGCAGGTCCAACGTGGGAAAGTCTTCTCTTTTGAATCTGCTGACGGGAAGGAAAAAACTGGCAAAGGTAAGCGGCAGTCCGGGAAAAACCCGAACCATCAACTTTTATCTCGTCAACGATGCCTTTCGCATCGTGGACCTGCCGGGCTACGGATACGCCAAGGTTTCCAAATCCACCACAGAGAATTGGGGCGCCATGATGGAAACCTATTTTCAGAACCGTCAGGGGCTGCGCAAGGTGGTTCAGCTGGTGGATATCAGACATAAACCGTCGGCTCAGGATGTGCAGATGTATCAGTACCTGCGCCACTACGGCCTGGACGGGATTGTGGTGGCCACCAAGGCGGATAAAGTTTCCCGAAATGAAATGCAGAAAAGTATTTCTGTTATCCGCAAAACCCTTGAACTTTCCAAAGAAGACAAGGTCATCTGCGTTTCCGCTCTGAAAAAGACCGGCTGGGAAACGCTGCTGGCAGAACTTGAAGAAATTCTGGAGGCCTGATATGCAGTTTATCACGTTTAGAGTATTACTGAAGCGAATCGCGGCTATTTCCAGTCTTTTAAAGGACAAGACCGTGCCTCTGCGCAAGAAGCTTCTGGTTATCTTCGGCATTGTATATCTGTTTTTGCCGGTAGACCTGATTCCGCCTATCCTGTTTCCTTTCGGTTTTATCGACGACCTGATTCTCTGGATTTATATCCTGTGGACTCTGAAGGACGAACTGGATAAATACTGGATGGGCGAAAAAGCTGAAGATTTATCTAAAAAATTCCGTGACAAAACAATAGTCGAGGGTGTAGAATTTGATGTAGAAGAAGATGGTCAGAGAGATGACGAAAATCACAACAAGGAGTAGAGTATGGCAGCACAGGAAATCAAAGGTAAGATTCTTTTAACACAGGAGCAGATTTGGCAGAGAGCCAAAGAGCTGGGCGCTCAGATTACAGAGGACTATGCAGGCCAGGAGCTTGTTCTGGTGGGCACTTTGCGGGGTGCGGTTCCCTGGATGGCGGACATTATGAAGCATATCGATTTGGATATTGAGATTGATTTCGTGTCAGCCAGCAGCTACGGCAGCGGTACAGTCAGCTCAGGAGAGGTGAAGATTAAGAAGGATATTGAACTGGAGGTGGCTGACAAGCATGTTCTGATTATCGAGGATATCATCGACACAGGGAATACCTTGCGTGCCTTGAAAGATTATTTCTACATCAAGAATCCAAAGAGTGTACGTATCTGTACACTTCTTGACAAGCCTTCCAGAAGACAGGCGGAGGTTTACGGCGACTATATCGGTTTTGAGGTGGACGACCTCTTTGTTGTCGGATATGGTCTTGACTTTGACCAGAAATACAGAAATCTTCCGTACATCAGTTATCTGGAAGGGTAATCACAGGTGGTTTATAATTTTTACATAAAGGAGATATATTGAAATGGGTTACAAAGTAAAAATTGGTTTATCCAACAAGCATCTGCACTTATGTCAGGCAGATTTGGAGACTTTATTCGGTGCGGGTCATCAGCTGACCCCGAAGAAAGATTTGGTACAGCCGGGACAGTTTGCAGCAGAAGAAACTGTAGACATCGTAGGACCTAAGAAAACGCTTTCAGGCGTCAGAGTTTTAGGTCCGGTTCGCGCTGAGACACAGGTAGAACTGGCGCTGACAGACGCCAGAAGCATCGGTATCAAGGCGCCGGTCAGAGAGTCCGGAAAACTGGAAGGTACACCGGGATGTAAGCTGGTGGGCCCTTGCGGTGAGGTTGAGCTGACCCACGGGGTTATCGCTGCTCTGAGACATGTGCACTTAAACGATGAGCAGGCTGCTGAAGCAGGCGTTAAAGACGGAGACTGGGTAAGCATCAAAATCGAAGGCGAAAGAGGTCTTGTCTTCGACAACGTACTGGTTAGAGCCGGCGCTAAGCACGAAAAAGAAGTACATCTGGATACTGACGAAGGCAATGCAGCAGGCTGCGGACCTGACGCAGTATGTGAAATCATTAAATAACTACGAGGCGCAAAAGGGATAGACGAAAAATATGTCTATCCCCGCTTTTTCATGTAGACTAGGAGTCAAAATGCATAAGTTTAACTATGTTTGTTCTGTCATCTTGGCAGTAATTCTGCCCCTGATGATTGTAATATTAACTTCCAATTTGATATTGAGAGTGTCTGAAACCTATGTCTTTCACTTTAATGACAGTCAGGTAATCAGCGAGATTCCCTATAACGTGACCGGAAGTGAAATGGCCAAGGGCATATCCTCCTACTGGTCCTCTTTCAGCAGTGAACCTTTTCAGGTCTATGAAAATAACGGGGAGTATCAGGACCCTATTTTTGACGCTGATGAACAACAGGTTATGGGCAGGGTCAAAACCGTTCTCAATATTGAACTGGCGGCGGGCTTGTTCTGTCTTGCCATCACTGCGGCGATATACATCTATTTATGGAAGAACGGCTTCCGGGATGCTCTCCGAAACAGGTATAAGGTCAGTGCGGGGATTACGGCGCTGCTGCTTATCGGACAAGGAGTTTGCTGGAATATCAAGGGATTTCGCCTGTGGGCCTACGACTTCTTTGTAGGCGTTAAGCTGCCGGAGGAGTCTACCACCCTGCTGACGATACTGGGAGACCCGTTTTTTAAGACCTATGTAATTTTCGCGTCGGTGTTTGGCGCGGCAGTTTTTGCCCTTTTGACCTATGTGAATTACCATTTGACAAAACCAGCGAGAATTTTTTATTGAGCGACAGAAATTTGAAAGATTGACAGGAGAAAAAATTATGGTTTACGTATTTTTAGCAGGCGGCTTTGAAGAAATTGAAGCCTTGACAACAGTTGACCTTCTGCGAAGAGCAGAAATCCAGGTAAAGACAGTTTCTATTATGGAGGATAAGCTGGTTTATGGCGCTCACGGTGTGGGCGTGGAAGCGGATATTTTATTTAAAGAGGGTCTTTACGACAGGTGCGCTATGCTGATTCTGCCGGGCGGCATGCCGGGTACGGAAAATCTCTGTAACCACAGAGAACTGAATGAAGAGCTGAAGGATTTTTATGCGGCAGGAAAACCGGTAGCGGCTATCTGCGCAGCGCCTATGGTGCTGGGAAGAGCCGGACTTCTGGAGGGCCATACCGCCACCATCTATGAGGGGATGGAAGATGAACTTGCCGGCGCCGTTCACAGCAGCCAAAAGGTTGTGGTTTCCGGCAACGTGATTACTTCCAAGGGCCCGGGCACAGCCATGGACTTTGCACTGGCGCTTATCGCATATCTGAAAGGCGATGAAAAAGCGGAGGAAATCAAGAAAGAACTGCTTTATTAATAAGACGGGAGTTTGCTGACATGAGCTATAAAGCTGATTTTCACATTCACTCTTACTATTCCGACGGAACCATGAAACCTACGGAACTGGTGAGAAGATACAAGGATTTGGACTACGATATGATTGCCCTTACCGACCACGACGGTGTGGACGGCATCAACGAGGCGGTTATCGCAGGAGAGGCTCTGCGCATCAAAGTGATACCGGGAATTGAGCTGGGAACCGGTTACGATTTTGGGCAGGAGAGAGTAGAACTTCATATTTTAGGTTACCATATCGACGTGGAGAATCCCAAGCTGCAGGAATATCTGAAGCGGATTCAGAAGGCGAGACGGACCAGAAATGAGAGGCTGCTGGCCCATCTGCAGCAGCTGGGATATGATTTGACCTGGGAGGATTTGATAGAACGTCCCGGACAGACCTACATCGGCAAGCCGAATTTTGCGCGGGCACTGAAACGCAAGGGAATGGCGCCGGATAACATGTGGGAAATCTTTGACCAGATTGAAAAAGAAAAGATTTCTTCTTATGAAGCCATTGATGTTATCAAGGAGGCCGGCGGCATGGCGGTTCTCGCCCATCCGATGAAGACGAAGAAAATCGGAACGCCGGGCAGCGATGAGTTTTGGAACAATCTGGACATGCTGGTCGGAGACTTGAAAAAACACGGCCTCAAGGGAGTGGAGTGCTATCACCCCTCCGCAGACCATGACCAGGCTCTGAAACTGGTAATCATGACAGGAAAATATCATCTGCATATCACCGAGGGTTCGGATTTTCACGGAGAGGAAGAAGACTAGGGAGCGATTTTGTATCGCTCTTTTTTTTATCTACCGCTGAAGCTGTCCCGCAATAGCTTTCAAAGTGGTGATTGCGGGATGTTTTTGCGCCCAATGACGTGGAACGGCCACCGACTGCGATGGGCCCTGTCCCGCAATAGCTTCCAAAAGGCCGCTGCGGGATGTTTCTCTCTGAGCAGCAGGGGGTATCTGGAGACCTGTAAAGCATTTTTTCGCATTTTTTGAGAAAATATATTCCAATTTATACAATAATTACCTATTTTTATTTGGGCAGAATGAGCATTCTATTTCAAAAATCCGATTTTATCTCTGTTTTTAAGTTTCTGTTCGCGTCGTCAGGCATCTTTTACACGAAAAAACATCCCGCAAAAGCCGTGAAATGCTTTGTGCGGGATAAAAGCCCTTGAAATTTTCTGGCAGATACCCCCTGGGGGTATATTTCTTGTTAAAAAGAAGTGCCTGCTATTTTATTATGTAAAAAATGCGCTTTAACTTTTTATTTGAGAAAGCGCCGGCAGACAGGTTTAATTTAGAAAAATCCTATTCAAAAATGCTATGAAAAGTATTATAATAATAGTAATCGAATTGACTCCGGCGGCAGCGGCTTTCCGGAGCAGGACCATGAGAGTAAGAGGAGAATGATATGGTTGTAGATTTTATGAATAAGCCTATTGCTGCGGCGATTCGCACGGAAAAGGATTTCAGCACGGCGCTTCGCTCAGATGTGGACATGGTGTTTCTGCTGCATTCGAGCATTATGACGGTGAATCAGTGCGTTAAGGAAATCCACGGTGCGGGTAAGAAAGCCTTTATCCACGTGGATTTTGCCGAAGGCATCGGCAAGGACCGGGCGGGCCTGGAATTTCTAGCTAAACAGGGAGTAGACGGAGTTCTGACTACGAGAACGAATATCGTGAAAATGGCAAAGGAATTTGATTTGGTTACAGTACAGCGATTCTTTATGGTAGATTCTCATTCCGTGGGCACTTCGGTGGAGTCCATCAAGATATCCAAACCGGACATTATCGAGATTATGCCCGGCATCATAACCAAGAAAATCAAAGAATTTTCAGAGAAGGTGGATATGCCGATTATCGCAGGAGGCATTGTTGAAACCATAGATGAGGTCAGAGCAGCTCTCGCGGCCGGCGCAACAGTGGTATCTACAGGAGAAGCTGAACTTTGGTCCATGAGGGTATAGGAGGAAACAATATGAAGATTAAATTTTGCGGCGCGTCATCAGGCGTAACTGGTTCGTGCCATTTATTAACTACAGAACATCACAAGGTGCTGTTGGACTGCGGACAGTTCCAGGGCGGAAAGGCTCAGGAGGCACTGAACTACGAGCCTTTCCCTTTTGACCCGCAGGAGATTGAATGCGTGATTTTAAGTCATGCTCACATAGACCACTGCGGAAGACTGCCTCTCTTGGTAAAAAGAGGCTTTACCGGGAAGATTTACTGCACCGACGCTACGGCTGACCTTTTGGACGTTATGCTGAAGGACAGCGGATTTATTCACGAGAAGGACGCAGAATGGAAGAGCAAGCGGGCAGAGCGGGCGGGTAAGCCGCCGGTGGAACCGCTTTATACATATAATGACGCTCTGGAGGCATTGCAGTATGTAGAGCCGATTCTCTACGACCAGCAGATTCAGATTAACGAGGACATGAAGATTGTATTTAACGATGCAGGTCATATTCTGGGGTCTGCCATTACAGAGCTTTGGGTAAAAGAGAGCGGCAAGGAATCTAAAATCGTATTTTCCGGCGACCTGGGCATGGTAAACCGGCCGATTTTAAGAGACCCGACCATCATTAAAAAGGCCGATTATGTTATCATGGAGGCTACCTACGGCAATCGGAATCATCCGGCCAATGCTACCAGCATCAAGTCCCTTCTGGATATTGTACTCAAAACCACCAGAAGAGGAGGAACCGTCGTAATTCCTTCCTTTGCAGTGGGCAGAACCCAGGAACTGATTTACGAGTTCAATAAGTTCTATGAAGAGCACAGCGAATATAAGGAAGAGATGGATAAACTGATGGTCTATGTGGACAGTCCTATGGCTACGACGGCCACCGAAGTATTCAGGAAAAACGCCCAGGTATTTGACGAGGAAACCAAGGAATATATTCTGCGGGGCGATAATCCGCTGGATTTCAAAAATCTGAGATTTACCAGAAGCACGGCGGAGTCTCAGGCTCTGAATATGGACCGAAGCCCTAAGGTCATCATTTCGGCCAGCGGCATGTGTGAGGCAGGAAGAATCCGTCATCATCTGAAACACAACCTGTGGGACCCGAAATCCAGCGTAGTTTTCGTAGGATATCAGGCTGAGGGCACTTTGGGGAAACTCCTTGTCGAAGGGGCCAAGGACGTGGTACTCTTCGGAGAGGAAATTCACGTCAACGCCGAAATTCACAATCTTGAAGGTTTTTCAGGCCATGCGGACCAGAATGGACTTTTTGCGTGGGCAGCAGGATTTAAGCAAAAGCCGAAGCAGGTATTTCTGGTACACGGCGAGGAGGACTCCAAGAAGGATTTTGCCAAACTGCTGGCTGATAAACTGGGATACGACCCTGTGGTTGTCCTGGGAAATTCCGAGTTTGAATTGGATATGAACACTGCACAGCTGCTCAACTATGAAGAAGCCGAAGCCGCCGCCGTGGAGGACGAAGAAATTCAGGCCGTAAGAAGAAAGATTTCCGGCATTCACAACGATATCGAAACGATTTTGTACAACGCTGACCTGATTATGGGAAGGAATATTTCCGAAGAGAAGCTGGTGAAGATTAACAATATCGTTCAGGAACTTGCCAAAGCCACACTGGTTTTAGGCTCTGCAGTAACCGAGGAGGACCGGTTAGCAGAAAAGCCTCTGGCATAACCCTGTGGCCGCCTCATTTCGGCAGCCCGGTAAGACCAAGAACAGATATTACCAATAGAAGAGAAACCGCGAGAAGAAACTATGAAGAACGTAATTGTAATAGGAATTGCAGGAGGTACCGGCTCCGGCAAGAGTACCATGATTAACAACATCAAGAAACAGTTCAGCGATGAAATTTCCATTCTCAGCCATGACTTTTATTACAAGGCCCACGACAATATGACGTATGAGGAGCGGTGTCAGCTGAATTACGACCATCCGGACGCCTTTGATACGGACCTGATGATTGAACATGTCAAAGGGCTGAAGCGGTGGGAGACCATTGAACGTCCGGTTTACGACTTTACCATTCACAACCGGGTCAATGAAACCGTGGCGGTGAAACCTGCCAAAGTTGTGGTAGTAGAAGGAATTTTGATATTTGAAAACAAGGAACTTTTAGACCTTTGTGATATTAAAGTTTTTGTAGACACCGACGCTGATGTGCGCATCATTAGAAGAATTTTGCGGGATGTGCAGGAGAGAGGCAGAACCCTGGAATCCGTTGTGACCCAGTATCTAACCACTGTTAAGCTGATGCACGAGCAGTTTGTAGAGCCAAGCAAGAAAAACGCCGATATTATCGTGCCTGAGGGCGGTTTCAACGTGGTGGCTCTGGATATGCTGAATCACAGAATCCAGGCGCTTCTTAGCGAAGAGGACCATAGGTCAGGAGATGTTACAGTATGAAAGATTTGAAAATTGCTCTGCTGGGTTTTGGCAATGCGGGGAGAGGCTTTGCCAAAATGCTTACTGAAAAGCAGGAAGAAATCAGAGAAATCTATGGCAGAGGCGTTCTCGTCACAGCCATAGCGACCCATTCAAAGGGAACCATTGTAAATGACCGGGGTATCGACCTGAGAAAGGCCTGGACCGATGTGGAAACAGAGGGAAAGTTTGCTGCAGACACGCCGGGGCTGTGCACGATGAATGCCCTGGAGGTCATCGAAGGGGCGGACTGCGATGTAGTCTGCGAACTGACGCCTCTGAATATTTTTACGGGGCAGCCTGCCATCAGCCACATTGAGAAAGCTTTTGAACGGGGAAGGCACGTAGTCAGCGCCAATAAGGGACCTATCGCCTGGGATTTTGACCGGCTTTCTGCCATGGCGGCGGAAAAGGGCTTGTGTTTCTTTTATGAGACTACGGTGATGGACGGTGCGCCGGTGTTTAATCTGATGGAGCACACGCTGAAATTCTGCAAGGTGACGGAGATTTCCGGGATTCTCAACAGCACCACCAACTACATTCTGGAGGAAATGGCTGCCGGAAAGCCTTACGATGAAATCATCGAGGCCGGAAAGCAGATAGGCTTTATCGAGGCGGACCCGGCCATGGATATAGAGGGTTATGACGCTGCCGCAAAGGTGACGGCCCTGCTCAACGTGCTGATGAAAGCCGGAATCACGCCGGATAAAGTGGACCGTACCGGTATAGAGAATATTACCCTTGGGGATATAGAGGCCGCCGCGGCGAGAGGTAAGGTCATCAAGCTTCTCTGCAGAGGCAGTCTCGTTGACGGCAGAGTTTCCGCCAGCGTAAAGCCTGTGGAAGTCGACAGGAAAGACCTGCTGGCCGCTGTGGACAGTACCACCTCGGTGGTTTCCATTACCACAGATTTGATGGGGAAACTGTCTGTCATTGAGCACGCGCCGGAGATTGAACAGACCGCTTACGGTGTTTTCGGAGATATCATAAGGGTATTGGATGCGGAGAAATAAGAGATATAAAGGATAAGGCAAAGAGAAGATGGAAGGAAAAATTACAGAACAGAAATGGTTTGTTTACGCGTTAGTGCCGCTTTGTGCCCTGATGTGGGGTATGTCCTATCTGGGAACTTCCGTTACCTTGACCCACGTTTCAGTTATGGAACTTTTAGCCCTGCGCTGGACGGTGGCAGCGGTGTTTTTCTGCATTCTGATTGCGCTGCGGATTGTCAAAGTCAGCTATAAAGGTAAAAATGTAAAGGGCGTACTTCTGGTAGGCATTCTGCAGCCATGTATCTATGCCATTTTTGAAACCCTGGGTATCAAATATACTACCACGTCGGAGTCCTCAATCTTTATCGCTACCATTCCGATTATGGTACTGGTTATCGGATTGTTTCTCCTGAAAAAGCCCAGCAGCAGGCAGACAATCTTCGCAATTTGTCTGGCCTTTGCCGGCGTCGTTATCTGCGTAGCGTTTTCTCCGGGTTTTTCCCTGGGCGGTAAAGGTCTGGGATATCTGTATTTACTGGGAGCGGTAACCAGCGGCGCTTTTTATACCTATTCCAGCAGTAAAGCTGCTGCTGACTTTGACGCCATCGAAGTCACTTTTACCATGGCGGTCATGGGAGCGGTATTTTTCAACGGAGTTAACCTGATTTTGGGAAACGGTTTCCAAGGGTTTGCCCTGTGCTTTACAGATATGAAGGTCCTGGGCGGCGTTCTGTTTTTGGGAATCTGCTGCTCATGTTTCAGCTATCTGATTTTCAACTTTGTGCTGAGCAAGATGCCTACGGCCATCGGTACCAATTTGGTGGCTAATTCCGTAACTGCGGTAGGCGTTCTGTCCGGATGTATTTTCGCAGGCGATCCCTTTGGATGGTATACCGTGGTAGGCGTAGCGCTGACCATTACCGGCGTCTGTATTTCATCTCGGAAAGAGAAAGAATAGCGAGTTTAGAGCCGTATACGGAAAGTATGCGGTTCTTTTGTGAAAACGTATTGACATTATATGTAATTTATGGTAAAAAATAATCAGAGGTTTCGGAAAGAGGTGATTATGAGCAGACAGTGGCAGCAGACAAAATACAAGAATTTGGTATTGCCGGAGGCAGTATATTATCAGTCCATTTGGGCGGTGCGGGATTTGCAGCGCATGGAGGAGAGACTGGCAGAGCTGGAGGAAGAGGAACAATCGGCCAGAGGCAAGAGTATCGTCAGTGACCGATGCAATAATTTTGTGCTGTATCGG
Source organism: uncultured Emergencia sp. (assembly GCA_965146355.1). Taxonomy (GTDB): domain Bacteria; phylum Bacillota; class Clostridia; order Peptostreptococcales; family Anaerovoracaceae; genus Senimuribacter. Next base: position 12,931 of record CBCTFZ010000027.1, on the reverse strand, counting down.
GCTACGGAGGAAGCGGCGGTGGAACTGGCGGTGCTGCGGGACAGAATAAACGGAATCCACGCGGCTATTGACGCAGTTCCCCAGGAATATCGGTCTTTTATTCTCAGCAATCTGATTCTGGGCACTTCCGGGAAGAACTATCCCAACAAGATGTGGAAGTACTGGAAACAGAGATTTCTCTACACTGTGGCAAAGAACCTGGCAATGGTCTGAAGTTATTGGAAAAAAATTAATTAAATGTAAAAAAAAGTATTGTAAGGGAAAGAAAAATGTGATATTATGATAGTAAGGATAGATAGAAGTAAATGGGTCTGGGACCGCCGGTAGGCGGTCCTTTTTCTATCCGTAAAAGAAAGGAGGTTTATGAAAAGATTGATTTGGAAGACCGCCGCAGCTTTGCTGGCGGTCATTGCTTTATATGGGACGATGGGGACAGACATTCTGGCGCTGGAAATCCCGGAGGAGAGTCAGCAGCCGTCCCTTACAGGGCAAGTCCTTCACACTTCTCGGTGGGACGAGCACCGGAAGGCGTCAGACCGGTTTTGGGAGGCCCGCAGACAGAAAGCGTATCTGCGGGGGCCTCAGGTTTTCTGGTCGGGAGAGAAATTTCTGCTGCAGGCGCAGGTCAGCGGAGAGGCCCAGCCGCCTTTTATAGAAGTCTGCATTGAGGGGACAGATTACAGCACCAGACTGACAAAATCGGAGACAGACTATCGAGGCGCTCTCTTTAAATCGGAAATGCTGTATCTGTGGGGCGGCGACGGGCCGGAGACCCTGACTTTTGTCTTTAAAGGGCGTGTTGACGGGAAGTTGTTTTTAGACAAAAGACGGATTACAGTGGATGACAGACAGCCTTATTGGCGGCTGCACAGAAAGGAGTGAGGTCTTGGACAGAGGAAAAAGGATTGTGGGCGTAATACTGATGATAGTCAGCATTGCGGCGCTGGCGGCCTGGGAAAAATGGGCAAAAGAGAAGCTGCTTTACGACCAGGTGCTGGTTCTCAGAGAAAACGTATCCAGGGGCACGGTATTGGAGAGAGACATGTTTGAGACAGTCAGGATGGATGTAAAGGAGTCCGGGTGGCTTTCTCCAAAGGAAGCGGAGACGCTGGAGGGGAAGGAAGCAGTTTCCTTTATTCATAAGGGTATGCCCCTCTTTCCCGAATACTTTGAGCAGGCAGAGCTTTCTGCCGCAGCCAAGGACGGACGATATGTATTGTCCGTTCCTGAGGACTGGCTGGAGTCTCTTCCGGCCTCCCTGGGAAGAGGGGACAGGGCATATTTTTTTATCGGTAAAAGACTTCTCACCTCAGCACCGGTAGCGGAGGTCAATCAGGAAACCCGCAGCATAGAGCTGATTGTAACGGGGGAGCAGGCGGCGGCCCTGTCTGAGGCGGCGTCAGGCCGGGGAAAGCTGGTGGTAGCTTATCATTAACGAAGGGAGATATGATGAAAAAAATTATAGGTTTTTTCGGCGGAGACGGTCAGGTGGGTACCACCATGGCGGCCCAGTCTCTGGCCGAACTGCTGCAGCAGAGAGGGCAGAGAGTTCTTTACATTATGGGCAGCGGAAAGTTTGGAGATGAATTTCTTAATCTGGAAGGCCGCCATTCCATCGACGATTTGAAAGCAGCTGTACGCAGCGGCAGAGTCAGCGGAGAGGAATTATTTCAGAACCTGGAGGAAATCAAAGGGCTCTGGGTCCTGCCCGCTGTAAGAAATCCCCTGACTGCACGGTATTTTCCGGAGAATACCTATGAAGTGCTTCTGGCCGGCGCCTTTGATGAGTTCGACTATGTCGTCATCGACAGCGGCTGCGACGCAGAGCTGGGGCTGTTTATCTCGGCCGTCAATACGGCGGATTACCGATTTTTCGTGACTACCCAGCAGTCCAAATCCCTGCGAAGGCTGGTGCTTCTCATGAAAAATGTGATGCAGCCTCTGCAGAAAGAGGGGAGCTTGATTATCTGCAAATACATGAAGGACCCGGGTCTGCTTTTGAAGAGAGATGTGCTGACTCTCTGTGAAATGGAGGAGGCTTTCACCGTGCCCTATGTGGAATACGGCTGGCAGGCAGAGATGGAGAGTAAAAGTCTGCTGCGCTATGGAAAATTTTATAAAGCCATGGCTGTCTTGGCGGATATATTTGAACAGGAGGGGCAGAAGGAGGGCCTATGGAAAAAACGTTTTCTTTAGAGGAATATATGAGCAGAACCCTTAAAAAGAACCAGCCGGAGAGGGAAGACCCTATGGAACGTTTTCAGCAGATTTGCGCGCTGGTAGAACGGGAATTTGACAGAGAGTGGGATGAAACTGACGACCTCGCCAAAAACCGAAAGCTGGAAAGGGAGAAGCGGGCTATCATGGGCTTTGAAGAGGAGACCAGATTTTACAAAGAGAAGATTCAGGAAATTCTCCGGGAGAAAAAGCAGGAGGACCAGTGGTACCCTCCCTGGTATCCCAGCTTATCGGAGGGCGTGTTTGCTGAGGTTTACGGTCTGGCCGGATTGGCGCCCTGGGCCTATGACATGGAGGAAAAGTACAGAAATTCTTCTTCTGCCAAACTGATTGGGGACAGGCTTTACTGCCTCATAGACGGAAAATCTCAGCTGCAGCCGCAGCGGATTTCCGGGCGGCGCAGGGAACAGTTGAAGAGGACCCTGCTGCTGGCTACCCCTTACGAGCGGCTGGAATACGGCTTTCACGAGGTTTATCTGCATAACGGCATCAGAATTACCATCTATTCCGGTGACAGAACCAAAGAAGGACAGGATATTATGGTTTTTCGGAAGTACATCCTCAGAGAACTGACCTTTGACCATCTGGCTGCCCTTGGGACCATTCCGAAAGAGGCCATACCCTTGTTCCTCAAGATGATAGAGATTGGCTTCAACGTACTATTTGCCGGCCAGGTCCGCTCAGGAAAGACTACCTTTCTGCAGGTGTGGCAGCGGCATGAGGACCCGTCCCTGGAAGGGCTTGCCCTGGCAACGGACCCTGAAACACCGTGGCACAAGATTATGCCGCAGGCGCCAATCATGCAGCTGGTGGCGGACGGACAGCGGCTGTCATCAATTACCAAATCCCTGCTGCGGGGCGATAACGATTATATTCTGCTGGAGGAAATGCGGGACGGCGCGGCTTTTCATCTTGCTCTGGACATTACTTCTACGGGTACGACAAGGAGCAAAGGTACGATACACGACAACGACGGCATCAATGTGCCTTATAAAATGGCGTCCAAAATCAGGCAGGTCTACGGGGGCGACAGCAGAGAGCTGATTGCTCAGGTCTACAAGAATTTCGATTACGTATTAGAGCTTTCGCAAATACCGGAGGACAAATCCAGAAAGGTTCTGAAGGGAATCTGGGAGTATTCCTATGACAGGCATAAGGACAGAGTTATGGCAAGACAGATTTGCATCTATGAGTTTCAGACCGGAAGATGGCTGTGGAACGGCAGTCCCTGCAGTGAAAAGGCCGAGAAATATCCTCAGGAGAAAGGAAAGATAGAAGAGATGGAAAAATTGCTCCATCGCTTGTCTTTGGAAAATCCGCTGCCGGGAAATCCCATCCTGTATCCTGCTTACTATGGAGGAGAGGAGACGGCCTATGGATAAGCTGATTTACGGACTGTTTCTGCTGGGCGCGGCGGTGTGGCAGTATCCCCTGTTTTACTCCGTGTTTGCAGCGCTGCGCAGCAGGGTTTATATCCGCAGGAATCTGAAAGCTGTCACAGGCAGTGATTTGCTGCGGCGGCACAGCTTGCTGGGCCGCCATATCGGCATGGTGATTGACGGGGCTGAAGCCGGCGGATTTTTTACCAGTCTGGAGAATTTTTATCTTTGCAGTCTGATTCTGGGAGCCGGAAGCGGGTTTGCAGTTTATCTGGCGGCGGGGCCTGCCATGGCGGCAGTCTGCGGAATTTTTATGGGCGCAGTGCCTTACGCAGCTTTGCTGGCACGGCTTCACGGAAAGAGAGTCGCCAGGTCAAAAGAAGGAGATATTTTGGTACAGGAGCTTCTGAACAACTACAAGATTAACGGATTTAATATCAGGGAGGCTGTGGAAATTACCGCGGCTGAGATGGATAAAGCGCCGGGCGCAAAGAGACTGCTTCTGCAGCTGGCGAAGGGTCTTCAAAAAGCAGTAACCAAGGGAGAGGTGGAATATCATCTTTCGGTTTTTCGCTACGGCATCGATACCGCCTGGGGAAACGCTCTTTCCACCAATATTTTCTTCGCCCATCTTTACGGAATCAGGGTGGACGGCGCTCTGGAGGATTTGCTGACTTCCATGATTAGGAGCCGACAGGTGGTGGAACACGGCAAACGGGAAAACAACGAGGCCAGACTGATTCTCAAGTATCTGGCTCCGGTCAGCTTTCTTTTAACGGTGGTGGGTGCATGCAGATATTTTGACTTTACCCTGGCAAAGTTTATCAGGTACCAGTTTGGAACAGCCTTAGGCCTCCGTTGGTTTCTGATTATGGTTATGCTCTATATCGGAAGTCTTCTTCTCAGTGTGTTTCTCTCCAGAGAAAAGATGGACATTTGAGGAGGCTGCCATGAAGATTAGAACAACACCTGTATTTAAGGTCCGCAGGCTGGCCTTGGGTGCGCGCAGGACAGTACCGGAGTTTCAGCTGAAAAGTAAACAGAAGCTGTTAGCCAAGTGGAGACTTTTTAACGGAGAACGAATGGAAAGAGAGATTTTCAACAGCTGCATCGTGCTGAAAAACCTGGCTATGGTGCAGCGGGACATGCCTATGTCGGCGGATTTTATTTTAGAGCAGCTGATGGAATGCAGCAAATCGCTGAAAACTGTCTACGCGGATATTTTGTCGGCTTACCGGCTGGGTCAGGGAGAAGAAGCTTTTCTACTGCTGGCAGAGCAGGTGCCAGTGAAAGCAGCTTCCCGTTTTGCGGCGGTGCTTTCCAGACTTGATAAAATTAATCCGGCCGAGATGATTCTGCACATGACAGCTTTTGAAGAAACTCTGACGGGAGAGCGTATGACAAAGGGAATGAGCAGGACGGAGAAAAAAAGCCTGATTACCACGGTGGCGGCTACGGCTACGGTCTTTGCCATACTGCTGAATTTTACCATCGTAGTGGTGTTTATGAACACACTGCAGATGGTTGGACAGATATTTTAAATATTTGACTGAATAGGCGCGGGTTGACCGAAAAGCCTGCCTGCGCCGGGAGGGAAAGCATGAAGAACTTAATTATCATTATCGGGACGATTTTGCTCGGCGTTATCATTGTCAATACCATGGTGCTGGGGGAAGGAGAAGTTTCTCTGCGGGAAGCAGCCCAGGGTGTTGTAGAGCAAGGGGTAGAGAGCATAGAGTCCATGGAAATCGGAGAGTAAGAATGAAGGATTTACTGATTATCATCGGGACGATTTTACTGGGTTGTCTGCTCTTCTCCATGATTGCAGGGGACAAAGACAGCCTGAAAACCGCCGGCGGCACTATGCTGGAAAAAACCATAGAAATGTATGAGGAGAACGGGTCATGAAGAATCTGATTACTGCGGCGGCAGGTCTGATGCTGCTTCTGGCATTTCTGCTCCAGTTTACCCATAGTCAGGTACTTCACGGCAGAATGACCCGGGCGGACCAGGCGGTCACCACCTTTCGGGAGGTCATCCGGCAGGAAGGCTGTATTTCCGCAGAAAATGAGGCATGGCTGAAGGAAACCCTTGCCGGTATTCTGGGCTGCAGTGAGGAGATGGTTTACGTCACAGGAGACCGTAGGCCGGTTTTTCGAGGCAGTAAAGTGGAATATCAGGTGAAAGCGCCTTTGGAGAAAGCGGTCATCACGGCAGATTTTTTCGGCATAGAGGAGGAGAAAAACAGACTTACCTACAGGGCAGAGGGCGTGACTACCAGTGAATATACAGGGAGGCAGCCGTGAAAAATTTATTGATAACTGCTGCCTGCCTGCTGCTGATTACCACCGCAATCAGCGGCTGGTCCCAGCTGCACGACCTTCTGAGAACGAAGGAAGGACTGAAGTCTTCTGCCGACGAAGCCGCCGCTTCCGCAGCCCTCTGTATTGATGAGCAAGCCTTTGGCGAAGGTTATCTGCGGATAGACAGAGAAGAGGCAGAGGCCAGAGCAGAGGAAATGCTCCTGCTGAATCTGAAGGAAAAGGGAAAGGCAGCCAGATGGGAAGTGGACTTTGCCGAAGAAGGAGAGATTCCGTCAGTGACGGTAACTGTTTATTATAAAAATTTGAAAGCGGTTTCTGTATATGAATATCTGCCCCTTTAACGAATTGGGGCACAGAAAAAAGGAGGGTCACATGAACTGTGAAAGGTATGGGAATAAGGAGCAGGATTATCTGCGTCAATACTGTCAGAAAGAAAAAATTATTTATACTTTAATTCATACGGGGAGGAACCGGGAGAAACTTGCGGGAACGCCTCACAGAAATATTATGGATTTATCGTTAACCTACAGATTTGTCATGGACATTTCAGAAAAGGGTATCCGCAGCGTCTGGATTACTGACAGTACGGCGAAACAACTTGATATGACCGAGAAGGAGCTGTATCAGGCTGCGGTGAAAAACACGCCTCGCCTGATGCCTCTGCGAATCAGTGAAATCGATGAAGATTTTTACATGATTACCAATGAAAAGGGGCTTTTAGGGGCGGCAGCCATGCTGTACGACGGCGTTTTGGAAACATTGGCAGGAGAACTGGACTGCGGCCTTTACATTCTGCCTGCATCGATTCATGAGGTGCTGCTCCTGCCTGCAAAAGATTATGAACCAGCTGGCTTGCAGGAGATGGTCCGCTGCGTCAACAGCAGCAGTCTGCTGGCAGAAGAAGAGGTGCTGTCAAATCACATCTACTACTACAGCAGAGAGGAAGGCAGTCTGCAGTTGGCCTGCGACTGCCTGTAAATAAGGAACGATTATTTATGACAGGTATGACCGCAGCTGTGTTCGTGACCGTGGTTGTGTTCATGACCGTGGCCGCTGCACTGGACGTTGGCGTTGTATTCCAGTGTTCCCGCAAGGAGCGCCTGTACTGCTTCATCGGCAGAACCGCTGACGCCGCCGTAAAATTTTATGCCGGCTTCTGTCAGCGCGTTCTGAGCGCCGCCGCCGATGCCGCCGCAAATCAGCACATCGGCGCCAAGACCCTTCAGAAAGCCTGCTAAAGCGCCGTGACTGCTGCCTGCCGCATTTTCCACAGAGGAGGAGAGAACGGTACCGTCCTCCACCTGATAAATCTTAAAATTCTCGCAGCGGCCGAAATGCTGAAAAATCTGGCCATTTTCGTAAGTAACTGCAATTTTCATAGTATATTTCTCCTTTCTGATTGCCCCAATGGCGATGTTTTCGTGACAGATATGGTAATCACCACCGCCGACCATAAGCTGTTTCTCGTTAATCAGCGCATCTGCCAGTTTGAATCTGGCGGATTCATAGATATGGGTGACGGTTGGTCTGGAAACCTGCATCTGCTCGGCGCATTCCTGCTGCGTCAGCTTCATAAAGTCTATGAGACGAATGGTTTCGTACTCGTCGACGGTCATGATAACGGAAGGGCAGCAATCGGCGCTGTCGCAAATATACCCTAAAGGGGTAAAGCCTTCGCAGGAAGGCATGGAGTTTACAACTCTGTTTTTTCTTGGACGGGGCATAAAGGTCTCCTGTTCTACTGGCACATTAATAACATATGTTAAATACAAGGTGATTATACACAAGTTTTTAACATATGTCAATATATGCGGCTGTAAATCATACAAAAAAAGTAGTGCAAATTGTGTGATTTTACAAATAAAAATGATATGTTCCCTTGCTATACTTAATGCAGGAAGCAAAAGTACAGAAAGGAAGATGTGAAGTAATGTTTCAACTTAAAGTATTGAGTAAAGAAGTGACGGAACAGGTACTCAAAATGTCTGAAGTAATAGAAACCGTAAAGGAGGTCTATCGACTGAAGGCCAGTGGCGAAACCACCGTATTTCCTCTGGTTTTCCACGAATTTGAGCCGGGCGCTGCAGATATGGACATCAAATCAGGATGGCTCAGAGGCAGCGATATCTTTGGACTGAAGGTGGTATCCTGGTTTGGCGAAAACGTGAAAAAAGGACTGCCTGCTCTGATTGGCACCATCATGGTCATGGACGCTAAAACCGGAGTGCCGACAGGACTTCTGGACGGCGGCCATATTACAGGTATGCGGACAGGGGCTGCCGGCGCTATCGGCGCGCAGCTTCTGGCAAGGCCTGATTCAAAGACCATGCTGGTAGTAGGTGCAGGTCACGTTGCGACTTTTCAGGTAGCAGCAACCCTGCAGCTGTTTCCGCAGATGGAAAAAGTGCTGATATATGACGGACTCAGCCAGGAAAACGCAAGGCGTTTTGCCGCCTCCCTGCCGCAGGTCCTGCAGGAGCAGTTTACATATGACGCCTCCGGAACAGACTTTGAGGCCGTAGAGGATTTACCGAAGGCTGTGGCAGGCAGCGATATTATCATTACAGTGACACCGTCCCATGAACCGATTATCAAAAAAGAATGGGTGAAGCCGGGAACCCATTTCAGCTGTATAGGTTCAGACATGTCCGGCAAAGAAGAAATCGACCCGGAAATCTTTGCGGAAGCCAGAGTATTTACCGATGACACCCCTCAGTGTATAGAAGTAGGAGAAATAGAGATTCCGGTAGCCAGAGGCATTTTGAAAAGAGAGGACATCGCCGGAGAAATAGGAGAGCTTCTTACAGGTGAGACACAGGGGCGTCAAAGTGAAGAGCAGATTACTGTATTCGACGCCACAGGCACAGCTCTTTTGGATTTGCTTACCGCAAAGCTGGCTCTGGCGAAAGCAGAAGAACTGGGCCTTGGCGAAAGTGTTAATCTATAATAGAAATTAAAAATATATATTAAGAAGATTTACGAGGTGAACTATGAAAATTAAAACTTTTAAAGTAGAGCGCTGGATGAATGAATACGAAGATGACGCAGTCTATAATCTGGCAGAAACCTGTATCGATTCTATGACGGTTGAAGAACTTCTGACTGTCTGTGGAGAAGACCCGGCCAGTTATCTGGCGGGACTTTCTGGCATCAGACTTTCTTACAGTCACATCTTTGGCTCCCCTGAATTTCTACAGGGAGTGGCGGACCTTTATCAGGATTTAAGACCGGAACAGGTGATTCCCACCCACGGCGCTATCGGTGCCAATCACCAGGTAATTACCTCTTTGATTGAGCCTTCCGATAATATGATTTCCGTTATGCCTACCTATCAGCAGCACTATTCCATTCCGGAGTCCATCGGTGCGGAGGTGAGAATTTTGCAGCTGACTTTAGAGGACGATTATCTGCCTAATTTAGACGTGCTGAAAAGCCTGGTGGACGAAAACACCAAGATGATTACTATCAATAATCCAAACAATCCTACAGGGTCATGGATTCCTGTGGAAACCATGGAGGAAATCATCGAGATTGCAAGAAGTGTGGATGCTTACGTGCTCTGCGATGAGGTTTACAGAGGTATTTCCGAGGATGGAAGCTATATGCAGTCTATCGTGGACCTTTATGACAAAGGCATTTCCGTTGGCAGCATGTCCAAGGTGTTTTCCCTTGCAGGTCTGCGTATGGGATGGATTGCCACAAAGAGCGAAGAGGTACTCCATTTGTGCCATGAGAGAAGAGATTACGACACCATCAGCTGCGGCGTCATCGACGATAAACTTGCCGCTCTGGCTTTGAAAAATAAGGACGCTGTATTTGCCAGAAACAGACAGATTCTCAATAAAAACAGAGCAATTCTGGACCAGTGGGTACAGGAAACTCCAGAGGTCAGATACCTGAAACCGGTAGCCGGTACCACCGCCCTTGTATACTACGATAAGGATATGCCGTCACAGGAGTTATGCATAAAATTGCTCCGTGAAAAAGGTGTTCTGTTCACACCGGGCGAATGCTTTGAAATGGAAGGCGCTGTAAGAATCGGCTACGCTTACGATTCCAAAACTCTGCGGGAAGGACTGGATAAATTCGCGGAATTTCTGAGAGAACTTTAAAAACTAAAAAAAGGCATGCCCCATCAGGTGAAATACCAAAGGCGGCATGCCTTTTTCGATTCATTTTAACTTAAAAGAGCGGGTATGATGCTTTGGCAGCAGCTTCGCAGAAAATTACTTGATGGATTTAATTTTTAAATCGCTGATACTGTCTGCGGCTCTTCCAATCTTATTGGCCAAGCAGTTTAGGTCCTTTGAAAATTCACGCATGATGATGATTTCTTTCAATGACAATTCCTGCTGGTCCAGGTCGGCGATAATTTCCCAGTACAGCCGTTTGACCTGGTTTTCGTTTTTCTTTGCCTTAACCAGAGCGTCCCAGAAGGCAGACGTGTCCTCATACCAGTTTTCCATGGCGGCAGTAATGGCGTGAATAGAGCTGCAAATGCAGTGGGCCATTTCTACATGCTTGGGATAAGGCGTGTAGTTGAAGAACAGGAGGAAATCTTTCAGGTCCTTGATTTTATCGGTCATATCATCTATAGAGCGGGATACGGCGAAAAGGTCGTGTCTGTCCAGCGGCGTAATAAATGAGTTTTCTACGTAATCTATGAGGGTGCGCCTTACCTTATCGGCCTTTTTTTCGCAGCTTTCAATCTGCTCTGCCAGATAATCCTCAGGCTCAGCTAAGTAATTCAGCAGCAGGGATATACTTTTAGAAGTGATTTCGCATTGTCTGAGTAGCATAGACTGAAAGTCAGGACGTTCATTTTTTTTGAAAAAATTTGGTTTGTGTTTCATAATAATACCTTTCTATCATTTCATATAATCATGTTTACAGTTGCTGCAGCAGAAGAAAGCAGAGCATCCCTGCTGCGGCAGAAGCCGGAATGGTGATAATCCACGCCAGAAGAATTTTTCCGATAACGGACCAATTTACAGATTTGGGCGTTTTTCCGCTGCCCACGCCCATGACAGAAGAAGTGATGACCTGGGTAGCGCTGATAGGAAGTCCTGCGGCATTTGCCAAAGACATGACACAGATTGTGGCCATCTGAGAGGCAAAGGAATTGTGAATATCTATTTTGCAGATATCCATGCCCACGGTTTTAATCATGTTGTAACCGCCGGTAACGGTGCCTGCAGCAAGGGCCAGACCGCAGGAGAGAATCAGCCAGATGGGAATTTCAATTTCCGCAGCATAATGGCCTGCCAGACCGATGGCAATGAGTCCCATGACTTTCTGGGAGTCATTGCTGCCGTAGCTGAAAGCCAGGAAAAAGCTGCTCAGTTTATGCAGGAAACGGATGCGGCTGCTCCAAATTATCGTAGCGTTTTTCAGCAATAAGTTCTGCAGCTTTAAAAGCAGAAAGCCCATGATGAATCCAAGCACCGGCGAGATGAGCATTGCTAAGATGACTTTGATGAAGATTGCGTACCACTGTATATACTGAAATCCGTAAGCACAGATGCCGCTGCCGACCATAGCGCCTATCATAGAATGGGAGGCGCTTGAAGGCAGCTTAATAATCCAGGTCAGGATATTCCAGACCATGCTGCCTACGAAGGAGGCGACCACAAAGGCGCTGCACAGTTTCGGGTCTTGGGACAGAACCGGAGAAATATCGATGATATTTTCGGAAATTGTGTAGGCTACTGCCGTTCCCAGAGCCAGCGCACCGAGAAAATTTGCGATGCCGGCGATAAATACTGCTTTTGACGGAGTAATCAAACGAGAGGTGATTGTGGTAGCCACCACCGTGCCTCCGTCATGCATTCCATTAATATATGCAAAGACAAGTCCAATAAAAATCATAAAATAAAACATAAAGGTTATGCCTCTTTCGTCATAGTGTTAACTGAATTATATATGCAGCGGCGGCAAAAAAAGTTTGTAGAATCATAAAATTTTACGATGATTTTTTGTAAAAACCATAATTTTAGTTTAATTACAAAAAAACAAGTCAAATCTTTGATTTTTATCAAAATTTTTTGCGTCGAAATATTGTTACAATTTATACAGTTCAATATTATTATACGAGGAGGAAATTGTTATGAAAGCTAAGTCACAGGTTAAAGATGAAAAACCCAATCGGAAAAAGAGAAAACCAAGTATGATAGAAGCACTGTCTGCAGTAATTGTGCTTTTGATTATTTTCTTTTTCGGTTCATTGGCAGATTTAGCGGCACCTGCATTGATTGGCATTGCAATCTGCTATGTAGTATTCATAGGATGGCGATGTGGTTATACATGGGCAGAAATGGAAAGTTATACGGCTGAAAAAATAAAGTCTGCCGCACCGGCCATGTCGGTATTGATTGCAGTGGGATTTTTGCTGGGTGCCTGGATGTATTCAGGAACGATTCCTATGTTTATTTATTACGGCGTTCAGCTGGTCAGCGAGAAATGGATTCTGGTTTCAGCTTTTGCTCTTTGTGCCATTTTTTCTACGTGTACGGGTACCTCCTGGGGTTCTGCAGCAACGGCAGGTATTACCATGATGGGAATCGCTTCTGCAATGCCCAATGTCAATGTGGCGGCTGTAGCAGGGGCCTGCTATACAGGGGCTATTTTCGGGGACAAGCTGTCGCCTTTGTCGGACACTACGATTTTAGCAGCCTTGTCTACAAAGAACGATATTTTTGACCATATCAGACATATGTCTAAAACGGTAATTCCTGCGGCTGTTATTGGTATTATCATTTATATTATCATGGGTGTCAATACTGTAAGCACCGGGGCAGGTCTTCCGGACAATACGCTGCAGCTTTTGGAAACTCTGGACAACACTTTTAACTGGAATATTATTGTTCTGATTCCGCTGGCTGTTGTGGTATACGGTGCAATTACCAAAAAGCCTTCTACGGTGGTTATGATGATTTTGCTGCTGGCAGCCAGAGGCAGGGCAAAAAGCAGTAATTTATTCCATAGAGATCC
>CBCTFZ010000026.1:0-36413 GCA_965146355.1 uncultured Emergencia sp. | reverse complement strand
AACCCACAGCCTACCGGTTAACAGCCGGTTGCTCCACCATTGAGCTATCTCGGAACACTCTGCCGCCACTCCTGACGGCAAGAATTATTATATAACAGATAGGATATAATTGTCAACACTTTTTCCGTACTTTATGAAGACTTTTTCCGATTTGTTTTGGGCTCTCCGCCCCGCGGCCCTAGGACATGCCCTTCTGTTTTTCCGCCTTATCCAGTTCAATATTGTGTTTCACCACTTCCATCTTGGCGCGGTATTTTTGGGCCCTCTCCATATCGCCTGCGGCTTCGTACTGTTCCGCCAGTTTCTCCATAACCTCAAGATTGCTAGGCGACAGCTTCAGCACCTGCAGGTAATACTGCTCGGCCTTATCTGTGTTTCCCAGCTCTTCGCTTGCAACGCCCAGATAATACCAAAGAGGCCACCAGGTGTTGAACCGCTCGTCCTTTTCGTAGGCGGACAACAGCTCGATGCCTTCGGTGAAGCGGCCGGCCAGCACATGGTTATAGCCTTCTTCGATTTTCACCGGCTCCACCAGCTTTTCCAGCCAGCCTTTTACTTCATCTTTCTGGTCCTGATTCTTAGAAAGCTTCATAAAAGTTTCCCAGGTCAGCTTGGCCTTCACGTAAAGCCCCATGTTCAAATAGGCATAGCCCAGGAAATAGAAACCCATATCAAAGTCGGGACTGGTCAGCGTCAGCTTTTCAAAAGCCTCCAGAGACTCCGCTTTATAACGTCCGATGTACTCTTCCCCCTGGCCGTTCTCGTAAGAATCCTTGCAGGCTCTGCCGTAACAGTAAAGAGCGTCGGCGGATTTCGTATCGATTAGAAGGGCGGCTCTGAAACAGATGCAGGCGTAATCAAAATCCTTCTTTGAGGCAGCCTCCACCCCTTCATTGATTAAAGGCTTTGCAAAGTCCTGGGTAAAAGTTCTGATAATATACGCCACATAGTTGTCTCTGTATTTGAAATTGATATCGCAGCCTATGATAAAGGCCATGTTCTGGGCGATGACAAGGGTAGACAGACCGGTCATGGCCGTCTTTTTGATTGGAACAGGAACTCCTGTGAGAATATCGGCGATTCCTGCTTTTTCCAGATAACTGTCCGACAGCTGGTCGAACACGAACTGGTCCAGGTAAGGCACCAGATATTCCCCGATACGGTCCTGCAGCTGCTGTGTTTGTTTATTTACAAAATCCATTAAATTTCCCATCCTTTTTTGTGGAATTTTTTTACTGCGTCGAAGTTCATGGTCTCGGCTAAATCCCTCTCCAAAATTTCTCTGGTTCGCTCTGAAATGCCGGGAAAATCCTCCTCACGGCTTCGGGCGAACCGGTACAGAATCCTGTAGAGGTCCTCTTTCTTGTGGGACCGGTGCTGATATCCACTCTCGTAGAAAAAGACCGCCAGTTTTTCATAAAACTGAAAAGGCGCCGCAGCCGTGATAGACGAGAGAAACCGCAGGCTTCTGCTGAAGCCGCCCTTATTGTAGAAAAGGGAAAGGACGTGTTCTATCATCTTCAGCCGGACAAGCTCCTCAGCCGAAATATATGCATTTGCAATCACCTCGTAAGGCGCCTCCCTGCGGAATACATACCCGTGGTCTGCAGCCTGCCTCCGGATTTTCGTCCCTTTCAGAAGCTTGAGAAACCCCAGCTGCAGATTATCGGCTCCCAGGGCGTAAACCCCATTGAAAGAGCGTCCGAAAGACCTGTAATCCTCGCCGGGAAGTCCTGCAATCAAATCGACGTGAATGTGACTGTTTCCCGCCATAATCAGCTCTTTCACATTTCTCAGAACCAGCGACACCCTGCTGCTTCTGTCCACCGCCGCAAGGGTATCCGGATTGGTCGTCTGTATCCCCACTTCAAACTGGAACAGTCCCGGTCTCGCCTTTGACAGAAGTTCCAGTAAATCCTCGTCCAGAAGCTCTGCGCAAATCTCAAAGTGAAAATTGGTTACGCCGTTGTCGTTTTCCATCAGATACTGCCAGATTTCCGCGGCCCTGTTTCGGTCATAGTTGAAAGTCCGGTCGAGGAACTTGACCTGCTTTACCTTTTTATATAAAAAGTATCCCAGTTCCTGGCGTACTCTGTCAAGAGGCAGCGGCCGCATGGTCTTTTCCAGAGAGGACAGGCAGTAGCTGCACCTGTAAGGACAGCCTCTGGCCGATTCGTAATAAACGACTTTGTCCGTCTCCACCTCCACAAACCGGTAAGGGAACGGAAGCTTGTCCATGGGAACAGGAGGCCCGTCCTGATTTTCTATCATCCTGAGCCTTTGGTCCGAACCCGGCAGATTTTCCTCCCAAAAGCTGAGTCCCCATACACGGCTCAAATCTGCTGCCTTTAGATTTCCGTCAGCCAGCACCAGGGCTTTGCAGAACTGAAAGAAGGGCAGTTCCCCCTCTCCCCGCAGCACAAAGTCAATCCAGGGGTTTTCCTCCATCAGCTCCTTCGACTGATGGCTGGCCTCCGGCCCTCCTACCATGAACTTCATGTCCGGCCGGGCTTTTTTCAAATCCTCTCCCAGACGGCAGATTTTACCGATGTTCCAGATATAGACGGAGAAGCAGACCAGGTCGTATCCGCCCCTGAGAATTTCCGTGTAGATATAGTCCATTTCATTGTTTATGGTAAACTCTTTCAGCTCTATATCAAGACCCGAGCCCTCAGCTACACTGTAAAGGTATTTGAGGGCCAGGTTTGAGTGGACATATTTAGAATTAAGCGTCGTCAGCAAAATCTTCATTACAGCATCCTGAATCTTTCGTCTTTTAAGAGTCCGGTGTTTTCCATGGCCCGCTGCAGCTGGTCCATCATCCTCGGCTTATCGAAAGGCAGATTGCCCCGCAGGGATACGTAGTTGGACGCGTGATTGCTGCGGAAGACGCACTCCTTGCTCGGATTGGCGTGCTTTAACAAAAGATAAGTCTCCGCCACCACTTCCTCTGCAGACAGCAATGTCAGTTCGCCTCTGTTAATCTTATCCACGATAGGCGCCCGTGAATCCAGCATCAGGGTCAGAAGCCCCACGTAGGAGGCGTTCATCTCGCTGATCATTTTCCCCGTCTCTATGGCGTGGTCCTCCCAGCCCTCCTTTCCGGCAAGGCCGGAAATAAAGGTAACAGAGGCCGGAATCCCTGCGTCTTCAATTCTGTGCACGGCTTCAATCATCTCGTCTCGGCTTACGCCCTTGCAGATGTCGGCAAGGACCTTGTCGCTGCCGGACTCTGCGCCCAGATAAACCATGCCCATGCCGTGTTCCGAAAGAGTTCGCAGCTCTTGCTGACTCTTTCGGAGAACATCTTTGGCAGAGCCGTAAACGCTTACCCGCCTGCACTCAGGAAACAGCTCCTTAATTCTGTCTAAAATCACCAGCAGCTTATCTGTGGCAAGGCACAGGGCGTCGCCGTCGCAGAGAAAAATACGCTCAACCTTGCGGTAGGTGGCTCTGGCCGTTTCTAAATCCTCCATGACCTCGCTTACCTGGCGGACCCGAAACTGCTTGCTCTTAAACATGCTGCAAAAGGTACATTTGTTGTGAGAACAGCCGATGGTTACCTGAATCAGCAGGCTGTATGCCTCACTGGGCGGTCTGTAAATATCACCCTCATATCTCATATCCTGAAAAGTTCCTTTCTCTTACATTCTCTCAGGGGCCTTCATGCCCAGCAACGCCAGTCCGTTCTTGATAGCGTTCTTAGCTGCCAGCACCAGGGCCACCTTGGCCGTCTTTTCCGCCTCGTTGTCAGTCAGAATGTGCTCGTCATGGTAGAAACGGTTAAATCCCTGGGCAATATCTACAATATGTCTGGTTACGATGGACGGTTCATATTTTTCACCGGCGTCTACAACCACATCAGGGAATTTATACAGCATTTTAGCCAGTTCATAGGCGCTTTCGCTGCACAGATAGCTGCAGTCGATATCCTTAAGAGAAGCAGCTTTGGCGGTCACTTCCTCGCCCGCCTTACGAAGAACGGAAGCACATCTTGCGTGGGTATACTGCACGTAAGGACCGGTTTCTCCGTCGAAGTTGAGTACTTTATCCCACTTGAATACGTAGTCCTTAATCCTGTTGTTGGACAGTTCCTGGAAGATAACGGCGCCGATACCTACGGTTTTGGCAATCTCGTCGATATCCTCCTCAGAAGCGTTTGGATTCTTTTCCTCTATAATTTCTCTGGTCTTTTCTACGGCTTTGTTCAGCACATCCTCCAGGAATACCACTCTTCCGTGTCTTGTTGACATGGTGCCTTCCTCCAGACTGACAAGGCCAAACGGTACGTGAATGCAGTCCTTCTCCCATTCGTAGCCCATCAGCTGCAGCACTTTCTTCCACTGGGCAAAGTGGAGATTCTGCTGAGAGGCCACTACGTAGATGTTCTTATAAAAATCATAAGTCTCTTTTCTGTAGTTGGCAGCCGCAATATCTCTGGTGATATAAAGGGTTGAACCGTCGGACTTGGTAATCAGAGCTACGCCCAGACCGTATTCTTCCAGGTCTACAATCTGCGCGCCCTGGGATTCCTCCATGAGACCCTTCTCTTTCAGTTCATTTACGAAACGAGGCATCTTGTCGGAATAGAAGCTCTCGCCGGCGTAGGAATCAAAGCTAATGCCCAGCATATCGTAAACTCTGGTGAACTCCTTCAGAGATTCGTCTCTGAACCACTGCCACAGTTCCACTTCTTCCGGCTCACCGTGCTCCAATCTGGTGAAGATTTCCCTGGCTTCGTCGTCCAATTCAGGATGCTCTTCTACCTCTACGTGGAATTTGGTATAGTATTCCAGCAGCGTCTTAATCGGCTCTCTGATTACGTCCTCTCTGTTGCCCCAGTGTCTGTAAGCGCAAATCATCTTGCCGAACTGGGTTCCATAGTCTCCCAGGTGGTTGATTCTGACTACATCGTATCCCAGAGCGTCATAAATCTTGTAAATGGAGTTTCCGATAACGGTGCTTCTGATGTGGCCGATGTGAAACGGCTTGGCAATGTTAGGAGAGGAATACTCTACGATAACCTTTCTGCCGCCGCCCATCTGGGATTTTCCGAAGTCGTCTCCCCGAGTCAGCACTTCGGTAAGCACATCCTTTACAAACTCTTCTTTAGAAATAAACATGTTTACGTAGGCGTTTACCTGCTCTACCTTCTCAAATACAGGTTCGCCGCTGATACCCTCCGCGATGCCCTTGGCGATGAGAGGCGGCGCTTTCCGAAGCACCTTTGCCAGCTTAAAGCAAGGGAACGCGTAGTCCCCCATCTTCGGGTCCTGGGGCACTTCTACAATATCCATGATTTCGGAAAGTTCGAGCCCCTCTACATGCTTTCCAATCACTTTCGCGATTTCTTCCTTAAAATTTACCATTGGTTATCTCCTTTTCTGAAATTACTTTGATACCTCTGTCCTTCAGCATCCGCGTGAAACATCCGTCCCCGCAGGTCAGCGTGCCGGAAAATGTTCCGTCGTAAATCTGCCCGCTGCCGCAGGAGGGACTGTGTGCTTTCAGCACGGCGCCTTCTATTTCCTCGCCGACCTCGCCGGCCTTTCTTATGGCCTTTTCCAGGGACAGGGCAGCGCCCCTTTCAAAGGCCTCGGTAACATCTTTTCCTTCCCGGTCTAAAATCCTGCCCTGCACATATTCGGCAGGCAGTCTTGGTACGGGCAGTCCGCTGACGCCCTCCGGGCAGACCACGCAGATACTGCGCTCCCGGCAGAAATCCACCACGTCCCGGTGATAGTTGTTGCCTCCATTGTACTTACAGTTATGTCCCAGGAGACATCCGCTGATTAAATACATATGCCCCGTTCCTTCCTTTCTGAAACATAATCGCCGGCCCCTTACTCCGTCTTCAGCTTAACGACGGTTACTCCCTCACCGCCTTCATTATAATTGCCTTTTCGGAAAGACGCAACGTGTTTGTGATTTTTCATCATATCCCGCAGGCCTTTTTTCAAAATACCTTCGCCTCTGCCGTGAATCACGGTAACTTCATGAAGTCCCGCCACATAGGCGTCATCCAAGTATTTGTCTACCTCCATAACGGCGTCGTCCAAGTATCTTCCCTGCACATTGATGGAAATGGAAACATTCTGGGACTTGGCTTTATAAAGGCTTCCGTAAGAAGCTTTTTTAGGCGCTTTTTTCTTCTTGGTGCCGTCGTTAATCAACATCAAATCATCAAGATTGAGATTGGCCTTCATAATACCTATCTTTACCAACAGGTCTCCCTTTTCGTCGGGAAGTGAGAGCACTTCTCCGTTCTGGTCCAAGGACAGTACCTTGACCCGGTCCCCCACCCTGATATCGGAAGCGCTGACCGGATTGCTGTTGACCTGCCTGATAATGCGCTCGGCATACTTTTCTTCCTTTTCCCGGAGTTTTCTCCGGTTCTTATCAAACCGCCTGTTCCGCTCGCCCATGCTCTCAAGCTTGGAAAGTTCCCGAAGCTCTTTCTGCACCTGGCCCGCGGTTTCCTTGGCGTCTCTAAGAATCTCTCTGGCTTCTTCCCGGGCGTCTGCTATGATTTTTTCTTTTTTCTTTTCCAAAGCCGCCATCTGCTTATCCAGCTCTTCCTGCTTTTTCTTCATGGCGATATTTATGGCGATGGCCTCGTCTCTTTCTGCTTCAGCCTGTTTCTTATCTTTCTCGATGGCTTCTATGACGTCTTCAAACTCTATATCGCCTCCCTCGATAAGCTGAGAGGCTCTGTCTATGAGAGCGTCTGAAAGTCCCAGCTTCCTGGAAATCTCAAAAGCATTGGATTTGCCCGGAATGCCTATGGACAGCCTGTAGGTGGGACTCAGGGTTTCCACATTAAATTCCATGGAAGCATTTTCTACCCCCTCTGTGGAAAGGGCATATTTCTTGATTTCGTTGTAATGGGTGGTAGCCACCGTGGTGGCCCCCTGCTTATACAGCGTCTCCAGAATGGAGATGGCAAGGGCCGCCCCCTCAGTAGGGTCTGTGCCGGCTCCCAGCTCGTCTACCAGCACCAGGCAGCTGGAATCGGCCTCTTCCACAATCCTCACGATGTTTTTCATGTGGGAGGAGAAGGTCGACAGGCTCTGCTCGATGCTCTGCTCGTCGCCGATATCCGCGAATATATCGCTGTAAACAGGAATTTTGCTCTGACTGCTGGCCGGAATGTGAAGGCCGCTCTGAGCCATCATAGACAAGAGGCCCACCGTCTTCAGGGTCACCGTCTTGCCTCCCGTGTTGGGTCCGGTGATAACCAGGGTCCTGTAATTTTCCCCTACGGACACGTTGATGGGCACCACCTTCTCCGAAGGAATCAGCGGGTGGCGTCCCATCTTGATATCCAAAACGCCGTCCAGGTTGACTGACGGTTCCTCACCTTCCATTCTGCGGGACAGCTTTCCCTTTGCCATGATGAAATCCAGCTGCAGCAAAAGTTCCTGGTTGTTCTTGATGTGGTGATAGTGCTCTGCCACAGCTTCAGACAGTTCCTTTAGAATCTTGGCAATCTCCGCCTCCTCGGCCATTTCAAGCTCCCTCAGTTCGTTGTTCAGGTTGACGATAACCTGCGGCTCGATGAACAAGGTCGCCCCCGCCTTTGACTGGTCGTGGACGATGCCGGGGAATCTCCCCCGGTGCTCCTGTTTTACCGGAATTACATATCTGCCGTCCCGCATGGTAACAATAGCGTCCTGCAGATAGGTCCTGTTGTCCTGGGCGCCGAGAATCTGGTTCAGCTTGTTTTTTATGGCGTCGTTCTGTCTTGCAATGGCCCTTCTGATTCTGTGCAGCTCAGGGGAAGCGTTATCGCTCATCTCGTCCTCGGACAAGATGCACCTGTCTATCTTCTCCCCAAGGCGGGGCATGGCAACCAGAAGTTCTATCATCGAATGAAGCAGCGGCATGGGCGGCAGGTCGCTTCCCTTTGAAAAGGAAATGACTCTGCCTGCTATGCTGACATTGTATTGTATCTGCAGCAGCTGCTTCATGGTTAAGGTGCCGCCTTTTCTTGCAAATTCAACCCCTGAAAGGATATCATGGATACCCCCTGTAGGCAGCGGCCCTTTACGCACAATAAGGTCAACCGCTTCTGTGGTTGACCTTAGTTCTTCTGAAATCACCCGTATATCCGTATACGGCAGGAGCTGGGAGATAATCTCCCGGGTCATGGCAGAACCCGCCTCCTCTTTCAAAAGCGCAATTATTTTTTTGTACTCTAACACGTCGAGTGCTTTTTTATTCATAATAATGTCCTCTATCGATTGTTTTTCAGCTTCTCCAGCTCACTTTTCAGCTGGATATTCTCCATCTGTAAATCGAAAAAGGAATTCTCGTACTCCGTGCATTTGGACTGCAGCTCTTTGAAGCGCTCATCACTTTCTTTCTTCTGGTTTTTCATTTCCGCCATATTATCCTTATACTGCATGAAGTTTTTCTTAGCGTCCTCCCACATCTTCAGATAATATTTGGAGTCGTTTTCCAGCTGCTGCTTAGCGGTCCGAAGCTGTTCCATCTGGTTCATCGCCTCAAAGTATTCCTCTGCAATATTTACGGCAGAAAGAATCCCGATGCTGCCCTGTCCGGCGTCTCCGGCTACTCGGCTGATAAGGCGCATCTTATTGTCGACATATTCAGCAATTTTAACGATTTCTTCTTCGGACTTATCTCCTGAAATGATGAACTCCTGTCCGTAAATTTTTACAGTTACTCTGCTATCCATAGTGTTTCCTCTTAACTCCGTCTTAGTTATCTCTTATTACGGCATTAAACTTTTCTTTCAGCACTTCGATGATGCCGGCATGCACGCCGTCAGCCTCTTCATCGGTGAGGGTTCTGTCGTCGTGTCTGTAGGTCAGGCTGAAGGCTACGCTCTTCTTGCCTTCCTCTACCTGCTGTCCTCTGTAAACATCGAAGAGCTTTACATCGCTGAGAATCTCAGTTCCGGCAGCTCTGATAGCCTTTTCCATCTCTCCTACCTGCAGTTCTTCGTCTACCAGCATAGCGATATCTCTGGAGATGGACGGATACTTCGGCAGCTGACGATACTGAATATCCTTTGCGGAAAGTTCTACGATATGCTCGAAGAACAACTCGCTGATATAAGCACGTGTACCGATTCCGTAAAGTTCGCTTACATCCGGATGCACTTCACCCATGATACCAAGTTCTACCGGCGCGCCGGCGGCGTCCTTGGTCACAATGCGTGCGCATCTGCCCGGGTGATATACTTTATATTCTGACTCTGCCACAAATTCTACATCCTTGATGCCCAGTCTCTCCAGCAGAGTGACTATCATCCCCTTCAGGGTGAAGAAGTCTTCCTCTTTGCCGTAAAGACCGATGGACAGGTCATAAGACTCAACAGGCAGGGCCTTCGGGTCAACCAAATCGTTCATATAGGTCAGCCCGATTTCGTATGCTCTCACCTGTTCTACATTTCTCGAATAGTTTCTTCCTAAAACCTCCAGCATACCCGGCGTCAGAATGTTTCTCATGGCGGAGGTTTCTTCTCCCATCGGATTGATAATTTCTACCAGATTTCTCTCCCAGGAGTCCTCTTCAATACCGATACCATCCAAAATCTTGTTGTTGGAGAAGGAATAGGTCTGAATCTCGTTTGCGCCCATACCGCAAAGCAGGTCTCTGGCTAAATCTCTCAGGGCCCAGCTCTTGGTAACGGTACCTACTGTATCTGCGCTAGGCAGGGTCATCGGCAGATTATCGAAGCCGTAAAGTCTGGCTACCTCTTCTACGCAGTCTATTTCTTCTTTCATATCCTGACGGACAGTCGGCGGCGTTACCAGCATGATGTCGCCTTCGCCTTCTACCTTCATGTCCAGTCTTTCAAAGTAGGATACCATTTCTTCTCTGGAAATTTCTGTGCCCAGCACGCTGTTTACCTTGCTGACTCTGCACTTGATGGTCTTTGGCTCTTCCGGATTATGATAAACGTCTACACTGCCGTTTAACACTTTTCCGCAGCCCAGGATTTCCACCAGCTTGCAGACTCTGTCAGCAGCTGCTTCGCACAGATTCGGGTCAAGGCCCCTTTCGTATCTTGCTGCGGCCTCTGTCTTCAGATTCAGCTTCTTGATGGAGCGGTGTACGCAGGTCTTGTCAAAGCAGGCTGACTCTACGACCACGGTATTGGTATCGTCCACAATCTCTGAATTGAGACCGCCCATAATACCGGCGATACCGATTGGTCCCTCAGCGTCGTTGATCATCAGTGTATCTGCGTAAACATCTCTCTCCTGACCGTCCAGTGTGGTAAATCTGTCGCCGTCCTTTGCCATATCGACGATGATATGGCCGCCTCTGATACTTCTGATATCAAAAGCGTGGAGGGGCTGGCCGTATTCCATCATGACGAAGTTGGTAATATCTACCATATTGTTAATCGGACGCATACCGGCGGCCATCAGACGTTTCTGCAGCCACCAAGGAGACTGTTCTATCTTTACGTCTTTAATCAGCCTTGCAGTATAACGCTTGCAGTTTTCGTTTCTAACCTCGGCGGTGATATAATCCGCCGCGTTTTCATCGGTCTTTTCACATTCCGTTTCAGGGTAAGTCATCTTTGTCTCAAAGACAGCCGCAGCTTCCTTGGCCATTCCCAGCATGCACAGGCAGTCCGGACGGTTCGGGGTTATGCAGAAATCCACTGCAAAGTCCCGCATACCCAGGGCCTCTACGATATCCTGGCCCAGAGATTCATCCCAGTTGCCCGGCAGCATCCAGATGCCGTCCTTGGAAACATACGGCGCAATTTTATCTTCGATGCCCAGTTCCTGAGGGCCGCACATCATACCGTTGGATACTACGCCTCTCAGTTTGCCCTTGGTAATCTTAACGCCGCCTTCTACCTTTGGCTGACCGTGAAGGGGTCCCGGAATATGGCTGCCGTGTTTTGCGATAGGGCAGTAGCCTCCTTCGTAGATGTTGGTAGCGCCGGTAACAATCTGCAGAGGTTCCTCCTCGCCGATGTTAATCTGGCAAACCACCAGCTTATCTGCGTCAGGATGTCTTTCTATCTTATCAATTCTTCCCACTACAACGCCTGTAATCCCTGTGCCCAGCTCTTCGCAGGTCTCCATGTCGGAACCTGACATAATCATGCGGTCACAGAATTCTTCTACAGGTACGTTGATATCTGTATAATCTTTTAACCAATTTAATGAAACTAACATTTTACAACCTCACTATCACTTATTTGAACTGTTCGATGAATCTCATATCGTTTTCGTAGAGCAGACGGATGTCATCTATGCCGTACTTCAGCATAGCGATTCTCTCTACGCCCATGCCTACCGCAAAGCCGGTGTACTTTTCGGTATCGATACCGCCGGCCTGGTGTACGTGGGGATGAGTCATGCCGCAGCCCAGAATTTCAATCCAGCCGCTTCCTTTGCAGACAGGGCATCCCTTGCCGCCGCACTTAAAGCAGGAAACGTCCATTTCAGCGCTTGGCTCTGTGAAAGGGAAATGACTTGGGCGGAATTTGGTTCTTGTCTCCGGTCCGAACAGCTTTTTGGCCATATGGTCCAAAGAGCCCTTTAAATCGCCCATGGTAATGCCCACGCCGATGACCATCATTTCAATCTGATGGAATGTCGGAGAGTGGGTTGCGTCCGGTGTGTCTACTCTGTAGCATCTGCCCGGAATCAGCACTTTATATGGCAGAGGCATATCCAGTTCTGCTCTGATTTCCGCAGAGGAGGTATGAGGTCTTAATACCATCTCTTCGTTGATATAGAATGTATCGGTTAAATCTCTGGCCGGATGATTCTCCGGAGAGTTGAGGGCGTCAAAGGTGTTGTAGACAGTGTCCACATCAGGACCTTCATATACGGTGTAGCCCATGGAGCGGAAAATATCCACAACCTCGTCGATGGTCTGGGTGATAGGATGCTTTACGCCTATTACGGCAGCCTTGCCCGGCTCCGTAACGTCAATTTTTTCCGCCGCAAATTTGGCGGCTCTTGCCTTTTCCTTTACTTCGGCGGTCTTTTCGGCAAGCAGCTGTTCAAACTCGGACTTTACTTTGTTGGCCGCCTGCCCCAGGGCCTTCTTCTCCTCCGGCGGCAGCTTGCCCATGGAGCGAAGAATCTCCGTAAGCTGGCCCTTCTTGCCTAAAACTTTGACTCTGACTTCTTCTGTGTCTGCCAGAGACGCCGCCTTGGATAACTGCTCTTTGGCTTCCTCAAGCATTGCTTTCAGTTTCTCTTGCATGTTCGTAAACCTCACTTATCAAAATTTATTATTTCCTTGTTTTCCTCTGTGCCTCGTACATCAAAATGCCTGCGGCCACAGAAGCGTTGAGCGATTCCAATCTGCCCTCCATCGGAATCTTCACTCTGACGTCAGCCAGCCCCAGAAGCTCCTGAGATACGCCTCTGCCCTCGTTGCCGATAACCAGGGCAATATCCTCGGAAAGGCTTTCGTCAAAGTAGTAGTTGTCGGTATCAAAGCAGGTGACTACCAGGCGTTTGCCCAGCCTGTCGACCAGCTCCTTAAGCTCCCTATTATCCTCGACGTGAATAATAGGGATTCTAAAGACTGAACCGGCAGCCGCTCGGATTGTCTTCGGCGCATAAACATCGCCTGTGCCCTTAACAACCACCATTGCGGCGTATCCGGCCCCCTCGGCAGTCCTGATGATGGCGCCGATGTTGCCCGGGTCCTGTAATCTATCTAAAACCGCCAGATTTTTTCCGGGACCGCAGAGCGCTGCAAGGCTTCCCCGGTCATACCGCTTTTTTTCCATAACGGCGATGATTCCCTGGCTGGTTTCTGTCTGTGCCAGCTTGTCAAACAGAGATGACTCCATGATATAGAGTTTCTCCCGGGGCAAACCAAGGCCTGATATCTCTGCGTCCTGCCGCGCCACTGCATAGCGCAGCTCCGAAAGAGGCGCTTCGCCCACCAGGTTATAACCCTCTATCAGATACAGTCCTTCTCTGTCCCGGTATTTCTTCTGTGCAAGCTTCTGACATTCTTTAAATATTTTGTTGTCCCTGGAATGAATTTCTCTCAGCATAAGCCTGAAATGTTCCTTTGACTTAAAATCACGAAAAAGCCGGTCACGAAATATGCCGGCTTTTAAACTAAGCGATGGTTTATTTTCTATTCAAAAATGAAGGAATGTCTCCAAATCTGGAGTCGCTTGCGTCTTCATCTTTGGTTTCCTCGAAAATCTCACCGAGGGTGACGCTTCTGCCTGTCAGGCCGTCTTCTGTCACTACCTCCTGTGGCTTTCTGTTGAAATTGCTGTAGTTTAGGGGAGCTGCATCCAGTCCCTCTCCAAAGCCTGTAGCAATGACTGTAATTGCCACTTCATCATTCATTTCTTCGCTGACAGCCGCACCAAAGATAAGAATTGCCTCTCTGTCCGCCTGTTCTTCAACCAGACTTGCAATTTCGTTTACCTCCAGCATACCTAAATCGTAGCCGCCGGATACGTACAATAGAATTGCTCTGGCTCCCGCAATGGTAGTCTCAAGCAGCGGACTTTCGATAGCGGCCTTGACCGCGTCCTTGGCTCTGGTTTCTCCTTTGCCGCGGCCTACGCCCATGTGAGCGATGCCTCTGTCCGTCATAACGCTCTTCACGTCTGCGAAGTCCACGTTAATCAGCGCAAAGTCAGAAATCAAATCGGAAATACCCTGTACGCCCTGCCGCAGGATGTCGTCTGCCATAGTAAAGGCCTGGAGCATCGAGGTATTCTTCTCACAGTTCTGAAGCAGCTTATCGTTAGGTACTACTACCAGTGAATCCACATATTTCTTTAAAAAACTGAGGCCCAGCTCAGCCTGATCTTTTCTCTTCTTGCCTTCAAAGGAAAACGGCTTGGTTACAACGCCTACTGTCAGGATGCCAAGGTCCTTGGAAGCCTTGGCGATAATCGGCGCTGCGCCGGTACCGGTTCCGCCTCCCATGCCGGCGGTAATAAAGACCATATCCGAGCCTTCCAGTAAATCTGTTATCTCATCCAGAGTCTCCTCCGCTGACCGCTGTCCAACCTCGGGGTTGCCTCCCGCGCCCAGACCTCTGGTTAATTTCTCTCCAATCTGAATCTTGGTTTCTGCCTTACATCTATTTAGGGCTTGTCTATCCGTGTTAACTGCAATAAACTGAACCCCTTTCAAATCAGCCTCCATCATTCTGTTCACCGCGTTACAGCCGCCGCCGCCAACGCCGATAACTTTGATGACTGCTGCGTTATCTTGACCTGTCTCAAATTGCAACATTCTAAATTGCCTCCTTGCCTCCCATAATATATTTCATTCTATCACAATATTTAGTACTTTGCACCATTTTTTTACTCAAAATCCGGTGAAAACGGCATATAATTGTGGTCTCCCAGGTGAATGGTTCCCCTGGTAGTGTCATTTTTTAGCAGATTATTGACAACTTTCTGCAGCCCGCCGCTTTCTATGGCTTTCTTCAGCTGCTTGGCGCTTCCTTTCACCACCAGCGTATCGTAGATATAGGCTCTGAGGACGATACCGGAAACGTCTATTTTCTTGAAATAAATATCGCCGTCCTGCATGGTATCCAGGGTGTCCAGGGTGGTCTGCAGGGCCGAGGCTTCTTCCGCCTCCACCTTTTCTCCCGTTTTCAGCTTGCTGATGGTAAGCCCCGTCAAAAGTGTAATCTTAGGGTCCACGCTGCTCTTGCGGAGCACCGTCCCCTCTTTGTCGATGACTACATACTGGTCTCCGTAGACGATGGCCGCTATCTGCCCCCGCTCTTTCACCTGGATAGTCAGGGTGGAAGGCAGTTTCCGCCTGATTTTTACCTCCTCAAAATAAGGGTTTTTCAGCAGATTGTCCTTCATTTCTCCGATATTTGAGCCCCAGAAGATATTGCCGCCGGTTTCGGCCACAGCCAGATTGAGCACTTCATCGTCTTTATAGTAATGGTTTCCCTCCACCTCTATGGTCTTAACGGCAAAAAAGCCAGATGACAAAAACGCCCCTGCAGCCGCAAGAATCCCCACGATGATGAAGAATCTGAGCAGGTAGTTTTTCTTTTTTCTGACTTTCTTTTTTCTGTTTATTTCCCTAAACTCAATGTCGTCGTAATATTCGCTCATCCTTTTTTTATCTCCGCGTAAATCAGTTCAGTTGCCGACAAAGGTGCGCAGGCCTTGCTGGCAGCGCTCATTTTCTCCAGAAGTTCAGGATTGTTTCGCAGACGCATGACCTCAGACAGAAGCACCTCTGAAGTCAGGTCCTTTTCCTCAATCAGTACGGCGCCGCCTTTATCCGCCACGGATTTGGCGTTAAAAAACTGATGATTCCCCGTTACATTCGGCGACGGAATCAGAATGGACGCCTTGCCGCAGACCGTAGTTTCCGCTACGGACAGAGCACCGGCTCTGCTGATAATAAGGTCCGCTGCCCCCAGGTAGGTTTCCATATCGTTGATATAGGATTTCACCCTGATATTATCCTTAATATCTATGCCTTTCTCTTCCGCCTTTTTCAGAATTTCATCGTAATACTGGCTCCCTGTGCCGAAGATAAAGGTCACGCCTTTGTGCCCGTTGACCGCTTCCATCAAATCAAAGCAGACCTGATTCAGCTTCTCTGCACCCTGGCTGCCGCCAAAGGAAAAGATTACAAAATCGTTGCTGCCGATGGAGAGCTTCTCTCTGGCGGCTTTCTGATCCACATGGTAAAATCTCTGACGCACCGGATTTCCCGCATTGATATGTTTTTCCGGCTGATGAAAGTAGTGACTGGCCTCCGGAAATCCCAGGAAAATCTTGTCAGCAAATTTTTCCAGGGTTTTATTAGCTACCCCCGGATAGGCGTTTTGTTCGTGAAGATAGCACTTGGCGCCGTACTTGTGGGCCGCGTACATGACCGGAACGCATACGAATCCGCCGGTACCGACCACCGCATCCGGCTTGAATTTCTTCATAATCCTGTACGCCTGCCCTATGCCCCGCATGGTGGAAAAGCCGGTGTCAAAAATTTTGAAGATGTTCCGGCGATCCAGCCACTTGGCCGATACAAGTTCCATGGGATATCCCGTACCCGGCACGATATCCTTTTCCAGCCCGATATCATTGCCGATATATAAAATCTCAGAGTCCGGTTCTTTTTCCTTTATTTTGTCTGCGATGGCGATGGCAGGATAAATGTGTCCGCCTGAGCCTCCGCCTGTTACGATTACTCTCATATTGAGGCCTCCAAATCTAATGGTTGTGTTCTGATACCGGCTGCGCCGAGCCGCTCTGTCTGGAAATATTGAGGACGATACCCGCGCTGGCCATGAAAATCCATAAGGCATTGCCGCCGAAGCTGATAAACGGCAGAGCGATACCTGTAGGCGGCATGGAAGAAGTGACGACTGCGATGTTGAGCACTACCTGCAGTCCAATCATGATGGTGATGCCGCCGGAAAGAAGCATTCCGAACCGGTCCGCCGCATTGATGCACACGTGAAAGCATCTCCATATGAGGACGCCGTAAACGGCCAGCAGAACCAGCAGGCCCACAAGGCCCAGTTCCTCGCCGATGATGGCGATGATAAAGTCGTTTTGGGGCTCCGGCAGATACAGATTCTTCTGAATGCTCTTGCCAAGGCCCAGTCCGAAAAGTCCCCCCGAACCCAGGGCCAGCAGCGACTGAACTACTTGGAAACCGTCTCCCAGAGCGTCTGCAAAGGGGTCTGTAAAGCTGACGATTCTCTTCTTCCAGTGTTCCATGCCGATGGAATCCCCCAGCACAACCAGGGCCGCCACTGCGCCGCTTCCGGCCACGCCGGCACCGATAACATACTTCCATTCCAGTCCCGCCAAAAACATAATCCCGGCGATAATGCCGCAGATGGTAATGGCGGTAGAAAGGTTAGGCTGGGCTACCACAAGACCTGCGACCACTGCCATCAGCACCAGCAGAGGGAAGACCCCCCGCTTAAAAGACAGGATAATCTTCGGGTCCGCAGCCAAGTAAGCCGCTGTAAAGATGATGACGGCCAGCTTGGCAATCTCCCCCGGCATGATAGTAAAGCCGATATAAAGAGCTCTGGCCGCGCCGCCCTCCGACGCCCCCAGAGGCGTCAGCACCAGCAGCAAAAGCACAATACTGCCGGCGAGAATCAAGATAGACAGCTTTCTGTAGTAATGGTAATCAAACCACGAGCAAAAAGCCATGATAAAAAATCCCAGGATGGCGTTGATGCCCTGCCTCGTCAGGTAGCTGTAGGGCGAGCCGGAATCGTTTATGGACTTGTAATAGCTGGCGCTGAAAACCATGACTACGCCGAAGATAACCAGAATCGTTACCACGGCAATAATCACAAAGTCGCTCTGTCTTAAATTTCTTCCGCCTTTTACTTTTAATTTCATTATCGTTCTAACCTGCTAACACAATTTTTAAAGTGTTCTCCCCTTTGTTCAAAGTTATCATACATATCCCAGCTGGCACAGGCAGGAGAGAGCAGCACCGTATCCCCGGTCTCTGACAGCTTCGCCGCCGTGCGCACGCAGTCTTCCATGTCCTTGCAGCATACATAGCTGTCAAAGCCCGCCCGGTCGGCTGCCTCCCTGATTAGATGTCCGTCTCTTCCCATCAGTATCAGTTTTTTGACGCTGCCGTCGAAACTTTCTATCAGTTCATCAAATACCTGTCCTTTGGCGTCTCCTCCGGCGATGAGAAGAATATTTTTGCCGATGGCCTTCAGC
The DNA here is from genome assembly GCA_965146355.1 of uncultured Emergencia sp. Taxonomy (GTDB): domain Bacteria; phylum Bacillota; class Clostridia; order Peptostreptococcales; family Anaerovoracaceae; genus Senimuribacter. The sequence continues at coordinate 18,733 of CBCTFZ010000026.1, read as the reverse complement.
GCAGTCACCGACGCGTCGATGTTGGTGCCCTTGGAGTCGTTGTAATACTTCACGCCGTCCACCTGTCCGCAGTATTCCAGCCGATGCTCTACGCCGCCGAAAGCCTGCAGGGTTTCGGTGATGACCTTTGGCTCTATACCGGCAAAATAAGCTATAGCCGCTGCCGCCAGGGCATTTTCCAGATTATGGGCGCCGATAATACGCAGCTCTCCGGTACCGCATATTTCTATTATATCACCCTTTTCGTTTTTAATGACAATCTGCCCGTCTTTTACAAAGGCGCCGAAAGGAAGCTGCTGCCTGCGGCTGAAAGGCACAACCTTTGCCTGACAGCTGCCGGCCAACTTAAAACATTCCTTATCGTCGTAATTGATAACAAGATAACCATCTTCCCTCTGGTTGGCAAAGATTTTCGCCTTGGCCTGTCCGTAGGCCTTCATGGTGTGATGACGGTTCAGATGGTCCGGCGTCAGATTGAGTATGGCAGATACCGCCGGTTTAAAGTATCTGGTGGTTTCAAGCTGAAAGCTGCTGGTTTCAGTTACCAGCCAAGCGTCCTCCTCGGCGTCTAAAGAAGCTGAAATCACTGCAACGCCGATATTGCCTACTACATAAGTCTTGCGCCGGGCGTTTTTAAAAATCTCTCCTACCAGCGTAGTGGTGGTAGTCTTTCCGTTGGTGCCGGTAATGGCTACATAATTTCCCGAGCCGATGCGGTAGGCTATTTCCAGTTCTCCGATAATCTCAACACCCGCATCCCTGGCCTCCTGTATGAAAGGAAGCTCCGGACTCACACCGGGGCTCAAAATCATCATGTCAAATCTGCCCAGGTCATGGGGCACTCTGTCGAAGTAACAGGTCACGCCTTTTCCCCTGAGAAAAGCCAAAAGCTGCGGGTCTATCTTTTCCTCCCGTTTGGAATCCTGAATAGATACCTCAGCCTCAAGACGAACCATGGCCTGAGCGGCGGCGATGCCTGATTTGCCCAGACCTACTATTAAGACTTTTTTATTTCTGATATTTTCTACATTCGCATTCATATCTCTATCCTTCTTGACATCGAAAATTCAAAGAGTTCATGTTTAAATATTGATAAGCAGATACGCCAGTCCGCAGCAGACCAATGTAACCGACCAGAACATGACTACCACATATTTTTCTTTCATACCGCACATCTCGAAGTGATGATGCAGCGGAGCCATTTTGAACACCCTCTTGCCGGTCAGCTTGAAAGAAGCCACCTGGATGATAACCGACAGCGCTTCCAGAACGTAGATAAGTCCCGCCACGGGGAGAAGAAATTCTACTTTCATAATAATTGCGGCGGACGCCAGGGCGCCCCCCAGAGCCATGGAGCCCGTGTCTCCCATGAAAAGCTTTGCGGGATATTTGTTGAAAGCCAGGAATCCCAGACATGCGCCGGTCAGGGCGATGCAGAAAACGCTGGCCGAATTATGTCCGAACTGCATGGCCGTGATGGCAAAGAAGAAGGCTACCAGGGCCGTTACGCCGGAGGACAGTCCGTCCAGACCGTCAGTCAGGTTCACCGCGTTTGCCATGGCCACCACCACAAAGGCGACGAAAGGAATATACATCCAGCCGAAGTCCACATACCTGTCGATAAACGGAATCCACACCTCAGTGCCGTAACCGGAAAACTCAGCCATATAAACCGCAAGTCCTACTGCGAAGAGAATCTGCAGCACCAGTTTCTGCCATGCCCGAAGACCCAGATTATGCTTCTTTGCAACCTTGATGTAATCGTCAAAGAATCCGATAAGGCCGAAGAGCAGTGTAACTGCAATCATCACATAGGTATCTATCGTAACATAGCCGCCGATAAAGGTCATCAGCACCAGAGCCGCGAAGATAGCGATACCGCCCATGGTAGGCGTACCCTCCTTGGACAGATGGGACTGGGGTCCCTCTTCTCTGATAAACTGCCGAAACTGCTTGTGCTTCAGAATTGGAATTTCTATGGAAGTTAAGATAGTAGACGCCATAATCGACAGCGCCGTCAGCATCAGTAATTGGGAAATCTGCATAGTCTGTTACTCCTGTTCTTTCAAAATTTTATCTACAACCAGTTCCATTTCCATGGTTCTGGAGCCCTTTACCATAACCACATCACCGGCCCGGAGAATTTCCTCCTGTGCGGCGTAAAATCCTTCTTTGGTATCAAAGTGCAGTACCCTGGTCCTCTCGGCTCCGGGGTCTATCGCCCTGGCTCCCTGGCCGATATCGAAAGCCTTTTCTCCGATGGTAATCAGAAGGTCTACCTGCTGCTGGGCAGCGTACTGGCCTACCTGGGCGTGGTAGACCCTTGAATCCGCTCCCAGCTCGTTCATGCCGCCCAGAATTGCCACCCTGCGTCCTCCTTCAGTATGCATCAGCGTGTCGATGGCGGACTTCATGGAATCGGGGGCCGCATTATAAGTGTCGTCGATGACCGTAAGCTTTCCTGTCTCCTTGATAGTCAGACGTTTTCCGGTCAGTTCCATTGCGGAAAGTCCCCGTTTGGCCTCCTCTACGGTAACGCCGAAGCAGCGGCAGGCAGCCATGGCAAGGGCCGAATTGAGGGCGTTGTGGGCGCCCGGAATGGCAAGGTCAATGCTGTAGGTACGGCCGCCCTCAGTAAGCTTGTACGAAACGCCTTCTCCGCCGCGGTCTTCTATATCGTGGACATAATAGCCGCAGGAGGGTTCCGTTCCTACTCGTATTACGTTGTAGGGCCCCTCCTGGCCCAGCTGGTGCAGCATGTCGTTAGAACTGTTGATAACCAGAGTATTTTCCTGGCCGAAGTAATCCACAATCTCCATTTTGGCCTTCAGAATCCCTTCCCTGCTGCCCAGATTCTCAATGTGAGAAATTCCAACGTTAGTTATTATTCCAATATCAGGTCTGATTATATCCACCAGCCTGTGAATTTCTCCAAAGCGGTCCATACCGACTTCTAAAACAGCGGCCTCCATGGAATCATCAAAGGTAAAGATTGTCATAGGAACACCGATTTCGCTGTTGAGATTGCCCGCCGTAGTTCCGGTCACATACTTTTCCTTTAAAATAAAATATACCATATCCCGGGTACTGGTCTTTCCCACGCTGCCGGTCACCGCGATTTTTTTCAGATTCAGTCTGTCTAAATACCAGGCCGCCAGGTCCTGCATGGCCCTGGTAGTATCTTCTACTAAAATGACGCTTATCCCTTCCTCCGCAGCCTCCTCTCTGGACACGAGAACAGCGGAAGCTCCTTTTTCCACTACCTGGGGGATAAATTTATGGGCGTCGTGGACTTCTCCAATGATGGGAATAAATAAATCCCCCGGTTTTGCCTTTCTGGAATCGGTACAGATTTCCAGTATTTCCTGGCTTCCGCTGCCGGAAAGGATTCTGCCTCCGGTGGCTTTTTCAATTTCCTCTAAAGTTATTCTGTTCATAATTCACCTTTTCTATTGCCGCCAGAACTTCTTCTCTGTCGTCAAAATGTATTTTTTCCTCGCCGATAAGCTGATAGTTTTCGTGGCCTTTACCCGCCACGACTACAAGCTCGCCTGAAATGCAGCCGGATACGCCGTATTCGATGGCCTTTCTTCTGTCAAATATGACGGCGAAGTCTTTTTCTCTGTGTATCAGTTCCGATGCGATATCTCCTATGATATCTCCCGGTTTTTCTTTCCTCGGGTTATCGGAGGTTACGATGATAAAATCAGCATACTGGGCTGCGGCCTCCGCCATTCTGAAACGGCGCTTGCGGTCCCTCTGGCCTCCGCAGCCGAAAATGCAGGTCAGCTTTTTGGGACGGTAGTCCCGCAGAGCCGACAGCAGATTGCGGAGAGCGGTGCCGTTATGCGCGTAATCCACCATGATTACCCGGCCCTCGCCGGCAGAAAACATTTCCTGTCTGCCCGGTACCGTAACCTCCCTGAGTCCTGCGGCAATGCTGCCGTCATCTATTCCGCAGCCTGCGCAGACAGCTGCTGCAGCCATGGCATTATAGCAGGAGAACTTTCCGGGTACACCGATTACTAAATTAATATTATACCTTCCCCTAATCTCAAATTCCACTCCTAATTTTCCCGGCATTTTGACATAGTCAAAATGCTGCCCCCGGATGAGACAGTCCTTTCCAAAACCGTAGGTTTCCACACTGCAGGTGTGATCTTTGAGAACAAGGTCTTTTTCCGGGTCGTCGCCGTTTACGATTCCTTTTTCACAATTTCTGAAAAGCCTTGCCTTGCAGGCCGCGTAATCGGCAAAGTTTTCATGTTCTCCATAGCCGATGTGGTCCTCTTCCAGATTGGTAAACACACCTATGTTGAAGAAGATGCCTTCTGTTCTTCCCAGCTTCAAAGCCTGAGAAGAAACTTCTATGACGGCTGCGGTGCAGCCGGCGTCGACCATTTCCCTCAGATATTTCTGTATCTCCACCGATTCCGGCGTGGTGTGAGCGCTTTCAATGATTCTTTTTCCCGTATCTATGTGAACAGTACCGATAAGGCCGCATTTGCGGCCGGCCTGTCTGAATACGGATTGTATCATATAGGTCGTAGTCGTCTTTCCTTTGGTGCCTGTGACCCCGATAGTCGTAAGCTTCCTGGCGGGAAAGCCGTAAAATGCCGCCGCCATTTCCGCCATAACCTTTCTGCTGTCGGAAACTTCAACAACAGCAACAGATTCCGGCAGTCCAAGGGGTCTCTGGCAGACCACTGCCGCCGCTCCCTTTGCCGCCGCTTCCCGGGCGTAGTCGTGTCCGTCTGCATGTGCGCCTTTGATACAGACGAACACACTGCCGGGTCTTATATCCCCGGAATGATACGCGATACCGGTAATCTGCCGGTCCAGATTGCCCTGGAGGCACCTGTATTCACTGCTCTGCAGCAGATTGATAAGTTTCAAGTTTCATCCACTCGATTCTATATTTCAGTCTATTCTCTGTATAAGTATACCTTTCCGCCTTTCTTTATCTTCTTTCCTGCTTTCGGATACTGGTCTACTACGACGAAGTCCTTCTTGCTGGTAGTTTTCGGTGTAACCTGATATTCCAGTCCGTAGCTTCCCAGAATGCCGATGGCGTCGCTGTAGCTTTTACCTGTAACGTCCGGAACATATACGTATTCGGACTTTAATTCCTTTTCTTCTTCTTTGGTATAAGTAGGGTTAATCCCCAGATACGGCAGGGCGTTTTCCATAAATTCCTTGGCAATGGGCGCCGCAGTGCTGCTGCCGAACTGAATGCCCTGAGGGCTATCTACAACCACCAGTACCACAAACTGGGGGTCATCCATAGGCGCCATGCCGATAAAGGAAGACCAGGTATCGCTGCCGTAACCGCCGGATGCATCCGGTTTATCCGCCGTACCTGTCTTGCCGCCGATTCTGTAGCCTGCAATCTTAGCGTTGCCGCCGCCGCCTTCAGAAACGACGTATTCCATAATTTCTTTCATTTCCTCAGCAGTCTTGGAAGAAATGACTTTTCTGATTTCCTTGGTCTCAAAGGTTTTCACCGTGTTGCCGTCGGAATCGGTCAGTTCCTTCACTACCCTCGGCTGCATGAGAACGCCGTCGTTGCCGATGGCCGATACCGCTGTAATCAGCTGAATCGGTGTGATTGACACGCCGTGACCGTAAGACATGGTGGCAACTTCCACAGGGCCGATGTTTTCCTCCGCCTGCAAAATGGCGTTGGCCTCGCCGGGCAGGTCGATGCCGGTCTTGCTGTTGGCCGTAATGCCGTACATCTTCAGATAGTCGTAGAAAGTTTCTTTTCCCATGGCGAGACCCAGCTGCATCATCACCGGATTGCAGGAGTTGCCCACCGCCTCTTTCAGCGACTGGGTTCCGTGAGCCCTGCTGCTCCAGCAGTGAAGGGTGACTTTGGTTCCCGGAATCGTGTAGCTGACGTTGCAGGTATATTGATTAGACATGGTGGTGATACCCGACTCCAGCGCGGAAGATACTGTAATCAGCTTGAAAGTAGAGCCCGGCTCATAAGTATCGCTGACCATGGGATTTCTCCACATCTGATTCAAATATGCGGTCTGTTCTTCATCGGTCATTTTTTCAAAAGCAGCAAGTTCGCTTTCTGAATCCGGCTCAAGGGGATTGTTGGGATCGAAGCCCGGATTTGAAGCCATGGCCAGAATATCGCCGGTCTTCGGATCCATAACCAGGCACAGAATACTGTTGGCCTCGGTTTCCTTCATGCCGTTGGCAATGGCGTTTTCCGCATAGTGCTGCAGCACTTCGTCAATGGTCAGCACCACGTTCAGGCCGTCCTCCGCCTGATAATACTGCTCCATTCCGTAAGAAAGCGTGTTGCCGTTGATATCAGTATTCTTAATCCATCTGCCGGCTACGCCGCTGAGATATTCATCGTACTGCAGCTCTACACCGGTTCTGCCTTCGTTATCGTCGTTGACGCTGCCAAGGAGCTGAGAAGCAAAGTTTCCCATAGGGTAGTACCGCTTCGTATTCTCCGCAATCTCAATGCCGGTTATCTTCAAATCCTTTACCTTATCGGCAGTAGCTTTGTCTAAATACTTAGCAATCTTAATCAGCGCCTGTTCCTTGGTAAGCTTTTCTTCAATCTCCGACGAATCCATATCCAAAACCACGGCCAGCTTGCTGCTGACTTCCTTAATCTGGCTGTCATTGGTATAGTTTTCTTTTATCTGCGCAGGTCTTGCCCACACAGTATAGCAGGCCGCGCTGGTAGCCAATTCTTCTCCGTTTCTGTCGTAGATGGAGCCCCGCTTTGCCTCCAGCGGAATATCGCTGGTCTGCTGGTCTATGGCCATTTCACTGTATTCCTCGGCCTTTACCACCTGAATCCAGGCCAGCCGAAAGGCCAGCAAAAGCATCAGCACCATGATGATGCCGAAAGTTATGATGATTCTCTTTTTGTTTTTTCCGCTTACTCTTGCCATTCTCTTTTCCCTGTTTCTATGTATCTTTGAAATTCTCTCATAAAAGAAAAAGCCAGACAGAGAGATTTATTTAGTTGTCCGGCTGCTTTTTCTATGAAATTATTTCAACAATAGTATACGATTCAATATTTAGTTATATGCCTGCTCCTTGATAACCATGGCGAAGTTTTCTAAAGGCGTATCCTCATCGGATACGTAAACGCACTCGCCCTCCTCAGGATAAACCATTCCCAGTTTCCCCGTAGCTACCTTTTCAATATGCTCAATGTTATTGGCACTCTTAATCTTGACGCCCAAGGTATCGATTTCTCCCTGTATGGTTTCGTTGGAAGCCATCAGGGTATTGTTCTCAACCTTCAGTTCTGCCGCGTACGCAGTCACCACTACCATGATAATACAAATCAGTCCTACAATCACTGCTCCGGTTAAAAGTCTCTTCTTATCTTGCCTGCTCATAGCCTACCTCGTTATATTTTTTCACAGACCCGCAGCTTTGCGCTTCTGGATCTTGGATTCATCTTTAGTTCTTCTTCCCCCGGAAGGATGGGTTTTCGGGAAATTCTTGCGATATCTGCCGTCTTTCCGCATACACAGACCGGAAACTCCGCAGGACAGGTACACGGATTGGCCCGCCTTGCGATAATTTCTTTGACGATACGGTCTTCCAGGGAATGAAAAGAAATGACACACAGCCTGCCGCCGGGCGACAGAACGTCGCAAAAAGCCTCGACAGCATGTCCCAGCTGTCCGAGTTCATCGTTGACTTCGATGCGGATGGCCTGAAAAGTTCTCTTGGCGGGATGGGGGCCTTCTCTGCGGGCCTTTGCCGGAATGGCCGCCTTGATTAAAGTTGTCAGCTGGCCGGTAGTTTCAATAGGTCCGCTCTTCCTGCCGTTTACGATAAAGGAAGCGATTCTCCCAGCCCATTTCTCCTCTCCGTACGCCGATATGATTCTGGCCAGCTCCTGCTGGCTATAGCCGTTAACTACATCAAAAGCTGTAAACGCGTCGTCCTGGTTCATCCGCATATCCAGCGGCGCGTCGTGCATATAGGAAAAGCCTCTTTGGGAATTGTCCAGTTGGAAGGATGATACCCCTAAATCTAATAATGCGCCGTCAATGTTATGGATATCAAGCTCTCTGAGAATCTCTTTGATGTCGGAATAGTTGCTCTGCACGAAGTATTGCCTGCATCGGAATTCTGCAAGGCGCTGCTTCGCGGCTGTAAGTGCGTCCCGGTCCCGGTCGATACCGATTAGGACGCCCTCTTCGGATAGGTGACGGCATATCTCGGCAGAGTGGCCTCCGCCGCCCAAGGTGCCGTCAGCATAGATTCCATCCGGCTTGATATTCAAATTCTCTATACATTCTTCCAACAGAACAGAAGTGTGTTTAAACTCCATTTCTTCCCCTAAAATTTATACTGCGCCAGGGATTCCGCAAATTCTTCGGAATCCATCTTGCTTTCGTTATCCGGTGCGTTCCAGATTTCTTTACTCCAGACCTCGATTTTCCTCATGGCACCCATAGTCACCAGGTCTTTATCGATGACTGCGTATTCTTTCAATTCGGCCGGAATCACGATTCTCCCCTGTTTATCAAATTCACATTCTACAGCGTTAGCGCAGCAATGCCGGATGAAAGCTCTGACTTTAGGGTCCGATTCAGGCAGCTCTTCAATCTTGTCCATCTGCCTTTCCCATTCGGCAATGGAATAGATGTTGAGACACTTGTCCATCCCTTTCGTCAGCACGCACCTGCCGCCAAGCTGGTCCCTGTGTTTGGAGGGCACAATCATTCTGTTCTTGGCGTCTATTGAGTTGTTGTAAGTCCCCATGAACATGAACTGTCCCTCCACTGATAGCAATACTATTTTATTCCACTCCATTTTACACCACTTCCCCCCACTTGGCAAGTTTTTTACCCCACTTTTTTTAAATACGACACCATTTTTTTGATTTGCTCACCCCCGCTTTCAAAAAAGAAAATATCGGCGGCACAATATCTTGTACTGCCGATATTTTCTGCACCCAAATCTGGCCTGCTGCATAGGATATATTAGCCCGCTACATAGCATTTGCTATGCCTGATATCGTCTCCTTGATAAGCCGATATCAGTCGTAAAATATAAAGTGAGGTAATTTAATTATGAACAATGAATCAATGGTTTATTTGAATAAGGTTTTCTCCGACTTCAGAATCAAATCCTGTCCTTTAATGTCTGCTTTAACAGCTACTCCTGAGAACTTCAGCCAGCAGCTGACCTTCTTCAATCCGGAGGAGGAAAGAGAAGGCAGAGGTGGAGGCTGTAACTGCAACTGCAATTGCAGCTGCGGCGGCCTTTCCGGTCTTGATCTTGAAGGGGATTTGAATTTTGTCATCGACAGCACCGAGGTTATCGTCAGCGATTTCGACCTGGCAAATCCCCACTGCATCGAGCCGTGCAACGTGACTGTTGACGGCATTCCGGTAGACAGTCTGGACTTTTTCAACGAAAGATATATGGCGGCAACCAACGACCTGATGACAAGAGTCGGCGACTGCGCTTGTATGGAAAGAGGGCTTTCCACAAAGGCCTACTTCCTGATTTCCGGCATCGGCGGATGGCGCGCCAAGCTGACAATCGTTCTTCGGGGCAGCGTATTTGGCTGCGGCACCTGCAAAAAGTTCAAGCTGCTTCTGACGACCAGAAACAATGTGTTCGTCAACATTCCGGGCATGACCACCTTTGCCGCCGCCGACCTGTGCCTGCCTTGCACCACAGGCGGAATCGCACCGGTCATCAATTTCTCCTTCGACGCGGAGGCTACTTTGCTGAATCCTACTATCTGCGTTGACGAAAACGCCGGCATGTGCGGACTGACTGTAACCGGCTGTCTGGTCGCTGAACCGATTGCCGACGTACAGGTAACCAGACAGACCCTCTTCAGAACCGACGCGCAGAGCGTAAACATACCTTGTGATGATATCGAAAGATGCAGACAGTTCCCAGGCGTGTGCGGCGAAGAGGACGATGACAGCAATGCTGTTTCTCTCAGAAACAGATGCTGCGATGACGGCGTAAGAAACGATGAGGACGACTGCCGCCGCAATCACAATCACTGCCGTCACGAAGGCTGCGGCTGCGGCAGCCAGGGTAGCTGCACCTGCAGCAGAGACTGTGACAGGGATTGCGACAGAGATTGCGATAGAGATTGTGATAGAGATTGTGACAGAGACAGAGAATGTGGCTGCCACAACAACCACGACAAAAACTGTTCTATCTCTTTCCAGTTCAACGGCCGCAACGGCTGCAGCTTCTAAATAAACAGGGCTATGCGCCGGGAAGTTCCAAACAGGAACTGACCCAGGGCGCATAGCCCTTTGTACTATTTTCTTCTTTTCTTTATCAGTTTCACTGCCAATACGATAAGTAGTGCGATAACAGCCACAAGCAGGACTGCGGCGCCCGTAATCATCCAGAAAAACCGGTTAGGCTTTTTCAGCAGGTCTCCCAGGCTCCTGCTGTCCTCAAGGATTTTGCGTCCCTCTGTCTGGGCGTATTTTTCAGTAATCTCTTCTCCATCCATGGACTCCAGATATCCGGCCAGGGCATACCACTCTTTCAGTTCGCTGCCGTCCTGTCTGTAAATGATGTGTTCTTCGTAGTCGGTAATTTCATTTCCGTCCTCATCCTTTGGAACCACGGAAAGAAGACCGTAGGACATGGAATTTACAGTGCCCAGCATCTGAGCGGAATAGAGGTCGGCCACTACACGATACAACTTATCATCTTCCGGTTCAGAAAGGTTTCCCTCTTCATCTTCCACTAAGATATCATAAGCTCTGTTCAGAATCAGCCGGTTTGGGTTATATGTATAGTTGAGACCGCTGAAATAAAGTCTGGCCGGACTCATAATCTCCGAAACAGAGATGTCAATCTCTGCCGCCAGCTTCAGTTCTGCTCCCGTAAGGTAAACGCTCACCAGCGGGTATCCCGCTACGCCGTCGGCTCCTGTTCCAAGGGATAAAGCGTTAAAAGCGTCGGCCGCTGTCACAGGTCCTTTTGCGAAAGAGCCTCTTATCACGCCGGAAGGCGCCACCGCCACGTCCACGAGCACATAGGCGTCGCCTTCAGCCTCTTCCACACCGTATTTATAGGAATCGGCAATCAGACTGCCTAAGGTGTCTTCACCCTGTACGGCGCCGAAGGAATCAATGGGCGTAAATGCTACGGGATTATCCAGGAGTTTCTGGTCCCAGCTATAACCGTATAGGTTGAAATACTGCTCGTCGACCATTTTTTTAAATTGGTCGGTCCGTTCCAGCGTCTCTTCATCGTCTTCTATAGAATCGTCCAGAGCCACCAGTTCATAGTGGCTCAGCTGATAGCTGCCATCGGCTTTCGTAAAGGTCAGGGTACCCAGATTGTCATTGTACTGTCCTGCAGAAGCCACCACGGTGTCTCCTATCACAATAGGTTCAGGCAGCTCGGTATGACTGTGGCCACTGATAATCAGGTCGATACCTTCTACTTCTCGGGCCAGAATTTCGTCCTCGGAGTTTTCCGGGTCATCGGAGGTTCCGCTGTGGGAAAGGCAAACAATGAGGTCGACCTCCTCCTCTTTTTGAATTTTCTCTACCACAGCGGCTGCTGTTTCCACCGGGTCTTTGAAGTAAGTTCCGCTCTCCGGCGCGTAGCTGGCGGACTCTTTTCCGAAGATGCCGAAAACCGCAATCCGCACGCCGCCCCGTTCCAGTATCGTATATTCTTGCTGCGCTCCATAGACTTCCAGCGCAGCCTTAAGGGCCTGCCCATCATTTGCAAGTTCTTCTTCCGCCAGGGTTTTTTCCCAGTCGATATTGGAAATCAGCATTTTCGGCAGCGGGTCGCCGGAATCCACCGCTGTAGTCAGCATGGCCGTCAGGCCTTTGGACCGGTAATCAAACTCGTGATTGCCCAGGGTGGTCGCGTCATAGCCTACGAAGCCCATCATGCGAAGCTCGCTGGCTTCCTGTTTAAATATGGTCTGGTAAGGTGTTCCCATGGAAAAATCCCCCGCATCCAGTACGAAGGTCCTATCGTTTGCCGCCTTGGTCTCATCGACTACCGTCTTGATTTTTCCAAACTTCTCCAAATGGGAGTGCATGTCGTGGGAAAATACGATGGATATGGCGTCTTTCTGGTCCTTTTCGTCAGCCCAGGTCACGGCAGGTACCGCCAGAGTCAGCACCATGCAGATAACCGCCAATTTTTTCAAAAAGTTTTTCAAGGTCTCATCCTCATTTCTAAAATATTGTACTTTGTTTTTATTGTATCACAGCCCGGTAAAACCGGCTACCAGCTCTTCTTTTCTTTTTTTGGACAGTTTCTTGATGGCTGCCTCTCTTTTCAATGCGTCCTCTTTGGTGTCGAACGTCTCGTAATACACCAAAGTCACCGGCAATCTGGGCCGGGTATACTTGGCGCCTCTGCCCTTGTTGTGGCACCTGACCCTGCCGGAAAGGTCAGTGGTCCAGCCGGTGTAAAGACTGCCGTCTGCGCACCGGACCATATATGTATAGTTCATGTTGCCCTCCTTCATCTGCAAACGATTTAGTCCTGCCTCATTTTTAACCGCCTCGAATTGCACACGGTTAAAGTCTGGATTATGCAATTCTTCCCATACTCTCAAAAACTCTATTGTATTACGATTACGCATCCAGTTTTGAATCACAAACCTCGGGTCATCCTCATTTCGATATTTAGCAATATCCGTTAACGAGATAAATTCATTTTCAAAATCCTGGGTATAAATCCCAATATCTATTCCATTTGCATGAATTGTATCTTTAATTATTTTTCCCATTCTACCTCCTGTAATCACATCAAAGATATAAATAGTTAGTATCAGATTTCTGTTTTTCCCTTTGATTGCTTCATATCGTACATAAACAGTATATCACAAAATAGCAAAAAACACCTGGTATATTTTCGCGGCGCGAAAAAGAGAATATTACCAGATAATCTATGAGGAGGCGTTCCATGTTAAATTATGCATCCATTCCGGTACTCATTGCCGTTCCCATTTTGCTGAGCTCTGTCAAAGCCTATCGAAAAGGACTCATCACGGGCCTTTTTGTGTCTCTGATTTTCTTAGGCAGCGGGGAGCTTCTCCTGCTGCTGGTTCCTCTGGCTGCAGCCGTCTGCATGTTCTATATGGCGAAAAAGTCCGAAGGCGAAGATTCCGGCGGCCTTTACGTAAAAAATCCTGCCGCTTCCATGCTGACAGTATTCCTTCTCTCCATGATTATTTTCTGCGCCGGAAGCGACGCCTTTTTCCATTACGGTCAGTATCTGCGCCTTGCTGACGATGTGCTGCTGCTTACCGGCCAGGTGGCGCCCATCGGCGCTTTTATAGGCCCCATACTGGTGGGAAATTGGTGCGACAGGAAAGGGCCCTTCAGCGCAACTATTTTTCTGACCCTGCTTTCCGCGCTTTCCGTGTCTCTGGCAGGCTGCGGAGACCAAAGTACGGTGCTCTTTATTCTGGGCAACTTCCTCGTGTACCTTTCCACCTCCGGCTTCTTCGTGCTCATGCCCCTTGTGTCGGAGGCTTTCTTCGGAAAGACTAATTTCTTTCGATTTTATATTCCCATCGCTGTAAACGCGGTTCTGCTGTGGGCAGGTGCCAGATATGTATATAACGCCGGAGGAATCGCCCTGGGAAATCCGGGAGAATTTCTGCTCAGCCTGATGTTTCTGGTCCTTCTCTCCGCCTTTTTCGCCGTCATAGCTTGGAAACGGCGTTTTGTACTGGTACGTCCGCCCAAAACCGCCCAGAAGACCGGAAGCTGAAACCGGGCGGCTGTCTGCAAAAAATAAAAAGGTACTATATTGGGTGGTGATAAACCGACCCGGATATAGTACCTTTTAGGGAGAAAGGCAATTTTAACAGCCGAGGCACGGCCTAATCCTCCAGCATAACGCTTTCTTCAAGAACAGTCTTCTCCTCCCATTTCTCCGGAGAGACTCCTTTTTCTTTCAGACGGTTTTTTACATAAAGTCTGAACAGAGCATACATCACTGAGCAAATCGGGATAAACAGAATCATGCCTGCAACGCCCATCAGGTTGCCGCCAATGGTAATAGCTACCAGCACCCAGATAGACGGAAGTCCTACGGAATTTCCCACCACTCTCGGGTAGACCAAATTCCCCTCAAGCTGCTGCAGTACCAAAAACGTCACCAGGAAAATCAACGCTTTAACAGGGCTTACCATGAGAATCAAAAGTACGCCGACCACGCAGCCGATAAAAGCCCCCACCATGGGAATCAGCGCGGTAAAAGCTATGAGTACCGAAATCAGCATGGCATAAGGCATTTTCAAAACAGTCATCACCACGAAGAACATAAACCCTAAAATACACGCTTCCAGGCACTGTCCCGATATGAATTTTGAAAAAGTTTTGCTGGTCAGGCTCAGAACGTAGAGTATCCTCTCCGCGCTCCGTTCCCGGAACAGGGCGTAGATAATCTGCTTGCCCTGGCAGGCCAGCTTTTCTTTTGCCATGAGCAAGTACACGGAAAATACAAATCCGATAAAGAAAGTAACCACTGCGCTGATGATGTTATTGACCACACCGATTCCACTGTTCAGCATGGAGGCCGCAGCGTCCTGCATGACAACAGAAAGCTTCTGAACAATCTCGCCCCAGTCCACCGCCAGCTGATCGATGATATCCTCGGCCAGCACGATATAATGCATATGGCTGTAAATCCAGCTTTCCGCCGCCCGAAACGCCACAGGCATCTGAGCGGCAATAGCCATGAGAGTCTCACCCAGCTGCGGAATGATGATATACATGGCGATGACGATAATACCCACAACAAGGGCCAAGGTCACTACGAAAGATACAATCCGCCTGCCCCTTTGCAGCTTGCTGGTATTATGAAAAAGCCAGTATTCCACCCGGCTCATCGGCACATTGATGATAAAAGCGATGGCCGCTCCCAAAATGAAAGGAAAGATGATGTCAATCAGCTGCCCTAAGGCAGTCATCACCAGACCGATATTCTTCACACCCAGATAGAACAGAATGCAGGCAAAGATAATCAGTATCAGCGTCCGTATATTTTTCTTGTTAAATTCCAATTCTAAAGTCTCCCCTCTTACCCAATCAATGAATATGGTTTATTCTAACATAGACCTGCGTGTTTGGCAAAGAAAAACTGCGGCCCCTTTTAAAAGATACCGCAGTTTCCGTCTGTTGTTCTTATCTTACCAGCTCGTAGCCCGCTTCTTTCACTACAGCCTCAAAAGCGTCCATGGAAATTTCCTTCTCGCTGGTAACGGTAGCGATGCCGGAATCCAGATTTACTTCAGCCGTAACCCCTTCCATAGCGTTGAGGGCGTCTGTCATGTGTTTCTGGCAGTGCTGGCACATCATGCCTTTAATCATCAGTTCATATTTCATTGTTTCTTTCCTTTCTTTTGGAGTTTCTATATTATCCGAGGCGCTGCCGCCGGATAATCTCTTTACTTTAAAACGTCTGAGGCGCAAAGCGTTGAGTACGACGCAGACGCTGGACAGGCTCATGGCCGCAGCGCCAAGCATCGGCGACAGCTTAAGTCCGAATACAGGATACCAGACTCCTGCTGCCACAGGTATCCCGATGACGTTATAGAAAAATGCCCAGAACAAGTTTTCCTTAATGTTGCGGATAACCGACTTGGACAGCTTCACGGCGGTAACAGCGTCCAGCAGGTCGTTTCGCATCAGCACAGCGTCAGCGCTTTCGATTGCCACATCTGTGCCCGCACCGATGGCGATGCCAACGTCGGCTTTGGCCAGAGCAGGCGCGTCGTTGATACCATCGCCAATCATGGCAACCTTATGTCCCTCTGCCTGCAGAGCCGCAATGTGTTTTTCCTTGTCGTCAGGCAGCACCTCGGCGATAACCTTCGGGATATGAAGCCTCTTTCTCAAAGCCTCCGCAGTACGCTTATTGTCTCCGGTCAGCATAACCACATCAATTTTCATATCTGCAAAGGCCTCGATAGCCGCCTTGCTGCTTTCTTTTTCCACGTCCGCCACGGCGATAATACCGATAACTCTGCCGTCTCCGGCAAAAATCAGCGGCGTCTTGCCCTGGTCGGCCAGCTCCACCAGCCTTTCTTCTATGTCTCCCGAGTCCACAGACGCTTCTCTCATCAAAGCGGCGTTGCCGGCCAAATAGGTTTTACCGTCTATCGTTGCGGTAACGCCTCTTCCAAAGACAGCCTGGAAATTTTCCGTCACAGCCGCCTTTATCTCATTTTCTGCCGCATAGTCCAAAATAGCCTCCGCCAGAGGGTGCTCGCTGCCTGCTTCCATGCCTGCGGCGATTTCCAGAAGTCTCTCCTCCGAAAGTCCGAAAGCTTCAACATCGGTCACTTTAGGTTTTCCCTCGGTGATGGTACCGGTCTTATCCATTACTACGGTATCGATGCTGTGGGCCGTTTCCAGCGCTTCTCCCGACTTGATGAGAATGCCATTTTCCGCGCCTTTTCCCGTGCCGACCATGATAGCCACAGGAGTCGCCAGTCCCAGAGCGCACGGGCAGGAAATAACCAGGACAGAAATTCCGATAGACAGGGCAAATTCAAATCCGTATCCGGCGATAAGCCATGCGGCGGCAGCTATTATGGCAATACCGATAACTGCCGGTACAAATACGCCCGCAATCTTATCGGCCATTCTGGCGATAGGCGCCTTGCTGGCGCTGGCCTCATCCACCAGACGGATAATCTGACTGATGGTGGTATCTTCGCCTACTTTTTCACATCTGACTTTGATAAAACCGGTCTTGTTGATGGTGGCGGAAACCACCTTATCTCCCTGCTGTTTTTCTACAGGAATACTTTCCCCGGTAATGGCGGATTCGTCGATACTGGTAGTGCCGCTGATAATTTCGCCGTCGGCGGCAATGCTTTCACCTGGGCGAATTACCAGAATATCTCCTTTTAACAGGTCCTCCGTCTCTATCTCTATTTCCGCGCCGTCCCGCTCTACAGTGGCGGTCTTCGGCGCCAGATTCATCAGCTTTTCGATGGCCTGGCTGGTCTTTCCCTTGGAACGGGTCTCCATGTATTTTCCCACGGTAATCAGGGTCAGAATCATGGCAGCCGACTCAAAATAGATATCCCCCGCGTAATGATGCACCAAGGCCATATCGCCGGTTTCGTAGCCGTGTACAATGCGGAAAATGGCAAAGGTACCGTAAAGAATTGCGGCCGCCGAGCCCATGGCAATCAGACTGTCCATATTGGGACTTCCCCGAAACAGGCTGGGAAACCCTTTTACAAAATACTTCCTGTTGAGAAAAACAATCGGTATCAGAAACAATACCTGGGCCAAAATATTTGTCAGCGGGGCCTCCATGTTCATATGTTCTCCCCGCAGCATATGTCCCATGGAGAAATACATCATCGGAATCAGCAAAGCCACGGACCAGATAAGCCGCCGCTTCATATGCTTTGTTTCGTCAAGGGCAGCCTGGGACGCAGAGCCGCCTCTTTCAGCGCTGCTGCTCCTCCCGCCGCCGGCCTTCCCGGTCCCCGGACCTTCATCGATAAAGGCACCGTAGCCAGCCTTTTCTACGGCTTTGATGATTTCGTCGCTGCCGGTCTTTTCTTGGTCAAATTCCACCTGCATAGAGCCAGTCAGCAGATTGACGCTGACTTCCCGAGTTCCGTCAATTTTGGTTACCGTTTTCTCCACCCGTGAAGAGCAGGCCGAACAGGTCATTCCGGTTACTTTAAATTTTTCCTTCATAGATTACCTCATCAGTTTATGCAAAGTGTCGCAGAGTTCGTCTACCATTTGGCTGCCGCCGTCTCTGATATCCTCCACCACACAGGATTTAATATGTTCGGAAAGCAGAACTTTATTAAAAGAATTGATGGCCGCGCTGACCGACGCCACCTGATTGATGATATCAATGCAGTAGCGGTCCTCCTCCACCATCTTTTTGATTCCCCGAATCTGTCCTTCAATACGGCTCAGTCTGTTGAGCAAATCCCTATATTCCCTTTCATCCCGCTCCTTGGTGCGCGCCTGGCACGCTGCACATTCTTTATTCATATGACGACCTCCTCTGCGATATTTGGTACCGGGCGGGATTCGCTTCCCGCGCCGTTATATATAGTATACCCCCGTTGGGTATATTAAAACAAGAGAAATCTATATTTTTTTGGAGAGTTCAGAGGCTTTCAGCAATCTGGTCGACACAGATTGCTGAAAGCCTCTGAACATTTCTTTCTATTTGGCGTCATAAGCTACTACGGCAATATCCTTGCCGCACTTTTCGGAAAGCTTGTTCTCAGCCTCGTCGAGAATTTTAATATCCTCAGAAGCCAGCTGTGCCAGTCTGTTCTTTTCCACGGTCTCTCACCTCCTTCGTCATTTTGCTGCAGCTTAGTATTTGATAAATCAAGGAAAATAATCAAAAAATCTCGTTTTATTTCTCCGTGTATCCGTGTGCATTTCCCGCAGAGCCGAGGTTCTCCATCCTTGCGGGACGCTTTCTGCAAAAATAGGGGGGTATCCGCCGGTTTATCGGAAGAAAAACCGCTCTTTTTTAAGAATTGTAATGGAAATTTTTTACATTTTCCAGCTACAGAGAATAAAAAAACTGCCATAGACGATGATTTTAGGGTTCTCAGCCATCTGGGCAGCATAAAAACGTCCCGCAGAGCCTCAAGGCCAGGGGCTGCGGGACGTTACACTATGAAATTTTCGGTCATATACCCCCTAGGGGTATACGATTTTAATATACCAGCGGTGCAAGGCGGAGGACATCCTCT
>CBCTFZ010000025.1:0-36418 GCA_965146355.1 uncultured Emergencia sp. | reverse complement strand
ATCGGAGGAGGCACTACAGACATTGCCATCATCGCCCTGGGCGGTATCGTGGCAAGCTCGTCTATCCGACACGCGGGAGACAAGTTCAACGATGCGATTATCCAGTATATGAGAAAGCGGCACGCCCTTCTCATCGGCGAGAAGACAGCAGAATACCTGAAGATTCAGGTGGGCTCGGCGTGTCTGGATATCGACGAAAACGGCGACGAGATTATCACATCCGTAAGCGCCAGCGGCAGAGACATTATTTCGGGGCTTCCTAAGACTCTGGAGGTCACCAACAGAGACATTATGATGGCCCTGCAGGAATCTGTGGATATTATTATCGACGGTGTAAAAGCTACTATTGAGAAAGCGCCGCCTGAAATCGCGGCGGATATCGCCGCAGGCGGCATGGTGCTGTCCGGAGGCGGCGGAATGATTCACAATCTGGATTTGATGATTCAAAAGCGTACAGGTATGAAGGCGCGGATTGCGGACAACGCTTTTGAGGCTGTTGCTCTGGGCACCGGTATGAGCCTCAACGATATTGAAAAACTGAAAATTTATGCGACCAGCATTAACAGAAGATAGGAATTTTAGGGTATGAAGTGGATTAAAAGTCATAAGTTAATAAGCTTTCTCCTGGCAGTCGTAGTGCTGAGCCTGCTGCTTTTGGCAGGTTCGGTGGCTATGGGCGGAAAGGGCAATGTGCTGACCAGATTTGCCGCCACCGTTTATACTGCCGTAGAAAAGCCGATTTCCGGAATTGCAGGGGGCATTTCTGACAACATTTCCGGCATCTTTTCTTACAAGGACATTCAGAAAGAAAATCAGGCGCTGAAAGAAGAAAACCAGGCGCTGAAGGAGCAGGTAACCAGCCTGACCCTTTCAGCCAACGAGCTGAAGGAACTGAAGGAGCTGTCCGAGGTACTTAACTACAAGGGTATCAGCGGAGGCGGCGATATCGTGTCAGCCGATGTGGTCTCCATGGACGGCACCAACTGGATGAACATTTTCACCATTAACGCAGGAACCGAGAGCGGCATCAGTCAGGGGAGCGTCGTCGTCTGCGGAGAAGGTCTTGTGGGCCGCGTGCAGGACGCGGGCAAGGGCTGGGCAAAAGTTGTATCTCTCATAGACGAATCCAGCAAAATAACCTTTAAGGTTTCCGGCAATCTGAAGCTCATTGGCGTGGTGGAGGGTTCCTCCGACGGCGTTCTCAGCGGATTTATGCTGGACAGCAGCGCCAAGGTCACCGAGGGAGACCGTCTCGTAACTTCCGGTATGGGGATTTATCCTGCCGGTATCGAGATTGGAAGGATTACCAAGGTCAGATATGACAGTGACGAACAGCTGCAGAAGATTGACGTAAAATCTTCTGTGGACTTTATGTCTCTGCAGAAAGTATCGGTGATTCTATGAAGTATTGGCAGGGTTTCATTCTATATTTAGCGGCCTTCTTTCTGCAGCCCTTTTTACTGAATCTGATTCCCGGTCCGGGGGGCAACATCAATCTCCTCCTCTGCCTGACAGTGGTGCTGACCTTTGTGTACGACGAACAGCTGCCCGGCATCCTTTTCGGATTTATCTTCGGACTGCTCAGAGATTTGGTTTTCGGCATCTATATTGGACCGGGGGCTTTGGCGCTGATGGTCTGCGGCATTACAGTTCTGATTATTCGGGAATTTATCAATGTGGAGAATATTTTCAACCAGCTGTTTATGATGCTGCTTTCCACGTGGCTGTACGCCAGCGTATATTGGGGGATTTATTACGTTCTTGAAAGTCCGTACAGCTATCTGTACGCGATGAAAACGCTGCCTTGGCAGCTTTTGTTTAACTGCGTTTTCGCAGCCGTGCTGTATTTAGTATTGATTAAAAGGGTTATAAAGCACAGAAGGGATAGATATTTCAGATGAACAAAAAATTGAGACAGGCTAACTCCAGGTATCAGCAGATGGTGGTCTTTCTGATTGTCATCATGGTGATTCTCGCGGTCCGGCTGTTTATGGTAACCATTTTACAGCATGACGAATGGACGGCTGAAGCGTCGGACCAGAACACCAAGACCATTACCACGTCTGCACCTCGGGGCAATATTTACGATAGAAACGGCGAACCCCTTGCTGTAAATAAGCAGGTGTTCGCTGTCAGATTTAATGTAAGCGCACTGACTACGGAAGAAATTAACAACTCCGCGCTTGAACTTATCAATACGCTCATTGAGAACGGCGACAAGTATACGGATAATTTTCCCATCAAGATTAACAGCAGCGGAGAGTTTTATTATACCTACAAAGAGCAGATAAAAAAGTGGCTTTCAAAACAGGGATTTGACACCGACCTTACGGCAAAGGAGGCTTTTGAAAGACTCTGCAACAGATACGGTCTTGACGCAAGCGACTCGGCAAGAGAGGAGTCCATGGAAACCCTGGACGATAAGTATAACCTCAACGTGCCCATCAGCGCAAAGAGCATGACCTATACCTATGACCAGGAGTTGGAGCTGTTCTGGGGAAAATTCAGCACTTATGAAGGCGAGCTGGACGACACTACGGCGGAGGAGTGCTTCGCTAAGCTGCGGGAGAAATACGATATAGACGAGGACTTATCCGACAAGGAAGCGCGCAAAATCTTTATCATCAGGAACGAGATTGCTACCAACGGATTTACCAGATATCTGCCGATTAAGGTGGCCTCAGACATCAGCGAAGAAACCATCGCCTATGTGGAGGAGGCCGGCATTGACGGCGTTGAGATTGTTTCGGAAAGCGAGCGGTATTATCCCAATGGCAGCGTCGCCTGCCATATCCTCGGATACATGGGAGCCATTTCCGAAAGCGAAACGGAATACTACGTGGACAAGAAGGGATACAGCGCCAGCGATCTTGTAGGCAAGGACGGGGTGGAAAGCTCCATGGAGGATAAGCTTCACGGCACGCCGGGCACTACGAAAATCCGAGTCAACAGCAGCGGAGAATATGTAGAGACCATCAGCGAGACTGAAGCCGAAAAGGGAAAAGACGTCTATCTGACCATTGACCTTGATTTGCAGAAGGTGACTGAAGAATCCCTGGCAGAGGCCGCGGCCGGAAAGAGCGGCGCGGCAGTGGCCATCGAGGTAGAAACCGGAGACGTGCTTTCTATGGCCAGTTACCCTACCTATAATCCTAACATCTTTGCCAACGGCATCACCGAAAAGGCATGGGAATCGGTACAGCAGGAAAATTCCAACGACGCTTTTTCACCGGCGCCGCTGACGAACAACGCCACCAGGTCCAACATTCAGCCGGGTTCCACCTTTAAGCCTATTACGGCGGTGGCGGCTTTAGAGGCGGGACTTGACCCGTACCGCCAGATGTACGACAACGGCTATATCGAATACGGAGACAGAGAATACGGCTGTTCGGCCTGGAACGACTACGGCGGCAGACACGGAAGCCAGAATCTGGAGATAGGTCTTGGAAATTCCTGCAACACCTATTTCTTTAATATCGCCACAGGCAAGGACTGGTACACCGGTCAGTCTCTGGGCTATTCCCTGTCCACCGAGGACCTGCTGGAAACGGCAAAAAGCTTCGGACTGGGCGTTGAAACCGGTATAGAACTGGATGAACTGATTATGGATACGCCGACGGCTCAGGACAAAATCGAAGTAACTGAGGCAGGTATCAAAGATTATTTATATAACAACAGAAATAAGTTCTTCCCGAAGGAGGTTGTCAACGATTACGAAAAGCTGAAAGAGAATCTGGCGACTATCGCAGGATGGACAGAAGACAATCCGGACTACGATGAGCTTATTGAACTGTTAGAGAAGAACACAGACGTAAAGGAAAGTCAGCTGGAAGAAGTGGCCGCAAGAGTGAAGTTTGACTACTACATTCAGGCACAATGGGATACAGGAGACCAGTTCAACTTATCCATCGGCCAGGGACTCAACGCCTATACACCGCTACAGATGGCAAACTATCTGGCCACTTTGGGCAACGGCGGCGTGAGAAATCAGGTCAGCATTGTCTCCGGCGTAGAGGGCGAGGGTACCACCGTTAAGGACGACCCAGTAGACCTGGGCCTGAAGGACGGTACGGTGGAAGAAGTTATCAAAGGTATGAAGCGAGTATGCAGCAGCGGTACGCTGTCCGGTTTCTTCGGCAATTTCCCTGTGGAGGTTGCAGGTAAGACAGGTACTGCGGAGAACCAGTCGCTGATACAGCCTAAGAGCGAGGTGTCCTATATAAAGAACCATCTCTCAAGTTTCAACGCCGCTGCGGGGACCAACGTTTCCTGGAGCAAGGTAAAGAAGACTATGGAAGAGATGATGGAGGAGAACCCTGAGCGTTATCCGTCTGAGGACGATACTGTGGACGACGCGCTGATTGAAGCCAGCAATTTCAAAATTACCCAGTCCAGAATTGATTCCTATAAGGGAACCCATGACTATGTGGCCTGGACTATCGCCATGGCGCCTGCCGACAATCCGAAGATTGCGGTGGTTGTCATGATTATCGACGGCGGATATTCCTCTAATGCGGCCCCTGTGGCCAAGGATATTCTCGAAGCCTATTTCGGTTTCGACGAGGAGGAAATTGAGGTAAATAAAACCGACATGAACGGCATCAATAGAGTACAGTAATTTAGTATTAGTTGGAGGAAGAAATGGGCAAAGCGTTTTTAATAGCATCGGGAAAAGGAGGAACCGGCAAATCTATGTTTGCGGTAAACTACGCGGCCACCCTGGCGAAAAGGGGTGAAAAGGTAGTGATACTGGACTTGGATTTGGGACTTCGCAATCTGGACCTTTATTTCGGTTTGGAAAATAATGTGGTTTACGATGTATATGACGTGCTGACCGGCGTCTGCAGAATTAAGCAGGCACTGATTCGCGATAAGCGTTTTCCGAATCTGTATCTGATGGCGGCGTCTCCGTCGAGAGATGACGGTACGCTGACGCCTCTGCACATGAAAGTCCTCTGTGAAAAACTTAAAAATACCTACGATTATGTGATTATCGACGCGCCTTCGGGAATTGACGACGGACTGGTGCTGTCTTCCGCCGGTGCGGATTCTGCTGTTATCGTCACCACGCCGGAGTATTCCTCCCTCAGGGACGCAGATATTCTGGACAGAGAACTTCTCAAGCTGGGTATCAGCGAAAGATTTGTTATTCTCAACAAAGTGGTTGCGGAGATGATGAGCGCGGGATATATGCCCCACCTCAGGGAAATCAGTTCCATGGTGCAGCCGCCCCTTGCCGGCGTCATTCAATTTGACGAAAACATTCAGATTTCCATGAATCTGGGCGTTCCCATCGTACTGAAAGAAGGCACCTACATCGAGGAAAACTTTGAAAAAATTGCTGCGAGAATCGCAGAGGCATAAGTTTATCGAGGCGGCCTCCATTAACGGTTATTTTTCGTTAATGGGGGCCGCCTCTTTTTTTCCATGGTCTTTTTTTAATCCATAGAGATTTTACCAATTTTTCTATAAAAAATGTTAGAATAAGATGAAATCTGTTGATAGAATTAATCTTGTATTAGATAAAGTCTTATATATAACAGACGAGATGATAATTGATAGAAGGAGAGAAAAACCATGGCCAAGAGAAACATGAGAGAATGGAAGGAAAACGTAATCGCAACGCCTCGTAAGAAGGGAGCGCCTGTGCTGACTTTTCCATCCATACAGCTGACCGGAGCAACTGTCAAACAGCTGGTTACCGACGCCCAGACCCAGGCGGACGGTATGAAATTCCTTACGGAGCGAACACCTTCTCTGGCAGCAATGAGCATGATGGATTTGACCGTTGAGGCGGAAGCCTGCGGCAGTGAAATTCGTTTACCTGAAAACGACGTGCCGGCCACCATTGGTGAGATGATAAAGACGAGGGAAGACGCCGAAAACATGAAGGTACCGGAAATCGGCGCCGGACGTACACAGATTTTTATTGACGCCGTTAAAAAAGCCTCTGAAATGATTACCGACAGACCTGTATTTGCGGGAATCGCAGGACCTTACACCATGGCGGGCAGATTGATTGGCATGAGTGAAATGATGATGGCCTGCATGCGTGAGCCGGAAATGGTGAAACTCGTAATGGAGAAGTGTACCGAGTTTATCACCAAGTACGCCCTTGCTTATAAAGAGAACACCAACGCTGGCGGATTCGTCATGGCTGAACCGATGATGGGACTGTTATCTCCTAAGCTGAGCAGGGAATTTGTAACCCCTTACTGCAAGAGAATCGTGGAAGCCGTACAGGACGAAGAATTTGTTGTCATTTTCCATAACTGCGGCGGAAACGTTACTAAGATAGCCGACCAGCTGATTGAGATTAACGCCGAGGGGTATCATTTCGGCAACGTAATCGATATGGCGGATATCTGCCCGATGATGCCTGCAGACAAACTGGTCATGGGAAATATCGACCCGGCGAACCAGTTCTGCTTCGGTACTGCTGAGTCCATGAAATCCGATACAAAAGCTGTTATGGAAAGCTGTCATCAGTATCCTAACTTCGTAATTTCTTCAGGCTGCGATATCGGACCAAACGCAAGCTGGGAATGCATCGACGCATTCTATGAAGCCATCGATGAGTTCTATACGGAAAGAGGACTTTAAAATCACAGCAACATTCTACATTTTATTTGGTTTCTATATGAAAAAAGGCACCTTATCGGCAAAGGTGCCTTTTTCAGCTGTTTGATAAAGGTTCGGCAGGGATTCTCAGAAATTGATTCCCTTGCTGCGCATTCCCACATCCAGAACCAGTCCGATGGCGAACATGTTGGACATGATGGAGGAGCCTCCTGCACTGAGGAAGGGCAGGGTGATACCGGTTACGGGCATGAGCCCCATAGTCATGGCGATATTTTCAAATACCTGGAAAGCAAACATACCGATAAAACCGGCAACGACCAGCGCGCCGTAGAAATCCAGGGCGCCGCGGACGATACCTGCCATGCGGACAAGCATGATGGTGAAAAGACCGATGACGGCAAGTCCCCCCACAAGGCCCAGCTCTTCTCCTATTACGGAGAAAATGAAGTCGGAGGTCTGTACCGGAATGAAATCCAGCTCTTTTTGGGTACCGTTAAACAGCCCTTTTCCGAAGACGCCTCCTGAGCCGATGGCTACCTTGGACTGCCAGACCTGATAATTTCCGGAGAGATCCAGGTTGTCCGGGTGGAGGAAAGCTTCGATACGTTCTTTCTGATAGTCGGCCATGAAGACATAGGCCACAGGTACTGCGGCCAGCACCAGTGCAAAGAATTTACCGAAAACTTTCAGGTTGATACCGGCAAAGAACACCATGGCCACCCACATAAAGGAAAATACCAGAGCGCTTCCCAGGTCCTCCTTAAGCACGATGATGATGATAGGCGCGGCCACGATGCCGGCCTTGAGAAGTCCCTTGAAATTGTACAGGTCGTCCTTATGTTCGTTGAGATAACCGGCCATAATCAGCACAAAGAGAATTTTAACAAATTCCGAAGGCTGAATGGTGGTGACGCCCAGGTCAATCCACGAGCGCGCTCCATACTGCTCAATGCCCAGCGGCGTGTATACCGAGAGCAGGAGAAGAATGGATAGGACGTACAAATACTTCTCCATGCCGGAAAACATATTATAGTTGAAGTTCAGGATGATAATCACGCCAACCAGGCCGATAGCATAAGCAATGCATTGAACCAGAACCTCTCTGCTGAAAAATCCGGTGCTGATTTGAGTACTGCCAATCATCAGAATGCTGAGAGCGGCCAGCAGAACTACGACTGCAATAATTACTTTGTCGATATTTTTGATTAAATTTGAAAAATAGTTCATAGTTTTCCCCTCTTGTTCTTGACATAATGTCGTCTCCAACATTATAATATATGTTGTGCGAATATATCAAGATTTAATTATGTAATGCGATTTTTTTATTAAAAAACCTTGAAAATATAGGCAATTTTATAGCCGGTCATACCGGTTTTTCTCAAAATTTGGACAATGAATCATGAAAAACTTAATAGAAAAGGAGGTGCTTTAATGTCTCCATTTACTTGGATAATTATCTGTGTAGTAGCATTAGCTCTCGGAGTGCTGGTGGGTTATATCCTTCGCAAGAATATCGGCGAAAAGGCCATCGGCAGCGCTGAACAGAAGGCAAAGAATCTGATTTTAGACGCTGAGAACAAGTCCGAGACTATTAAGAAAGAGATAACATTAGAAGCAAAAGAAGAAGCCCACCGCATGAGAACCGATGTGGAACGGGAGGTAAAGGAAAGAAGAGCTGAGATTCAGCGCTCAGAAAGAAGGTTAATTCAGAAGGAAGAGTCAGTTGACCGGAAACTGGAGAATATCGAAAAAAGAGAAGACAGCATTACAAAACACGAACAGGAAATCTTAGAGAAGAAA
This sequence comes from uncultured Emergencia sp., assembly GCA_965146355.1. Lineage (GTDB taxonomy): Bacteria > Bacillota > Clostridia > Peptostreptococcales > Anaerovoracaceae > Senimuribacter. The sequence continues at coordinate 28,036 of CBCTFZ010000025.1, read as the reverse complement.
AAAGAGTTGGACGGTTTCTTGGTTAAGCAGATTGAGGAGCTTGAGAAGATATCAGGTCTCACTGCAGAGGAAGCCAAGGGACTGCTTCTGGACGAGATTGAGAAGGATGTCAAACACGACGCAGCCGTTATGATTAAGGATATCGAGTCCAAGGCAAAAGAAGATGCGGACAAGAAAGCCAAGGAAATCATCACCGGCGCCATTCAGAGATGTGCTGCGGACCATGTTGCCGAGAGTACCGTTTCCGTTGTGGCACTGCCCAACGATGAGATGAAAGGCAGAATCATCGGCCGCGAAGGCCGCAACATCAGAGCGATAGAGACCCTTACCGGAGTGGACTTGATTATCGACGATACGCCGGAGGCTGTTATCATTTCAGGGTTTGACCCGGTTCGCCGCGAGATTGCCAGAATCGCACTGGAAAAGCTTATTGTAGACGGCAGAATCCATCCTGCCAGAATCGAAGAGATGGTGGAGAAGGCGGAGAAAGAAGTCAACTCTATCATCAAGGAGGAGGGTGAACAGGCCACTTTCGAGGTAGGCATTCATAACTTACATCCTGAACTTGTAAAATTATTGGGCAGGCTCAAGTACAGAACTTCCTACGGACAGAATGTACTGAAGCATTCCGTAGAAGTGGCCCACCTGGCGGGGCTGATGGCCGGAGAGCTGGGCATGGATCCGAAACTGGCAAAGAGAGCAGGTCTGCTTCACGATATCGGAAAGGCCTTAGACCACGAATACGAGGGTACCCATGTAGATATCGGTATTCAGATTCTGAAGAAGTACAAGGAATCGGAAGCCGTAATCAACGGCATGGCAGCCCATCACGGGGACTATGAGGCCAAGAGCTTAGAAGCCGTTCTCATCGCCGCTGCCGACGCCCTGTCTGCAGCAAGACCCGGCGCCAGAAGAGAGACTCTGGAAGCTTATATTAAGCGTCTGGAGAAGCTGGAGGACATCGCCAATACTACGCCTGGCGTAGACAAGTCCTTCGCAATCCAGGCAGGAAGAGAGATACGCATTATTGCGAAACCGGAGGAAATCAACGACGACGGCATCGTATTGCTGGCAAGAGAGGTTTCCAAGAAGATTGAATCCGAATTGGAATACCCGGGCCAGATTAAGGTAAACGTGGTCAGAGAAACGAGAGCTATCGATTACGCCAAGTAATCCATATGCAGTATAATTGAAAGTAAGCTGTCTGCCGGCGTAAAAATACCGGCAGACAGCTGGTTTTTTTATAACGCAGGAACTATCGATTCTTCGATATTTCCCAATGTTTCAGCGGATACTTCGTAGGCTCCTTGGCCGGTTACGTCCGCTGCGCTGTCCCTTTCGCCCAGCCGCTGGCGATGCTTGCAGGGTGAAGAGGCAAGATAAGCGCCTTCCAAGGTGAATTGCCGGCAGGCGCGGAATAAGAGAAAATAAGAAAGAGGAAAAGGGAGAAAAAAATGTCAGAAAAAAGAAAAGCGGACCTGCTGATGAATTTTTTGATGAGCGTGGTAATGATTTTCTTCATGTGCAGCGTCAACAAGCTGCAGGTTAGCGGATTTAGCTGGACTGCGGTTTTGGAGATTCTGATACACTATCCTTTGGAGATTGTTCTGGTGATGCTGCTCAGCAGCTTTGTGGGAATGCCGGCAGCAGGCTGGCTTTTGGACAAGTTTTCGGGGAAAGAGGAATCGGAAAGCGGGAAAAATTTGCTTCGGACTATTTTCCTGACCACTGTGATGAGCATGATAATGACAATCTGCGGTCCTTTGGTCGGCAGAATCGGCGGAGACTTTTCCGGCCAGTTCGCCGGCTATGAGAACTTTATTGTCTGGTGCTTCGCTACCTGGATAGACAGGTGGAGAATGAACTTTACCATGGCTCTGTTCTGGAACTTAATCTGCGCCGGCCCATTCTGCAGATGGGCAATGGGGAAGTACCTGAAAAGCAGACAGAAAAAAGAGGGGAACCATTTTGAGAAGGAAGCTGAACAGGCTCAGAGCTCCTGATTGGGACAAAATTCCGGGGGCTGCCGCTGCGTCTTGCGCATTTTAGCAGCGGCTTTGGGCAATCCGGTTAAGGCAGCAGCAGAATATCTCCGAAAAAATGAATAAATGTTGTGATTTAGCTGGATTTTTTCCGAAAAGTAGGATAGAATGATTGGTGCTGCAGAGTGGGTGCAGCGCCAATTTTTTTAGAAAAGGTGAGAAACGATGTTTGTATATTTAGACAACAGCGCCACGACCCGGCAGTACGACCAGGTTACGGCGATAATGAAAGAGGCCATGGAGGACTGCTTCGGCAATCCGTCTTCTCTTCATTCTCTGGGACTGGCTTCGGAGAAGCGGATGCGGGAAAGCCGCAGAATGACGGCGGCAACCCTGGGTGCAAAGGAGGAGGAAATCACTTTCAATTCCGGCGGCACGGAGGGGGACAATACCGTTCTGTACGGTATAGCCCGCGCAAGGCGCAGAGAGGGTAAAAAGATTATCACCTCTGCGGTAGAGCACCCGGCGGTGCTGGAAGCCTGCAAGGTTTTGGAAAGGGACGGGTTTGTCGTGGAGTATATCGGCGTAGACGACCAGTGCCGTCTCAATATGGAGCAGCTGAAGGCTGCCGTCGACGATGAAACCATATTGATTTCCATCATGGCAGTCAACAATGAGGTGGGTACCGTTATGCCCCTTTCAGAAATCGCAGCTGTGAAGGGAAGGGCTGTTTTCCATACCGACGCAGTGCAGGGCTATGGTAAAATAGATATGAGAAATACAGGTGCCGACCTCATTACTGTAAGCGGCCACAAAATACTTGGTCCCAAGGGCACCGGTGCCCTGTACGCCCGCAAGGGCGTACGGCTGCCCGCCTTCCTGGCGGGCGGCGGGCAGGAGCGCGGTATGCGCTCGGGCACCGAGAATGTTCCGGGTATTCTGGGATTTGGAAAGGCGGCGGAGATGGCCTGCTGCCGCCTGCAGGAGCGCAGGGCCCAGATGGAAAAGGTGAGAGACTATCTTTTGACAGGTCTTTGCGAGGAACTGACCGACCTTAGAATCAACAGCCCTAAAGGGCCGGACGCTGCCTGCAGCGTACTGAACATTTCCTTTATGGGCACCAGAGGCGAAGTGCTGCTGCACACTCTGGAACAGGACGGAATTTTCGTATCAACAGGCTCCGCCTGTTCCTCCAATAAGAAAGGTCAGAGCCATGTCCTGGCAGCAATGGGACTGAAACCCAAAGAAATAGAAGGAGCCATTCGGTTCAGCTTCAGCGAATTTAATACCGTCCAGGAAATGGACTACGTCATAGATAAAGTGAAATCCGCCGTTGACAGATTCAGAAAACTGGGAAGCTTTAGATAGTGGACAAATCCCCATTTTCAATTCTCATTTCAATTTTCATTTCATGCTTTTTGGAAGTTTTGTGTATGCAAAGCATACCGATTTTTGCGATTTTGCATGATTTGTCAACGTTTTCGGGTTATGCCCAAAATAGATAAAGAAACGAAGAGGAACAACATGAACGAACAGAACATTTTCATCGTCCGCTGCGGCGAGGTTGCATTAAAAGGTATGAACAAACCGTATTTTGAGCGGATGCTGGTAGACAGAATCCGCAGGAACGTAAAGGATTTTGAGGGCGTAGATGTGAGACGCCACGAAGGCCTGATATTTGTCAGAGCAGGTAAGAAGCACGACAAAGAACAGCTGATTCGCCAGATATCCAAGGTATTTGGCGTAGCCTCCATCAGTCCCGCCGTAGAAGCGCCCAGCAATCTGGACGCCATCGGAGAGGAGGCCGTCAAGTACATGATGGAACTCATCGAGACCAAGGGCGTAAAAACTTTTAAGGTGGAAGCCAAACGGGCTGACAAGAATTTTCCCGTCAAGTCTCCTGAGATTGGCAGAATCATCGGCGCCAAGGTACTTATCGGCTGCAAAGTTCTCAAGGTGGATGTCCACAATCCGGACGTACATCTTTTCGTCGATGTGCGCCACGATAAATCCTATATTTACCAGCAGAAGATTGCCGGCTTCGGCGGTCTGCCTCTTGGAACCAACGGAAAGGGTATGGTGCTTCTGTCAGGGGGAATCGACAGCCCGGTGGCAGCTTGGATGATGGCAAAGAGAGGCATGGTTATCGAGGCGGTGCATTTCCATTCCTATCCGTACACCAGTCAGAGAGCCCAGGAGAAAGTAGAAGACCTGGCGAGAATCGTGGCATCCTACTGCGGCAATTTTAAAATGCACGTAGTCAATCTGCTGCCGATACAAGAACAGATTGTGCAGAACTGTCCGGAGGAGGAGACTACCATTTTGGTCCGTCGCTTTATGATGCGCATCGCCGAAAAGCTGGCCCAAAAGAACCGAGCCATGATGCTGATTACAGGAGAGAATCTGGGACAGGTAGCCAGCCAGACGGCGGAGGCCCTGGTGGTGACCGACGCCTGTGTAAAGATGCCGGTGATGCGTCCTCTCATCGCCATGGACAAGATTGATATTATGGACAAGGCTGAGGAGATAGGAACCTTTGAGACTTCCATTCAGCCCTATGAGGACTGCTGTACCGTATTCCTGCCGAAACATCCCACCACAAAACCCAAGCTGGAGCGCATTGAGGAGTCGGAAAGCCATCTGGACGTAGACGCCCTGGTGGAAGCGGCGGTAGCCTCCGCAGAAATCGTACAAATTCGACAAAATTAGTGAATATCCTCCCTTTTCTCTTAAAGACAAAGGCCTCCAGATGGCTATATAATAGAGGAAAGGGAGGTTTTCTATGGACACGATATTTTATTTGAAAGACAGCACACTGGTAGTAGAGCTTTCAGGAGAAATCGACCACCATGTATGCGATAAGATTAGAGAGGATATAGACGAGGAAATAAAGCTTTACAGCGCCGAGCATCTGATATTTGATTTTTCCGGCGTATCCTTTATGGACAGCTCAGGCATCGGCATGGTGCTGGGCAGGTATAAGCGTATCAGCGAAAAGGGCGGCACGGTAAAGATTAGAAATGCAAGCCGCCTTGTCAGGCAGCTTTTGGACATGTCGGGAATTTTTTCTCTGATGGAATACGAAGAAACGGAGGCAACAGATGGAAAGTAATTTTGTAACAGTAGAATTTGAAGCGCTGCCGGAGAATCAGGCCTTTGCCAGGGCCGTAGTCAGCGCTTATGCGGCGGCATCCGACCCAACTGTGGAGGAACTGACGGAAATCAAGACTGCCGTTTCAGAGGCAGTGAGCAATTCCATCATCCATGGCTACGGCAGAAAAGGCTCCGGGAAAATTACCATGGAGCTGAAAACCATTGATCAAGATAAGATATGGATTAAGATTACGGATTTTGGAAAGGGTATCAGCGATATAGAGAAGGCGAGAGAGCCTATGTTTTCCACCGAAGAGGAAAAAGAGATGAGCGGCATGGGCTTTACAGTCATGGAAAGCTTCACGGACCAAGTCTTTGTAGAGTCGGAGCCTGGCAGGGGAACAGCGGTAACTGTGATTAAATACCTGGATGTCTATCATGGCGTATAAATATGTACCGGTTTCCAAGGAGGATACATATGCGTTGATTGCCAAGGCGCAGGAAGGAGACGAGGAAGCGAAGACGCTGATATGTCAGCAGAACACAGGTCTTGTGAAAAAAATTGCGCTGAAGTTTTCTTCATCGGAATATGAAACCGAGGATTTAATACAAATAGGATATATGGGACTTTTGAAGGCCGTATATAAATTCCGGCCCGAATTTGACGTGATGTTTTCCACCTATGCTGTTCCCATGATTATGGGAGAACTGAAGCGTTTTTTTCGGGATACGGGAAAGATAAAGGCCAGCCGCAGCCTGAAATCAGAGATTTACGCTTTAAAAAAGGCACAGGAAAAGCTTATGGCAGAAGAAGGGGGCCAGCCAAAGCTGAGCCGGCTGGCTCAGGTTATGGGCGTTTCAAAGGAGCGGGTGCTGGAGGTCATGGAGGCGGCGTCGGCTCTGGGAAATGTGGCGAGTCTGGACAATCAGGTTGTTGAAGAGGAATATAATGCATATTATAGTCAGGGGTCGCCTGAAAATAATCTGGACAGCATTATGATTAAAAAGGAAATCTCAAATCTGGACGCCAAAGCGCGGCAGGTTCTCGTGCTGCGCTATTATAAAGATATGACCCAGCAGGAGATTGCGCAAATCATGGGAATCTCCCAGGTTCAGGTGTCCCGCATTGAGAAAAAGGCCCTTGCGGGCATACGGCAGAAAATAGCGGAATAGCAGGAACCCAAAGACGGAACGCAAAAGCTGCCCTGCAGGTGGACCGGCAATCCGTCAGGTGAACCGAAATCAACTCACTGATTTCTTTCGACAATTTATTGCAAGAAATACAAAAATGGCTTGCAATTTAGCGAAAAAAATGTTTTACTATATATGTATGCTGTTATTTTTATAACAAACCCTGGCAGCATAGACAACACGGTTAAAAACATCCTTCACAAGGAAGGACCGTTATTATAATTTAAGGAGGCATTTACATGAACTTTCAACTGACGAAGGAACAAGAATTCGTAAGAAAAATGGTAAGAGAATTTGCCACTAACGAAGTTGAACCATTAGCTGCAGACATTGACCAGGAACACAGATTCCCAGTGGAAACTGTTGAAAAGATGGCCAAGTATGGCATGATGGGTGTTCCATTCCCGACCGAATATGGCGGAGCCGGCGGAGACCACATCTCCTACGCGATTACTGTAGAAGAATTATCCAGAGTTTGCGCATCCACAGGCGTTATCTGTTCTGCACACACTTCTCTGTGCTGCTGGCCTATCTTTAACTGGGGTAATGAAGAACAGAAGAGAAAATATCTGCCAGACCTGTTATCCGGCAAGAAGCTGGGCGCTTTCGGTCTGACTGAGCCTAACGCTGGTACCGACGCTTCCGGACAGCAGACAAGAGCTGAGCTGGTTGACGGCAAGTGGATTTTAAACGGAGCTAAAGTATTCATCACCAACGGCGGATATGCAGATGTATTCGTTGTTATGGCAATGACTGATAAATCCAAAGGCAACCACGGAATTTCCGCTTTTATCGTTGAAAAAGGCGACGAAGGTTTCTCCATCGGTAAGACAGAAGACAAGATGGGTATCTGCGCATCCTCCACGACTGAACTTATCTTCCAGAACTGCGTAATTCCTGAAGACAGACTGTTAGGTCAGGTTGGCGAAGGTTTCAAAGTTGCAATGTCCACACTGGACGGCGGCCGTATCGGTATCGCTTCCCAGGCTCTGGGTATCGCACAGGGTGCTTTCGACGTTACTGTTGAATACATGCAGGCAAGAAAGCAGTTCGGCAAGAAGCTGTCCCAGATGCAGGCACTGCAGTTCGGCATGGCTGACCTGAAGACTAAGATTGAAGCTGCAAGACTGTTAATCTACAGAGCTGCCGACATGAAGGATAAGCACCTGCCTTACGGTGAAGCTGCTGCAATGGCTAAGCTGTTCGCTGCGGAAACTGCCATGGAAGTAACTACTAAGTGTGTACAGTACCACGGCGGATACGGATACACTAAGGATTATCCAGTAGAAAGAATGATGAGAGACGCTAAGATTACTGAAATCTACGAAGGAACTTCCGAAGTTCAGAGAATGGTAATCGCTGGTGCGACTTTCAAAAAATAAGATAGTAGGAGGAATTAGAAATGGCATTTAAGATTATCGTATGCGCAAAGCAGGTACCAGATACAAACGTTATCAAAATTAACCCTAAGACTGGTACTCTTATCAGAGACGGCGTTCCAAGCATCTTAAACCACGACGATGCTAACGCTTTAGAAGAAGCATTAAAGATTAAGGATAAATATGAAGATGTAACGATTACAGTTATCTCCATGGGACCTCCTCAGGCATCCGACCTGTTGTTCGAGTGTATCGCTAAAGGCGCTGACGAAGGTATCCTGATTTCCGACAGAGCAGTTGGCGGCTCCGACACATGGGCTACTTCCAACACTCTGGAAGCTGCAATCAAGAAATGGGAAAAGGAAAACGGCCCTGCAGACCTTATCTTCGCAGGACGTCAGGCTATCGACGGAGATACCGCACAGGTTGGACCGCAGATCGCTGAAAAGTTAGACCTGCCGCAGGTTACATACGTTGAAGAATTTGAAATCGCTGACAATCTGAAGGACATCACTGTTAAGAGACAGATGGAAGACGGCTATGAGCTTATCGGTATCCAGACTCCTTGCATGCTGACCGCAATCAAAGAACTGAACGAGCCAAGATATATGAACATGGCTGGTATTTTCGGCGAAAAAGATATCAAAGTTTGGAATGCTAAGGACATCGAAGTTGACCTGACTAAGGTTGGTCTGGAAGCTTCCCCTACAAATGTATTCAGATCCTTCACACCGGCTCCAAAGGCTCCTGGTCAGATCGTTTCCGGAGATTCCGAGAACGAACAGGCAAAGAACCTGCTGATTCAGCTGAAGGGTAAGCACATTATCTAATTTGAAGGAGGAATAACAATGGCTGTTGAAATTTTAAAAGATAAATGTATTGGCTGCGGACAGTGCTTTAAATCATGTCCGTATGATGCCTTTGAATTTGAAGCTTATGACGGTAACAAGCTGGGTAAGGTTGCTAAGATTAACTCAAAGTGTGCAAACTGTAACCAGTGCTTAACCGCTTGTAAATTTGGCGCTATCCAGGAAGTTAAGCAGGAAGCTAAGGTTGACCTTTCCGCTTACAAGCACATCTGGGTATTTGCAGAACAGAGACAGGGCAAGATTCAGAACGTAGCTTTAGAACTGCTGGGCGAAGGTAAGAAGCTGGCTAAGGATATCAGCGATGATACACAGATTTGCGCAGTTCTGATGGGTAACAACATCGACCACCTGGCTCAGGAATGCTTTGAATACGGTGCTGAAAAAGTTTATATGGTTCAGGACCCATTACTGGAAAACTTCACAACTGACGGTTACACCAAGGTTATGAAGCAGCTGATTGATGAATACAAGCCTGAAATCGTTCTGTACGGCGCTACTCACATCGGTCGTGACTTCGCACCTCGTATCGCTGCAAGATGCAACACCGGTCTGACAGCTGACTGTACTCACCTGGACGTTAAGGTTTCGAAGTACATCGACTTTGCGAAAGCTAACACTACATTAGATACTTCCACTCTGGACCCTAACGATACTGACACTGGTATCAAGCAGACTCGTCCGGCATTCGGCGGTAACCTGATGGCTACCATCATCTGCCCTAAGACAAGACCGCAGATGTCCACTGTAAGACCTGGCGTAATGCAGAAACAGGAAAGACAGGTTGGAGCTACTGGTGAAATCATAAACGTTAAGCCGGAAATCTCCAAGGAAGACATCAGAATTGAAATCAAGGACATCGTTAAGTCCATGAAGGAAATGGTATCCCTGACAGACGCTAAGATTATCTGCTCTGGCGGCCGTGGTCTGGGCGACCCTTCCGGTTTTGAATTAATCAAGGAATTTGCTGATAAGGTTGGCGGCGTTGTAGGTTCTTCCCGTGCGGCAGTAGACGCTGGCTGGATTGATCACTCCCACCAGGTAGGTCAGACCGGTACTACTGTAAAACCGGAAATCTACTTTGCTTGCGGTATCTCCGGCGCTATTCAGCACCTGGCAGGTATGCAGACTTCCAACTGCATCGTTGCAATCAACAAGGACCCAGATGCTCCTATCATGGAAGTTGCTGACTACGCAATCGTTGGCGACCTGTACAAGGTAATTCCAGAAATCATCGCAGAATGGGACAACGCAGAAGCGCTGTACGACGCTACGACGAAATAAACGGGCCTATCCCGATTTCACAAAAACCAGACCGTTCATTCGGTCTGGTTTTTTGGTGAAATCGATGGAAGGCCCTTTGCGAGAACTCCCCGGTTCCGCCGATTGAAAAGAGGCGGAGAGGATGGAGTTTACCGCGAAAAGACCTAACCCAATTTGCTTAAAAAGAGACGCTTCGGCGTCTCTTTTTTATGGCAAATTGCTGGTAGGTCCCCCGCGAAGGTTCACTGCGATTGGTGAGGCTAAGCCGAAGCCAGAGCAGAATGAACCGACGGCGCAGCCTAGCCCGATTTATCGAGTAATAGGAAATAACGCCAGGCTTAATCGCCTGGCGTTTCTATTACGAAGATAAATCGTTGGCAGGTCTTTTACGAAGGTTGCCCAAGAGGGCAAGGCCATAGCCGTAGGCCGATTGGTTGAAACCGACCGTAAGGGCAGTGGAAGGTCCCCCCCCTGCCAAGTTTGTGGATATTTTTGTGCTAATTACCCTTTCAAGAGTAATTTAGCATAAAAATATAGTGGGGCAGGAAGGAAAAAGGGCAAAAAATTATGCTAAAGTGGCTTAATCTATCCAATTTGAACTGTACCCCAAAAAGTAGAGTCAAAAAACGATTAAAAACTATCTCAGGGTTCCTATATAGTATTCATATGGTGTAAGATACCCGTTTGATGCGTGTGGCCTTTTTCTCGCATAAAAAGACCACACGTATTCATATACGTCTTTCTTCGCCTCCTCTATTGTATCATATCTTTCTTTCGTCCACTCACTTTTCATCTTCCCCAAAAACTTTCCATTGGTGCGTTATCCCAACAATCGCCTTTCTTGCTCATGCTGCACACCAGTCCGGCTTTCGTCAGTGCTCTCCTGTATGCTTTTGATGCGTATGTGCTTCCTCTGTCTGAATGCATGATGCACCCTTCTTTTCCACATCCTCTCATCAGCATATCTTCTAATGCTCCCAATACCAGATATTTGTCGTTTCTTTTACTCATATGTAATCCTACCGGCATCCTCCCATACAGGTCTAATATCCCTGCTACATAAAGCACTCCCTCTTTTGTATCTATGCAGGTCGTATCACTAACCATTTTTTCATTTGCTCTTTCTGCTGTAAATTCTCTTTCAAGCAGATTCTCTGCTACAGGCAAATTATCATCTGACTTCGTTGTTACAACATATCTTTTGCTTACCTTTGCACAGAATCCGTTCTCACGCATCAGTCGTTCCACTCTCTTATGATTGATTGGCGTCTCATGTAGTTTTCTTACTTCTGCTGTGATTTTCCGTACTCCCAGAATCTTTTTGGATTGGTAGTAGATTTCCCGAATCTGTTCTATCAGTATCTGCTCTTGTATTTCTTTCGCTGTCAGAGGTGCCTTTAGTCTTGCACACCATTTGTAATAGCCGCTTTCAGAGACCTTTAATACTTTGGCCATTCTGGCTATGGTATGTTCCTTTTGATGCTTGTATATGAAAACATACTTTAGTCTCGCTTTATGTTCGCCAGAAAGGCCGCCGCTTTTTTTAGGATTTCTATTTCCTCTTTCAGCTCTGCGTTCTCTTTTTCTAAATCTTTAATACGGGAATTCGTGACTCTTCTTTTTCCATTCTTTTTGAAGCCTTCCTCGCCGTATTCTCTATAGATTTCTTTCCAGCGAGTTACAGTCCGAGGCAGAATTCCGTATTTGGCTGCTATGATTTCTGCTGCTCTTTCATTTTCCGGCTGCAGTGCTTCCTTTGCTACACGCACTTTTAATTCTTTTGAATAACTTTTTTCACTCATGACCTTTCCTCCTATTGTAGATATTATATCATATATTTTTTCTTTCTCTACTTTTTGGGGGTCAGGTCAATTAGCATAAATGTGGCCAGTTCTAGCAAAGGGAGTGTTTAGCTAAAACGCAGTATAAGGTGGATTTGACACAAATCTTTTCACTTTTTACGAAAAAAATTGTGCTAACTCATAGCTCTTTTTCAGTTTAGCACAAAAACATCTCACATATATCGTGAGGATAATTGAAAAGAGCCATCTCCCGTCTATTTCGGTGATTTAGGGCTGAATATCACCGACACCACATATCCGAAGGCAATCGCCACGCCGATACCTGCTGCAGTATCTTTTACAGCGCCGGTGACAGCGCCGAGGAAGCCGTCTTTCGCACCTTCCATGGCGCCTTTTGCCAGACTGTAGCCAAAGCCCGGAAGCGGGGTGGTCGCCCCCTGATGGGCCAGCTGCACCAAAGGTTCGTACAGGTGAAGGGCCTGAAGCACTACGCCGGAGACGACAAAGATAACCAAAATTCTTGGTGCGGTCAGTTTGGTGGTATCCATGAGAATCTGTCCGATAACGCAGATTGCTCCGCCAATTAAAAAAGTATATACATAATCCATTATAATTTCCTCTCTAATTCTTTAATCCTCGCAGAAGTTTTCCTTGGGCCGCTGCTTCCTCAACGCTTATTTCTAGCAGGTGGCCAGGGATACCGCATGGGCAATTCCCGGAATACTTTCGCCCTGAAACGGACTGATAGTGGACAGCATGGCTCCTGTTGAAATCAGCAGGACTCTGGACAGCTCTCCTTTTCGCATTCTCTGCACAATATTGCCGCAGAATACGGAAGCAGAGCAGCCGCATCCGCTGCCTCCTCCGTGTACATCCTGTTCTTCCCGGTCATACAGCATGGTACCGCAGTCGTCATAACGCCGGTCTACGTCTACCGGTGAAAGACCGGCGTCTTTTAAAAGGTCGGCTGCGATGTCTTTTCCGATATATCCCAGGTCCCCGGTAAGCACCAGGTCATAATAGTCTATGGTACGCCCCGTATCCTCCAGGTGGTTGAGCAGAGTGTCTACGGCAGCCGGCGCCATAGCCGCACCCATTTGGTTGGCGTCTTTGACTCCGGCGTCAATAACCTTGCCGATGGTTCCGCAGTCTACCGTAATATTCTTCGGCGTGATAACGCCCTCCGACATGGCTCCGCCGGAGGAACCGGCCGACGCACCTGCGCTGCCCATGGCGCCGACTCCGCTTAAATCTATTTTTTTCTCTGACACAACCATAGCGCCGGCAGCCGTGGCAGTCCACTGGGCCGACGGCGGTCTTTGATTGCCGTGTTCCACCGGCATGCGGAACTGTCTTTCCGCCGTGCAGAAGTGACTGGAGGCGCCGACAATGATATTGTGGGCAAAACCTCCGTCGGTAAGCATGGAACCCAGCAGCAGTGATTCTGTCATCGTCGAACAGGCGCCGTAAAGGCCCAGAAACGGCAAATGTAAATCTCTTGCCATAAAGGAGGAGGACATCAGCTGATTGAGAAGGTCTCCGCTAAGCACCAAATCAATATCCTTTTTCTGTTTACCGGACTTTTGCAGTGCGGCAAGCATGGCCTCTTTCAGCATTTTGCTTTCGGCCTTTTCCCAGGTTTTTTCACCGAACATATCGTCATCCAGCAGCGTGTCGAACCAGTTTCGCAGAGGGCCTTCTCCCTCTTTTTTTCCGCCTACAGCCGCGGACCCGATAATATAAGGGCGTGTTTCAAATTTTACAGTCTGTTTTCCTAATTTTTTTTCCGCCATGTTTACCTCCCAGGGTTTTTATCGTATAACGGTTCGACCCAAGAACGAAGTGATTGGAAAGACGAACCTAATGCTGAAACGCCCCGGCTTTAGCCGGCTAGGCGTTTGTCGTATCATGGTTCGACCCAAGAACGAAGTGATTGGAAAGACGAACCTAATGCTGAAACGCCCCGGCTTCAGCCGGCTAGGCGTTTGTCGTATCAAAAGTCGTATCAAAAAAGCCCGATAATCCAGTAAATCAGGCCGACAATGGTTGCCGAAGTAATGCCGCAGACCAGCACCGGTCCCGCAACGCTGAATAATTTGGCCCCCACACCCAGCACCAGTCCTTCCTTTTTATATTCTATGGCCGGGGCTACCATGGAATTGGCAAAACCGCTGATTGGTACAATAATTCCGGCTCCCGCAAATTTGGCGATGGAGTCAAAGACCCCGAAGCCGGTCAGAAGCTGGGCCAGGGCTACGATACCGATGGTTACATAGACGGCCGCGTCTTTTTCAGAAACGCCTCGGGCCAGAAGCAGATTGTTTGCGTAAAAAGCAGCAGTACATATAAGCCCGCCGACGATAAATGCACGCAGACTGTTGGCAAAGTAAGTAGGCCGAGGTGTGAACTGCTTAGAATACTTTTCATAGGCCTTAGCCACATCCTTTTTCTGCACTTCTTTTTTTGTTTCCCTCTTTTGTATATCCTTTTCCATGAAAGTCACCTCCGGATTTTCTGTCTCAACTGCCATTAGTATTTGGCAAAAGTTAAATTTTATGCCATAATATTATGCGGAGGTATGAAAATGAAGAGAAAAATTATTTTGGCGTCTTCTTCTCCAAGACGCATCGACATGATGAAAAAACACGGCTATCATCCTCAGATTCAGCCGGCGGATATAGACGAACAGCTTCCGGACAGAATTTCCGCCAGAGACGCGGTCATGTTCCTGGCCCTGAAAAAAGCCCTTTTCGTAGAGAGGACTGCCGAAAAAGGCAGTATCATCATCGCTGCCGACACCGTGGTTTACAAGGACGGCATACTGGGAAAACCTGCAGATAGAGAGGAAGCTTTTTCCATGCTGACAAAGATAAAAAACACCGGCCATCAGGTAGCCACCGGGGTGGCCATGGTGATTGCCGGCGAATCCTTTAGAACTGTATTTTGTGATGTGACGGAAGTCTTTTGCAAAGACTATTCCCATGAGGAGTTAAACGCTTATCTGGATACTGATGAGCCCTACGACAAGGCCGGCGCCTACGCTATCCAGGGTATTTTCGGAAAGTACATCGACCGTTTTGAGGGTTCTTTCAATACGGTAGTCGGCTTTCCTTGGGAACTCATTGAGCCGCGGCTTAATGAGCTGCTGGCCCGAAATACATCCGGCTCGTGATTATTCCCCAGGCACCGGGTCTGTGACAATATTAATCCACTTTCGGCTTCTGAATCTGGAAATACTGAATACAATCCGCACAATATTTCCAAGCTCTACCAGTATCATGGTAATAGGCAGACTGGTATGCAGAAGGAGAACACTGATATAGGCTACAGGTACCTGTATGCACATATTGGTGATAACCTCCAGTTTCATGCAGAATACGGTATCGCCTCCTGCTCTGAGAATCCCTACGATATACATGTATCCAAGCATTTTAGGAGTCAGCGTAATAGCCATGGTAATCAAGGTGATAATCAGCAGACTGTTGGTCTCTCCGCTGAAATTGTAGATTCCTGCAATGGGTTTACTGAGCAGTATCATGACAAGAGTCATCACCGCATTCAGTATCCAAATCACCCGAATGGACATCTTTCCGTATCGGAAAGCCTTTTCTTTTTCTGCTCTGCCCAGGCTTTCTCCGATAACCATGGCCGTCGCGTTGCCCACACCGAAATAAGCGGACTGCAGCATTTCGCAGACTACGTTGGCCACCTGGGCCACGGCCAGAGCGGAGGTTCCCAGCTTTCCGTAAGCAGCAAAAATCAGCGCCACAGAAATAGCCCAGCTGCCTTCGGTAAAGACTACGGGTACGGCAGTTTTCATTACGCGGATAAAGTGGGCTTTATCAAAGGACATCAATTCTTTAAATCCCGCCTTAAATGGGTGGGATTTTCTCGTATAGATAAAAGTCATCAGCGCCAGAAACTCGAAAATCCTGGCAATCAGTGTTGCAGCCGCTGCGCCGCGGACGCCCAGCACCGGAAACATGCCAACTCCGAAAATAAGCAGGTAGTTGAGCACTCCGTTAACGGCCAGTGCTGCCGCGTTAATCATAGTGGGTACTTTCAGGTCCTGAATCGCTCTGGAGTTATAGGATACAGCTGATGAGAGGCCGGAAAAGACATAGGAAAAACACGCGATGCGGATATACTGGGTACCGTAATCTATTACAACAGGGTCCTTTGAAAACAGCCCGATGATGGAAGGGCCAAAACCAAAGGCCGCCACGGATACCAAAATCGCCAGAAAGAAGCCCACCGCATAGTCAATTCCCAGCATCTTCCGGATTCCGGCCAAATCTCTGGCGCCCCAATACTGGGCGGTATACACGGCTGCGCCGCTGTACAACCCGAAAAGAGATACGGTAAAAATGAAATAGACCTGGTTGGCCGCGCCTACAGCCGCCAGCTGTTGTTCTCCCAGTGTGCCTATCATGAGAGTGTCAATCAGGTTGAGCCCGATACTGATTAGATTCTGAAAGACAACGGGAATGCCGATAAGTACCATCTTTTTATAGAAAACCTTGTCGCCTTGCGTATTTAGTGTCATAAAAACCCTCTCTTTTAGTGGAAATCAATCTGCAACTATTCTATCATATTGCAGCTCAATTTCCAATATATAGAAGTTGAAAATATAAAAACTGCCTCAAAATCTTAGTCTGACTTTGAGGCAGTTTTCTGTTCCCGCAAATGTTTTATTCTTCTCTTACTTGAATCGTGAAAGGACCTCCGATATCGTCTTTTCCGTCAGGCAGCTCCTGGTCTTTGGCCTTAAGAGTATAGCTTTTCACCTCGGTGTCCAGCATGTATGTGGTGTGGTCCGGGTTCTTCCGTGTTCCGTAAAAAACGCTGCCAAAGCCTGTGTTAAAGAAAACCGGGTCTCCGTCCTGGTCGTCTCCGTAAAGGGTCAGCCTCCATAAATCTTCCTCTGCTACGCCCTCTGGGTTTTCAAAAGAAATTACCTGCTCGATAGGCGTTATGATAAGCTGCTTCAGAATAATCGGTTTCCCTCGGAATGTGATGGTTTTGTCTATATCTACCCGTTTTGTTGCCGCCTTGAAAGCTTCATTTTCCAATGTAAAGGAAAAGTCAAATTCTTCTCCGCCTGCGGCAATCCGAACCTTGACGGTCGGATTTACCGGCATTTCATAGTCTTCATAGGTTGCGCTCCAAAAATGCATACTCCTGTCTCGCTGTTCCTCCGGTAAATCTGTTCCGAAAGGTCCTGATCCGGTTGCCTTTAAACCATTGTGCCAATTATAGCCGTTGATGGAGTATTCCATAAAGTCTACTTTACTGTCGCCCATATTCTTTCCGTCTTTGGTTGCCCGAAATGAAATCCGAAGCTGGTAATCGCTGCCTATGGCTTCGCACAGTGATACGGTCACGCCGTTTTTACTCTGGGTCTGATTGATGGCCGTGGCGTAGTCGTCCTGCCGGCTCATGCCCAGATAATGTCCGATTCCCATAAACGTCTGCTTCACTGCGGCCCAGGCTTTTTCTCCCAGAGGCGTTACGGCCAGACAAACTATGAGACACGCCGCCGCCAGCATACTGAGCTGACGGCCTTTTCTATTGTGTTTTCTGCCATGCCGCTGCGAAGAAGCAGAGGCCATCTGGTAAAAGGGAGCCATAAGCCGCTGCTTCTCCTCCGGGCTCACTGCTTCCCCTGCAATGTCGGAAAATACGTCAAAGTTGATATGCTCGTATTCTTTATTCACTATATTCACCCCCGTTTTCTGCATAAAAGCTGCGAATTTTTTTCTTTCCCCGTGAAATCCGTGCGTATATGCTGTCTCTGCTCATGCCGGTCTCTGCGCTAATCTGTGCCACCGGCTGTTCTAAACCATAGCGGCACAGGAACAGTTTTCTGTCGGAGGGGGATAGACAGCTGATTAGCTTTTCCAGTTCTTCCATGGATTCATCTTCTGCGGCGGCGCCGCTCTCATCAGCGATGGCGTTCCACTGTTCATCCTCCATCCTCACTCTGCCATGGTCGGCCCGCCGCTCTTTGCGCAGAAGGTCGATGGCTTTATACTTTGCAATGGCGCAGAGCCAGTTTTTCAGCTGACTCTTTTTTTGCTCAAATCGCTGCGGATGATTCCACAGTGCCATCAGCACATCGTTGAAACACTCCTCCCATCGGTCGCTGTACTCGCCGAGATTTCGCAGCAATACGGCTTTGAGCAGCGGACCGTACCGGTCGATGACAAACTCTACAGCAGCCGGGTCCTTTTGCTTCAGCGCCTCTATTAAATTCCCGTCGTTTATTTTCAAAGCCTTGCTCCTTTCATCCCAAGATGTAAAATTGATGCATCACTTAATACTTCGTATAATAACCGGAAAATCTGACAAAGTAAAGTCAACAATTTATAGGAATTTTTAACCGCACAGCACGCCCCGGGCGGTACGAAGGTGAAAAGGGTATACCCCCAGGGGGTATATCGCCGAAATTTTTATACCTTTCGGTCCCGCACAGAGATTACCGGAGG
Source organism: uncultured Emergencia sp. (assembly GCA_965146355.1). Lineage (GTDB taxonomy): Bacteria > Bacillota > Clostridia > Peptostreptococcales > Anaerovoracaceae > Senimuribacter. The sequence goes on along the minus strand of CBCTFZ010000025.1, from coordinate 9,972 downwards.
GCGCTGCGGGACATTTTTCCGTGAAAAAGCCGGCCTGGAAGCCGCGAAACAGGGGATACCATAACCTTTTTGAGTCTGTATAATCCAAATAAGGAAAAAATTTACTGAACAAAAGAGCGATTTTCTCCGAAAAAGCTTTCGATACCCCCCTGCTTTTCGCAAAAAGCTTCCCGCAGGCCGGTTCATTCCCCTCCTTGCGGGAAAAGCGCAAAGGTTACAGTCCCAGTTTTTATGTGATGGTATTGTTAAATCTTACCTCTTTGGTTTACAAGAGGGCGGAAACATGGTAAAATAATACGGTATATATGGGTGAAAGTATGAATTTAATCATAAAGACAGGCAAGTTTTGCCTGGGTATATTGTACGGGATTCTGAAGCTTTTCCCGGTCAAACAGAATAAGGTGCTGTTTCTCAGCAGGCAGGCGGACACGCTGAGCCTGGATTTTTCCATGTTAAAAGACAGCCTTATGGACAAAGAGCCCCATCTCCGCATCGTCAGCATATGTAACAGGCTGGACGACAGCAAAAAAGGTCTGGTGGGGTTTGGCATCGATACCCTGCGCAGCATGTATCATCTGGCTACCAGCCGGGTCTGCGTGCTGGACGCCTATTGGCCTGCGGTATCTGTTCTTCACCACAAGAAAAGCCTGACTGTGATTCAGATGTGGCATGCTCTTGGGAAAATCAAGAAATCCGGCTATCAGACATTGGGCAAGGAATCGGGCAGAGGAGAAACCCTGGCAAGGCTTCTCAACATGCACGAGAATTACGATTACATCATTGCCGGCGGAGAGGCTTGGAACCCTTATTACTGCCAGTCTTTCAATACTACGGAAGATAAGCTCTGCAATATAGGCCTTCCCAGAATTGATCATCTCCTTGCCACAGCGGAAACAAACAGGCAGGCAGTTCTGGCCGCCTATCCTCAGATGAAAGAAAAGCAGGTGATTCTCTACGCGCCTACTTTCCGCAGAAATATTCAGCTGAAGTGGGAAAATTTGTTAGACGAAATTGATTTCAGCAAATATATACTGGTGATAAAAGGGCATCCTAATCAGAAGATAGAGTGCAGCCGGGACGGCGTTTTGCTCTGTCCGGAATTTAAGGCAGTGGACCTTCTTTCGGTCTGCGATTATCTGATTACCGATTACTCGGCCATCGCGGTGGAGGGCGCCATTCTCAACAAAAAGACCTATTATTATCTTTACGACTATGAGGAATACACAGAAAAAAATGGCATCAACGTCAACCCTTTTGAGTCCATGCCCGGCTGTGCTTTTCAGTCGGCGGCAGATTTGATGAAGGATTTGCAGTCGGGACAGTATAACGTTGAGGCCCTGAAGGCCTACCGGGAAAAATATCTGCCCAGGGATTTGGGGACTTCTACAGAAAAGCTGCGGGACCTGGTGCTTTCAAATATGCAGTAGATTACGATTACGAATAGGAAAGAGTTTCATATCATGTTTAAACTTGCGAAAAAATGGATTAAAAGACTGAAGCTGTTCATCTTGTACTGGAGAAGAATAGTCTTTGTCAGGAATCACTTTAAGTGTTCTTTTTTCAAAAAAATCAGAGCCAATGTCTGCGGAGGCTTTCTTGCGGACCAGTGGATGCTCTACGATTTCGACCACAATGATAAGAGAGAATATCTGTCGGAATTTGACTGGTATCGTTCCAGGTATATCAACGAGCCCTTTGACTTCATTCTCAACAATAAGATTGCGGCGGCTGAGGTACTGAAGCAGTATGTCAGGGTGCCGGAAAACTATATGATTAAAAACAAGGGGTTTTTAACCAGCTTTGACAGCGAGCATATGGAATACGAAAGCGCTCTTGCGCTGCTCAAGGAAAAAGGCAAGCTTTTCATCAAGCCTTACGGCGCGGGCAAAGGCAACGGCGTCAATATCCTGATTTATCAGGACGGCAAAATTTTTGTGGACAAGAAGGAGTACTCGTCTGAGGAATTTATCAAATTCCTGAAGGAACGGGACGACTGGTTTATCTGTGAATCCATGAAGCAGCATCAGTATTCCGACGATATTTACGACAAGACTGTAAATACCATTCGTTTTATAACCCTGCGGGACATTCATACCCATCAGTTCAAGGTCTTCTTTGCGGTGCAGAGAATCGGCACTTCAGCCACCATTCCTGTGGACAACGGAAGCAGAGGGGGGCTGGTGGCTAAAATAGACTTGGAAACCGGCGTCCTCACAGAAGCCAGATGTCTGCACAACAGAAACGTGTACAAGGTTCATCCCGATTCCGGAAAGCCTATCGAGGGCGTGAAGATTCCGGGCTGGGACAGAATCAAAGAAGAAATGCTGGCCCTGGCGGATAAGATGCCTTACATGCATTTTATCGCCTGGGACATTCTAATTACTGAGGACGGAGAAATCTGTATCATCGAAGCAAATACTTCCTCCGGCGTCAACATCATTCAGCTGTGGGGCGGACAGAGAAACGATGAATTGGGCGATTTTTACCGCTATCATAAAGCCATTAAGAGATAATGGAAGGAGGCCCGCAGGGCTTTGCGGGAATCAGGTTAGGAGAAATACATGAAATATATCATTATGGCTGACGGAAAGGGCACTCGCTGGAATAACTACGGGGACATTCCAAAGCACTTTATCAAGGTGGACGGTGAAACCCTTCTGGAAAGAACCGTGAGGCTCCTTCACGAAAAGGACCCGGGATGCCAGGTTACGATTACGTCCCATGACCCGAGATATGAGGTGCCCGGCGCAGTCCGTTACGAGCCGAAAAACAATGTTTTAGAAATAGATCGTTTTACCTCTGAGCTGATTGAGGACAATATCTGCTTTCTTTACGGCGATACCTATTACTCGGAGTCGGCAGTGACCTCCATCGTCGAGGGAGAAACGGAAGATATGCTCTTTTTTGGAAACGAAAAATCCATCGTGGCCGTCAAGGTCGGGGATGGCGCCCTTTTTGCCAGCCATGTGAATCGGGTGCGTCAGCTTTTCCTGGAGGGGAAAATCAATAAGTGCATCGGCTGGCAGGTGTATCAGTCTTTTCTGGGCCTGTCCTTCCAGGAGAAAAAGATTGCGGGCAAGTACATCTTTGTGGAGGACGGAACCAGGGACTTCAATTCGCCGGAGGATTTGACGAAAGGGGAAACCCGGAAATAGCACTACGGAAGGAAATTATATCAGTGAGTATCATAAAAGAAATTTTCAAGGAACATTGGGAATACAGGAAGCAGCTGCTGAAGCTGGCTAAGTCGGACATTATTAAGACCTACAAGGGGGCGGCCCTGGGATGGGCATGGGCCGTTATCAGACCAGCTATCACCATCTTTGTATTCTGGTTTGCTTTTACAATAGGTCTGCGCAGAGGAAAGCCTGTGGAGGGATACCCCTTTTTCCTGTGGCTGATTGCCGGCATGATTCCGTGGTTTTACATGAGAGATATGCTGACCGGCGGCGCCAGGTCTCTGCGCAAGTACAGCTATTTGATTACCAAGATTAAGTATCCGATATGTACCATTCCAACCTTTGTCAGTATGTCCATGTTCATCGTACACATGGGACTTCTGTGTCTGGTAGTGATAATCTTTATCGGATTTGGCTATATGCCGGACATCTATTATCTGCAGCTGCCGCTGTATATGATTATGATGTTTCTGTTCTGGACTGCATGGGGGCTTCTGGCCGGCGTGCTTTCGGCCATGAGTAAGGATTTCCTCAATCTGGTAAGGTCTATGTCGACGGCTCTGTTCTGGCTGTCGGGGATTATCTACGACGCCAATAAAGTAGACCATACGTGGATTAAGGACATTCTGCTGTTCAACCCTGTAACCCTGATTGCCAACGGCTACAGGAATTGTTTCATCTACAAGAGATGGTTTTGGGAAAATCCGCAGGAGCTTGTAAACTTTGTGATTGTATACGCTGTAATGCTGCTGCTTGCCGTTTGGGCCTATAAAAAGCTGCGGAAGGATATTCCGGACGTACTGTAAGGAAAAGGAAAAGCTATGGAAAATAAAACTGCAATCGAGTTTAAAAACGTATCTAAAGTATATAAACTATACAAAAATGATAAACAGCGGTTTCGGGCAATCTTCAACCGCCGCATCAAGCCGAAGCTGAAGAAGGCCACCGACGATGTATCTTTTACCATTCGCGAAGGTGAATCGGTGGCGCTGTTCGGGCGCAACGGGGCGGGAAAATCCACCCTGCTGAAGATGATTACCGGCGTCACTTATCCGACTTCCGGTGAAATTACCGTAAACGGCAGAGTCAGCGCACTTCTTGAGCTGACCGCCGGGTTTGACCCTGAATTTACAGGCAGGGAAAACATCTTTTTCAGGGGCCAGCTTTTAGGCATAGATGAAAAAGAGGTAAAAGCCATGGAAGATGAAATCATTGAGTTTGCCGATTTGGGCGATTACATCGACCAGCCGGTGAGAACCTATTCCAGCGGCATGAAGGCCCGCCTGGGTTTTGCAATCAATGCCAACATCAAGCCGGAAATCCTCATTGTGGACGAAGCGCTCAGCGTAGGAGACAAAGAGTTCAGACAGAAGTGCAACAAGAAAATCAACGAGATTGTGGATACCGGCGCGACTTTTTTATTTGTAACCCATTCTACCAACGTAGCCAGAAATTTCTGCAAGAGAGGGATTGTCCTGAAGATGGGTAGAATTATTTTTGACGGTGAAATCAACGAAGCAATAGATTTTTACGAAGACTTTTTGCAAAAAGCCAGAAATGCCAGGATGGCTAAGGAAAGCAAAAAGGTTTTAGGTTAATGATAGGAGTGAGTATACGAGTATGGCAAGACGTCGAAACGAAATATTTGCGCACAATAATAAATATGAAAGAAACATTTTCAAAAGAATCGGCAGCTGGTTTGGCAGACTGAAAGGCTGGCAGAAGGGAATTTTCATCGGACTTATCGTCATTTTAATTATTGTCATTGGCGTTGCAGGCTACGTCCTTGCGAAGCTGGGCCTAATCAACCGGGTGGATATCGATGAAACGCAGCTGTCCTGCGTGGATGTAGACGGCTATGTCAATATACTGCTTCTGGGGGTTGACAGCCGCGACATGGACAACATCGAAGGTTCCGGCGCCGACGCGATTATGATTCTCAGCCTGAAGGAAGAAACCGGCGAAGTGAAGCTGATGAGTGTTTACAGGGACACCTATCTGAAGTTCGGCGATACGGACACTTACGGCAAGATTACCGACGCCAACCGCTACGGGGGACCGGCCATGATGATGACTTCGCTGAACCAGGCTATGGACATAGATATCAGCAAGTTTGTAGTGGTAAACTTCAAGGCTGTTTCAGACCTGGTAAACGCCGTGGGCGGAATTACGGTGGACGTTCAGGAAGAAGAAATTCAGCAGCTGAACAAATATACCATTCAGACGGCTGAGAACATCGGACAGAAATCCTACAAGCTGGTGGAGCAGCCGGGTGAGCAGAACTTAGAGGGTGTGCAGGCGGTTTCCTACGGCAGAATCCGAAAGGGTGTGGGAGACGACTATAAGCGTACAGAGCGTATGCGCACGGTACTGACTAAAGTATTTGAAAAGCTGAAGACCATGAGTATCGGAGAACTGAATAAGCTGCTCAATCAGATGCTGCCACAGGTCCAGACCAATCTTTCCAACAACGATATGCTGGGGCTGGCAATGCGCCTTGTGGACTTCAACATCAAGAGCGGGGCAGGCTGGCCGTATCAGGTGACCGGCGGATATATCGGAGAAATCTCCTACGTGTTCCCCGATGACCTTGTAAGCAATACCATCAAGCTGCATCAGCAGATGTTCGGACAGGAGGATTACACCCCATCGGAAACGGTGCAGCTTATCAGCAATACGATTATCAGCAATATCAATTCATCTGTAACCGGTCAGAAGCCGATAGACACCGGTCAAGGGGACGAGAATACTACCGGCGGCAATGACGATCAGAACACTGGTGCTAACGGTGCCGGTGGAAAAGATGACGAAAACGAAGGCGGAAGCGGCAGCGAAGGCAGCGGCGGCGACGGAAATAACGGAGGCAGCCAGGGAGGAGGCGACGGCAACGGCGGTACGGTAACGCCGACTCCTGAGCCGACGCCGGAACCTGAACCGACCCCTGAGCCGGAGCCAAGTCCCGAACCGACGCCGGAACCGGGGACAGATACAACCCAATAAGTTAATTAAGAAGAAAGAAGGAGAAAACCATGGCAAAGGAAAAAATCAATTTTGAAGATGATAATGTCAGACTGAGATATAGACATACCACTTCCCATATTATGGCTCAGGCTGTAAAGCAGCTGTGGCCTGACGCGAAGCTGGCAATCGGACCGGCTATCGATAACGGCTTTTATTATGATATCGATATGGAGCATAAACTCTCCGACCAGGATCTTCTGAAGATACAGAAGGAAATGAAGAAGATTATTCAGGCCGGCTATAAGCTGGAACGGTTTGAGCTGCCCCGTGAAGAGGCTCTGCAGCTCATGGCCGAAAAAAATGAAGACTACAAGGTTGAACTGATAAACGACCTTCCGGAGGACGCAGTCATTTCATTTTACAAACAGGGGGACTTCGTGGACCTCTGCGCCGGACCTCACATGGATTCCACAAGCCAGATTAAGGCCGTGAAGCTGATGAGCGTTGCCGGCGCCTACTGGAGAGGCGACGAAAAGAACAAGATGCTGCAGAGAATCTACGGCACCTGTTTCCCAAGCCAGGAGGAGCTGGACGATTATCTGAATAAGCTTGAGGAAGCCAAGAAAAGAGACCACAGAAAAATAGGCAAGGAAATGGATTTGTTCGCCCTCTTTGAAGAAGGCCCGGGCTTCCCGTTTTTCATGCCAAAGGGTATGATTATCAGAAATGAGCTGGAGAATTTCTGGCGCCAGGAACACAGGAAGAGAGGCTATCAGGAAATTAAGACGCCGCTTATCTTAAACGAGCAGCTGTGGAGAACTTCCGGTCACTGGGACCACTATAAAGACAATATGTACTTTACCAAGATTGACGACGCGGATTACGCCATCAAACCGATGAACTGTCCGGGGTCTCTGCTGGTCTATAAGAGAAAAATGTGGTCCTACAGAGATTTCCCGATTCGTCTGGGCGAGCTGGGTCAGGTGCACAGACACGAACTCTCCGGCGCCCTGCACGGCCTGATGAGAGTGCGGACATTTACACAGGACGATTCCCACATCTATATGCTGCCTGAGCAAATTAAGGACGAGATTGTCGGTGTAGCTAAATTTATCGACGACGTTTACAGCATGTTCGGCTTTAAATATCACATCGAGCTGTCCACCAGACCGGAGGACTCCATGGGTACTGACGAAGAGTGGGCTATGGCAGAGGACGCTCTTCGGGAAGCCATGAAGGTGGTAGATGTTCCTTATGTAGTCAACGAAGGGGATGGCGCTTTCTACGGCCCTAAGCTGGATTTCCATCTGGAGGACTCTCTGGGAAGAACCTGGCAGTGCGGAACCATTCAGCTGGATATGCAGATGCCGCAGAGATTTGATTTGACCTATGTGGGCTCAGATAACGAAAAGCACAGACCAATCATGATTCACCGGGTAATCTTCGGTTCCATCGAAAGATTTATCGGTATCCTGACCGAGCACTTTGCAGGTAAATTCCCGCTGTGGCTGGCTCCGGTACAGGTGAAGCTGCTGACTGTAGCGGAAGCTTTCGGAGACTATGCCAAGGAGGTAGCGGCAAAGTGTGAGGAAGCAGGTCTGCGGGTAGAGCTTGACCTGAGAAACGAAAAGATAGGATACAAGCTGAGAGAAGCCAGAAACGAGAGAGTTTCCTATATCTGCGTTATCGGGGAAAGAGAAGCGGAAGCCGGCTCTCTGGCGGTTCGCTCCACTAAGGTCGGCGACCTTGGCACCATGACCGTGGATGAATTTATCGGAAAGCTTGTTGAAGAAGTGAAGACAAAGGCCATTGAACCATGTTTATAAAAAAGGAAGAGCAGCTGGAAGGCCGCCTGAAGGAATGGCGGGGCGGCGTATATCTGTGCACCGTATATGACAGCAGGGAAGCGGATATCCTGGAATCCAAGCTGAGAGGCGAGGGGATTCCGTCCATCCGCAGATATGAAGAGCTGGGCAATATCGTGGAAATTGTTGCCGGGTTTAACACCTGGAGCAGCATGGAACTTTACGTGCCGGCTGACAAGCTGGAAGACGCCAGAAATATCATCGTTCCGGTGGACCTTGACGACTGTGAGGAAACGGAGTGAAGAATAGAAACCGTATTTTGACCGCTTGTGGGGTGTTTTTGTGCTGATTGGCTCTTTCAGAGTCCTTTAGCACAAAACACAGCGCGTCCGGGGAGGAAAAAGGGAGAAAAATTATGTTAAATTGACTTTTTCTGTTCATTTGACATAAATCCGCCCTGTTCATACAAAGGGAGTGTTGTGCTAAAATGCAGGATAATCTGCGTTTAGCACAATTCTCCCTTCTTTTTTTGAAAAAATTTGTGCTAATTTACAGGGTTCTTGTCCTTTAGCACAAAAACACCTTACATGTTTTTTTCCTGGGAGCAAGCTCGGGCCGCGGCGCAGGCGGAAGAATAGGCGAACTGCAGATTATAGCCGCCGGTCTCGCCGTCGATATCCAGGGCCTCGCCGATAATGAATAGGTTTTTCCATTTTTTACATTCCATTGTTTTACAGTCAATTTCCGAAAGTGAAACTCCTCCGGCAGTTACCATGGCCTTTTTATAGCCAACCAGGTTCTTTACGATAAATGTGTCCTCGGTAAGAAGGTCAGCAATGGCCTTTGGTTTTTCACCGGTTCTGGAAACAACGGCGGCGGCAAATTTCTTTGGCAGGCCCAGCTGACGAGCCAGCAGGTTTGCCATACCTTGCTTACTTTCTCTTAAGGCGCGGTTTATGGCGTCCAGAACCTGGGCTGAAGTGAGTGGAGCAAGGTAGTTGATGGAGATTCGGTCACCGGGCTGCACATATTTTGAGTGATTCAAAATCAGCGGTCCGGAGAAATTCTCATGGGTTAAGAGCAGGGGACCTTGACCTTCTGCGATTTTTCTCGGATTTTGGGACTGGAGGCAGCGCCGGATTTTTAGACCTGCTTTCTCAAAGGAAATACCGGACAGGTCGGCATAGGGATACCCTTCCACGTTGATTGGCGTAAGAGCGGGCCTGGTGGGAACGATATCCATCTTTAAATCCTCGGCTAAAATTTTGAAAAAAGTGCCGTCAGAACCGGTGGAAGGATAGGAGCATCCTCCGGCGGCAACTATCAGCTTGCGGCAGAGGTAACAGCAGGTACGGCCGTCTGTGAAAGCAGTAATCTGCCAGAGGGGAGACTCTCCTGGTGCCGCCGGCTGGGTATCTGCGGCAGCAATCTGCTGGGGAAGAAGCTGTTTTACGGAGGTGACCCGGCAGCCTGTTTTCAGCTTGAAACCGTTTTCCTCCGCCCTGCCCAGCAGCAGTTTTTGAATATCCCGGGCGTCCATGGATTTTGGAAAAACCTTACCGTCCTCTCTGGCTATGAGGGGCAGGTTGTTTGCTGCGAAAAAAGCCTCCAGATGGTGGTTATTGTACTTGTACAGACAACCTCGGATTTTACCGCCGTTTTTTCCGTATTTAGGTACAAAATCCTTGATAGAGCCGCTGTGGGTAATGTTGCACTGTCCGCTGCCGCTCATCAAAAGCTTGGTACCGGGCTGCCGGGTCTTTTCTAAAAGCAGCCCGTTTATCTTTTCCGGAAAGACGGCGCCGCAGAACAGGCCGGAGGCGCCGGCGCCTACAATAATACAGTCATAAATCATATCCAAGGAATCCCTTTCATCTTAATGCTATAGAAATTATATAATAGGGGGACCGCACCGTCAACAGGCTCATAAGTATGGCGGCGGGGCTGCAAATCCCCGCCACCCCCCCGGGTTGTACAATAGACAACACAAGGGGGAAAAACAGTACCCAAAAAACAGTGACATAATT
>CBCTFZ010000024.1:0-37985 GCA_965146355.1 uncultured Emergencia sp. | reverse complement strand
GCTATAAGGTCCACGAGACGCGGGCCGTGCCGGAAGGGGCGTGGTTCGTCGTCCCCAACACCCACCCGCCCCACCTTCCCCCGGGAGGATTTAAGCAAATCCACAACAGAAGTCGCCGGCCCCCCCGCCCCCCGCCCGGGGCGCGCGCCCCCCCCCCCCACCAGTATCTTAATAGGATAAAGCCGAAAGGAGGAAACAAATGAAAAAGTTATTGGTTTTGCTGCTAAGTATGCTGATGGTGCTGTCAATGGTGCCTGCTATGGCTTTTGCAGAGACAGCGACGCAGGTGTATATTGGCAACAGCAGGTTAACTGACGGCCAAGGGACAAATTATGGAGAAGGCACTGCGACTCTGAATACAGCTGAGAAGACACTGACCCTGAAAGATGTAACGCTGACAGATTCTATCGGTATTTATGCGGAGGGAGAATTTACTGTCATCGTAGAGGGAAACTGCACCATTGGAAGTGAAAGTGCGCCGTTGACGGCCAGCGGTATCTATGCGATAGATGTAACAAATCTGCATATAAAAATGGCAGAAGGAAGTACTCTTGCCGTCTATAATGAGGAGGGAAACAATATTTTTTCCAGCGGCAATTTGACTGTCAGCGGACAAGGAACGCTGAAGGCTGTTGCGGAAAGCTATCCGTCCCTTTACGCCGAAAAAAATTTAACCCTGGAAAGCGGTGTGACGGCGGATATTGAAAGCGCCTGGCATGGACTTTGCGTCAATCAGGGACAAGTTCTGGTTGATGGGGCCAAGGTAGATATCAATGCCGGCGGCTGTGGTATTTTTGTAAACTATTTTTATGATGAAGATACAGGAGAGGAGTTTCCTTCTTCAGTTATATTGAGGAACAGCGACTTAACAATTACCACGGAGTACATGCAGGGCGTTTATGCAGGGGGTGACGTTACGGTAGATAACACCCGTCTGACTGTAACAGTAACGGATAAGACTGTAGATGAAGAACTGGGAAGTGAAGGCTTTACTATTTATTCTAACGGAAACCTTACCATTTCCGGTGATAATACTGTCATCAAAACAGATGACGCCAGCGGAATTTCCGGAGAATGGGTGGAAATCCTCGGTGGTACCCTGAATTTAAAGTCCGTACAGGATGCGCTATATGGATATGGTGGTCTTATCGTTTCCGGCGGTAAAATAGATGCGGAGTCTACAGAAGGCAGCGCTCTGGCAACCTATACTGGAGAGTTGAAGCTGACCGGAAACGCAGAAATTACTGCAACTTCCCATAGTGAAGATTACGCAGCAATCGGAAACATTAGAGGCGGAGGAATTGTGCTGGACGCTAAAGTGACTGCAGTCAATAACGCTGAAAATGGTTTACCGGTGCTGGGATTAAAGCAAACCGATTCTGTGGGTATTACCATAGGAGAAGGCTTTGAAACCGACGGTGTAAAGGTTTACCAGGAAACGGAGAAGGACGAGCACGGATGCTGGAGAACATATTTTGTATCTGCTTCGGACGAAACAAATACGCCGTTTACCGGTGGAACTTTAACAGTGGCGGAACCGAGCAGCCCGGAACCAACCTATCCGCCTGTACTGGTTGTGCAGCGTCCGACCATTGAGACAGACGGCAACGCTGCAGCAGCACTTAACTCCACAGGAACCAGAGTGACCATTACTGCAGCAGACGGCTACGAAATAGCAGACGTTACTTTAAACGGCCAATCTCTGGGAAAGGTTACAGAGGTTACCAATCTTAAGACAGGAGACATAGTCGTTGTAACTACGAAGAAAATTCAAACGACAGAGGACCTGAAAGCAGAGGTAAAATCCCTGAAACTGGTTGCCCGCAGCACCAACGAAAAAGCGCCGAGCGGCAAAAAGGCCATTAAGGTTTACTGGTTTGAAAAGAACGGGAAAGAGCTGAATCTGGACGGATATGAAATCTACCGTTCCACCAAAAAGAACAGCGGCTACGGCACAAAGCCAATCTATAAGACGACTAAATCCCTGCAGTATTTCAACACTTCTGCAAAGAAAGGAACCAGATATTACTATAAAGTACGCGGCTACAAGATGATAGAGGGAGAAAAGATATACACCGATTACTCCCTGAAAGCCATCAGAACCGCAAAATAATATGAACGGGAAAGAGCTGCCACACAGTCCGGCTTATTAGCCTGACCGGAGCGGGCAGCTCTTTTCTTTTTATATATGAAAATCCTTCTTAGAGAGAACTGTGCAAACTGCACTCTGCATGTTTATCGATATTTTCGGAAGAGAAGAGATTTTCAATAGAAACACCGAGGATTTTTGAAAGGCCATAAATCTCGATATCTGTAACCGTTCTGGATTTATCTTCAATTCTGGATATTGACCCGCGGCAGATGTATATGCCCAGAGTTTCTAATTTATTTGACAAAACCTGCTGACTCATTTTTTTTTCAATCCGGTATTTTCGCACATTATCACCTATCAAGTTTTTTTCTTTTGTATCAATAATTCTAGCCACAATATATTCACCTCCTTATAAATGTCTTGTCATAGGACAAAATTTATGTTATAGTATTTTTGAAATATTGTTGTCCTATCATAGGACAACATCAAAAAATAATAGAAAGGAAAGATTAACCATGAAGAAATTATTGACAATTCTGTTGAGCTTTATCATGGTCGCCGCAATGCTGCCGACAATGGCATTTGCAGAAGATGCAGATGGCGGACAGCAAGAAAACAGCGTGTACAAATATACGCTAAGTGATTGGCAGACATCCGATGGCAGCTATGGCTCAGCAAAACAGGACGCCGACTCCAATGTAGTTATTCTGAAAGGGCATGAAACGCTGAACAGTGACAATTCTCATCAGGGACCTTTCGCAAAACCAGAGGCTGAAATGAACAAGACTTTGGCGGAGGGAACTATTGTTAGGGAAATTAATTTTCTGGTAGGACCGAATGCAACAGCAGGAGGGTCGGTTACTGTTACAGCATCTTTAAATAATGATGGACAGTATTTGACAGAGATGCTGGCAGATTTTAGACCTGATGGGGATGGAAATATCGTGTATTCGCCATATAATATCTCCAGCTTAGCTAAAATCAAAGAAGACGATGTCTACACAGTGAGATGGGAATATTCCTGTAAAGATGGTGACGTCTATGGAAAGCAGTCTCTCATGAGAAAAGGAGAGGTAATAGCTGCCACTGGTTCGATTCAGCTTACTAGCGAGGGTAATCTAGAAGGAGAAAAGCTTACGAACAGATCTATGTGGTTTTCCAATATTACCGGTGATAATGGAGTAAGAGTTTTCACTGAACTTCCTGAAGAAAGAACTTTGCAGGAACCATATAAATATACTGCGAAAGACTGGACTACTGAAGGTGGTTATGGCGAAGTAGAAGCTTTAGACAATGGAAGTTATGTAATTAAAGGAGACGGAACAAATTTTTGGGATTCTCCAAAATATGCAGTCGGTTCGTTTTCTAAGGCTGGTAATCAGAGTTTAGAAGATGGCAATATCGTTCAGGAGTTAAATATTGTCATCGACCCTGCAGACGAAGACAGCTATGTGGATAATGGTGTGAAATTCGCGTTATCCTGCGCCTTGAATGATAGTGGGGGAAATAGAGCAACTGAAATATCTTATGCATTACAGAAAAACGGAGATGCAGTATCTGTAATAGGTACAGATATTAAGATTACTACTAAAGATGTATATACTTTTAGAATTGAAAACACAAGAGATATCTTCGGATATGTATATGGCCAGCTAAAAGTTTTAAGAAGAGGCGAATTAGTGGGCCAGACAGAGATTGCAAAAATGTCTGATTTAGATGCGACAGGAACGGACCATAATCAGGCTGCCGGACACAGATATATTTGGATTAGTTCAATAAATGTTAAAAACGGTATAAAAGTTTATACAGAAGTACCTGCCGGCATTACACTAAATAAAGAAACCCTGCAGATGACAGAAGGAGAAACCGCAGAATTAACAGCAATCGTTAATTCTGACTGCGCGGGCGAAGGCGTTACGTGGACTACTTCAGATGAAAATATTGCAGCTGTTGATAATAATGGCAAAGTTACTGCAGTGAAAAGCGGGACTGCAACCATCGCTGCCGAAACAAACAATGGTTTAAAAGCAGAATGTACAGTAACTGTAAAGAAAAGCAGCGCACCGGTTTATCCAAGCACTCCAGTCGTTCAGAAACCAGTTATTGAACCCAATGCCGACGTGACTGCAGACTTGAGCGCTGATGGGACTACATTGACTCTCAAAGCCAATGATGGCTACGAGATTACTGATGTAATCGTAAACGGCATATCTAAAGGTGCGGTAGATAAAATAACCGGTTTGAAAACTGGCGATACAGTTGTTATAGTAACCCAGAAGAAAGCGGAAGATAACGCTGCACTCATTGAGGCTGTAAAGTCGATTCAGCTGGTTGCCCGCAGCACCAACGAAAAAGCGCCGAGCGGCAAAAAAGCCATTAAGGTTTACTGGTTTGAAAAGAACGGGAAAGAGCTGAATCTGGACGGATATGAAATCTACCGTTCCACCAAAAAGAACAGCGGCTACGGCACAAAGCCAATCTATAAGACGACTAAATCCCTGCAGTATTTCAACACTTCTGCAAAGAAAGGAACCAGATATTACTATAAAGTACGCGGCTATAAGATGATAGAGGGAGAAAAGATATACACCGATTACTCCTTGAAAGCCATCAGAACCGCAAAATAACATAAACAGGAAAGAGCTGCCCACACAGCTCTTTTCTGTTTATCAAATTTCACTGAGGCAGTTTCGCTTAATGTGATAATATTTCCATAATATATAAACAATATTTGGTGGCGCTTGTATCGTAGCGGCTGCAATCATATTTAAAGAAGACAACCATAAGAAAGAAAACTCATAAAGGCTTACTGAACCCTTTATGATTGAAGGGTGTGCTATAGGCTATCGTTTAGAATTTCCCGCAAAACAGCATATAAAGCTTGTGCGGGATATTTTTTTGAAAAAGTGGGGGGTATATGGTGGAACGCGAGGCGTGATATGCAGATATTTGGATGGCAAAATGGAAAGTAATTACAGTAACTTCCATATATGGAAGTAATGGCAGCTATCATAAAGCAAAATAGAGAAGGCTACAGCAGTGGATTATGAAAAAGGCGGCTAAATTCATGTAAAATCGTCCCGCAGAGGCCCCACAGAAAGACCTGCGGGATAGGCGCTGTGATTTTTTTGACGCATATACCCCATGGGGGTATGCGAAGCAAGAGCATCGAATAGCAGATAGCAGGCAGCCCACGCAGCATTTCACATCCTACTCCGACCTTCCTTTAAAAAATACAACATGAAAATACTTTTGTCCCTTTGCTTCCCACGCAAAAATGATATACTATAACAAGAGAGTATATCGAAAGAGAGAAAATCATGATAAATTTACGCGACCTACAACTAAATGAGCTGGAAGAAGTGCTGGTTTCCATGGGACAGCCTAAATTCCGGGCGAAGCAGATTTTTCAGTGGATTTACAGAGGAATCACAGAATTTGATGAAATGAACAATGTGCCTAAGGCACTGCGGGAGATTCTTTCTGAAAATTTTACTATCGGAAGACTGCAAACTCTGGAAGTGCAGAAATCCGGCACTGACGGCACCCGAAAATACTTGTTTCAGCTTACGGACGGAAATACCATTGAAAGCGTGTTTATGAAATACAAGTATGGAAATTCCATCTGCGTGTCCTCTCAGGCCGGCTGCAGGATGGGATGTCGGTTCTGCGCGTCGGCAAGGAACGGTTTGGCGCGGAGCTTAACTCCCGGAGAAATTATTGCCCAGCTGATGGAGGCTGAGGTTGACACCGGAGAAAAGATAGGACATATTGTCGTCATGGGAACGGGAGAGCCTTTCGACAATTACGATAATCTGGCGGCTTTCCTCAGGATTGTAAATCATAAGGACGGCCTCAATATCGGTATGCGGAATATCACCGTTTCCACCTGTGGATTGGTACCGGTGATTGAGCGGTTTGCCCGTGACTTTCCTCAGGTCAACCTTGCAATCTCTCTCCACGGGACAACCGACGAAATCAGAAGCTCCATGATGCCGGTCAACAATCGTTATCCTCTTAAAATCCTGCTTTCAGCTTGCAGAGACTACACGGAACAGACCGGGCGCAGGATTACCTTTGAATATACCCTGGTAAACGGCGTCAACGACAGCGACGAAGACGCGGAGAGACTGTGCAGGCTTTTGAACGGTATGCTCTGCCATGTTAATCTGATTCCTCTGAACAAAGTGGCAGAAGCCGGTTTTGATACGGTCAGCCGGGGGAGAGCCGCTCAGTTTCAAAAACTCCTTTCGGGCAGAGGCATTGCCGCCACCATCCGCAGAGAACTGGGCGCTGATATTGACGCAGCCTGCGGGCAGCTGCGCCTTGGCAGAAGTCAGTAGCATTGCATAAGAAAGAATTGGGACTTTTCAGCCGCAGAATTAAAAATGGCTTGTTTTTCCCGCCACTTCTTAATATAATATTAGAGGACGAAATGAAAGCGGCGGAAGAGAACCGCCTGTGATGAAATACAAAATATATAGACAAAGGATGGAGGATTTATGGATTTCAAACAATCAATCAAAGAAGCTATGGAACCTTTGGCGCAGGATATTTCTGCGCTCTGTCAGATTAACAGCGTAGAAGGAGAGCCGCAGCCGGGCATGCCTTTTGGCGAAGGTCCTGCCAAAGCCCTTGAGGCTGCACTGAAGCTGGGAGAGTCCATGGGTTTCAGAACAGAAAACTTCAACAACTACGTCGGTCACATCGAAATGGGTGAAGGCGAAGAAATGGTCGGCATTCTGGGACACGTAGACGTGGTGCCTGCCGGCGACGGCTGGGATTTTGACCCGTGGGGAGGCGTGATTTCCGACGGCAAAATCTTCGGAAGAGGAACCCTGGACGACAAGGGACCTCTGGTAACCTGCCTTTACGCCATGAAGATTCTCAAGGATTTAGGCGTTCCTCTCAAGAGAAGAATTCGTGTGATTCTGGGTACCAACGAGGAAACTGATTGGAAATGCATGCAGTATTATTTCAGCGAGGTAAAGCCGGAGCTTCCTACCGTGGCCTTTTCACCGGATGCGGAGTTCCCTCTGACCTACGCAGAAATGGGCATGCTGCAGTACACCCTGACAAGACCGATTACTGAGGAAATCGAAATAGAAGGAGGCGGCGCCTTCAACTCCGTTCCGTCCTCTGCAAAAGTTGTATTGCCGGCAGACTTGGAAGACGCCCTGAAAGAAGCTATTGCCGCAAGTGAGAACGCGTCTATGTACGCTTACGAGGTCAAGGACGGCAAGGTTGTGCTGTCTGTGAAAGGCGTAGGCGCTCACGCTGCCCACCTGCAGGAAGGCAAGAACGCAGTCAGCTATATGATGGACCTGCTTTCCAGAATGCCGATTACCGGCCAGCTGAAAGAAATCGTGGATTTCTATAACGAACACTTCGGACTTTCCATGTTCGGCGAGAAGATGGGCATCGCAGAGTCTGATGAAGACGGCGGTAAGCTGACTCTCAATATCGGTAAGATTTTTGTAAAAGACGGTCAGCTGACCCTGTGCTGCGACAGCAGAATCCCTGTCAGAACACCGGTTATCGATATCGAAAACAAAGTTAAGGAAAAGCTTTCCGGAAAAGGCTGGGAATTTAAAGTTGCATCCAAAGAGAACTCTCTGTATGTGCCGAAGGACTCCGCGCTGGTAACAACCCTGATGGACGCTTACAGAAAAGTTACCGGCGATACGGAAAGTCAGGCTATGTATTCCGGCGGTGCAACCTACTCCAGAACCATGGATAACTGCGTTGCTTTCGGCTGCCTGCTGCCAGACCAGATTGACACCATGCATCAGGCCAACGAATGCCTGGAACTCAGACATTTGGAAATTTGGCTGGAAATCATGGTAGAAGCAATCTATCAGCTTGCAAAGTAAATAAAATCTGCTCCGTCCAAATTCCCCTGAAATTGGGCGGAGTATTTCTTTAAAAAAACGTTGAAAGCCGTAGGCCGTTAGTGTATAATAACACTAACAACAAAAAAATGGGAGGACAATAATAATGGTAAAATTATTAGTTGGACATAAAGGTACAGGTAAAACTAAGCAGATGATTGATTTGGCCAATGACCAGGTTGAGAATAGCAACGGCAGTATCATTTTCATCAACAAGAACTCCAGATTGATGTATGATTTGAAATATAGAATCAGAGTTGTATGCATGGAAGAGTATGAGCATGTTACCAACAGCGACGAATACATAGGCTTTATCTACGGAATCATCAGTTCTGACCACGATATCGAGACTATCTTTATCGACAGCATTCTGAAGCATGCTGACTTCTCACTGGGCGATATTCCAGAGTTCTTAACCAGACTGAAGAATATCTCCAAGAACTATGGTATGGACTTTATCGTAAGTCTCAGCGCAGAGAAGGAAGAGATGATTGGCGTAGATTTCTCAGAATACGAAATCCTGAACTAATTTTTCAAGCAAAGGGCGGATAACCGCCCTTATTTTTTTCGATGCATTGCCGCGGGCACATT
Source organism: uncultured Emergencia sp. (assembly GCA_965146355.1). GTDB lineage: Bacteria > Bacillota > Clostridia > Peptostreptococcales > Anaerovoracaceae > Senimuribacter. The sequence goes on along the minus strand of CBCTFZ010000024.1, from coordinate 29,411 downwards.
GGAAATACTCTTGATATATATAAGGAGTAAAAAACATGGAATGGACACTAAATCACATAAGAGAAGTCTTCGACGGCAGGAGGCCTGAGCCCATTGGAAAACACAGGTATTTTTCTGTGCTGCTTCCATTGGTGGAAAAGGACGGCCAGCTCCATCTTCTCTATGAAATGCGGGCCCGGCATATGAAGTCGGACCCGGGAGAAATCTGCTTTCCCGGGGGCCATATAGAGGCTGGAGAGACTCCTCTGGAAGCCGCTTTGCGGGAGACTTTTGAGGAGACAGGAATCCCGGAAGAAAAGATAGAAGTTATCGGACCGGGCAATATTCTGTATGGCTATGCCAATTACACATTATACACCTATTTGAGCGTAATCCCGTACGAGGCCTTTTTAAACGCCCGCCCTGAACCTGAGGAGGTTGAGGAACTTTTCCTCGTCAGACTGACGGATTTGGAGAATTGTCCCAAACAGGTTTTCAGGGAAGAAGTTTCGGCGAAGATTGACGAAGACTTTCCCTACGAGAAGATTGGAATTGACAAGGACTACGGCTGGCGTACAGGACAGTGGGACATTCCAATCTATGAAGTGGACGGCAGGGTTATCTGGGGACTGACCGCAAGAATTACAGGAAATCTCCTCCAGGTACTTGAGGAGCGGCGCTGAGACAGCGGAGAATGACTTTACGAATTGATAAGAGGACAAAGGATGTTTTTGCCAATTACGAGAAAAGAAATGGAAGAGCGGGGCTGGCAGCAGCCTGATTTTGTGCTGGTAACAGGAGACGCCTATGTGGACCATCACTCTTTTGGCACAGCCATTATCGGGAGGCTCCTGGAAAGCCGCGGCTATAAGGTGGCGGTACTGGCCCAGCCCGATTATAAAAGCGCGGAGGACTTTCGCAGGTTCGGAAAGCCGCGGCTGGGATTTCTAATCAACAGTGGCACCGTAGATTCCATGGTGAATAACTATTCGGTTTTCAAGCGGCGGCGGAGAACCGACGAATATGCGCCGGGCGGTGAGGCAGGCAGGCGGCCTGACAGAGCCGTCATTGTTTACAGCAACCGGGCAAGGGAGGCCTATGGAGATGTACCGATTATCATCGGCGGCATCGAGGCCAGTCTGCGCCGCCTGGGACATTACGATTATTGGAGCGATAAGGTGCGGCGGTCTATTCTGCTGGACGCAAAAGCAGACCTTTTGATTTACGGCATGGGCGAACGGTCGGTAATAGAAATCGCCGACGCTTTGGACGCAGGTATTGAAGTAAAGGATATCACCTGGATTAGAGGCACCTGCTATCGGGCCAAAGCCTTTGAGGCGGACGAAGATACGGAAGTCCTGCCGGAGTTTCATGAAATCCTTTCAGACAAGGACGCCTATTGCCGCAGTTTCGCCATGGCATACCGAAACAATGATTATGTCAACGGAAAGCGGCTTATCGAAAAATACACGGATACCGTCTATGTGGTGCAGAACCAGCCCCAGCCTCCTTTGGAGCCCCATGAGCTGGACGAAATCTATGAGCTGCCCTTTGAGAACGAGTGGCATCCTGTCTACGACCGTCAGGGCGGGATTCCCGCCTTTAAAGAGATTAAGTTCAGCCTGGTTTCCGCCAGGGGCTGTTTCGGCGGTTGTAGCTTCTGCGCCTTGACCTATCATCAGGGCCGGCAGGTGAGAAGCCGCAGTAAAGAGTCCCTGGTAGCGGAGGCCAGAGCCCTGACCGGAAAGAAAGATTTTAAAGGATACATTCACGATGTAGGCGGTCCGTCGGCTAACTTCAGACATCCTGCATGTAAGGCCCAGCTGACCCGGGGCGTCTGCAAGGACAAGGACTGCCTGTATCCGTCACCTTGTAAAAATATGAAGGTTGACCATAGGGATTATCTGGAGGTGCTTCGGGCCCTTCGGACGGTGCCCGGGGTCAAGAAGGTCTTTATCCGCTCAGGCATACGCTACGATTATGTCATGGCTGATAAAGACGATACTTTTCTGCGGGAGCTTTGCAAGTATCATGTCAGCGGGACTTTGAAAGTGGCCCCCGAACACATTTCAGACCGGGTGCTATATTATATGAGAAAGCCGGGCAAGCAGGTTTTCCTGGATTTTGCCAAGAAGTACAGAAAAATCAACCGGCAGCTGGGACTGAAACAGTATTTGATTCCCTATCTTATCAGTTCCCATCCGGGCAGCACTTTGGAGGACGCCGTAGAACTGGCGCTGTTTTTGAAGGAGTTCGGTTTTGTGCCGGACCAGGTGCAGGACTTTTATCCGACTCCCGCCACACTGGCAACCTGTATGTACTATACGGAAAAAGACCCTTTTACTATGGAACCGGTTTACGTGGCAAAGGATTTAGAAGAAAAGAAAATGCAGCGGGCGCTGATTCACTATCATAAACCGGAAAACAGGCAGACAGTACGAAAAGCACTGGAAAAAGCGGGCAGGGAAGACCTGATTGGAGTTCTTCTGGGCGGCGGCGCCAAAGGAAGAGGCAGAAGCAGAGGTGAAAGCAATGAGCCTAATCAAAGAATTTACAAAAATCATGCAGGCAAGCGAAAGACAGTACAAAAACGCAAAAAGTAGTCCGCTGACATTGTCTGAGGAGTTTTGCGGGACAAAGGGCAGTACCGGCAGTTTTATCTGTCACGGCGACAACAAGGCGGTGATGAAGACCCTGCTTTCCCACTGGGATATGGCTGGAAAGGTGCAGCTCATCTATATAGATCCTCCTTTTTTCTCCAAGGCTGATTATGACGCGGTGGTGAAAGCTGGAGATACCAATATTAAGCATAAGGCTTACGGCGATAAATGGGAAAAAGGTTTGTCGGAATATCTGAAAATGCTGGCAGCGCGGCTTTACCTGATGCGGGATTTGCTCTCCGATACGGGGCTAATCTGGCTTCATCTGGATTGGCATGTGGTCCATTACGCTAAGGTTATCATGGATGAGATTTTCGGCGAGAAGAATTTTGTCAACGAGATTGTCTGGAACTACAAGTCCGGCGGTACCAGCAAGAAGCATTTCGCCAGAAAACACGATACCATCTTAGTCTACGCCAAGACCGGAAAGTACAGCTTTTATCCCCTGCAGGAGAAATCCTACAACAGAGGATTCAAGCCTTACCGGTTTAAGGGCGTCAAGGAATACAAGGATGACGTGGGCTGGTATACGATGGTTAACATGAAAGATGTCTGGAATATCGATATGGTGGGAAGAACCAGCGGAGAACGGACCGGCTATGCTACGCAGAAACCCGAGCAGCTTATGGAAAGAATCGTGGAATGCTGTACCAGAGAGGGGGACCTGTGCGCCGACTTTTTCTGCGGCAGCGGAACATTGCCGTCGGTAGCGGCCAGAATGGGCCGGCGTTTTATAGGCTGTGATATGGGAAGTCTGGCTGTGGAAAGCACCATCAGCCGTCTGGCGCGGCAGGAGGAGGCCTTTCAGGTGTATAGAGCAGGTCAGTCGAAGCCGTCCAATCTGTCTGTCAAACTTGAGACCAACCTACGGGATATACCGGGCTCTGATAAGAAGCTGCTGCAGATTTCCCTGATTTCTCTCAGAGAGCGGGGCCTTGGCAAAGCTGTGGATGACAAGGCCAGAGGCGCCATCAAGCAGGTTCTGCAGGAGGACTCCCTGCAGATGATAGAAGCGTGGAGTGTGGATTTTGACTATGACCCGGCCGCCGGTGTACATAGACCTGAAAAAGTCTTTGTGCGAAATAAGGGGAATTTGGAAACGGTTTGCGAAAAAATCGTTTCACCGGACAGGTATATCTGTGTTAAGATTGTAGATGTACTTGGCAATATTGCATTTGAAAGGATTATGTATGAAGGAGACCTTTAAAGAGAGATTAGTCGATTATATTTTTCTGATTGGAGCGTGCGCCGTAGGCGCTTTTGCCACAACGGCGGTGATGATTCCCAACGGCCTGACCAGCGGAGGTCTGACAGGCATCGTGCGTATCGTGCAGTCGTTTATAGATATTAACTTTTCACTGGCTTACTATGCCGGCGCTTTTATCATTCTCATTGTGGTGATTTTCACCATAGGTTTTCGGGAAGCAAAAAAGGTGCTGGTGGTGACTATCATGTATCCGGCGGTTTTGTTCGTTCTGGAAATGTTTGACTTTAAACTGCTTGAGGAGAAGGATGTAATACTGGCCGCCATTTTCTGCGGTGTGTTCAGCGGCGTCTGCAACGGCATCGTGTTCTGGAGAGGTTACGCTTTCTGCGGCACCGAGTCTATCGCCAAGATTATTAAGAAAAAGCTTGCGCCTCAGGTGGATATCAGCAAAATTCTGCTGGCGCTGGATGCTGCCATCATCATCGTGTCAGCATTTATCTTCGGAAGAAACATCGCGCTGTACGCTTTGGTGACCCAGTTCATCGCTTCCAAGATGGTAGACTTTATCATTTACGGTTTTGAAACTAAGATTGTGCAGGTGAATATTCTGACCTCCAAGGCTGAGGAAACCATCGACTTCGTGATGAAGGATTTGAACCGGGGTGTTTCCAGCAGAAAGACGGTGGGAGAGTTTACCGGGCAGGAAAAAAAAGAATTGATAGTTCTCTGCTCTCCCCGCGAGAGCATGCTTCTGAAAAAGTTTTTAGGGTCTTTGGACCCGGCGGCCTTTGTGACAGTTCTCCACGTAGATACGGTATGGGGCAGCGGCAAAGGATTTACGGAGATTAACAAGGAAGCGTAGAAATGACAGAAGGACGGGAGAAAAATTTAATGACAGCGGTACAGTCCGCAGAACTTATAGAGGGTTTCTTCGCGGGATGGCAGGAGACCATCATATGGTCCTGCCTGCAGGGAGTCATGGGACGAATCTATGCTGACGATATGAGCTATCCGAAGCGGGCGGCGGCAGTTTTAGGAGATTTCTGTTTTCTGGCCGGAGAAGCTGACGGTGACTTTGCCGCTTCCTGCGCGTCCGCAATGAAGCGGCATTACTGTATTTTGGTGCCGCAAAATCTTAAATGGGAAACCGCTATAGAGAGGGCCTTCGGCAGCCGTGCAGAAAGACTGACCCGCTATGGGACGGTGAAGGAGACTTCCTTTGACCGGGAAAAGCTGCGGGAAATAGCCGGCCTATTGCCCGGGAAATATGAACTGCGGGAAATAGATGAATCTCTCTTTGGAGTCTGCAAAAGAAATGCCTGGTCCAGGGACCTGGTTTCTAACTTCGACAGCTTCGAGGATTACCGGAAACTGGGCCTGGGCGTGGTAGTTTTATATCAAGGGGAAATTGTATCAGGAGCGTCTTCTTATTCGGCGTACCGGGGTGGAATTGAGGTGGAGATAGATACCAGAGGGGATTTTCACAGAAAGGGCCTGGCCGCAGTCTGCGGGGCGCAGCTGATTCTGAACTGCCTGAAGCGGGGCATTTATCCAAGCTGGGACGCCCACAACAGGGAATCCCTGGCCCTGGCTGAAAAACTGGGATATGCGTTTTCTCACAGCTATACAGCCTACGGAGTTTCAGCCCGTTAAAAAGCTCCGAGATGTTTTATATTTTTACTTCACTTTTTTTTAAAAATATGCTATACTATTTATGTTATGCGCCAGTAGCTCAGGGGATAGAGTAGCACACTCCGAATGTGAAGGCCGCAGGTTCGATTCCTGTCTGGCGCACCAGAGAAGCCCTGTATAGATTTTGTCTATGCAGGGCTTTTAAGTTAAGTGTGTATCTGAATCTAAAAGTGGATGTTGAAAACTGCAAGGGCAGTAAAGCTAATTAATAGGAGAGGCCCCATTAACGAACAATAATCGTTAATGGGGCCTCTCCCATTGGCAAAAGGCGATTATGCCTTCATGTTTCGATTTGATTTATACCAGTCCGATATACGGCGCAATAGAGATGATTACGGTAGCGATGATAATCAGAGGTACTGTAATCTTCAGCTGCTGCTTTACGAATACATTGTAAGGTACGCCTGTCATTTCGACGATACCCATGTTAGTTGATTCAGGATACCAGCTGCATACGAAGTTGACGCCGCAGGTGAATGCGGAAATCAGCAGAACCTGACCGCCTACTGAGCCGGCTGCAGAATCTGCGAACAGTGCAAATGCCAGGGCGCCGAAGATTGGCATGGTGATACCGGAAAGACCGCTTGTGGACTGCAGGAACAGAGCGATACAGATGTATACGACAACGCCTGCGATGACGAAAGCCCAAAGAGGTACGCCGGACAGGAAGCTCTGAATCCAGTGAATGAAAGTGATGCTCATGCCGGACTCTCTGTCTCCCATGAAGATAGCGATACCTCTGGAGGCAGCAAGTACCATAACTACACCCATCAGGTCTTTGCAGCCTTCAATGAAGGTGCCGACCCACTGGTGCAGATTCATTTTGTTAATCATACCGATGATAATAGCGCCGATGAGCCATGTTACGGAGAACTCGTTGAAGTACCACCAACCGAACTGTGTAAAGTTATCAGTACCCACCAGATTTCCGATAAATGTGCCGCTAATCTTAGTCTGAATGATGTTTATGTATTCAAACATAGTCTGACTGCCTGCAGGAATAGAATCCCATGGTACATAGCCCAGTACGCAGGCGAGAATTACTATACCGAAAGCAATCAGAGAAGCCTTCTGACGACCGGTCATACCGGATTCTGCAGGTTCTGCTGCGCCTTCCTCTGAAGAAATAGAGGTGTGGATTCCGTCGATGCCTGCTACACAGGAACGGGAAGGGTCTTTCTTAACCATGTTCGCATAGCGAATTACGGAGAAAATACCGAATGCCAGCAGAGCAACCAGCAGTACCAGACGGAGCAGGATGCCGGAACCCAAGGACAGCTCGTCGTTGCCGATGGCGGCAACTGCAGCGCCGATGGCGTACGGGTTTACAACGTCGGCCATATTACCGCAGACAGCACCGATTAAGATAACCTGAATACCGGTCATGACATCGTAGCCGGCTTTTACGAATAATGGAATAATAATGATTGCGTAAGCAGGAAGTTCTTCCCAGGCGCCGTAGACGGTACCCATGAGAGCAAAGACAATCATCAGGATTGCAATCAGGGTGTTTCCGCTGAAGCGTTTGATTAATGCACTGATACCGGCATCCAAGGCGCCGCTCTTATTGAGGATGGCCAGCAGACCGCCGGAAACCAGGATAGCCATGGCTACGTCAGCCGCATTGGCAAATCCCTGAATCGGTGCCAGAAACAAGTCCCATAAGCCTACAGGGTCAGTACCTGCGTTTTCGATAACGTTGCCGTCTGCATCGAAAGCTGCATTGTAGATAATTTCACTTTCACCTGCGTCATTGGTAGTAACGACGGAAGTCGGTACAAACCAGGTTAAAATTCCTACAATGAACAGGAAAATCATTACAATGATTAATGCAGGCGGCATTTTAAATTTTTTCATAATTATAATACCTCCTAAATTAATTTGATTCTTTTATTTTCTTTCTGCCTTTCGCATAGCGGGTTTTCCTAAATGTGGGCAAACAAAGAAAACCTTTGAACTTTCAGGCAAAAGCATTTCTATTATACCACAAGCTGTATTTTTATGAAAGCATTATTTGAGAAAGAAGTTATAAACTGTTTTTGGATGTTTTTAAAAATAGTGCTTGACTTAAAGGTAACTTTAAGTCGTATTATAATTGCAGGCAATTTGTGAGATTTGTGTCGATAAAAGAGGTGAAATTTGATGAAAAGACCATATGTAATTTGCCATATGTTAAGTTCTCTGGACGGGAAAATAAGCGGGGACTTTATGAACGGCGGCACTGCAGCAGAACTGGGAAGAGAGTATGGCGCCCTTCGAGAGAAAATGGAGGCGAACGCCTGGCTGTACGGTACGACAACCACCAAAGAGTTCACTGGTGGTGCAAGACCGGTTCCGGAAGAAAACTTTGAAGCACCTGAAGGAGATTTTGTGGCAGAACATCTCGAAGAGATGTATTATATTTCATTGGACACACAAGGGGAGATTGGATGGGAATCGGGAACTTTCCGCAACAGAGGAAGGGCGGAAGCCCATGTGGTAGAGATTCTGACAGAGGCAGCCCCGGGTTCCTACAGAGCGTATCTTAGAAAGAGAGGCGTCTCTTATATTCTGGCAGGAGAAAAAGAACTGAACTGTAAACTGGCTATGGAAAAGCTGTATCAACTATTTCACATCGAAAAAGTGGCCCTTTGCGGCGGCGGTGTCGCCAACTGGACCTTTCTGCAGGCCGGTGTAATCGATGAACTCAGTCTTCTCCTGGCGCCTGCTGCAGATGGAGGAAACGGCGCCTCCCTGTTCACTCAAAATCCTTTCTTCGCACAGGGAAAGCCGGTGGGATTTACATTGAAAAGCGTTGAAAGAATCGGAAAAGACGGAGTATATCTGCGTTATCTGGCAGAAAACTCCCTGGATTAATCCGGTCTGCCGTCTGCAGCCGAAGCCAGAAGCTATAAAGTGCGTTCATGGAAGGTTGAACGCGCTTTTTGTATGCTGTGAGACAACAAGTTAAAACCTTTAGGTATAAACTGCGGAACTGATTGTTTCTTCAAAAAATACGGCGCCGGTTCTATAATGAATACATAAACAGCGGCGCTGCCGCAAGGAAGCTTTCATTGCATCATGCCGCCGGATGGAAAGGGCATGATATAACGAAAACAGAAAGAAAGGAGAGATTACTATGGAGAAATTTGTTTATGGATATGAGACAAAAGTCTATTTTGGGCAAGGCGCAGTAAAGGATTATCTGGCCGGCGCAGTTTCTTCTTACGGAGAAAACGTAATGCTGGCTTACGGCGGCGGCTCTGTGAAGGCCAACGGCATCTATGACCAGGTGAAGCAGATTCTTCAGGAAGCAGGGAAAAAGGTCACCGACTTTTACGGTATCACGCCAAACCCCACCTATGCTAAGGTGCAGGAGGGTGCCGGCCTGGCAAAGGAGAGAAACATCGATTTTATCCTGGCTGTCGGCGGCGGTTCCGTCATCGACTGCTGCAAGATTGTGGCGGCCCAGGCGAAGACTGAAAAAGACCTGTGGGAAATGGAGATGACAGAACATCAGACGCCTACAGAGACGCTGCCTATGGGCGCCATTGTCACAGCCTCAGGAACGGGAGCGGAGATGAACGGCGGCGCGGTAATTACAAACGAAGAAAAAATCATCAAAGCAGGCATGGCGGCTGCAGCCCCGAGGTTTGCAATACTCGACCCCGCATATACCGCTTCTGTACCGGCCAGCCAGGTAATCTCAGGCGCATTTGATACATTGAGTCACGCCATGGAAACCTACTTTGGAAACGCGGACCGGGATAATGTATCTGACGATGTAGCGCTGGCAATCATGAAAAATACGGTGACCAACATGAGACGGCTGATGAAAGATATCAATGATATGCAGGCAAGAGGTAATTTAATGTGGGACTCCGCCATGGCGGAAAACGGTATCCTGAAAGTGGGCAGAGCCACAGACTTTCAGGCACACCAGATAGAGCACCAGCTGGGCGCATATACAGACTGTAACCATGGGCAGGGGCTGGCAGTGATTCATCCTGCCTACTACCGCCATATCGTGAAGGACGCAGAGGAGAAATTTACAAGATTTGCCAGAGAAGTCTTTGACCAGGATACTGCAGAAGCCGGCGTTGAGGCACTGGCCGCTTTCATAAAAAACTGCGGGCTGCCGGTTACCATGGGCCAGCTGAAATCCCGGACTGAAATTACGCCTGAGCTACTGAGGAAGGTGGCGGACAGCTGCAACATCATAAAAAGCAATCCAAGAGAGCTGAGCCGCGACGAGATTTACCATATTTTGATGGAGTGTATGTAAAAAGGCCATGAAAACCGTTAGAAAAAGAATCCTCATTCTGCTGCTTGCAGGACTTGTTATCGTTTCAAGCGGATGCACAGGACAAGAACCGGAGAGCGGCGAAAATGCTTCATCTCAGCGGATGCAGGAAAGTGGTGCAGAAGAAGAGGCGCAGCCAGCGCAGAACCCTTCGGATTCAGTGACTGCCGGAACAGAAAGCTACCGGGGATTTATCCTGGACAATGTCCTCCACTCGGCGCGGTATGGAGACATCCACTACAATCTGTACGTGCCGGATGCCTACGACGGAAGCAAACCTTATGCCCTGTTCCTTACGCTGCCGGGCTATGAGGGCCTGTATTTTCAGGGTGTAGGCGAAAACCTTTATCAAGAAACCTTTGGCTTTACCGCACAGGATTACGTGGAGGATATGATTATCGCGGCGCCCCAGCTGTCCGATTGGGGAGAGACCTCCGCAGACCAGACCATCGCCCTGACAGAGTATTTTCTTGACCATTATAATATCGATGAAACCAGAGTGTTCGCAGAAGGTTATTCCGGCGGCGGGCAGACCATGTCCCTCGTGATGGGAAAGCGGCCCGAACTATTTGCGGCATACCTTCAGTGCAGTTCCCAGTGGGACGGCGCCTATGACAAGGTGATAAAAAACCGCACGCCGGTATACTTTGTCATCGGAGAGAGCGACGAATACTACGGCGCAGCGCCGACAGAGGAGGCCTATGAAACCCTGTACGCCATGTACAGAGAAGAAGGCCTGACCGATGGGCAAATCCGCCGGCTTCTCGTCCTTGACGTAAAACCTGCGAGTTACTTTGAAGCCCAGGGGGTAACCGTTCAGCACGGCGGCGGAGGACTGTTCGCAGAGGACGAAGAGATTATGGGATGGCTTTTTCATCGGTAAAAACCGGATAAAGGAAGAAAAAAGAGGAGAACTTGAACATGAAGACGCGTATTTTAGGAAAAGATTTGAAAGTCTCCGCAGTGGGTCTGGGATGTATGGGAATGAGTCATGCCTACGGCCCGCCGGCGGATAGGAAAGAGATGGGGAAGCTGCTTTCGGAAGCCGTAGACAGAGGATATACTTTTTTTGACACGGCAGAGGTATACGGCACGCAGGAAAATCCCCATGATAATGAAGAACTCTTGGGGCAGGCCCTGAAGCCTTACCGAAACCGGATTGTTCTGGCTTCCAAGTGCGGAATCCGGTTTGACGATAAGTCGGAGGCGGTCAATAAACCGTTGATTCCCGACGGCAGGCCGGAGACGGTGAAGAAATCTCTGGATGGCACCCTGAAGCGGCTGAACACCGATTATCTGGATTTGTATTATATCCATCGGGTGGACAGAAAGGTACCCATCGAAGAGACCGCCGGCGCCATGAAGGAGCTGATAGACGCCGGAAAAATCACCCACTGGGGCATTTCAGAGGCCGACGAGGAGACGCTGAGACGGGCCCACGCCGTATGCCCGGTGACGGCGGTGCAGAACCGGTATTCCATGATGTACAGGGATTATGAGCCGCTGTTTCCGGTACTGGAGGAACTGAACATCGGCTTTGTGGCCTTTTCTCCCCTGGCAAACGGACTTTTGTCCGCAAAATATGACAGCTCCTCCACCTTTGAACCAGGCAGTGATTACCGCAGCGCCATGCCCCAGTTTACCCGGGAGGCATTTGATAAAAACAAGGAATTGCTGGCCTATCTGGAGGAAACGGCGGCAAAGAAGCAGGCGTCGCCGGCCCAGATTTCTCTGGCCTGGATGCTGGCGAAAAAGCCGTGGATTGTGCCCATTCCGGGCACCAGAAAGCTGAGCAGGCTCATTGAAAACGGGCAGGCTGCGGAGATTGAGCTGACAGAGCAGGAGGTAAAGGAAATAGACCGGATGCTGGATACCATACCCATGTCACAGGTCTTTGGCGGCTCCAGCATCAAAAAATGAGAATAGTCTCTTTACCCTGGGGAGGCTGCGCCTGTTTTCAGTATTCATAAAGAGCATACTGCAATGCAGGATTGATATTGTACTTTTTCTTAAAATTTTATGAAATGTAACCAAAAGATATAAACGAGGAGGAAATCGATATGGAATATGTAACATTAAACAATGGAGTGAAGATGCCTAAGGAAGGATTTGGCGTGTTTCAGGTGTCGGATTTGGCCCAGTGTGAGCAGGCTGTTTCCGACGCCATCGCAAGTGGTTATCGTCTCATCGACACTGCGGCGGCCTATATGAATGAAGAGGCAGTAGGAAAAGCCATCGCAAAGAGCGGCGTGGCCAGGGAGGAGCTGTTCATCACCACCAAGCTGTGGGTACAGGACGCAAGCTACGAAGGGGCGAAGAAAGCCATACAGACTTCCCTGGATAAGCTGGGTCTTACCTATCTGGATTTGTACCTGCTCCATCAGCCTATGGGCGATTATATCGGCGCTTACCGGGCCATGGAGGAGGCCTATGAAGAAGGAAAGCTGAGGGCCATCGGCGTGTGCAACTTTTATCCTGCCCGTCTTGCAGATTTGTGCGAAACGGTAAAGGTGACGCCGGCGGTGAACCAGGTAGAGCTGCATCCTTTCTTCCAGCAGGAAAACGCTCTGGCTCTGATGAAGGAATACGGCGTGACGCCGGAAGCCTGGGGGCCATTTGCAGAAGGAAACCACGGAATCTTTACGCATCCGGTGCTGACGAAAATCGGCGAAAAGTACGGGAAGAGCGCGGCTCAGGTGGCCCTTCGCTGGAACGTACAGAGAGGCGTAGTGGTGATTCCGAAATCGGTGCACAGAAACCGCATGGAACAGAACATGGACATCTGGGATTTTGCGCTGAGTCAGGAAGACATGGCAGAAATCGCCGGACTGGATTTGGGTCACAGCGAAATTGTCGACCATGACAGTCCGCAATTTGTCAGAATGCTGCACACCATGAAAGTCCACGACTGAGAAAGAAAAACAGATAACAAAAAGTAATGTGAGGAGGAGATTATATGCGTAAGAATTTTGGTGCAAAACCCTTTTTATTTCCCCAGCCGGTGATGATTATCGGCACCTATGATGAAGCAGGCAGGGCCAATGCCATGAATGCGGCCTGGGGAGGAATTGTAGGGCCTGACGAGATTATCGTCGACCTTTCCAGCCACAAGACCACAGACAACATTCTGCTGCACAGAGCCTTTACCGTCAGCGTAGGAGATGCGGAACATCTGACTGCCTGCGATTATGTAGGCCTGGTATCGGCAAACAAAGAAGAGAAGAAGATGGAAAAGGCAGGTTTCACCACTACAGAAAGCGCTTTTGTCCACGCGCCGATTATCAATGAACTTCCCCTTACGCTGGAGTGCCGGCTGACTGATGTTATTGACGACTCCAAGTATTTGGGAAAAATTGTAAACGTAAGCATTGACGAACGGGTTCTGGGAGAGGACGGACAGCTGAGCCTGGAGAAATTTCATCCGATTACCTACGACACGGTGCACTACGGATACTACCGGCTGGGAGATAGAGCAGGCAGCGCTTTTAAAGACGGCGAAGCGCTGAAATAACGGGAAAGGAAAGGTGAACTTGATGAAGATAAAGAAATTACTTTCCGTCGTGCTGATTGGCCTGATGGCGGCGGCGCTTCTGACCGGCTGCGGCACAGATACCTCGGGCTCGCAGGAGGACGCCGCCTCCGGCGCCGGCCAAAGTGAAAGCCAGGATGAAGGCAGTACGCCGGAAACGAAAAACGGCGGCGTGCTGGTGGTTTACTATTCCGCAACGGGAAGCACCGAGGCGGCGGCAGAATATATCGCTGAGGCCACCGGGGGAACTCTCTTTGCCATAGAACCGGAAGAACCGTATACCGACGCGGATTTAAACTGGTCTGATGACAACAGCAGGGTTACCAGAGAACATGAAGACGAGAGTCTGAGAGATATGAATCTGGTATCCACTGCCGTGGAGAATTGGGACGACTATGATACTGTGTTCATCGGCTATCCCATCTGGTGGGGAATCGCCGCATGGCCGGTAAACCCGTTTGTGGAAGCTAATGACTTTTCCGGAAAAACGGTGATTCCGTTCTGCACTTCCGCTTCGTCAGGTCTTGGTGAAAGCGGGCAGCTTCTGGCTGAACTGGCAGGAACCGGAGACTGGCAGGAGGGCACCAGATTCAGTTCAGGTGTTTCAGAAGCAGACGTACAGGCCTGGGTGGAGAGCTTGGGGCTGTAAATTGAAGAGATGATGCAAAAGCAGAGAGAAAAATCCTTTCTGCTTTTGATTTCGCTTTATGGGCCCATCCGGAGGCGAATCCGAAGCCGCCGGTCCTTGCTTTTCCTGCCAAAGTCGCATATAATGAAAGAGAAATGCGGCTTCGGCCCAGACATGGACGCAGGAAAGGGCGGAACGCTGTAAAAACGGAAGAGAGAAAAGAGGTGGCGCAGGTGTACAACCCTCAGCTAGAAACGTTTATCCGCGTTGCAGACGCCGGCAGCTTCAATAAGGCGGCTGAACAATCCTATATCACGCCTACGGCAGTCATCAAACAGATTAATCTGCTGGAAACAGCCCTGGAGGTGAAACTCTTTGAGCGCAGCCACCGGGGATTGACCCTGACGAAGGCCGGAATGTCTCTGTACAACGACGCCAAATATGTGATTCAGTATTGCAGAGATTCTGTCATTCGGGCAAGGAACGCCATGCAGGAAGGGGACAACGTAATCCGTATCGGCACCTCTCCTATGACGCCGGCCGGCGTTTTGGTGGAACTGTGGCCCAGGATTCATCAGCTCTGTCCGGAGATTAAATTCCAGCTGGTTCCCTTTGAAAATACGCCGGAAAACGCAAGGGAGATATTGAAAAATCTGGGACAGAATATCGATGTGGTGGCGGGAATTTTCGACAACACCATGCTGAACGTGAGAAACTGCGCAGGTTTTGAAATTTCCATAGAGCCCATATGCTGCGCAGTATCCGTCCATCATCGCCTGGCCGGCAAGAACCGGCTGACCGTCGAAGATTTGTACGGTGAACGGCTGATGCTGATGCACAGAAACTGGAGCCATTATGTGGATGTTCTGCGGGACGACATCTGGCAGAATCACAGTCAGATTCAGATTGTGGATTTTGACTTTTACAGCGTAGATGTTTTCAACCGGTGCGAAAACAGCGATGATGTTCTGATGGCGGTTCAGGCCTGGGAGAACGTCCATCCTCTGCTGAAGGTCATCCCTGTGGAGTGGGAACACGCCATTCCTTATGGCCTGCTCCATTCCCAGCAGCCTTCGGAGACGGTGAGCCGCTTTCTGTCGGTGATGCAAAAAGTGGTGCGCCAATAGCAGGACGGGAGCATACAACCTTTAGGTATAAACTGATGAACGAATCGAGACTTCTGGAGAAGCCTCGATTTTTTTATACTATAAGCAGAACTTGAGACGGCAGAGATTGCCCGGAGAGGAGGAAGACCATGAAGCGGGGAATTGCGGCGGGTATTTTAATCGCGCTGGCCATAACTGTGCTGGGCGGGTGCAGGAGTGAGGAGCCGCAAAAGGTGAATCAGGAGGTGGGGGATGAGATGAACCGCGAAACCATAAGTGAGCCGTATACTGCCGACACAGCCATATCAGATGTGGTGCGCGATTCGGTTTTCGGAGATTACGGCAGACTGATTTTTCCGGCAGACGCCGGCTACTACAGCGGGGATACGCTGGGACAGCTGCAGATGGCATGGTACACTAATATAGACCCCGATGAAACGGTGGCCGTGGTAAATTACATGAAGACCCATGCCGCCGCCGGGGAGACCATCTTTTACGACATCTATTCAGAGGAAGAAAAGGCGGCTGACCCGTCTAAAGAAGATACCGGATTGTTTTTTTTCAGGGGAAAGGCCGGAGGACGATTTGCCGTCTGCAATGCCGGCGGGGCCTTTGCCTATGTGGGCGCCATGCAGGACAGTTTTCCTCATGCTTTGGAACTTTCCAGACGGGGTTATAATGCCTTTGCGCTGATTTACCGGCCCGGCGCGCAGACTGCCTGTGAAGACCTGGCTCGGGCTATTTCCTTTATCTTTCAGCACGCCGAGGAGCTGGAAATAGACACCGATGGGTATTCTCTGTGGGGAGGCAGCGCCGGAGCAAGGATGGCGGCATGGGTCGGTTCCTATGGAACGGCCGCCTTTGGCGCCGGAAATTTTCCTAAGCCGGCGGCGGTCATCATGGAGTATACCGGACTCAGTGAATATCGCCAGGGCGACCCTGCCACCTTTGCGGTGGTCGGCCAGGCGGACGGCATTGCAGACTGGCGGGTCATGAGACGACGGCTTAAACGCATGGAGGCGCTGGGCATCCAGACCGAATTTCATTCTTATCCGGGACTGGGCCACGGCTTCGGGCTGGGGACCGGCACGGTGGCGGAAGGATGGATTGAACAGGGCATCGCTTTCTGGGAAAGGCAGACATGAAAGGCGGGAGAGAAAGATGAAAAACTTTATTTTTGAAAACGGAACGAAAACCTATTTTGGAAAAGGCTGCGTCAGAGAGTATCTGACCAGCCTTACGGCGTCCTGCGGACAGACCGTCATGATGGCCTTTGACGGCGCAGCGGCAGACAGCGGCGTTCCGGAGGAGGTAAAGGGGTACCTGACAAAGGCCGGATTCCATTTGGTGGAGTTTTCAGGCGTAGAGGAAATCACCACCTACAGCAAGGTGCTGGAGGGCGCAGAACTGGCTCGGGAAAGGGGTGCAGACCTGATTTTGGGCGTAGGCGGCGGCAGCGTTATAAACTGGTGCAAAGCCGTCTCTATGGCGGCGGTTTACGACGGGGATTTCTGGGAGGACTTCTGGGCCAGGCCAGGCGTCGTGGATTTTGCGCCTCTTCCCCTGGGCGTGGTCGCTGTGACTTTGGAAATGGGAGGCGTAATGAACGGCTGTGCGGCCATTACCAACGAAGGACTGAAGCGCAGAGTGGAACGGGATTATCCAAGGTGCTGCCCCAGGTTCGCCCTGATGGATCCAGCCTATACCAATCGGGTTCCCAAAAGGCAGATTGCTTCCGACGGCTTCGCTGCTCTGTCCCGACTGATGGAGGCCTATTTCAGCCGGCCGGATGAAGACAACGTGTCCGACGACCTTTTGGAAGCCCTTATGGGCGGCGTAGTGCGGGATTTGAGAGCGGCCCTCAAAGAGCAGGACGACTATACCGCCAGGAGTAACCTGATGTGGGAATCTGCCATGGCCGGAAGCCGCCTCATCCGGCTGGGGAAGGGGGCGGATTTTCCATGTCATCAGATGGAGGGTCAGCTGGAGGCCTGCACCGGCTGCAGCCGGGGTGAAGGGCTGGCGGTACTGCAGCCGGTATATTACCGCCATCTCTGCCGCCGCAGATTGTCAAAATTCGGGAGATTTGCCGTCAGCGTATGGGGCATCTTGCCGGAAGGAAAGGACGAAGAAGAACTGGCTCTGGCCGGCGCGGCGGCCTTAGAGGACTTTATCAGAGAGATTGGCCTTCCCACTACCCTGGGGCAGCTGGGAATCAGCGTATCCGCCGACCTGAAGGTCATAGCCGATTCCTGCAGCCTGGCCCTGGGAAGCTGCAGAGAAATCACCTGCGGGGAAATCCTGAAGATACTCAGAGAATGCAGTTAAAAAAATGGAAAAGTCCCCTGGGGGTCATGGCTTTCGGGAAAAAGAAGAGGGGCACAGCCAAAAAGCTGTGCCCCTTGCAGTAATTCTTTTTCTCTCTGTTTACAGTCCCAGGCCAAAGTTGTCCTTGACTCTCTGCATCACAGGCTCTGCGATGGCGCGGGCTCTTACCGCTCCGTCTTTGAGAATTTCTATCAGCTCATCGGAGTACCGGATTTCTTCATATCTGGCCTTGATTGGTGCCAAGGCTTCTATGACGACCTCAGCCAGGTCTTTTTTGAAATCGCCGTATCCTTTTCCCGCATAGTCTGCTTCAATCTGTTCCAGGGACTTACCGGACAGTACACTGTAGATATTCATCAGATTGCTGATGCCCGGTTTCTGTTCTACATCGAAGCGTACTACCCCTTCAGAGTCGGTAGTGGCTTTCATAATGGATTTTCTGATTTTCGCAGGGTCGTCCAGCAGGGAAATTCTGCTGTGTATGTTTTCGGCGGATTTGCTCATCTTCTGGGTAGGGTCGTCCAGGGCCATGATTCTTGCGCCTTCCTTCAGGTAACGGCCTTCAGGGACGACAAAGGTCTTTTTTCTCGTATTGTTGACGCGGACTGCGATGTCTCTTGTCAGTTCGATGTGCTGCTTCTGGTCGTTGCCCACAGGTACCACTTCTACATCGTAGAGCAGAATGTCGGCGGCCATGAGAAGCGGATAAGTGAAAAGGCCTGCAGGAGCGGACTCCTTGTTGTGGCTCTTGGACTTAAACTGGGTCATTCTGGAAAGCTCTCCGGTGTAGGAGTTACAGGTCAGAACCCATGACAGTTCAGCGTGCTGAGACACGTCGGACTGAACGAAGATGATGGACTTCTTCGGGTCAATGCCTACCGCCAGATAGAGGGCGGCGATATCCAAAATCTGCTCCTTCAGCATCTTTGGATCCTGGGGCACGGTAATTGCGTGCATATCGACGACGCAGTAAATGCATTCGTGGTCTTCCTGCAGCTCTACGAACTGGCGAAGAGCGCCAAGATAGTTTCCTAAATGGAGATTGCCGGTAGGCTGTACGCCTGAAAATACTCTTTTCATCATGAATTACCTCGTTTCTTACTGAATAATTGTAATAAAAAAGCTCCTATCCCTGCCATATAAGGGACAAAAGCTTGTAACTTCTGCGGTGCCACCCTAATTCGCCGTGCACGAAAGCCGGCGCGCTCTGGACATACAAACATATGTCATTCGATATTACGGTCGAATCCCGTCGCCCATACTGAGCCTGCAAGCCTGTATTCTTGTAAAGCTGCCGCCGTTCCGTTTGCCCTCGTAAGTCCATTGACAGGCGCGTCCGCTGCTGCAATCTCACCCTCTGCAGCTCTCTCCAAGCGACCTTCGCCTGCTACTACTCTTACTCATCGGTTTGGATATTCACTTTTATCTTAAAAATTTTAGCATAGGAAAGGGGAGGTGTCAAGGCAGAATTTGCGGCACAGGGGCAACGTTGTAATGCTGGAGATTTTCAGCGCCAGGAGGAACGTAAGTCAGGTCCGGATTTCCCGCAGCACTGAATAAGCCGTGACTGCGGGAAACAATGAACAGGCGTAAAAGCGGTGCATTTCCCGCAGATGAGTATAATGCTTTGCTGCGGGACGAGTCTGGCCGCTTTGTGAAAAGTTGAATATCCCGCAGAACGTTAAGACGCACTAGCTGCGGGAAGATTTTCTCTGACTGATGTCTTCAAATGCCCTGCAAGAAACTTCTCCTATTGCATACGGGAAGCCTTCTGCTTCGTTGGATAAAAAAAAGCTTCCCGCAGCAGAAGTGAAAACACTGAGTGCGGTATGTTCCATGGTTCTTATTTAAGAAAACCTTCCCGCTGCTGCTATTAATTCATGCACTGCGGGAAATCCTATCCTCGCCTCCACACAAAAAAGCTTCCCGCGGCAGCTTTAAACTTTAGTCTGCGGGAAAATCAATTTGATGTTGATGCTGAGGGGCCCTGGGGCGGGGCGCATAATAAAGAAACCGGTTTGCCTATTGACAACTTTCCCGCAGGAATTGTATAATAGAGTACGCGTTAGCGGCCACTAACCTGGTGACCGCTATTTTCTTGGCCTTTGGTTAGATATAACTAACTTTGTATATGGAGGAAACGAGCGATGATGATGGATAAACGGCTGATTGGCATGGTCAGCCAAAGCAAAAAATACGTTGCGGGAAATGTGGCTCTGCAGTGGTGCGCCCTTGCGGCCAACATGGCCATGATGACCGCTATTGCGGTCTTTATCGGAGGACTGGCGACGCAGACGGCGGGTAGAGAAGCGGCCTTGGCTGCCGCAGTCACGGCGGTGGTTTCGCTGCTTGTCCGCTTCGTCTGTACCATAGGCGCGTCCCGTATGTCCTACCTGTCTTCCAAGGCGGTAAAAAAAGTCCTTCGGGAAAGCATCTATCAAAAGCTGCTGCGCCTGGGGGTCTCTTACCGGGAGCAGACGGCAACCTCGGAGGTGGTGCAGGTGGCCGTGGAAGGGGTGGAGCAGCTGGAAACCTATTTCGGCGCCTATCTGCCCCAGTTCTTCTACGCCATGGCGGCGCCGCTGACCCTCTTCGTCTATCTGAGCTTCTACAGCCTGTCCTCGGCTCTGATGCTTTTGGTCTGCGTGCCTTTGATTCCCGCAGCCATCGCCGCGGTGCAGACCTGGGCAAAGAAGCTGCTGGCAAAATACTGGGGACAGTACACGGCCCTGGGCGACACTTTCCTGGAGAATCTGCAGGGACTGACTACCCTGAAGATTTACCAGGCTGACGGCTTTAAAAACCAGGAGATGAATGAGGAAGCGGAGAAGTTCCGGAAAATTACCATGAAAGTGCTGTCCATGCAGCT
Source organism: uncultured Emergencia sp. (assembly GCA_965146355.1). Taxonomy (GTDB): domain Bacteria; phylum Bacillota; class Clostridia; order Peptostreptococcales; family Anaerovoracaceae; genus Senimuribacter. The sequence goes on along the minus strand of CBCTFZ010000024.1, from coordinate 9,131 downwards.
GAACTCCATCACCATCATGGACCTCATCGCATACGGCGGTGCGGCGCTGGGAGTCATCATGGCGGTGACTCGGTACGGGGCGGGCCAGGTTACCCTGGCGGGCTGTCTGCTGATTATCCTGCTGTCAGCAGACTTCTTCATCCCCATGCGCCAGCTGGGCTCCTTTTTCCACATCGCCATGAACGGCATGGCGGCCAGTGAAAAGATTTTCCATCTGCTGGATTTGCCGGAGAAGGAGAATCGTGGAAATCAGGAAGTTCCGGAGGACTGCACCATTTTATGCGGCAATCTGCGCTTTTCCTATGAAGCCAATCGGGAGATTCTTCACGGCCTTGACCTGTCCTTTCCCAAAGGCAGTTTTACGGCTCTGGTAGGGGAAAGCGGCTGCGGAAAATCCACCCTGGCCGGAATTTTGACGGGACAAAACCGGGGCTATGAGGGCAGTGTTACCGTAGGCGGCGTGGGCCTGGCCCGGATATCAGAGGAAAGTCTGATGAAAAATCTGACCTATATCAGCCATCAGAGCTACCTGTTTAAGGGAACCGTGCGGGAAAACCTGCTGATGGGAAATCCGGCGGCAGGGGAGGAGCAGCTGTGGGAAGCCCTGCGCCGGGTCAATCTGGCCGACTTTCTGCAAGGGGAGGAAGGGCTTGACACCTGCCTTCTGGAGAGAGGGGCCAACCTTTCCGGCGGCCAGCGGCAGCGTCTTGCCCTGGCAAGGGGACTGCTCCACGACAGTCCCGTGTATCTCTTCGACGAAGCCACGTCCAACATCGACGTGGAGAGTGAAAACGACATTATGAGAGAAATCTTCCGTCTGGCCCGGACGAAGACGGTGATTTTAATCTCTCACCGCCTTGCCAACGTGGCAGAGGCGGATAACATCTATGTACTGGAGAAAGGCAGTCTGGCCGGCTCCGGTACCCACGGCCAGCTGCTGGAAGGGTGTCAGACTTATGCCCGGCTTTGGAACAGGCAGCGGGAGCTGGAAGAATACGGAAGAAAGGCAGGAGTGGAGAAATGAAAAAGAGAAGCGGATTTCAGGTCATGGTGCGCCTGATCGGATTGGTGAAGCCTTTGACCGGCTTTATGGCCCTGGCTGTTCTCCTGGGTCTGGCAGGACATCTGGCCGCAGCCTTTATCACCGTATTCGGCGGCTATGGAGTGCTGGAGGTGCTGGGCCTGTACAGCCCTCTTTCGCTGAACGCTTTATTTGTGTCTGTCTGCATCTTCGCGGCGCTGCGGGGATTTCTGCGCTACGGTGAACAGACATGCAATCACTATATCGCCTTTAAGCTGTTGGCTCTGATTCGAGACAGGGTATTTCAGGCCCTCCGTCGTCTGGCTCCTGCCAAGCTGGAGGGCAGGGACAAGGGGGATTTGATTTCGGTCATCACCTCTGACATTGAACTGCTGGAGGTGTTTTACGCCCATACGATTTCGCCTGTTGCCATTGCGGTTTTGTTTTCCGCATGTCTGGTCTGGTTCATTGGAAGTTTTCACTGGAGCCTGGGCCTTGTGGCCCTGGTCGCTTATCTGACGGTGGGGGCGGTCATTCCTCTGGTGGTTTCCCGCCTCAGCGGAGAGGATGGCCTGCGCTTTCGTACAAAGTCCGGCGAGCTGAGCGGTTTTGTACTGGACAGTCTGCGGGGACTTTCGGAGACTTTGCAGTACGGGCAGGGGGAAAAGCGGCTGGCTGAGATGAACGCCAGAACTGACGCCCTGTCCGGCGATGAGGCCCGGATGAAACGAATTTCGGGACGGAATATGGCTGCCACCAATACGATGATTTTGCTCTTTGACCTGGCGGTGCTGTTTCTGGCCGCCATGCTGTATCAAAAGGGAGCCGTAGCCTTTGACGGCGTGGTTATACCGACGGTGGCTCTGATGAGTTCCTTCGGCCCCTGCGTGGCGCTGGCCAATCTGGGAAGCACGCTGCAGAATACTTTCGCGGCGGGAAACCGGGTGCTGGATATTCTGGAGGAAGAGCCTGCGGTAGAGGAGGTTACGGGAAGAATCCCGGCGGAGTTTGAAGGGGCCGCGGCAGAGGAGGTCACCTTCGGCTATGAAGATGAGATAGTCCTTGACCGGGTTTCTGTGGAGATTCCTGAGGGCGGAATCATCGGCATCGTGGGAAGAAGCGGCAGCGGAAAGTCCACCCTGCTGAAGCTGTTCATGCGGTTTTGGGATGTACGACAGGGAAGTGTGACCATCGGGCAGCGGTCCGTTTCCGATATCAATACAGTAGACTTAAGGGACATGGAGAGTTTTATGACCCAGGACACCCATCTGTTCCATGACAGCATCAGAAACAACTTGCGTATTGCCAAGCTGGACGCCTCTGACGAAGAGCTTGAGGCGGCCTGCAGAAAGGCGTCGGTTCACGACTTTATCATGGGTCTGCCTGAAGGATATGATACGCCGGTGGGGGAACTGGGCGACACCCTTTCCGGCGGGGAAAGACAGCGTCTGGGTCTTGCCAGGGCTTTTCTTCACGACGGCGATTTCATGCTGCTGGATGAGCCGACCAGCAATCTGGACAGCCTCAACGAAGGGGTTATCCTGAAATCCCTGGCTGAGGAGGGCGGCGGCAAAACGGTGGTTCTGGTATCTCACCGCCAGTCTACCATGCGGATTGCCGACAAGGTGTATTCTGTAGAAAACGGGAGGATGAGCTGATGAACTTGTCTGCTGAAAAGAAACGGGAGAGAGAAAAGGAGACGGTCTCTCTGATGATACGGCTTTACTGCAGAAAGCACCATGGCGGCGGGACGAAAGGCAGCCGGACGGGACTGTGCGCCGAGTGCGCCGCCCTGGAGGAATACGCCAGGCTGCGCAGCGACAAGTGTCCTTTCATGGAGGAGAAGACCTTTTGCTCCAACTGTAAGGTGCACTGCTACCGGCCGGAGATGAGGGAGAAAATACGGGCTGTCATGCGGTTTTCCGGACCGCGGATGCTGCTGCATCATCCGGTCATGGCTCTGCGCCATGTGGTGGAAAGTCGAAGAGAGAAGAAAAAACTGGAGGGCTTGAATCGATGAAGAAGATTTTGTTTGTAGCGCTGGGCTGCGTCAGCCTGGCTGTGGGCGCAGTGGGAGCGGTGCTGCCGCTGCTGCCGTCTTTTCCGTTTTTGCTGCTGGCTGCCTTCTGCTTTGCCAAAAGCAGCCAGAGGCTTCACCGCTGGTTTGTGGGAACGAAGCTCTATCGGAACAATCTGGAAACTTATGTAAAGGGGGAGGGCATGACCTGGCGGACGAAGATACGCATCATGGTTACGGTGACGGTGCTGATGACCATAGGCTTCTGCATGATGAGCAGGGTTCCTGCAGGCCGCGCTGTCCTGGCCTGCGTGTGGGTGTTCCACATCCTTTACTTCGTCTTTGGCGTAAAGACCATAAAGGGCGAAGCGGCATAAACTATTTTCTGTGCAATTTATAATTCAATGCCTGAGGCGTGATTTCAAGCAACTTTGCAGCTTCTGCTTTGGTGCGGCAGCGTTCAACCGTCTGCCGGAGAAAGCGCCTTTCTAAATCGGCAAGGCGGCATTGAAAGGAATCATAACTCTGCGGCTCCAGAAGCTGGTTGAACGACTGGGAGGCCGCAGAGTTTTTTGTCTCCTTCAGATAGTCGGGAATATCTTCTGCGGTAATCCAGTCGGTTTCTGCCACATTGAAGGCGCCCTCGATGATGTTGCGCAGCTCTCTGATATTTCCCGGCCAGCTGTGGTGTGCAAAGAGGTCGGCCGCATCGCGGGAGAGCCCTTTCAGCTTCATCTTGAATTTCTCGTTATAGTAACCGACGTAGTAATCGGTCAGATAAGGAATATCCGCCGGCCGGTCTTTCAAGTCCCGCAGGGTGAAATTGACTACGTTGAGACGGTAGAAAAGGTCGCTGCGAAGTCTTCCTCCCTCGATGGCTTCAAAGGGATTCTCGTTTATGGCGCCGATGATGCGGATATTGATGCGGATATCCTTGTGGCCGCCCAGACGGCGGACAGTTTTGGTTTCTACTGCTGTCAGAATTTTGCTCTGCAGAGCCGGACTCATAGAGTTAATTTCATCGAGAAAGAGGGTGCCGCCGTCAGCGATTTCAAAGAGTCCCTGATTGGTGACGGCGCCGGTAAAGCTGCCTTTCTCCGTGCCGAAGAGGGTGCTTTCCAGCAGGTTTTCCGGAATGGCCGAGCAGTTCTGAGAAATAAAAGGCCCGGTAGACCTGGCGCTGAGATAGTGCAGCGCCTGAGCTACCAGCTCTTTTCCCGTACCGGTATTTCCCTGAATTAAGACACTGGAATCTCTCCGGCTTACCTTTCTTATTTTTTCTTTCAGCCCATTCATATAGGGGTCGCAGGTGATGATATCGTCAATGGTGTAACCGCCGCGGTACAGCCTTCTGCGATAGGAATTGTCCTGCATTTCAATAAATTCATCCTGATAGTCAGGGGTCAGATATTTGAGGGCAATGGCAATTCCTCTGAAGTTATCTCTTTGTAAAATCGGGAAGGTGCTGACATATCCCTGGTATCGTTCTCCTCTGTAATTGAGACAGTCGTTGTGAAAAGCACAGATGGACTTCTGCTCTTCCAGAGCCTGCAGCACTTCATTGGTCTCTAATGTAAGGGAAGGAAAAATTTCCGTGACGTGTTTTCCGATGACCTCATCTACGGAAAATGCGGCGCCGTCAGACAGACATACATTGTAATAGCGGACAATTCCTTCCTCATCGATGATGCACAATTCGTCAAAGAAATTTCCCATCTGGAAAATGGCGGGGGCGGCTTCTCGATACATGAAATTCTATCCTCCTTTGAATGATAAAAAATATTAGTATTATTATATTAATTTTTTTTATAAAATACAAGATAAAGAAAAAGATTTGTCGAAATTTTGTTGAATTTCTCCCGTTGAAATTTCTGGCACGGTATTTGCTGATATAAATTATGTGGCCATAAAAATACAGGAAAAGAGGAGCGTAGTACAAATGAATCGTTTAAAGAAAGCGGCAGACCGGCTGATTAACGAAATTTTAGCAGTTGGCCGGGGAGAAACTGTTGTAGTGACCTGTGACGACGGGACAGACCGGCAAATGACGCTGGAAATCGCAGAGGCTGCCCGGGAGGCGGGAGCCTTGCCTTTGATTATAGAGAATCAAGCCCCTGAAGGAAAAGGCGTGCTGACGGAAGCCGAACTTCCGACGAAGGTCCTGGCAGCAGCCCTCTGCCAAGGGGACGTATGGATTGAAATCAATCGCCGGCAGCTGCTGTATTCCAGACCTTTTGAGATTGCAATGGAGCGCAACAAAAATTTACGGTATATGGTTTTGGCGGAGATGACGCCGGATGTATTTGTTCGTACCATTGGCGAAGTAGACACGGTACAGATGCGGCCTTTAATGAAAAAGCTGAAAGAAATCATCGATGCCAGCAGGACGGTCAGGGTGAAGACGGCCCTGGGCACCGACGCGGTGCTGGAACTGGAGCACCGTCACTTTCTGGCTCTGGACTGCGGCGAAGCGTCAGAACCCGGTTTTCACACCATGGCCGGATGCATCAATATTGTTCCCAAATTTGACGGGGTAAACGGAACGGCAGTCTTTGACGGAACGCTGACAGATTGGGGACTGCTTGGCAACCAGCAAGTGAAAATTACAGTAAAAGACGGTACCATTACAGCCATAGAAGGCGGGGAAGCGGCAGGCTGGTTCAGCGATTATCTGAAAGCCTTTAACGACCCCAATATGTACAAGATTGCCCACTTATCTATCGGTTTGAATCCCGGCGCAGTCTTTTCGGGAAGCACGCCAGAGGACGAACGAGGTTGGGGCGTGACGACCTGGGGTATAGGAAATGTAACTGCAGAGGATGCGCCGCCCCACGGCAGAAAAGCGGTTTCACACTGCGACGGCACATCTTCAAAATCTACCATTTGGTTTGACGACCGTTTGATTATGAAAGATGGAGAATTTGCAGATAGAGAGCTGATAGAACTGGCGAAAGCTTTACGGAGGTAGAACAGATGAAAAGTAAAGAGAGAAATATGGTAGAGAGCACCACCTTAGAACCGGTGCCTGCAGAGGATAGAAAAAGCTGGGTGAACATCGCCTTTATCACTGCCGGAGGTATGATTTGCGTACCCAGTCTGGTCATCGGCGGAACCCTGGTGGCGGAGATGTCACTGGCGTCGGCGCTGATTGCAGGAGCCATCGGATATATTTTGACGGTTTTGATGAGCTATGCCATGGGAATCATGGGCTCGGATTTGGGAAGACCTACCTGCATGATTGCCCTTCCTGCCTTCGGCGATAAAGGGGGACAGTATATCGTCAGCACCGTGTTTACCATCTCCCTGCTGGGATGGTATGGCCTGCAGAATAATATCTGCGGCGCAGCATTTTCTCAGATGATTTTGCAGATTTTTGACGTGAATCTGCCTGTGTGGATTTCCAGTGTGATTTGGGGTGTCATCATGCTGCTGACGGCGTTATACGGAATCAACGCCCTTGAATTACTGAACAAGATTTCTGTACCGGCTCTGATTATCGTCACTTTATACGGCACTTATCTGGCAGCGAAAAATTACGGAACCGATGGGCTTTTCACCATGGGACAGAATGAGAATATGTCCATTCTGTCCGGGGCGCTGATGACGTTCAGCTTTATGACCGTGGTGTCCATTTTGACGCCGGATGTTTCCAGGTACCAGAAGTCGAGACGAGACGTATTTAAGGCCAGTTTCATCGGTATTCTGCCTGCGGGAATGGGACTGCTGGCTTTGGGCTGTATCCTGACCGGCCTTGTGGGCAATCCGGATATTACCACTGTTCTCAGCGACCTGGGCATTCCTGTTTTAGGCATGATTGTGCTGATTCTCTCTACCTGGACGACCAATACGTTGAACGCATACAGTGCGGGCCTGAATATCGTCATGATGTTTCGTCTGAAAGAAACCTCTCGGGGAAAAGTAACTCTGATTTCCGGATTAGCAGGAACCATTCTGGCTGCGGCAGGGATTTTAGACCACTTGGCGCTGTTCATCGACCTGCTGGGTGCGGCGCTGACTCCTATGGCCGGCGTTATCCTGGCAGATTATTTCATCCTTAGAAAGGGAAAGGCGGAGAACTATGCTTATAAAAAGGGTGTGAACTGGGTAGGCCTTTTTTCCTGGATAGCAGGCTTTGCTGCAACAGAGTTGGTTTCCAGCCAGTGGGCGCTGATTATCGGCATGGCGGGAGCCGGTCTGCTCTACATTTTATTGACTAAAGTTTTAAAAGACAGAAACGGGGAGGCGTAACTATGGAAAGAGGAACTGGCGGCTGGGTAGATGCTGTTGCAGAGGCCTTATCGACAGACGCTTCAGCACAGCTGCGGGAGGAAGCGCTGGCCCTCAATGACGCTTTAGCTGCTCATCCCGAACTGGGATCTCAGGAGTTTGAGAGTTCTAAACGCATTGTGGAGCTTTTGCGCAGCCATGGTCTTGTGGTGGAATATCCTTTCTGCGGACTGGCAACATCGTTTAAAACATCGGTCAACCCCGGCAGTGGGAGGCGGAAAGCGGCGCTGCTGGCGGAATACGATGCGCTGCCGGAGCTGGGCCATGCCTGTGGCCACTGTGCAGGCGGTTCAGCTGCGGTTCTGGCAATTCTGGCTCTGCATGAAATTGAGCCCATGCTGGGAGATATACAAATTGACCTTATCGGTACGCCCGATGAAGAGACGGGCGGCGGAAAGGTACTGCTCGCCGCCGCCCACGCCTTCGACGCCTACGAATTTGCCGCCATGGTACACATGAATGACGTGAACCTGTCTCAAATCAACTTTTCGGCCATTGACGGCATGGTTTTTGAATTTCGTGGAAAACCTGCCCACGCAGCCTTTGCGCCGGAGAAAGGAAGAAACGCTTTTAATGCTGCGCGGCTGTTCTTCGACAGTGTGGACATGATGCGGCAGCACGTACCTGATAAGGTTCGGCTCCACGGATATATGACGGAAGGAGGCTCTTCTTCCAACACAATACCTGATTTTGCCAGAATAGAATTTTGCACGAGGGCGCCTCGCCGCCGGCAGCTCAATGATGTTACGGAGTGGGTCAAGGACTGCGCCCGGGCTGCTGCCATGGCTACCCGCACGGAACTGAAGATTCTTCCTTATGGGGTGGATTACGACAGCTTTGAAACCGGAAAGGAAAAGAATCAGGCCATTGTAAGCTGCTTTAAAGCATTGGGGCTGGATATAGACGGAGAAACGGTAGTAGAGGGAGGTTCTTCTGATATCGCCAGTGTGGATGCAGTCTGCCCGGCTTTTCATCCCATGCTGGGTATCGGTTCGGGACTGGTAGCCCATACAGAAGAATTTGCTGCTGCCATGACCGGGCCGCAGACACACCAGGCCATTGAGAACGGCGCAAGAGTGCTGATACAACTCTGCGATATGCTTTTTCACCGACAAGAACTTTTGGAGCGGGTGAAAGCAGAAAGCCGGCTGCAGCATTTATAAGGCGCAGCCGGCTTTCCTCCCGGGGAATATCCGAGCTTATGGCAATTTAAAAAAAATAGAGGTTTGACATATCGATACTTCATGTCAAACCTCTTTTTTAGTGTAAATACCATGCTGATTCTGTAAAAAACGGATTTCAGCATATTGACTTGCCGGATGTTATCTTTGGTATATCACTTCACCGTTTAGGATGGTCATCTCCACCTTTACGTCTTTTATTTGGTCAGGGTCGACCTGATACAGATTCTTCTCCAGCACCACCAGGTCGGCGTACTTGCCGGTTTCGATGGTGCCGTTTGTATCCTCTGAATAGGAGGCATAGGCGGCGTCTTTGGTGAAGAGGCGGATGGCCTGGCCTACGGTCAGTTTTTCCGATGGCAGCCATCCCTCCTCCGGCTGACCGTGGATGTTCTTTCTCGTTACGGCGAAGTAGATGTTCTCTAACACGTCGAAGCTGACTACCGGCGCGTCGGAGCCGCCGGCTGCAGGAATACCCATGTCCAGCATAGACTTCCATGCATAGACCTTATCCATGCGGCGGCTTCCGATTCTGGATTCCACCACATCCATATCCAGGTCGATGAAGACCGGCTGAATGTAGGCGATGACCTGGTTTTCCTTCATTGCTTCCAGAATCTTCTGA
>CBCTFZ010000023.1:0-39149 GCA_965146355.1 uncultured Emergencia sp. | reverse complement strand
GGACGCATTTGCCTGGGGTGGCAAGGGCGAGACGTCCCGCAGAGCGGCGATGAGAGGCAGGAGCGGGATGGTTTGCCGTGCAAGGGAGAATCGAAGTGACCCGCAACACAGCGATAAAAGACAGGTGCGGGACAGGCTTGCCTGCGGTGGCGGTCACGCAAAAGCTGATGACTGCCTTTTCATTTTCCGGGGGATATATTTGCATATACATGGGAATTATGTTAAAATAAACTATGTATGCTTGCGGGCAGGAACATAGGAGGAATCACAAATGAGAATTTTATTAGACGGTATGGGCGGCGATAATGCCCCTTCAGAAATTGTAGCGGGCGCAGTGGCGGCAGCAAAGGAATTAGAACATGAAATTCTAATTATCGGAGACCCTGAGGCTATCGAAAAATGTCTGAAGAAAGAGGGCTATTCCGGAGACAGGATTCAGATTATAGAGGCGACTTCGGTTATCACCAATGACGAGGCTCCGGTAAAGGCGGTAAGGACTAAGAAGGATTCTTCCATCGTCAAGGGACTTAACATGGTAAAAAACCAGGAGGCAGATGTATTTTTGTCAGCAGGCAGCACCGGCGCACTTCTGGCCGGAGGCCTTTTTATACTGGGCAGGATTCAGGGCATCGACAGACCGACTCTGGCAACCGTTTATCCGGTTATCGGCATGGAGCCGTCCCTCCTTGTGGATACAGGTGCCAATGCGGAATGTAAGCCAAATAATCTGTTGGAATTTGCCATTATGGGCAGTATATATATGGAGAAGGTACTGAAGCGGGAAAATCCGACGGTAGGACTTGTCAACAACGGCACCGAGGAGGGAAAAGGCACCACCTTAACCAAGGCCGCTTATGAGCTTCTGTCGAAGAGTCATCTCAACTTTATTGGAAGCATTGAGGCCAGAACCTTGCAGGACGGCGTCTGTGACATCATCGTCACCGACGGCTTTACAGGAAATGCTATTATCAAGCTGACCGAAGGTATGGGGCTTATGGTACTTCGCGAAATGAAGAAAAGATTCCTCTCCAGCACCAAATCCAAGCTGGGGGCGATGCTTCTAAAAGACCAGCTGATGGAAATCAAGAAAGAATTTAACTATGCGGAATACGGCGGCGCACCGCTTCTGGGCGTTAAGGGCGCTATGCTGAAGATGCACGGATCATCCGACGCCCTTGCCGTAAAGCAGACCATTATGAAAGCCATTCCGTATGTAGAGGAAAAGGTTGTAGACACCATTCAAAATTCAGTTTTAGAAATTGAGGAGATATTGATAAGTGAATAACAGTGATTTTGAAAAGAAGATTCATTACACTTTCAGAGATAAAGAACTATTGAATCAGGCCCTGACCCACAGCTCCTTCTGCAGAGAGCACGGCGTTACGCCAAAGGATAACAACGAGAGACTGGAATTTTTGGGAGACGCCTTTTTCGATGCCATTATCAGTGTAGAACTTTACAAGCGGCTGGAGCGGGTTGACGAGGGACGGCTGACTAAGACCAGAGCCCTCATCGTCTGTGAAAAGTCGCTGGCAGCCGTGGCTTTACGCCTTGGAATCGGAAACTATCTGAACATGGGAAAAGGAGAAGAACACTCAGGAGGCAGGAACCGGGAGTCCATCCTGGCCGACGCAGTAGAAGCAGTGGTCGGCGCTATCTACTTAGACGGCGGCTACGAAGAAGCCTACCGATTTGTTTCCAGAGAATTCAGAGGGACCGTAGAGGACGCTCTGGCCGGCAAGCTGTTTACCGATTATAAGACGCAGGTACAGGAGGTACTGCAGAAGAGGGGCCGCAAGACCACCATTACCTATCAGATGGATAGAGAAGAAGGTCCCGACCACGACAAGACTTTCTATGTGCATCTCGTCTGTGACGGAAAGCGGCTTGGAAGCGGATGCGGAAAGAGCAAGAAGGAGGCGGAGCAGGATGCCGCCAAGGCTACCTTCAGCATGATTTCGCCGGAAAATCACAGCGAAGAAGCAAGGTAAACCAAGGAGAGAGGAATATAATAGAATGTATTTTAAACGGCTTGAGATGCACGGGTTTAAATCCTTTGCAGAACCAGTTGTCATAGAGTTCCATGAGGGGGTGACATGTATTGTAGGTCCCAATGGAAGCGGAAAAAGTAATATCAGTGATGCCATCAGATGGGTGCTGGGAGAGCAGAGCCCAAAGGCTCTGCGGGGCGGAAAAATGGAGGAAGTCATCTTTGCCGGTACTGCCAGCAGAAAATCCCGTGGAATGGCTGAGGTTACTTTGGTGATTGATAATTCCACAGGAATTTTAGACATCGACTATAACGAAGTCGCTATTACCAGACGAATGTATCGGTCCGGCGAGAGCGAATATCTTATCAACAACAATCAGTGCAGACTGCGGGACATCAGAGAGCTAATCATGGATACAGGTATCGGTGTAGACGGCTATTCCCTCATCGGACAGGGCAAAATTGCCGATATCGTCAGCAATAAGCCGGAAAGCCGGAGAGAGATTTTTGAAGAGGCTGCCGGCGTTGTCATGTATAAGAGCAAGAAAGCCGAGGCTGAAAGAAAGCTGGAATCTACAGCCAACAATCTGGAGCGGGTGGACGATATCGTCACCGAAATCGAGGGCCGTATCGACGGCTTACGGGAGGACAGCGCCAGGGCTTCGGAGTATCTCAGCCTGAAAGAACGCTACAGAGAACTGGAAATCAATATCACCCTTAGAAATATCGAGAACATCGTCAGCCGCAACAATATCTACCAGGAGGATATTGCCCGTCTGGCGGAAGAAATTTCCCAGATAAATGAGAAAAAGAAGGCTATTGACGCCGAAGCGGAAGCTGACCGGGAGAAAAACGAGAATTTAGAGCAGCTGGGCAACGAAGCCAGAGATAAGCTGCTACATATCGTTGAGGAGATTAACAGGCTTACCAGTCAGAGTCAGCTGAAACAGGAGCGGCTTTCCGGCATCGAAAAGGATACGGACAGGCTGCGGGGTGAAGTAGAAGCCCTGAAAGAGCGGCTTTGCCGAGAAGAAGAGAACAGAGAGCAGCTTTTGAAAACGCAGAAAGAGATTTCGGCCAATCATACTGCCGCGGTAAGCGCCCTGCAGGAAAAGATAGCAGTTCACAGCAGGTTGACCAAGGAAGCGTCAGAGCTTTCCGACGCCATCGACAGCGGCAGAGAAGAAGTGTTCCGACTTCACAATCTGGTCGTATCCAAAAACAGCGAGGCAAAAAGCTATGAGAGCATAAAGGAAGCTCTCCAAAAGAGAAAAGCGCAGATTCGTGATGAGGCTGTCAACGCCGCGGCAAGCCAGACGGAAAACAAGGACAGGCTGGAGCAGGCCAGAGAGGAAAGTCGTCAGAATCAGGAGGCCCTAAAGGAGCTTTCAGAGCAGCTTACCCGGCTGTCGGCAGAAAAAGCCCAATTGGCTGATAAGCGGAAAACCCTGGGGGCCGCTATGGAGGAACTGCGCCTTAGCGGCGGTCAGAAGACCTCCAGAAAAAAGACCATCGAAGAGATGGAAAACAACTACGAAGGATATCACTACGCCGTCAAATACATCATGCGGGCGGGGCTTCCCGGTATCCGCGGCGTTGTGGCGGAGCTGATGGAAGTTCCTTCCGGTCTTGAAACCGCAGTGGAAACCGCTCTGGGAGGGCAGATGCAGAACATCATCTGCGATACCGACGAAAGCGCCAAGGGAGCCATCCTGAAACTGAAAGAAAACAAGGCGGGGCGTCTGACCTTCCTGCCGGCAGCGTCCATAAAAGGCGGCCGGGCAAAGGTAGACGGCCTTGCGAAAGAGCCGGGCTACCGAGGCCTTGCGGCGGACTGTATCAAATGCAGTCGGGAACACAGGAATATTTTCGATTATCTGCTGGGCAGAGTCGTCATTGCTTCCGATATGGACGCGGCCATTGCCATGTCCGCAAAGAGCGGCGCCGGCATTCGATTTGTGACCCTGGACGGAGAAATTATCAACGCCAGCGGCGCCATTACCGGGGGAAAATACAAGAACAAAACCGCCAACTTACTGGAGAGAAGAAGTGAAATCGCAGCTCTGGAGAAAGAAATTGAGAGCATATCCCGAAAGCTTCGGGAGGCTGAAGAAGAAAGCCGCAAAGGAGCAGAGAGGATAGAGGTAATCGACAGCAGGCTTTCTGAGCTGTCCGAAAAAAAGAGAGAGGCAGAGCTGAAACAGGTTTCTGCAGAGGGCAGAATCGCTTCTCTTGAGGAAACTCTGGATAAGCTGTACGACAGCAATCATAAATTCGATAAGGAACTGGCCTCCATAGAAAAGGAATACAAAGACGCAGAAGGAACTGTAGAAGTTCTGCTGAAACAGGTGAAAGAGGCCGAGGAGAGAATCGAGGAAGTCAACAGCGGCGTTGAGGAGGCTATGGAGAAGTACGAGGCTCAAAAAGCCGTCGTCGACCAGGCCAGCGAGGAAATTACCAAAACCCGTATCGCCGCAACGGAGTGGGAAAGCAAGAAGTCCAATTCCGACAGCCTGCTGGCGCGGATTAAAGATACAGCAGAGGATTACGCTTTTCAGCTGGAGACCAAAGAGCGTCAGCTTTTCCGGTTATCCGATGAAAAGAACCAGCTGCTCTTTGGTACAGGCGGTGCAGAGGAAGAGACTACCAGATTGGTACAGGAAAAGCAGACTACGGAAAGCTATATTGCGGAGATTACACAAAGCCGCAGCGCTTTAGCGGAAAAGCTGACCCAGGTTACCGGTGAGCAGCGCAGCTGCAATGAGCGGCTGAACAGCTGCCAGGACCAGAAATATCAGCTGGAGATTAAACTGGCCAAAAACGAAACCCAGATGGATACCCTGAAGGAAAGACTGTGGGAAGACTTTGAGATTTCCTACGCCCAGGCCGTAGATTTGAGAAAACAGGACTTCGCTATGGGCGCCTCTGTCAAGGAGAGCAGAGAGATAAGAAACCGAATCAGAGAGCTGGGAGACGTCAATGTAGGCGCCATTAAAGAATACGAAGCCGTCAGCAAGCGGTACGAATTTTTGACCGGACAGCGTAAAGATATCGTCACTGCCATGGAGGAGCTGCAAGGAATCATCAGCCAGATGGATACCACCATCAGAACCAGATTTAAAGAAAACTTCGACCAGGTGGTAGAAAACTTCGAGATAATCTTTAAAGAGCTTTTCGGAGGCGGACATGCGGAGCTTTCCATGGAGGATGAGGCCAATCCTCTGGAGTCGGGAATCGAAATTGTGGCGCAGCCCCCTGGAAAGAAGCTGCAGAACATCAACCTGATGTCCGGCGGCGAGAAGACCATGACGGCCATCGCCCTGATGTTTGCCGTACTGAAGACCAAACCGACGCCGTTTTGTATTTTGGACGAGGTAGAAGCGGCTCTGGACGACGCCAACATCGACCGTTTTGCCAAGTATCTGCGCAAGTTCAGCGATATTCAGTTTGCTCTGGTTACTCATCAGAAAGCGACTATGGAACATGCCGACGTGCTGTACGGCGTAACCATGCCGGAGCACGGTATCTCCAAGGTGCTGAGCCTGCGTCTGGGTGATAATTTTGAACTATAATAGATAAAAAGGAGCATTTTATGGCTTTATTAAAGGAAAAAAAGGGATTTTTCGGGAGACTGTCCGAGAGAATCGGAGACGCTATCATGGGGCGTCCTGAAATTGACGAGGATTTGATGGACGAGCTGGAGGAGATACTTATTACCTCCGACATCGGCATGGATACCACCATGAAGATTATGGAAAAGCTGCGCCAGCAGATTAAGGACAACTATCTCACCAGTCCGGAAAATGTAAAGGAAGCCCTGGCTAAGGTCATCGCAGAAATCATGGACAAGGGTGAGAGAAACCGGCTTTGTGCAGATACGCCCCTGGTGATTCTGATGATAGGCATTAACGGCGGCGGAAAAACCACGTCGATTGCCAAAATAGGCCATAAGCTGAGAAAGGAAGGAAAGACAGTACTTCTGGGAGCCGCCGATACTTTCCGGGCAGCGGCAGGAGAACAGCTTGAAATCTGGGGGCAGTGTATCGGCGTAAATACTGTCAGACATCAGGAGGGAGCAGACCCTTCGGCTGTTATTTACGATGCGATTCAGTCGGCCAAGGCAAAAGCCATTGACGTACTGATTTGCGACACTGCGGGCAGACTGCAGACTAAGAAAAACCTGATGAACGAACTGGAGAAGATGAACAAAATCATTTCCAGAGAGTATCCTGAGGCAGCCAGAGAAACCCTGCTGGTTCTCGACGCGACCACAGGAAAGAACGCCGTTTCCCAGGCCAAGGAGTTTAACGAGGCCGCGGAAATTACCGGCGTGGTGCTGACCAAGCTGGACGGCACCGCCAAGGGAGGAATCGCCATTACTGTGACCGACGAGTTCGACCTTCCAATCAAGTATATCGGCGTCGGCGAGAGAATGGAGGATTTAAAAGAATTTGATCCTTTAGAATTTGCAGGAGGAATATTCAGTGAGTAAACCGATTGTAGCCGTGGTGGGAAGACCAAACGTGGGAAAATCTACTTTCTTCAATCGAATCGTGGGAAGAAGAGTTTCCATCGTGGAAGATACCCCCGGCGTAACGAGAGACAGAATCTATGCGGAGGCAGAGTGGAATGGGATTTCCTTTGCCTTGATTGATACAGGCGGCATTGAGCCTGACAGCGAAGATGTGATACTTTCACAGATGAGAGAGCAGGCCCAGGTAGCCATGGATATGGCAGACGTAATACTTTTTATGGTAGACGGAAAGGAGGGGCTGACCCACGCTGACCGGGAGGTGGCGCTGATGCTGCGCAGGACCGGAAAAAAGGTGATGCTCATCGTCAACAAAATTGACAATCCGAGAAATCTGCCCGTAGACTTCTACGACTTCTATGAGCTGGGCATAGGGGAGCCCATTGCCATATCCGCAGCCAACATGCTTAATTTCGGCGACGTGCTGGATGAAATTGTGGAGAATTTTCCCTCATCTGCAGGGGAAGAAGAGGAAGAAGATATCAAGGTTGCCGTCATCGGCAAACCAAATGTGGGAAAATCTTCTCTTATCAATTGCCTGACCAGCCAAAAGCGGGTTATCGTTTCACCTATTGCAGGCACCACGAGAGATTCTATTGATACGCCTTTTGAGTGGGGCGGAGACAAATACACCCTGATTGATACTGCCGGGATTCGCCGAAAGAGCAAGGTAAACGAGGATATCGAGCGCTACAGCGTCATTCGTGCGGTGGCGGCCATCGAGCGGTGCGACGTATGCCTCCTGATGATTGACGCCGAAGAAGGGATTACAGAGCAGGACAAGAAAATTGCCGGCGTGGCCCACGAAGCAGGTAAGGGCATCGTCGTCGTAGTCAATAAGTGGGATTTGATAAAGAAAGATACTAACACCATGCGGGATTTCAGACGTGAAATTGAAGGAGAGCTTCTGTTCATGTCCTATGCGCCGTCGGTATTCATCTCTGTCAAGGATAAGCAGAGAGTTTTCGACGTAATGAAAATGGCAAAATACGTTGCAGAAAAGAGAGCCCTTCGGGTGCCGACAGGTCAGCTCAACAGCCTGATTACCGACGCCACTATGATGAAGCAGCCGCCATCAGACAAGGGCAAGCGGCTGAAGATTTACTACGTGACCCAGGTAGGCGTCAAGCCGCCTCTATTCTCTTTTCAGATTAACAAGCGGGAGCTGATGCACTTCTCTTATGCCAGATATCTGGAAAACAAAATCAGAGAAGGTTTCGGCTTTGAGGGAACTTCCATAAAGTTCGTATTCAGAGAAAAAGGAGAGAAGGAACAGTAGATGGAAACGTTCAAATTTATTTTTGTCATCGTTATCGCATATTTCCTGGGAAATATTTCGCCTTCCACCCTTCTCGCCCGGGCGGCAGGCCTGGATATCAAAAAAGAGGGCAGCGGCAACGCCGGAACCACCAACGCTCTGAGGGTCCTCGGCAAGAAGGCGGCCCTTATCACCCTGGTTGTGGATATCGGAAAGGGCGTTCTGGCGGTGATGCTGGGATACTGGTTTTCCGTTCCTCTGGCGGCAATGCTCTGCGCGCTGGCTGCTTTTATGGGACATGTGTGGCCGGTGGTATTTAAGTTCAAGGGCGGAAAAGGCGTGGCCGTGGCTTTTGGAGCCCTCCTTGGCGTCAACTGGCAGCTGGCCCTGGCCGCCTTGGCAGTGGTGGCAGTGGTGGTGCTGGCAACCCGGATGGTGTCCCTGGGCTCTATCATAGGGGCATTATCTTTTCCGGTGCTGGCCTATTTCATGGAGCCTGATTTTATCTATATCGGCTCTCTGATGGCTGTCCTTTTGATTTATGCCCACAGAGGAAATATCAGGCGAATTATTAAAGGAGAAGAAAACAAGCTCAGCTTTGGACATAAGTCCGAAAAGTAGAATAACTAGCTGGGAGAAAGGTTGAATTGATATGAAAACAATAGGCGTTATCGGCGCAGGCAGCTGGGGTACAGCGCTGGCTATTACACTGAGCAATAAGGGACATCAGGTCAAGATGTGGGATGTGAACATGGAACACCTCCGGGAAATGACCGAAAAGCGAGAAAATGTCAGGTATCTGCCGGGAATCAAATTCTCTGATAATCTGCACCTTGCGGATACTGTAGAAGATGCTCTTGGGGGAGCCGATGTGGCCCTGTTCTCCGCACCGGCCCAGCACTTCAGAAGCGCTTTTGAAAATGCCATTCCGTTTCTTACAGGCGATATGGTGGTAGTAAACGTGGCAAAAGGCATCGAGCAGGGCACCTTGATGAGAATGTCTGAGATTGCCTATCTTCTCAAACCCGATGTCAAATATGCGGTGCTTTCAGGGCCTTCCCATGCGGAGGAGGTAGGCAGAGCTATGCCTACTACCGTGGCGGTAGCTTCCCAAGATATGGCGCTGGCCGAATACGTCCAGGACATTTTTATGACGGACAGATTCAGAGTCTATACCAACGACGACGTCTGCGGTGTAGAACTTGGGGGTTCTCTGAAAAATATTATCGCTCTCGGTGCGGGCATCTCCGACGGCATCGGCTTCGGAGACAATGCCAAAGCGGCGCTGATGACCAGAGGTATTACAGAGATGTGCCGCCTGGGGGTAAAGCTGGGCGCGGATATCGGGACTTTTTCCGGCCTTACGGGAATCGGCGATTTGATTGTAACCTGCACCAGTATGCACTCCAGAAACCGCCGCTGCGGGATTATGATTGGAGAAGGCATGAAACCAAGCGAAGCCGTAAAGAAGGTAGGAATGGTGGTGGAAGGCATGTTTACCGCCGACGCAGCCTATCAGCTGGCTCAGAAGGTAGGGGTAGAAATGCCGATTACCCAGTGCATCTATGACTGTATCAACGAGAAGATTACCGCACAGGAAGCGGCAGTGCTGCTCATGGGCAGAGACAGAAAGAACGAAAAGCATCTGTGAGGACGACAGGACCGACAAAACTTTTTTCCTTGACTGCCGGTCCTTTCTGCACTATAATGATTTTATAAAAGCTCAATCACATGAAGGCTTTCCGCATCCCCCGGGAGCGGATATAACAGCATTCCGAACTCACAACGTTAGGGCCGTAAGTTTTACGGAGGTGTGAGTCGGTATGCTTATTTTTTTATAGGAGGAAAACAGAATATGAACAATACTTTTACAGCCCAGGAGGTGCGGGACGCTTACGAAAGAATCAGGGACTATGTCTATAAGACGCCTCTGGAAGAATCCCTGTACTTGGTAACGGAAAAGAGAAGGTATTTTTTTAAACTGGAGTCGCTGCAGACGGTGAAGAGCTTTAAGATACGGGGCGCTCTCAACAAAATGCTGACGCTGACGGAGGAGGAAAGAAAAAGAGGGGTGGCCACAATCTCCTCAGGAAATCACGGCGCTTCGGTCAGTTATGGGGCCAGGCTTCTGGGCATAGAAAACGCCAGGGTCATTGTGCCGGAAAACACGCCGAAGGCAAAGGTAGATAAGATTGCCTTTTACGGTGCAAAACCTATGCTCATGGGAATCGGCTATGACGAGGCTCACGCAAAGGGAATGGCTTATATCCAGGAAAACGGTCTGACATATATCGACGCTTACTACGACGACCCTAAGATTTACGGCGGTCAGGGAACCGTGGCCTTGGAGATTCTGGAGCAGAACCCGGAAATTGATACCATAGTTGTACCTATCGGAGGAGGCGGTCTGATTACGGGAATCGCCGCAGCAGCAAAATCCGTTAAACCGGATATACGGGTGATTGGCGTACAGACCGAAGCCTGCCCGGCCATGATTAAGTCCTATGAGGACGGCGTATTTTACGAGGAATATCCGACTACTGGAAATACCGTCTGTGACGCGCTGGTAGGCGGCGTAGGAAAGCTGTCTTATGAGCTGCTGAAAGACTATGTGACCGATATCATTCAGGTAAAAGAGGAGACTATCCGGAAGGCTGTCAGACACATGATAAAAGAAGAAAAAATCATTGCGGAGGGAGCAGGCGCAGCCTGCGCTGCCGCTGTAATGGAGCAGCCCGAGCGGGTAGGAGGCGCCAATGTAGCCCTGGTAGTCAGCGGCGGAAACATAGACGGAGATTTGATGGTGGAGCTTTTAAATGAAGCATAATGGAGAGAAAGCGATGAAAGAACAATGGAAAGAAAAAATTCTGAATACAGTAGAAGAAAATTTAGAAGAACTCTATGAGATTCGTACCTATTTATACGAGAATCCCGAAGTGGGAGGAGAAGAGGAAAAGGCTTACGCCCTGCTGACGAAAACCCTGGAGAACCACGGTTTTGAAGTGACCCCGGATTTTCATGGCATCGATTACTGTTTCAGAGCAGTATACGACAGCGGAAAGCCGGGTTCTTCCATCGGCTTTACCCTGGAATACGACGCACTGCCGGGCATAGGACACGGCTGCGGACACAATATTATCGCTACGGCCCCTATGGGCGCAGCCTTTGCCCTGCAGCCTGCCGCAGACCGGCTGGGAGGCAGAATTGTGGTCTTTGGAACGCCGGGGGAGGAGTGTATCTGCAGTAAGGTTCAGCTGGCTGAGGAAGGGGCCTTTGATGAGGTGGATGTAGCCATGACGGTACATCCAAATCCTGTCAATCTGGCCAGCGGGAAAACCACGGCCATCGACGCCTGGCAGGTTGAGTTCTACGGCAAAGCTTCCCATGCCGGCGCGCAGCCGGAGGATGGTATCAACGCTCTGGATGCGGCGGTGCATTTTTATACTCTGATTGGGTTTGAAAAACAGTATCTGAAGGATACCAATATTTATGGTGTTTTTGCAAACGGCGGAGAAAAATGCAGTGTGATTCCGGACTTTGCCGCCGTAAAGTATCTGGTCCGCGGTAAAGACATGAAATCCATTGAGAAAATCAGAGCCATGTTTGAACGCTGCGCGGCCAGTGCGGCAGCGGCCACAGGCGCCACCTACAAGATATGGAGAAACGAACCGGCCAACAAGGACCTGATTACCAATGAGACCATGTCGGCTGTTTTTAACAAATACTACGAGGCCTTAGGCGGCGGAGAGATGCCGCACATCGACAGCACAGGTTCCACCGACGCAGGAGATATGAGCTATGTGGTACCGACTATCCATCCATGGCTCGGTATGAATTGTCCTTCCTACCAGCTTCATTCCAGAGAGTTTGCCGATATGACCGTAACGGAAGAGGGCGACCGTCTGATTAAAAGAAGCGCCCAGGCCCTGGCCCTGACGGGGGCAGAGATTCTGGAATCTCCGGTACTGCTGAAAGAGATAAAGGAAGAGTTTTCTAAGACCATGGCAGGGCTGTGATGAAAAGAAACCTCCATTGCCACGACGGCCAATCTGTGGTACAATATTCGTCGCACGAAAAAAATTTACGGAGAGACATAGATGAATAAGACATTTCATATAACAACTTTTGGCTGCCAGATGAACGAGCACGATTCGGAGGTCATGGCGGGAATGCTTTTGGAAAAGGGCTTTACAGCCGTCAGGGAGAGAAAGGAAGCGGACGTAGCAATTATCAATACCTGCAGCATTCGCGAAAATGCGGACAAGCGTTTCTTCGGCACCCTGGGACAGCTGAAGAGAAGAAAGATGGAAAATCCTGACTTTCTGGTCTGCGTCTGCGGCTGCATGATGCAGCAGCAGCACGTTATCGATACCATCAAAGCAAAATACCCGTGGGTAGACATTATTTTCGGTACCCACAATATCCATCAGCTTCCCCAGCTTTTAGAAAACGCTCTGTCCGAGAAGAAAAAGCAGATAGAAATCTGGCCGGGCAGCAGCGATATTGTAGAGGGACTGCCCTGCAAGAGGCTCCACCAGAGCAAGGCCCTTGTCAACATCATGTTCGGCTGCAATAATTTCTGTACCTACTGTATTGTACCTTACACCAGAGGCAGAGAGCGAAGCCGAAAGCCGGAGGAAATTCTGAGAGAAGTCAAAAGTCTGGTCGCCGACGGTGTAAAGGAGATTATGCTGCTGGGACAGAATGTCAATTCCTATCGGGGAGAAGACGGGGTGGACTTTGCCGGACTAATCTATATGCTCAACCGGGTGGAGGGCCTTGAGCGGATTCGTTTTATGACTTCCCACCCGAAGGATTTGTCGGACAGGCTGATTCAGGCCTTTATAGACTGCGAAAAACTCTGCAAGAACATTCACCTGCCGGTACAGTCAGGCAGCAGCAGAATTTTAAAGGCCATGAACCGTCATTACGATAGGGAACAATATCTGACCCTGGTAGACAAGCTGCGGCAGGCGGTACCCGGCATTACCATGTCTACGGACATCATCGTAGGATTTCCGGGAGAAACAGAGGAAGACTTTCAGGAGACATTAGACCTTGTCAGAAGGGTCAGATATGATTCTGCTTTTACGTTCCTGTATTCCATCAGAAAGGGCACGCCGGCGGAAAAATTCGAGGAGCAGATACCGGAGGAAATAAAGCACCAGCGATTTAACCGGCTTGTGGATCTTGTAAACAGCATCAGTGCGGAGAAAAACGCAGAATATAAAGATACTGTGCAGAAGGTGCTGGTGGAAGGCCCAAGCAAAACCGGAAGCCGTACTTTTGCAGGCAGGACCGACGGTTTTAAACTGGTCAATTTCAGGGGAGAAGCTTCCATGACCGGAACCCTTGTGGACGTAAAGATTACCAAAAGCGGGACCTTCAGTTTAGAGGGCGAAGTCATAAGCTGAGTCTGTTTGAAAAGGCTGAAGGAGGGAAGCTGCAGTGGATTTGAAATTGGAGAAACTTAAGGGCGTCATCGAGTCTTACCGGCCCCTTTGCCGGCAGGAGGAAGAAGACCGTCAGGTGATGCTGCGGTTTCTTTCAGGCCATGAGGACTGCTTGGACAGACAGAATCTGACTGCCCATTTTACAGCGTCAGCGTGGATTCTAAATGAGATGGGAACTAAGGTTCTGATGGTCTATCACAATATTTACGACTCCTGGTCGTGGACAGGAGGCCATGCCGACGGGGAAGCCGACCTGGCTCAGGTGGCTCTGCGGGAAGCAAAGGAAGAGACAGGCCTTTCCCAGATTGAATTTGTCAAGGAGACTCCCGTATCCCTGGAAATTATCACCGTGGACGGACACGAAAAGAGAGGGCATTACGTGCCTTCTCTTCTCCATCTGAATCTGACCTATCTGTTTCGGGCAGAGGAGGGGCAGAGATTACATATGAAAGAAGACGAAAACAGCGGCGTCAAGTGGATTGATGCCGCTGCCCTGGAAAGCTGGGTCAGCGAGCCCTGGATGCTGAAGCGAGTCTACAGCAAGCTGCTGAAAGGGTCGGGAGAGTTTCCCGGAGAGGACTGAGCTTGTTTGTGAGGACCATAATCTCTCAGAGAAGTCCGAATTAGAAACTTTTTCTATACAAAAACCCGTTCCTGTGGTATAATTTCACAGGAAACAGAAAATGAAGCGAGACAACTGAACCAAAAATATTCCATGTGTTGTTTTAACAGCAAAGAGGGAAACAGGTGCAAGTCCTGTGCGGTTACCGCCGCTGTAAGGAAGGAGTCATGCCGAAATACCACTGGGCCAACTGTCTGGGAAGGTGGGCATGGCGACGATATCCGAGCCAGAAGACCTGCATGGAATATGGAAAGAGTCTGACGGTTATCGGGCCTCTTGACATTTAGATACAGAAAATACGGGCTGTAGTACATTGTGCTGCAGTTTTTTTATATGTAGATTTTAATAACTTGCAGAGGAGACAGCTAAGTGGAAGAAAAAGAACTAGAGCAGAGGAAGAGGCTTCTGATAGAGGAAATCAGCCGCAATCCCGACAAAAAATATGGGCAGGAAGACAGAACCTCCGCCGTCTGGCAGGATTATGCCATGGCAAGTCCGGCGGGAAAACTGGTCTATCAAAGCTTTTCCGACGAGGAATTGCTTGCGTATCTGAGGGCTTTTGCCAAGGAGCTTGGCCACGGTCCTACCCAGGGGGAGGTTTTCTGGGTGCTTCGCGAATATATCAAACAGCGGTTCGGCAAATGGCCTTACGCCCTTCGTGCTGCAGGTCTTTCAGCCTCAGCAGGAAAGGGCGGGAAAACCCTTGAGCAGATGGAGCAGGAGAGAACTCAGCGAGAAGCGCTGCTTGCCAAGGTCAGAGAAAAGGCACGGGAGCTTGGGAGGATTCCCCATCCGAAAGACTTACCTGACGACTGTAAGGATATCAAAAAGTACTACAGCAGCTGGACCTCCGTTATCGAAGCGGCAAAGCTGGACGAGGAGTTTTTTAAGAAGTTTGTCCACAGGATTTCAAATCTGGAACCGGAGTATGTAACCATGCTGGAGGCGGTAAAAGCTTTTGCTTACCGGATAGGAAGAAGTCCGCTTCACGGAGAAATCGATCCGGCGGTGAAGCAGGCACTCATAGAGCGGTGCGGTTCCTGGAGAAACGCGCTGTTTCAGATTGACCTGGAACCTATCGTCAGAATGCAGCCTTTTCACGATATTTATATCGACCACAGAATGGAGGAGAACCGCAGGCGCCATTCCGACAGCCTCTACGGCTGTTATTACAAGGTCTTAAATCTGGATACCGATGACAGGAAGCGCCTGGCTGCAGTCAGAGGAATCTATCTGAAAAATGGAAAAATCCCGATGAAAAAAGATGTGCCCAGACAGCTGCGCCAGGCCTTGCAGGAGAAATGCGGTTCCTGGGGCAATGTTCTTTATCAGCTGGGCATTACGCCGAAGGAATACTATGAAGAGAAAAAGCAAAACAAAGGAAAATAAGGAGGAGTCAGAGATGAAGCAGGAACAGGATACAGCAATTCTGGTGGTTAGTTTTGGAACCAGCTATAATGACAATCGAAAAGTGACCATTGACGCCATCGAAGAAACGATAGCGGAGGCTTTTCCGGCCTATGAGGTGCGCCGCGCTTTTACCAGCCAGATGATTATCAATAAGCTGAGAAAAAGAGACGGTCTCATCATCGACAACGAAGCAGAATCTCTGGGCCGCGCTGCAGCGGACGGGGTCAGGAAACTGGTGGTACAGCCGACTCACCTGATGGACGGAACAGAGTATCACGACCTTTTGTCCGATGTGGAAAAGCACAGAGACCTCTTTGAGTCCGTATCCGTGGGCAGACCCCTTCTGAGCAGCGCCCGGGACTTTGAAAAGGTAGCCGAAGCGATGACGGAGGATACAAGGGACCTGGCAGGAGAAAAGACGGCGGTGGTACTGATGGGACACGGAACCGGCGCCAAGGCCAATAGAGTATATTTGGACCTCCAGAACAAGCTTCGGGAAAAGGGCTTCCATCATTACTATATCGCCACCGTGGAGGCGGAGCCTGCTTTGGAAGATATTCTTCCTTCTCTGAAGGCGGGCGGCTACGAAAAGGTGGTACTGCAGCCTTTGATGATTGTGGCGGGAGACCATGCCAACAACGATATGGCAAGCGATGAGGAAGACTCCTGGAAAAGGATTCTCGAAAAGGAAGGCTATCAGGTACAGTGCGTACTGCGGGGCATGGGGCAGATTCCGGCAATCCGGGAAATTTTCGCCGAGCATACAAAGGAGGCCTTTGAAAGGTTATAGCTGTGCTGCTGCAGCCGGGCCAAATGGCTGTTGACAGCCTGAATTGATTGTAATATAATTTTCTGTGTTGAATAATTATTGAAAAATATTGGTTGATTAAATCGTAATATGGAATCAGGTGAGAGTCCTGAACAGTCCTGCTGCCGTAATGACAGAGCTTTTGTGCGAGGCTATGGCCGGCCACTTGGGAATACCCCTGGGAAGGTGTATAGAAAGCGGTGAAGTCTGAGTCGGAAGACATCCCCAATATTTGACCATAAAAGTCACAGGATATGAGTTTTAGGTTAATACTTGGAGATTTTCAGAGGACATAAACCGCCCTGATAAATCAACCTCACTGAGATATGACTAAGCCCGAATCCTGTGGATTCGGGCTTTTGATTTGCAGAGAAGATTTCTCCGGCAATGCCTGAAGAAAGGATATTATGGAGAAGTTTACCATTAAAAATGGAAAAAAACTAAAATACGGCTTTACAACCGGAAGCTGTGCTGCCGCGGCGGCCGCCGCGGCAGCAGCTATGCTTTTTTCAGGACAGAAAGTGTTTCAGGCAGAGATTACGCTGCCGTCGGGGGAAAAAGTTGTGCTGCCGGTCAGCGAAACCGACGCGGATAAAGATAAGGTTTGCTGCGGGGTTACCAAGGACGGAGGCGACGACCCGGACGCAACCCACGGTCTCAAAATTCTGGCCTGCGTCAGCCGAAATCCCATTTCTTCGGGGACTTTTGCAGAAACCCGGGACGAGATTACCCTGCTGGGAGGCCGGGGCGTAGGGATTGTCACGGCAAAGGGATTGCAGTGCGCCGTGGGAGAGCCGGCTATCAATCCGGTTCCGCGGCGGATGATTTTTGAGAATGTGCAGAGGATACGCAGCAAATACGAAAAAGGCGGCGAGCCTCTTTATATAGAAATCTCGGCGCCGGGAGGAGAGGAGATTGGACGCAGAACCTATAATCCGCGCCTGGGCATATTAGGCGGGATTTCCATCCTGGGAACCACCGGCATCGTAGACCCTATGAGCGAAAAAGCTCTGGTGGATACCATCAAGACAGTGATAGACAAGCAGTATCAGGAAAACCCAAAGCGGATACTCATCGCGCCGGGTAACTACGGCAGAGATTTCTGCAGGGAGACCCTAGGACTTGATATCGAAAAAGCCGTGCCGGTATCCAACTATATCGGCGAGGCCCTGGACTACATCAAATATAAAGGCTTTGAAGAAATTTTGCTGGTGGGACATACCGGCAAGCTGATTAAGCTGGCGGCGGGGATTATGAATACCCACTCTTCCTATGCCGACGGCAGAATGGAAGTTATCGGCGTACACAGCGCTGTCTGCGGCGCGAGCAGCGCTACAGTAAAGGCCATTACCGAGTGTATTACCACCGACGATGCTTTCGATTTGATTCGGACAAAGCCTTATTACGAAGCAGTCAAGGAAAGGATTTTGGAGAAGGTGTTGTACCATCTGAACTTTCGCCTGAAAGGGCAGGTCAGGGTGGAGACGGTGCTGTTCACCACCGACAGAAGCCACATTATGAAAAGCTCCGGCGCAGACCGGCTAATCGAAACCATACGAAAGGATAACAGCCTATGAAGGGAAAATTTTACGCCGTGGGCATAGGTCCGGGAGACCCGGAGCTGCTCACGGTGAAAGCCATCAACACCATAAAGAATTGTCAGGTCATTGCAGTTCCAAAGAGCGGCGCCGCTCAAAATGTGGCCCTGAAGATTGCCCGGGCCTATACAGGCGGCAAAGAAATCCTGGAATGTCATATGCCTATGATAAAGGAACGGGAGGAGCTGAACAGGTGCCACGACCGGTCGGCAGATGTTATCGCCGCTGTTTTGGACCAAGGCAGAGACGTGGCCTTTCTGACTCTGGGAGATCCGGCTATTTACAGCACGGCCATGTACGTCCACAGCAGACTGACACAGCGAGGTTACGATACCTCCATGGTGCCGGGTATCCCGTCCTTTTGCGGCGCAGCGGCCAGTCTGAACACGTCTCTGTGCGAAGGAGAGGAAACCCTCCACATCATTCCCGCCACCTATAAAGGCACCATGGCTGAGCAGAGAGACGGTGCTAAAGTGCTGATGAAGTCGGGAAAATCCATTATGCAAATGAAAGAGCAGCTGGCGGAGCAAAAGGCCATGATGGTAGAATGCGCTACCATGGAAGAGGAAAAGGTTTACAGAGATTTAAAAGACCTGAAAGAGCAGTCCGGCTACTTTTCACTGATTATCATACCGCCTGCAGACAGGCAGAAGGAGATTTAACATGATTTATTTTATCGGAGCAGGCCCGGGCGCCGCAGATTTAATCACAGTCAGAGGCGCGGAGCTTTTAAAAAAGGCAGATGTTATCATTTACGCAGGTTCCCTTGTAAACCCGGCCCTTTTGGACTATGCAAAAAAGGACTGCAAGATATATAACAGCGCTGAAATGACTTTAGAAGAAGTGATTTCGGTAATGAAAGAAAACAAGGGAAGGGAAGTCGTCAGACTTCACACCGGAGACCCCTGCATTTACGGCGCAATCAGGGAGCAGATGGATATTCTGGACAGAGAGAATCTGGAGTACGTATCAGTTCCCGGCGTCAGCTCCTTTATCGGTGCAGCAGCAGCTCTAAATGCAGAATATACTCTGCCGGGGGTAAGTCAGACCGTCATTCTCACCAGAATGGCAGGCAGAACACCGGTTCCTGAAAAGGAGGAAATTTCAAAGCTGGCGGCCCATGGCGCTACCATGGTGGTCTTTTTGACCTCCACCATGCTGGCTGAGCTTTCGGAAAGACTCATTGCCGGCGGCTATGACGCTGATTCTCCGGCGGCCATCGTGTATAAAGCCACCTGGCCTGACGAAAAAGTCATTCGCACCACGGTAAAGAATATCGCCAAGGCAGCGGAGGAAAATGGCGTTAACAAGATGGCCCTGATTATGGTAGGCGGATTTCTGGGCAGCGAATACGAACGGTCCAAACTGTACGATCCGTCATTTACCCACTTGTTTAGAGAGGCGACAAAGTAATGGAAAATATCGGTATTCTGGCCTTTACAGCCAGAGGACAAACTCTGGCGGAAAAAATTGCAGAAGATTTGAAGAAGACTTGTCATACCGACATATTTCGTAAAGAAAAGGGAAACGCCAGGGAGTATCTGGAGGAAAATTTCACGAAGAAAGACGCTTTCCTCTTTATCTGCGCTGCCGGTATCGCAGTTCGGCTCATCGCGCCGCTGATAAAATCCAAGGACCGGGACCCGGCGGTGGTGGTTATGGACGAGCTGGGCAGGTACGTCATTCCCATTCTTTCCGGACATCTTGGCGGCGCCAATGAAGCTGCAGCCCGCTTTGCTCAGACTACGGGTGCAGAGCTGGTTCTGACTACCGCTACCGACATTAACGGCCAGTTTGCCGTAGATGTCTGGAGTAAATACGCCGGCTGCCATATCATGGATATCAGCAAAATTAAAAATATCTCCTCGGCAGTTTTACAGGGAGAAAAAGTGGGTGTTTCCAGCACCTTTCCTTTTGAGGGAGAGATGCCGGAACCACTGACTCTTGAGGAAGCCGAAACCGGTATCTGTATCAGTCTGGCAGGAAATCAAAAGCCTTATGCCAATACTCTGAATCTGGTGCCCCGCATCGTTACCATAGGCGCAGGATGCCGCAAAGGAGTCAGTGCGGAGGCCTTTGAAAGATTTATCCTGAAGCAGCTTTCAGAAAAGCATGTGGCCGTGGAGGCGGTAGAACAGCTGGCTTCTATAGAACTGAAAAAAAACGAAGCCTGCATTCTGGCTTTCTGTGATAAATACAGGATTCCTTTTGTCACCTATACGGCGGAAGAACTGCAGGAAGTACAGGGGAATTTCCCATCGTCCAATCTGGTCAAATCGGTGACCGGCGTGGACAACGTCTGTGAGCGCAGTGCGGTGCTGGCCAGCAATTACGGAACAAAAATATTATCGAAGACCAGCGGAGGCGGTTGTACCTGCGCCCTGGCTATGAGAGATTGGAAGTGTAAATTTTGAATATCATCATGTCATATATAGATTACAACATGGCGGGGCTGGGAGAACGAGAGGTTTTCTCCTGCACCAAGACCCAGACGACAGCCATATATGATAAGCTGAAAGCAAAGAAAGAGGTTTTGGGCGCAGTACTTATCGCTACATGCAATCGAACGGAGCTCTATCTGTCCCTGAAAGAAGGGGCCTTTCTGAACCCGTTCAGAGAGCTCTGCGAAGCCATCGGCGTAGAATATAATAACTATACTCATATGTACAAGACCCTGACAGGGGACAAAGCCATCGTCCATCTGTGCAAGGTGGCGGCAGGTGCAGAGTCCCAGATTTGGGGAGACGACCAGATTGTAACTCAGGTAGACGACGCATTGAAAACCGCCCAGAAAGCAGAAGCCACGGATACCATACTCAATGTAGTCTTCCGAAACGGCGTCAGTGCGGGGAAAAAAGTTAAAACCCTGATAGATTTTAAAGTGGACGACAATTCCACTGCCTCAAGGGCAGTCAAGCTGCTCCGTACCAATCCGGCCCTGAAGAAAGTGCTGGTTATCGGCAACGGTATGATTGGACGGCTGGTGGCTGAACTTCTGGCAAAGGAAGGTTTCGAGCCGACCATGACTCTGCGCCAGTACAGACATGGAAAAAATATCGTACCGGCCGGCGTGAAGACCGTAGGTTACGGAGACCGTTACCAGGCCCTTTCGGAATCGGACGCAGTAGTCAGTGCGACCCTTAGTCCCCACTATACGGTGTCTTTTGAAGAGGTAAGAAAAATGGAAAGGGTACCGGAGGTCTTTGTCGACCTGGCTGTGCCCAGGGACATCGACCCTAAGGTGGAAGAGCTCTCCCATGTGCGGTACTACGATATCGATACCCTGGGCAGAGATGTGCGGGACGCCCGCCAGGAAGAACAGATGAGAGAAATTGAAGCAATTATAGACAAATACATGGACGACTTCCACAAGTGGTACAGTTACCGGGAGCGTCTTGCGAAAGAGGTTATCTGATGAAAATATACGTAGTGGGCATCGGCCCGGGAAACAGAGAATACATGACGCCGCAGGCTGAAGCTGCTATTGCAGAAAGCGATGTTGTCGTAGGATATACGCTGTATGTGGATTTAGTCAAAGAACTGACCCAGGGAAAGGAAGTAAGGTCAACTGCCATGAAGCAGGAGGTAGACCGCTGCAAGATGGCCCTTGAAGCCGCCTTAGAGGGTAAGACCGTAGCCTTTGTCTGTAGCGGCGACGCCGGGGTTTACGGCATGGCGGGTGTTATGGCTGAAGTGGCGGAGGGATATCCGCAGGTGGAAATTGTCACTGTGCCGGGCATTACAGCAGCCTGCAGCGGAGCGGCAGTTCTGGGCGCACCGCTCATTCACGATTTTGCGGTGATTTCCCTGTCGGACCTTTTAACCCCGTGGGAAAAGATAGAAAAAAGACTGGCTCTGGCAGCAGAGGCGGACTTTGTGGTCTGTCTGTACAACCCAAAGAGCAAGAAACGTCACGACTACATAGACAAGGCGGCGGAGATTATGAGCCCTTTCAAAAGCTGGGATACTCCATGCGGCTATGTGAAAAACATCGGACGGGAGGGGGAGACCTCTGTGGTCTGCACCCTGGCCGATTTGAAAAACAACGAAGATATCGACATGTTTACCACCGTCTTTGTGGGAAACAGTCAGACGAAAGTCATCAACGGAAAGCTGGTAACACCACGTGGATATAAAGGCGTATAAGAACAAAAAAATACTGGTCTTTGCCGGTACCTATGAGGGGCATCAGCTGGCAAAGGAATTTGCAGAAAGAGGCTGGCAGAACCGGGCTGATTTCTGCGTAGCCACCGAGTACGGCAGTTCCATGCTGACGGATATCCGGGGGCTTTCTGTCATAGAAGGCAGGCTGGACCTTGGGGCTATGGAGAAACTGCTGGCAGGAGGCGATTACGGCCTTGTTATCGACGCCACCCATCCCTATGCGGCCCTGGTCAGTGAAAATATCAAAAGGGCCTGCGGGAAGCTCTCCGTGGATTGTCTCCGCCTTCTGCGCAGAGAAGGAAGCACCGACCGTGAGGGCATTGTTCTGGTCGACTCCATTGAAGAGGCGGTGGAAATACTCAATCAAGATGGCGACAGAGTCCTTCTGACCACCGGCGCCAAGGAGATTGGAAAGTACAGCGGCATCAAAGACATGGAACAGCGGGTGGCGGCAAGGGTACTGCCTACTTCGGAGTCTATTGAAAGCTGTCTGAAAGCCGGCGTCGCATCCAAAAACATCATCGGAATGCAGGGCCCTTTTACCAAGGAGATGAACCTGGCTGTGATGCATCAATACGGGTGCAGATGGCTTGTGACAAAGAACACGGGAAAGCCGGGAGGTTTTGAGGATAAGCTGGCGTGCCTTGAGGCAGGCTGCAGAATCATCGTCATCGGCAGACCCCGGGAGGAGACAGGGCTTTCCTTTGAAGAGGTAATGAGAAAGGCAGAGACATTTTATGAAGAATAGGTATTTCCCGGTCTTTGTGCCGTCTGAAGGAAAAAAGGCGACTGTATTCGGCGGAGGCGCCATTGCAACCAGAAGGGTCCGGACTCTGATGGAGTTTGACTTTCAGGTTACGGTGGTGGCCCCTTTGGTATCGGAACAGCTGAAAAGCCTGGCGGCAGAAGGCAGAATCAATCTGATTACAGAACCTTACCAGGAAAAATATCTCAGAGATTGCTATATGGTTCTTGCCTGTACTGACGACAGACAGGTGAACCGCCGGATTGGCGCTTGCGCCAGAGAAAGAAATATTTTAGTCAGCGTCTGCGACAACAGAGAGGAATGTACTTTCTATTTTCCTGCCATCGCAGCGGGAGAAGAGGTTACTGCCGGTCTTGTGGGCAGCGGCGCGGACCACAAAGCTACCAGAAGGGCAGCCAAAAAAGTAAGAGAAATCATAGAGAGAAAGGCGTACTGATGAAAGTAATAGTAGGAAGCCGGGAGAGTAAGCTGGCCGTGATTCAGTCAGAAATGGTTATCGACGCCATCAGAAGCTTTGACAGCAGTATTGATGTCAGCTTAGTAACCATGAAGACCACCGGCGACATCATTTTAGATAAAACACTGGATCAGATTGGCGGCAAGGGACTTTTCGTCAAGGAACTGGATAAAGCCCTTGTAGAGGAGAAAGTGGATTTAACCGTACATAGTCTGAAGGATATGCCCATGGAGGTACCCGAGGAATTACCTCTTTTGGCCTTTTCCAGGAGAGAAGACCCCAGGGACGTTCTGATTCTGAGACAGGGGCTTTCGGCTCTGCCGGAAAAGCCGGTTATCGGCTGTTCCTCTAAGCGAAGAAAGCTGCAGGCGCTGAACCTTTATCCCGGGGCAGATATCAGGCCTGTCAGAGGCAACGTACAGACCAGACTCAGAAAGCTGGACGAAGGACAGTACGACGCTGTCATCCTGGCCTATGCCGGTATCAGACGGCTGGGACTTTCAGAGCGAATCAGCAAGGTGTTTTCTCCTGAGGAAATTCTCCCTGCGGCATGTCAGGGAATCCTGGCGGTTCAGGGCAGAAAGGGGTATGAGGCGCCTTTTCTTGCGGATTTTGCCGACGAAGAGACCAGGCTTATCGCCCTTGCGGAAAGAAGCTTTGTGCGGACTTTGGACGGCGGCTGCAGTTCTCCGGTGGCAGCCTATGCCGTAATAAAGGGAGAGGAAATCACCATCAGAGGCTACTATGTGGACGATGATGAAAAACAGTATATCGAGGAAATCAAAGGAAATAAATATCAGGGCGAGGCGCTGGGAAAACACCTTGCGCTGACCATGAAAGGAGGCGGAAAATGAGCGGAAAGGTATATTTAGTAGGAGCAGGTCCCGGCGACAAGGACCTTCTTACCCTTAAGGCCGCAGGCCTTCTTCGAGAAGCCGATGTTATCGTTTACGACCGGCTGGTCAGCGAGAGCATCATGGACCTGATTCCGGCAAACTGCCGGCTCATCGACGTAGGAAAGAATGTGGGCAATCATCCGGTGCCCCAGCAGGAAATCAACGAAATCCTGCTTCGGGAGGCAGAGGCAGGACAAACAGTGGTCCGTCTCAAAGGAGGAGACCCTTTCGTCTTTGGAAGAGGCGGTGAGGAGCTGGAACTCCTTGCTGAAAACGGCATTCCTTTTGAGGTGGTGCCGGGTATCACTTCGTCCATCTCCGTTCCTGCTTATGCGGGTATTCCGGTGACCCACAGGGACTTTTGCTCGTCTCTGCACATTATTACCGGTCACGCAAAGAAGGGGGCTCAGCTTTCCATTGATTTTGAAGCCCTGGTCCGCCTCAGAGGAACCCTTATCTTTATGATGAGCGTCTCCACTGTGGGAGCCATTGCCAAAGGTCTGACGGACGCAGGTATGGAAGCTGACATGCCCTGTGCCGTTATTGAGAACGGAACCTACGCCAAGCAGAGAAAGTTCATCTCTGATCTGGCCCATATAGAAGATGTAGTTCGCCAAAATGGAGTCAAGTCTCCTGCGGTCATCGCCGTAGGAAAAGTCTGCTCCCTGTCAGACCGCTTTGACTGGTTTACGGAAAGGCCTCTGAAAGGTAAAAAAATTCTCGTGACTCAGCCAAGGAGCAAGGCCTCCGTCCTTGAGGGAAAGCTGAGGGATTTGGGAGCTGAAACCAGGCTGTATCCGTGCATCCGTACCCAGTTTATCCGGCCTATGGCTCCGCCTTTTGAAGCATATGACCGTCTGGTATTTACCAGCGCCGAGGGGGTTCGTTCATTTTTCTGCTGGCTCTTTGAGAATGGCAGAGACGCCCGGGCGGTTTACGGCAAAAAAATTGCATGTATCGGCAGCGCTACGGCGGCAGCTTTGCGGGAATTTGGGCTTCGGGCGGATTTCGTGCCGTCTGTTTACGACGGAGAGACACTGGGCAGAGAAATGGTGTCTGCCGGTTTTGCAGACCAAAGCAACAGGGTCATTCTGCTGCGGGCTAAAATCGGAACTGCCGATTTGACGGAGGCTCTTGACAAGGCGAACATCCCGTATCTGGATTATCCGGTCTACGAGACTTCCTATGTGGACCACGAGGAAATTGCCAATCCGGAGGATTGGGATTACGTGACCTTTACCAGCAAGTCCTGCGTAGACGGCTTTGTCAAAACCCAGAACCGAGAGAATTTTGCGGGGACGACGGCTGTGTGCATCGGGAAACAGACAGCGGCGGAAGCAGCAAAATTCGGCTTTGAGACCGTTATAGCGGAGAAGGCTACCATAGACCATATGGTAGAGAAGATAAGGAGTGAATGTGATGATTAACAGACCAAGAAGACTGAGAGCCAACCCCCTTGTTCGCGGTATGGTGAGAGAAACAAGAGTATCAAAGGACAGCTTGATTTACCCAATCTTTTTTGAGGAGGGAACGGACATCAAGGCTGAGATTTCCGCCATGGAAGGACAGTACCGCTATAGTCCGGACCGTGCAAAAGAAGTCATAGACCAGTGTCTTGAACGGGGCGTCGATAAGGTGCTGTTATTCGGCATTCCAAAGGAAAAGGACGAAAAGGGCAGCCAGGCCTATGCGGAAAACGGTGTGGTTCAGCAGGCAGTCCGGGCCATCAAAGAAGAATATAAGGACGAGGTATACGTCATAACCGATGTGTGCATGTGCGAATATACTTCCCATGGTCACTGCGGGATTCTCTGCGGTCACGATGTGGACAACGATGAAACTCTGAAGTATCTGGCGGCTACGGCCGTTTCCCATGCGGCAGCAGGTGCGGATATGGTCGCGCCTTCGGACATGATGGACGGACATATTGCGGCTCTGCGCTCAGGGCTTGATGAAAATGGCTTTAAGAATACGCCTATCATGAGCTATGCTGTTAAATACGCCTCCAAGTTCTACGGTCCTTTTAGAGAAGCGGCAGGCTCCGCACCGGCTTTCGGCGACCGTAAAACCTATCAGATGGACTTTCACAATGTGAAGGAGGGTATGAAAGAAGCTGCCATCGACGAAGCGGAAGGTGCGGATATTCTCATGGTAAAACCGGCTCTGTCTTATCTGGATGTGATAAAAGAACTTTCCTATCATACCAACCTGCCCATTGCAACCTACAGCGTCAGCGGCGAATACGCCATGATTAAAAACGCCGGAAAAGCCGGATTGGTAGACGAGTACGGCCTCATGTGCGAAACTGCGGCCTCCATGTACCGGGCCGGCGCAGACATCATCATGACCTACTATGCAAAAGAAATTGCAGAGGCAATCAAGAGAGGAGATATCGGTTAATGAAGAGTTCACAGCAGTTATTTGACAGAGCGAAAGAGGTTATGCCAGGCGGCGTCAACAGCCCGGTCAGAGCCTTTAAATCCGTAGGACTGACCCCTCGCTTTATTGAAAAAGCCTGCGGCAATAAGATTTACGATGTGGAAGGAAAGGAATACCTGGATTATGTAGGCTCCTGGGGGCCGATGATTCTGGGTCACGCCGACCCGAAGGTCATCGCCGCGGTACAGAAAAGAGTGGAAAAAGGTCTCAGCTTTGGCGCGTGCACAGAGCTTGAAGTGGAACTTGCCGAGTTAATCTGCGGAAACATTCCCCACGTGGAGATGATTCGCATGGTAAACAGCGGAACCGAGGCTGTGATGAGCGCTCTGCGCCTTGCCAGAGGCTTTACGAAAAAGAACAAGATTATCAAATTTGAAGGCTGCTATCACGGCCACAGCGACGCCATGCTGGTAAAGGCAGGGTCGGGGGCCATGACCTTCGGCGACCCGGACAGCGCAGGCGTGACGGCCGGCGCGGCCCAGGATACACTGCTGGCCCGGTATAACGACCTGACCAGCGTAGAGACTCTGATGGAAAAAAACAGGGACGATATCGCATGCGTCATTGTAGAGCCCACTGCAGCCAACATGGGCGTGGTTCCTGCAGGTCCCGGCTTTCTCAAGGGACTGAGAGACTTGTGCGACCGGTACAAAGCCCTGCTTATCTTCGATGAGGTTATCACCGGATTCAGGCTGGCTTTCGGCGGCGCCGCAGAATATTTCGGCGTAACACCGGACCTTGTGACTTACGGAAAGATTATCGGCGGCGGCATGCCGGTAGGAGCCTATGGCGGCAGAAAGGAAATCATGGAGTGTGTTTCCCCGCTGGGCAGCGTTTACCAGGCAGGAACCCTGTCGGGAAATCCCATTGCCATGACAGCAGGTATCGCAACCTTAAAACAGCTGCTGGAAGATAAGAGCATCTACGACCGTATCAACCAAATGGGACAGTATCTGGCAGAAGGACTTGCCAAAGTCAGCGGCTTTACCGTAAATCACATCGGCTCTCTGGTCTGCATGTTCTATACCAAAGAGCCGGTCACCGACTACGACAGCGCCTGCACCTCCGATACCAAAGGCTTCAGCCACGTATTCGGAGCGCTGCTTGATTCAGGTATTTACGTGGCACCGTCACAGTATGAAGCTATGTTTGTGAACAGCTGCTTCACAAGGGAAGAACTGGATTTCACCATTAACGCCTATGAAAAGGCGCTGCAGAAATAAGGAATGTTATGAAAGTAATTGTTGCAGGAGCAGGTCCCGGCGCAGAGGACCTCTATACGAAGCAGATGAAAGAAGCTGTAGAAAAGGCCGACCTGGTGCTGACAGCCAGAAGACTTTACGAGCCTCTTTCTGCTCTTACCGATAAAGTACAGGTCATGGGGGTTTCAGATACCATTTCCTATATCAACAGCAATATTGAAGAGGATATGACCGTGTGCGTCGCCGCTTCCGGCGATACCGGATTTTACAGTATCGCTTCCACCATCTTAAAGCAGGTCAGACCGGAGGCTTTGGTGGAGTTTGTCAGCGGTATCAGCAGCGTGTCCTGCTTTATGGCGAAGCTGAAAATGGGATATGAGGAGATAAAGCTTGTCAGCCTTCACGGTAGAGACAAGTCCATCGTCCCTTATGTCTGCTACAACGAAAAGGTCTTCGCCCTGACAGGAGGCGCTCTGCGGGTTCAGGATATTGCAAGGCAGCTCCTTGAGGCCGGACTTACAGAGGTCACCTTGTATGCAGGTGAAAATCTGTCTCTTGAGGAAGAGCGAATCATCACCGGAAGGCCGGCGGACTTGGCCGAGATGACCTTTGATGATTTGGCTGTATTAGTTGTCGAAAACAAAAATTATGTAAACAGATATAAAACCCTGAAAGATAGCGACTTCATAAGGGGAAAGAGCCCTATGACGAAGGAAGCTATCCGAAATTTGTCGGTGGCTGCTTTGGAAATTGCTCCCTCCGATGTGGTTTACGACGTGGGCGCCGGTACAGGCTCCGTAACCTGCGCCATGGCCCTGAAGGCCTGCGAATCCACGGTCTATGCTGTGGAAAAAGAGGACTACGCCATTGAACTTGTCAGAGAAAATATGGCTAAAACGGGCATACGAAACATCGTGGTCAAAGAGGCCCTGGCCCCTGAAGGACTTTCCCAGTTCCCACCGGCGGATAAGGTGTTTATCGGCGGCACCACGGGAAATCTGAAGGCGATTATCAGCGCAGTCCTGGAAAGAAACCGGGAAGCGGTCTTTGTCATTACCGCTGTGACCTTGGAAACCATTTCCCGGGCCATAGACGTATGTAAAGAACTTGCGCTGGATACGGAAATCACCTGCGCCGGCATTTCTTCGGCGCAGAAGCTGGGAGGATATCACCTGATGAAAGCTGAAAATCCGGTCTACATCATTAAAGGAAGGAAACATGGTGAAGAAAAACAGTCAGATAAACAGAATCATGCTGGCAGGCACCGGCAGCGGCTGCGGCAAGACCACCGTTACCTGCGCCCTGTTAAAGGCTTTGTCGGATAAAGGTCTGAAGCCGGTCAGCTTCAAGTGCGGGCCCGACTATATCGACCCTATGTTTCACAGCGAGATTCTGGGTACAAAGTCCAGAAATCTGGATTTATTTCTCTGCGGTGAAAATACGGTAAAATATCTGCTGGCTGACGCCATGAAAGAACTGGAAGGCTTCGCCGGGGGCACCGGATACGCAGTCATCGAGGGGGTCATGGGCATGTACGACGGCCTGGGCTTTGAAGACGACAGCTTTTCCGCCAATCATATTTCCCGGGTTACAGGGACGCCTCAGGTTCTGGTGACAGGGGTCAAAGGCAAAAGCCGTTCACTTCTGGCAGAGCTGTCAGGCTATCTTAACTTTGGGCCCAATCACGTGAAAGGTGTGATTCTCAATCACTGCTCCAAAGCCATGTATCCGGTTTACAAGAAAATGATAGAAGAAAACCTGCCGGTCAGGGTCTACGGCTATCTGCCGCCGATAAAAGAAGCGGAGATAGGAAGCAGGCATCTGGGCCTTGTGACGGCGGAGGAGGTTTCGGACCTCAGGGAGAAGATGGAGGCCCTGGGAAAGGCGGCGGCTTCCTCTCTTGATTTGGAGGGACTTCTTAAGCTTTCTGAAAGCGCTCCGCCTCTTGAGTACGAGGAAATCTCCGTCAGAGCGGTGAGCCGGCAGCCGGTACCCGTGGCAGTTGCCAGGGATAAAGCCTTTTGTTTTTATTATGAGGATAATTTCAAGCTGCTGAGAAACCTTGGGGTGCAGCCGGTGCCTTTTTCGCCCCTCCATGACGAAAGACTGCCTGAAGGGGTATGCGGGCTGATTCTGGGCGGCGGTTATCCTGAAGAGTATCTGAAGCAGCTTTCAGAAAACAAGCAGATGCTGAGAGCCGTCAGAAAAGCCGCGGCGGCGGGTATGCCGGTCTACGCAGAATGCGGCGGATTTATGTATCTCGGTAATTCCATTACCAGAGGGGAGAAGACCTATGAGATGGCAGGCGTTCTTTCCGGAAATTCCCATATGACTGAGGGGCTTGTCAGGTTCGGCTATAAAACCCTGAAAGCCAATCGGGACAATCTGCTTTGCAAGGCGGGGGAGGAAATTCGCTGCCACGAGTTTCACTACAGCGACACCGACTGCTACGGCGACGGATTTACAGCGGTGAAAGGCACCAGAACCTGGCTCACCGGCGAAGCAGGAGAAACTCTTTACGCCGGTTATCCCCACCTCCATCTTTGGAGCAATATCGCCTTTGCGGAGAGTTTCGTCAGAGCCTGCAGCAGATTTAGAGAAGGAGCCGGGGTATGAAGCTGATTATCATAGTGGCCGCCGGATTTGTGCTGGATTTGCTTCTTGGAGACCCCAGGTGGCTTCCTCATCCGGTTTGCCTTATCGGAAAGTTGATTAGCGGCGGCGAGAAAGCTCTGCGGCGGGTCTTTCCCAAAAGTCAGCGGGGAGAACTTGTGGGCGGCGCAGTGCTTTGGTTTTTGGTGACAGGGCTGTCCTTTGCCGTGCCTTTTCTTCTCCTGAAAGGACTTGCGCTGGTAAGTCCCTGGGCGGAATACATTGTTGAGACCATATTCTGCTATCAGATTTTTGCCGCCAAATCCCTGAAAACCGAGAGCATGCGGGTATATGAGCCCATCAAGGCCAAAGACCTTGCAGGCTCCCGAAAATACCTCTCCTGGATTGTAGGAAGAGATACAGAACATCTGGATTTTAAACAGATAACGAAGGCTGTGGTGGAAACTGTGGCGGAAAACACTTCGGACGGGGTCATTGCTCCCATGCTGTTTATGGTCATAGGCGGCGCGCCTTTGGGATTTTTATATAAAGGCGTCAACACCCTGGATTCCATGGTTGGGTACAAGAACGATAAATACCTTTATTTCGGGCGTTTTTCCGCTCTGGCAGACGATGTGTTCAACTATATACCCGCCAGAATTACCGCTTTAGCTATGGTAGTCAGTGGGTTTTTCACAGGCTTTGACGGAAAAAACGCGTGGAAGATATACCTTCGGGACAGGCATAATCACGCCAGCCCCAACAGCGCTCACCCCGAGTCGGCCTGTGCCGGCGCGCTGAACCTGCAGCTGGCGGGGGACGCTTACTATTTTGGAAAGCTTTATAAGAAGAAAACCATCGGAGACGACAACAGAGAGATAGAAGCAGAGGATATTCCAAGGGCCTGCCGGCTCATGTATGGGACGGCTGTTATCTGTCTGGTGGTCTTTGAAGGAATCAGAACAATTTTGGTGCTTTTATGATGAAAGAAATACACGGCGGAAACATTTACAAATTCGACCACAAGGTCTACGATTTTTCTGCCAACCTGAATCCTCTGGGCATGCCGGAGGAGGTAAAGCAGGCTGTCGTAGATAACATCGATAAATATGAGAGTTATCCTGACCCTTTTAACAGAGAACTGACGGAGGCCATCAGCCGGTTTCACGGCGTCAGCGCCGGGCAGGTTTGCGGCGGCAACGGCGCTGCAGATGTGATTTTCCGCATTCCTTTAGCCTTGAGGCCCCAAAAGGCGCTGCTGGTTTCACCGACTTTTTCCGAATATCAGCAGGCCCTGGAGACGGCGGGCTGCCAAGTTGGGCATTTTTTTCTGACTGAGGACAAGGGCTTTGAGCCGGACCGGGAAATTTTGCAGGCGGTGGACGACAGTTTGGATATGATGTTCATCTGCAATCCCAATAATCCTACGGGCATACCGGTGGAGAGAGGGCTGATGCTGGACCTGGCCGAAAAGTGCAGGAAATGCGGCGTAACCCTGGTTATCGACGAGTGCTTCACAGAGCTGATGGACCAGGAGGAAGCGTATTCGGTGATGGACTGCATTTCCGAGATGGAAAACGTGATGATTTTAAAAGCTTTTACTAAGCTTTACGCCATGGCGGGACTCAGGCTGGGGTACTGCGTCTGCGGTGATGTAAACGACGCTGAGAAAATCAGGCAGACCCTGCAGCCGTGGCCGGTATCTACCACAGCCTCAAAGGCGGGATGTGCGGCCCTGAAGCTGACCGGTTTCATCGAAAGGTCAAAAAAATACATTAAAGAAAACAGAGAATTCCTCTTAAATGGACTGAAGCGTATGGGATATCAAGTCTATAATACGAA
Source organism: uncultured Emergencia sp. (assembly GCA_965146355.1). Taxonomy (GTDB): domain Bacteria; phylum Bacillota; class Clostridia; order Peptostreptococcales; family Anaerovoracaceae; genus Senimuribacter. Next base: position 7,121 of record CBCTFZ010000023.1, on the reverse strand, counting down.
AGCCAACTACATTTTTTTCCGAAGCCAACAGGATTTGATAGCCCCCCTTGGGGAGTTTGATATTATGGTCAGAAGCTGCAGCAACTATATCACGCTGGACGAGCACTACTATAGAATCGCAGTCAGAACCAGAGAGGAGAACGAGTACTTTCTCCGTTGTCTAAAAAAGATTAGCGAGAAGTGAGGATGATTGATATGGCTAAAACGATTATGGTGCTGGGTACCTGTTCCAACGCCGGCAAGAGTGTGCTGACGGCAGGTATCTGCAGAATACTCAAACAGGACGGTTATAAGGTGGCGCCTTTTAAGGCGCAGAACATGGCCTTAAATTCCTATATCACTAAGGACGGTATGGAAATGGGCAGGGCCCAGGTGATGCAGGCGGAAGCATGCGGCCTTGAGCCGGACTGCAGAATGAATCCCATCCTTTTGAAGCCGACCAGCGACCAGGGTTCCCAGGTCATTGTCAACGGTGAGGTTTACGGAAATCTATCGGCGAAGGATTTTTATAAAGAGAAAGGTAAGTTCAGAGAGAATATCCGAGAGGCCTTTGACAGTCTCAGAAGGGACTACGACGTGATTGTCATGGAAGGGGCGGGAAGCCCTGCCGAAATCAATCTGAAGGAGGACGACCTTGTCAACATGGGCATGGCGAAGATGGCCGATGCGCCGGTGCTTCTGGTAGGGGATATCGACCGGGGAGGCGTATTTGCATCTTTGGCAGGCACTATGCTGCTCTTTGACGAGGAGGAACGGGCGAGAGTCAAGGGCGTTATCATCAACAAGTTCCGAGGCGATGTTACGATTCTGGAGCCGGGTCTTCGGATGCTGGAGGATATCATTCACGTGCCGGTAGCGGGAGTGGTGCCGTATATGAACCTGGATTTGGACGATGAAGACAGTCTGACTGACCGCTTCGCAGGCAGAAAGGGAGACGCGCTGGTAGATATCGCAGTGCTTCGGGTACCGAGAATCTCCAATTTTACCGACTTCAATGCTTTTGAATACATAGACGGCGTAGAGGTACGCTACGTGGGCTCTGTAGGCGAGTTTGGAAATCCCGACCTTGTGATTCTGCCCGGGACGAAAAACACCATGGCCGATTTGCTTTGGCTGCGGCAGTCGGGTCTTGAAGCGGCACTGCTCAAATTCCACGCCAAGGGCAAGCCTATCTTCGGTATCTGCGGCGGATTTCAGATGCTGGGTCAGTCCCTGTCGGACCCTTACGGCGTAGAGCATGGCGGTTCCATGAGCGGTATCGGACTTTTACCCCACAGCACGGTTTTTGAAAATGAAAAGGTTAGAACCAACGCTGCAGGGGTATTATCTGATGTAGACGGTATTTTTGCCCAGCTTTCCGGTAAGACCTATCAGGGATATGAAATCCACATGGGCGTGTCCGGCGCAGGCGGCAATATTATAAACGAGGGTAATGTATATGGGACCTACATCCACGGCCTCTTTGACAAGGAGGAAATCGCCCTGTCTGTGGTAAAAGCGCTGCTTTCTGCCAAAGGGCTGGATTTTTCCGACGTAAAAGCCTTTGACGTGGACGCTTATAAACAGAGTCAGTATGATATTCTGGCGGACGGTCTGCGGGAGGCTCTGGATATGGATTTGATTTACAGCCTGATAAAATAAGGAGAACAGAGATGAAAAAGAATGATTTAGGATTGGTGCATATTTACTGCGGAGAGGGGAAAGGCAAGACCACTTGTTCTGTAGGCCTTACTGTCAGGGCCTGCGGCTACGGTCTGCGGGTTCTGTTCATGCAGTTTCTGAAATCCGGAGACAGCAGCGAGCTGAAGATTCTCAGAAGTTTGCCTGGTGTTGAGGTAATGGGTACAAAACCTGTTAAAAAGTTTTCTTTCCAGATGACAGAGGAGGAAAAAGCTGAAACCAGAGAAAATAACAGACAGCAGTTTGACGACATGGTAAAGCTGCTGGAAGGGAACCGCTATGATATGCTGGTTCTGGATGAGTGTCTGGGCGCTATCGAAGCGGGTCTCCTGGACGAGCAGCTTATCGTAAACTTTCTGCGGAACAGACCTGAGCAGCTGGAAGTGGTGCTCACCGGCAGATATCCGACAGATGAACTTGTTGAACTGGCAGACTATGTGTCCAGAATCGACAAGGTAAAACACCCTTTTGATAAGGGAATTCCAGCAAGGGCAGGTATTGAAGGATAATGAAAATAGAAAATATCAGACCGGACCAGATTGAGGCCAAGAGTTTTGAAATTATCGGTGAAATTTTAGGAGATAAACAGCTGGACCCCCGTTACGAGGCGGTTATCAAGCGTTGTATTCACACCTCCGCAGATTTTGAGTACGCGGACAGCATGTACTTTACAGAGGGAGTCATAGAACAGGTGCAGCAGGCAATCAGAAGCGGCGCCTATATCGTCACCGACACCAAAATGGCCCAGGCGGGTATCAACAAGAAGCGCATTGAGAAGTACGGCGGGCAGGTTCTTTGCTTTATCGGTGACGATGACGTGGCAGAGGAAGCAAGAGAAAGAGGTGTGACCCGTTCTCTGGTCAGCATGGAAAAAGCTGCTAGGCTGGACAGACCCGTTGTCTTTGCAGTGGGCAATGCTCCTACGGCACTGCTTTCTATCTATGATTTGGTGAAAGCGGGGAAGCTGAAGCCGGCGGCAGTAATCGGAGTTCCCGTAGGCTTTGTCAACGTGGTGGAATCAAAAGAAAAGATTATCCAGCTTGGGGTTCCTGCCATCGTGGCAAGAGGCCGTAAAGGCGGCAGCAATATCGCCGCGGCCATCGTCAATGCGATTCAGTATGGAATGCCGTCTCTGTGACAGGGGAATTTCATGCTAAATTGTGATTTGCGGTATGCTAAACATCCCATTTAAGGGATTTTAGCATACCGTTTTTTCATCAGCATGGTTATAATCGTCGTATTCCGGCATAAGATACTTGTAGAGTTATGTGAGAAAGAGGATGAAGGTATGACTGATGGAAATATTTACAAGAGTATAGCGGAGAGAACCGGCGGTGAAATCTATGCCGGCGTAGTAGGCCCTGTCAGAACAGGTAAATCTACATTTATCAAGAGATTTATGGAGCTGTTTGTTGTACCGGGCATTGAAAATACATATGTCAGAACCAGAGTAGTTGACCAGCTGCCCCAGAGCGGAGACGGCAGAACCATTACTACTACCGAGCCTAAGTTTGTGCCGGAAGAAGCGGTCAAGGTGAAAATCAATAACGCCTCTATGTCCATACGTCTGGTAGACTGTGTGGGCTATCTGATTCCCGGGGTTTTGGGACATCAGGAGGAGGGCAGAAGCCGCATGGTGAAAACCCCTTGGGATACCGAGCAGATGCCTTTCGAGCAGGCGGCAGAAAGAGGAACAGAGAAAGTTATTACCGACCACTCGACTGTAGGAATTATGATTACCTGCGACGGAAGTTTTGGAGAGATTCCGCGGGAAAACTACGTGAAAGCGGAGGAAAAGACTATCTCTCAGCTGAAAGCCCTGGGGAAACCTTTTGTAGTGGTACTAAACAGCAGCGAGCCGGAGTCGGCTAAAGCCAGAGACCTTGCCAAAAAGCTGCAGATTAAGCACAGTGCGCCTGTGATTCTGGCTAACTGTGCCACCATGGACCAGGAAGTACCGAAGCGGATTTTCGATGAGCTTCTAAAACAGTTTCCTGTCAGCGAAGTCTTTATCGACCTGCCGGAATACATGGACGCTCTTTCTCCGGACCACTATATCAAAGCAGGTCTGGTGGAGACTGTACGGGCATGGATGGATTCTCTGGATACCATCAGCAGCGTAGAGGGCAGCGCGGCGGTTATCTCCGCCAACCAGCATGTAAAGCAGGCCGATATTGTAAGCTGTGAAATGGCTACCGGCAGGGTCTATGTGGATATCAAGCTGCAGGACGGACTTTATTATCAGATTATGGAGGAACTTTTGGGCCAGCCGGTGAGAAACGACAGAGAGCTGTTTCTGCTTCTTCGGGAATATGCAGGGGCAAAGGCTGCCTATGACGATATGGCAGAGGCTTTGGAAAAAGTCAGAACGGCCGGCTACGGAATCGTTCACCCTAAGATTTCTCAGATGAATCTGGGAAAACCTGAGGTATTCAAGCAGGGCAACAAGTTCGGCGTCCGCCTGGTAGCCTCCGCGCCGTGCCTGCATATGGTGAGGACCGATATCAGCACGGAAATATCCCCTATTGTGGGAACCGAGCAGCAGTCCGTTGACCTGGCAAACTATCTGATGGAGAAATTTGACAGCGCTTCTGACTGCGGAGAGGGCGGCGATATCTGGGACACCAATCTCTTCGGCAAGTCCCTGCAGGAACTTGTGGCTGAGCAAATGGACGGCAAGCTGACGGCTATGCCGGAAAGCCTGCAGATAAAAGTGCAGAAATCTCTGCAGAAGATAAGCAACGAGGGAAAGGATTACTTTATCTGCATTATATTATAGATTGTAAGACGAGTATAGAGTCGGGCGTATGATATAGCTTGATTCTATACTTTTTTTAAATTCTTGTCCCATTTTTGCTCTGAAAATTGTTATATAGTATAGAGACTAAAATTGCCGCGGCAAAACCGCGAAAACTTTCTTCCGTCTCCATAGATTTCATGTATAATAGATTATGACAAGTTGTTTTCTATGAAATAAAGGGGATAGGAATGAGCGAGCAGGAAGATTTAGAATCCAGGCTGCTGAATGAGGACAGATATGCTGAGAATTTATAGAAAAAAAGTGTTAATGACTGTGGTGATTTTTCTATTTATAGTATGCGGAGTTATGGCCGGCTGTAGTACGACTCAATCAAGTATAGATGTAGAAAGCTTGCCGGAAGAGAAAATAGAAGAAGAACTTTTTAAGGCAATTAATCCAAGTTTGGACGATGCACTTTATGCCATTGAAAATCCCGAAAAATTCATTCATTTAAAAACGATTGCGTATCAGAATGTAATGGGAGATGATAAAACAGAGATAATTGGTTTCTATCGCATTGAGTCTGCACACATTGGAGGCCTTGATAGAGTGCTTGTGATTATACTAGATGATAATTTAAAAGCCATAGGGCAAGGGTCATTTGCTTCAGATAAAACGGAGTTTCGCTGGTTAGAGAGTCCGAACGGGAAAAAGTATTTATTATTTTCTGGAATGACGATAAATCAAGGTGTTGAAACGCAAAGGTATGAAATTTGGGGAGAAGAAAACGGAGAATGGATTAAACTTTACTGGACTGAAATAATATGAGGAGGTGAATCAGTGTTTGGATTTTTCGTTTTTTAGCTTTTGTACTATCTTTTCTATTTCCTTATTTTCTGATTAAAGCTATCGAACTGCCTGAAACCAGTTTCAAAAAGGAATTATTCGTGGCAGCTTCGTGCATAAGCTTTGGACTTGCGTTCTTTGTTCTGGAAAGTACGGCTATGTACAATGGTTAAAATTTTGATTACAAGTCTGTGGAAGTCAGTCTGCGGATAAAAATAGAAACTTAAAAAAGCTGTTTAGCGTTTTCATTGCTAGAGAGCTTTTTTTATTAATGGAATAGAAAGCGGAAATTTCTCATTACCGTTGGAAAACAAGTAGAAAATCTCCTCGTTCTGTGATAGAATATTTTCATTATCAATTCCATGTGCGAAGCAATTTCCGGAGTGCTTTCGGACATACTATATAGAATATATCTACCAGGAGGACTTTCAATGAGATTTTATATTGCGCTTTGGTTTGCAAAACTCATCAATGTGATTATCAACATTGTGGACAAGAGCAGAGGCTCCAACTTTTCCGGTGAGAAAGCAATGAAGATAGACCCGCAGATGGTGGCCCATTTTAAAGGGATTGACTGCTCCAGGGTTCTGTTTATTACCGGCACCAACGGAAAATCTACCACAACCAATCTTGTGACTCATATTTTCAGAGCAAGCGGTAAGAAGGTTATCGCCAATCTGGAAGGAGCCAATCTGATTTACGGCATCGCAACAGCCCTTTCCAAGGCTTCCAGCCTGACCGGAAAAATCAGGGCGGATTATATTATCTTTGAGACCGACGAGAGATATCTGCCGATTATTTATAAACAGCTGCCTGCGGAAAACATTATGATTACCAATCTGCAGAAGGACCAGGTGCAGAGAAACGGAGACCCGGACTTCATTTACCGCAGACTTTTTGAAGCCATAGGCGGCGATATCCGGCTGTTCCTCAACAACGAGGAACCGAGAACCAAAGCTTTTGATGAAAAGACGGGAAACATTGTAACCTATGGAGTGGCGCACCACGAAGAGGCTTTTATCAAAGACGAAACTTTTCCGACTATGGCCTGCCCAAAGTGCAGACATAAGATTGTATTTGACTATTACAACAATGACGGCGTGGGAAAATTTCACTGCAGCCACTGCGGCCACGCCAGCCAGGAAACCGCAGACTACACTATCACAGATGTAGACTTTGGAGCTCGCTCCTTCAAGATGGACGGAGTGGTTTTTCCTATGCCTTACGATACGCCTTACATGTGTTATAACTATGCCGGCGCTTTAGCGGTGGCTGAGGAACTGGGAGGCATTACGCCGGAGGAGGCCGCAAAGGCTTTCGACAACTTCCAGAATGTGGGCGGACGCTTTGAAATTCTCAAATACAAGGGAAAGACCATCAAATACATGCGCATTAAACAGGAAAATCCGGAGACTCTGCAGACCTGTATCAACGTGATGGCCGCAGATAAAGAGAAGAAGATGGTTTGTCTGGGATTGTGTCCTCTTATCGATATGATTCCAAACTACACCAATTCCTTCTATGCCTACGACTGCGATTTGTCCGGCCTGGTTCAGTCCGACGTTGAAAAATACTTCTGCTTTTCCGAAAGGGTCTGCTATGACACGGCCAACCGATTGATTTACGAAGGCGTGGACAAGTCCATGATTTCTATCGCCGATTCCGAGGATGTAGAGACTATCTTCAGAGAAATTGAGGAGGTAGAAACCGATAATATCTACCTGATTACCTGGATAAAAACCTTCTATCATATGAAGAAATACATCGAGAAGGAGGGAAACTACATGAACAAGATTAAGAGTGCCTGGCTTTTTCCTGACACACTGTATCTTCACGGGGAAAGAGGGAATATACT
>CBCTFZ010000022.1:0-39776 GCA_965146355.1 uncultured Emergencia sp. | reverse complement strand
GAAATCATACGGCGACCCATCTGCTGCAGAAAGCCCTGAGAGAAGTTGTAGGCTCCCACGTAGAACAGGCTGGTTCCAGCGTAAACGAAAACCTGCTGCGCTTTGACTTTTCTCATTTTGAAGCGGTGACAGCGGATCAGCTTTCCCAAATCGAAATGCTGGTCAATGAAAAGATTACGGAGTTTTTACCGGTAAATACGGTGGAAGTTTCCATGGAGGAAGCGCAGAAAATGGGCGCAATGGCTCTCTTCGGTGAGAAATACGGCGATAAGGTGCGGGTTGTCAGCTGCGGAGACTGGAGCATAGAACTCTGCGGCGGTACCCATGTATCCAACATCGGTCAGGTGGGCGCTTTTAAGATTGTCAGTGAAGCCGGCGTTGCTTCCGGCGTGCGTCGTATCGAAGCGGTGACAGGTACCGGCGTGCTTCTGAAAGCCATAGAGGCGGAAAGGGCCGTATCGCAGATTGCTGAGAACCTGAAAACCAACGTATCTGCAGCAGTACAGAAGTCCGCAGGTATCATGGAAGAACTGAAGGAGGCCAGAAAAGAACTGGAGGACTTCAAGAAGCAGGCCATGGGCAGTGAAGTGGAGGATATGGTAAAGGCCGCCAAGGAAATCGGCGGCGTCAAGCTGGTAACCCGAGAATTTAAAGATTACAACATCAATGATTTGAGGAATCTGTCCGATGATATCAAGGCAGCGCATAAGGGAATCGTTATGGTATTTGCAACCGTAAACGGTCCGAAGGTGACTTTCCTGGTATCCATCACCGACGATTTACTGGAAAGAGGTCTTCACGCAGGCAACATGATCAAACAGATTGCGGCAGCCTGCGGCGGAGGAGGCGGCGGCAAAGCCGATATGGCACAGGCCGGCGCTAAGGACCCGTCCAAAATTTCCGCTGCATTTAAGGTTGCAGAAGAGCTTTTATCATAGTATACTATAGGCAGAAGAGAAAGATACAACCAGAAAAAGGAGGTCGTTATCATGGAAAGAAAAACAATTATGTTTGATGCAGCAAAGACGCAGCAGAAGACTACCAAGGAAGTCTTAGAAACAGTTTATGCGGCTTTAGAGGAAAGAGGTTACAATGGAATCGACCAGATGGTTGGATACATTCTTTCAGGTGACCCGTCATATATCACAAGCCACAACAATGCGAGAACGATGATTAGCCGCATTGACAGAGACGACTTGGTAGAAGAGATTCTGAGAGACTATTTAAGCAAATAATTGAACAACAAGCGGCAGGCTTTTTTCACCTGCCGTCTTTTTTTCCGGAGAGACTATGAATACACGATTTGAAAATACCTGTATCTATACATACGATTGTTACCTGCAGCTTAAGAAAAAAACCATGGACCGCAGCGCCCAGCATACGGGTATGGTCCTTTTGGCAATCTTTGCGGCGCTGGCTGTTTTGACCGTTGTCAAAGGATGGTACTTGTTTACCTTTGCCGCCATGATTGCCGTAGTGTTTCTTATCTTTCGGCTGTTTCTGCTGCCCGTTGTGATGGCAAGATTTGCGGCCAAAAAAAATAGGGAAATCCACGGCAGGGATATAGAGACCGTCAACCGGTTCTACGAGGACCATGTTCTGGCTGTGAATACGCTGAACAACAACAGTACCAATATTCAGTATACCCAGGTACTGAAACTGATTGAAAGCAAGAATCTTTATATCATCACTATGGAAAAAGGACTTTCTCTGATGATTGACAAGGGCGGCTTTACCAAAGGTTCCAGAGAGGATTTCGTGCAGTTTATGAACGAAAAATGTGTAAACGCAGAGGTGAAACTATGAGAAAAATAGCGTTGGATGTAGGAGATAAGACGGTGGGAATCGCGCTCAGCGATGCTCTTGGGATTACGGCTCAGGGGCTGATGACCTTAGAAAGAGTCGGCATTCGCAAAGACACCGGCAAAATTCTTGACTTAGTCAGAGAATATGAGTGCGACACCATTGTCATCGGTCTTCCCAAGAAGCTGGACGGCAGCGACAGCCTGCAGACGGAGAAAGTCTACGAGTTCCGCACCATGCTGGAAAACAAGATGAGAAGCACCGGCATGAAGCATGTTCAGGTGGTCTGGCAAGACGAAAGACTGACTACCGTCATGGCAGAAAAGGTCCTGATTGAAGCCGATGTCAGCCGTAAAAAGAGAAAGCAGGTCATTGACAAGCAGGCTGCTGTACTGATTATGCAGAGCTATCTTGACAGTCACCGGTCATCCATAACGTGATTTGCGAACTATAAAACGCATATACGTTTGCAATGTTCGCAAATTCGCAGTTTTTTCTCGAATTTTACTTAAAAAATCAGGAAAAATCCGGGTTTTTTCTGAACAAATATTGAACCGCAAAAGTATATGTGATAAAGTTTATCGTGTATACTTTTGTTTTTTTACAGAGCATTTTTTGGAGGTTATATACATGAAAAAGATTGGAATCATCATGGGAAGCGACAGTGACCTTCCCGTAGTTGAAAAGGCTATGACTACCCTGGACGAATTTGGCGTGCCTTACGAGGTGCACGTGTATTCTGCCCACAGAACGCCGGCCCAGGTAAAAGACTTTACAGAACACGCCAGAGAAAACGGATTCGGCGCAATCATTGCAGCAGCAGGCAAGGCCGCCCATCTGGCAGGCTCCATTGCAGCAAGCACCACGCTGCCTGTCATCGGTATTCCGGTGAAATCCTCCACTCTGGACGGTCTGGACGCTCTGCTTTCTACTGTACAGATGCCCGGCGGTATCCCTGTGGCCACTGTGGCCATCGACGGTTCCCAGAACGCGGCGCTGCTGGCAATCCAGATGCTTGCCATCGAGGACGCTGAGCTGGCAGACAAACTGAGCGCCCAGAGAAAAGAGGCGGCTGAAAAGGTTTTGTCAAAGAATAAGGCCATCGAAGAAAAATATAACTGATTCATAAATAAGAAGTAACGCAGGAGGTTAAAAAACAATGAGCGGTTTAAGAGAAGAGTGCGGCGTATTCGGCGTATTCAGTAGCGAGACACAGAATGTAGCAAGTACAACTTATTACGGATTATTCGCGCTGCAGCACAGAGGTCAGGAGAGCTGCGGTATCGTTGTCAACGATGACGGTGTGTTCAATCATTACAAGGACAACGGAATCGTAAACGATGTATTTACTCCGGAAATTCTGGAAAGCCTGGGAGAAGGCAATATGGCCGTGGGTCATGTGAGATACGGAACTACGGGAAATAAGGAGAGAATCAACGCTCAGCCTATCGTTGTCAATCACCATAAAGGAAGAATGGCCCTGGCCCACAACGGAAATCTCATCAATTCCTATGAGCTTCGCACAGAGCTGGAAACAGAAGGCTCTATCTTCCATACTACCAGCGACACGGAGGTTATTTCCTATATCATCACCAAGGAGAGAATTACCTCCAGCTCCATCGAAGAAGCTGTAAATAAGGCCATGTATAAGTTGAAAGGCGCTTATTCCCTGGCTATTATGTCTCCTTCTAAACTGATTGCCGCAAGAGACGAGCTGGGTATGCGTCCCCTCTGCTATGGACAGAAGGAGGACGGCACTTATATCGTAGCTTCGGAAACCTGCGCCCTGGACGCTGTCAGCGCCAAATACATCAGAGACGTAGAGCCTGGAGAAATTGTCATCTTCGACAAGGACGGCGTCCGCTCTATCAAAGACCACTGCGGCAAGCAGGACCATAAAATCTGCATTTTCGAGTACATCTATTTCGCAAGACCCGACTCCGTAATCGAGGGAAAAAGCGTTCACGAGGCGAGACTGAAGGCCGGAGCATGTCTGGCGATGGAACACCCGGTTCCTGCAGATGTGGTTATCGGCGTACCTGATTCCGGACTTGACGCGGCCCTTGGCTATTCCAGACAGTCCGGTATTCCATACGGCATCGGCTTTATCAAGAATAAATATATCGGAAGAACCTTTATCGCGCCGGGACAAAAGGCCAGAGAGGACAAGGTAAGAATCAAGCTGAATGTTCTGGGAGACACCGTAAAAGGCAAGCGGGTCGTGCTGGTTGACGATTCCATCGTAAGAGGCACCACCGCTGCCAGAATTGTAAACCTTCTGAGAGAAGCCGGAGCTACTGAAGTTCATTTCCGCTCTTCCGCTCCTCCGTTTATCAATCCTTGCTATTACGGTACCGATATCGACGCCAAGGACAAGCTGATTGCCTGCAGACACACCATGGATGAAATCAAGGAAATCATCGGCGTTGATTCCCTGGGATATCTGGATGTAAATCACCTGAATCTGCTTATCGGCGTACCTGCCGGAGAGGGTTTCTGCCACGCCTGCTTCACAGGAGAATATCCGACAGAAGTACCTAATGTAACTGACAAGAACCGTTTCGAGAGAAAGCTCAGCGAAAGGGAAGTCAAAGACGAAATGGTAAATATTTAAGCAGCCGTGAAAGCACAACCACAGTTTTAGAAAAAATAGGAGAGGACAGTTATGGAAAAAAGTTTCAGCGAAAGCTATAAAGCAGCCGGCGTAGATATTACAGCGGGCTATAAGGCGGTAGAACTGATGAAAGAACACGTTGCGAAGACCATGGTCTTCGGCAATGTGCCTGATGATATCGGAGGCTTCGGAGGCCTCCTTGAACTGGATTTGACTGATATCGAAAAGCCGGTGCTGGTAAGCGGCACCGACGGTGTGGGAACCAAACTTAAGATGGCTTTCCTCATGGACAAACACGATACCGTAGGTATCGACTGCGTCGCCATGTGCGTCAACGACATCATCTGCGTCGGCGCGAAACCTTTATTCTTCCTGGACTACATCGCCGTAGGCAAGAACTACCCGGAAAAGGTGGCGCAGATTGTCAGCGGCGTGGCGGAAGGCTGTATCCAGTCGGAAGCGGCCTTAATCGGCGGCGAGACTGCCGAGATGCCGGGCTTCTACCCTGAAGACGAGTATGACCTGGCCGGTTTTGCCGTGGGCGTTGTGGATAAGTCCAAAGTTCTGAAGAAAGAAACCGTTGCAGAAGGGGACGTGCTGATTGGCCTGCCGTCTTCCGGCGTACATTCTAACGGTTTCTCCCTGGTGAGAAAGGTGCTGGATGTGGAAAACGCTGACATCAAAGAGCCTCTGGCAGAGCTGGGCGGCAAGTCCATCGGCGAGACCCTGCTGACACCGACCAAGATTTATGTAAAGCCGATGGTGAACCTGTTTAAGGAGGTTACTGTAAAATCCGTGGCTCACATCACCGGCGGCGGCTTCTACGAAAATATTCCAAGAAGCCTTCCGAAGGGCTTGGGCGTAAAGATTAAGAGAGAAGATGTCAGAGTGCTTCCAATCTTCAAGCTGATTTCGGAGCGCGGAAATATTCCTGAAAGAGATATGTTCAACACCTTCAACATGGGCGTAGGTATGACCTGCATCGTATCCAAAGAAGACGCAGACAGAGCCCTGGAAGTGCTGAAAGCAAACGGAGAAGACGCTTATGTGCTGGGCGAAGTTGTAAAATCCGAGGAAGGCGTGGAGATATGCTGAAGACAAAGATAGCCGTGCTGGTTTCCGGAGGCGGCACTAATCTGCAGGCCCTGATTGACGCCCAGAAGAACGGCATTATCACAAAGGGCGAAATCGTGCTGGTAGCTTCCAACAACCCAGGCGCTTACGCGCTGAAAAGGGCAGAGGACAATGGTATCAAGGCTGTTCTGATGACTGACGAGGCATCACTTCTGAAAATCTTCAGAGAAGAAGGGGTGGAGCTCATCGTCCTGGCAGGTTTCCTGAAAATTCTCAGCAAGGAGTTTATCTCCGCCTACGAAAACCGCATCATCAACATCCATCCATCCCTGATTCCTTCCTTCTGCGGCAAGGGAGCCTACGGTCTTCACGTCCACGAAATGGCCCTTTCTTACGGGGTCAAGGTGACCGGGGCTACGGTGCATTATGTCAACGAAATCCCTGACGGCGGACAGATTATCGCCCAGAAAGCGGTGGAAGTCAAGGAAGGGGATACGCCCAAGACCCTGCAGCAGCGGGTCATGGAAGAAGCGGAATGGATTCTGCTTCCACGGGCTGTAGAGGAAATCAGTGAGAAATTAGCGAAAGGAAAGAAGCAATGAACGTTTACGAAATAAAAACCATGGCCGACCGCGTTAAGGGAAATTCTTACGTAGGAAGAGGTATCGTCCTGGGAAAATCCAAAGACGGCAGGAAGGCTGTCAGCGCTTATTTCATCATGGGCAGAAGCGAAAACAGCAGAAACAGAATCTTCCTGGAAGAGGGCGAAAACGTGATGATACGTCCCTTTGACGAATCCAAGGTGGAGGACCCGTCTCTGATTATCTATTACCCGATGAGAAAGCACGAAGACAAGCTCATCGTCACCAACGGCGACCAGACCGATACAATCTATGAATTTCTTAAGGACGGCAAGACTTTTGAGGAAGCGCTGGATACCAGATGCTTTGAGCCGGACGGTCCCAACTGGACGCCGAGAATCAGCGGACAGCTTTCCTTTGGCGATAAGCTGACCTACAAGCTCAGTATCCTGAAAAGCGCCGACCCGGAAGGGACTGAGTGTAACAGATACTACTACAACTATACTGCGCTTCCCGGTCTGGGTCACTTTATCCATACCTATATCCAGGACGGAAATCCGATTCCAACCTTCTGCGGAGAGCCGGAGAGAGTTGCGATTCCGGACGACATAGACGTCTTTACAGAGGAAATCTGGGAAAGCCTGGACACGGACAACAAGATTTCCATCTATGTACGATATGTGGATTTAGAGACAGGCGAAACTGAAAACAGAATGATTAATAAGAACGCATAAGTGTTTGGCTATATTTTAGGAGGGACGACTTTATGAAAGATTTTGAATTGAAGTACGGATGTAACCCCAACCAGAAGCCTGCAAAGATTTACATGGCAGACGGCAGCGACCTGCCCCTGGAAATCTTAAACGGCAGACCGGGTTATATCAACTTCTTAGACGCATTTAACAGCTGGCAGCTTGTGAAAGAACTGAAAGAAGCCCTGGGCATGCCTGCGGCTGCATCTTTTAAGCATGTGAGCCCGACTTCCGCTGCAGTAGGCGTACCGATGAGTGAAACTCTGAAGAAAGCCTGCTTTGTGGACGATATCGAGGGTCTTGATGATTCTCCTATTGCAACTGCTTATGCAAGAGCAAGAGGAACCGACAGGATGTCTTCCTTCGGCGACTGGGTTGCCTTAAGCGATACCTGCGATGCTGTGACAGCCTCTATTTTAAAGCGGGAGGTTTCCGACGGCATCATCGCGCCGGGCTATACCGACGAAGCCCTGGAAATTCTGAAGGGAAAGAAAAAGGGCAATTACAATATTATCAAGATAGACCCTGATTATGTACCGGCTGCCCAGGAGACCAAGCAGGTCTTCGGCATCACCTTTGAGCAGGGCAGAAACGATTACAAGGTGACCCCTTTACAGCTGAACAATATTGTGACTGAAAACAAAGCCCTGACCGAGGAGGCAAAGCGGGATTTGATTGTTGCTCTGATTACGCTGAAGTATACCCAGTCCAACTCGGTGGCTTATGCCAAGGACGGTCAGGCCATCGGCGTAGGTGCGGGTCAGCAGTCCAGGATACACTGCACCAGACTGGCCGGAAACAAGGCTGATTTCTGGCACCTGAGACAGGCCGATAAGGTCATCAACCTGCCGTTCAGAGAGGATATCGGCAGGGCCACCCGCGACAATACCATCGATGTCTATCTGGGTGACGAATATGAAGACGTACTCCGCGACGGCGTTTGGGAAACTTTGTTTACAGAAAAACCTTTACCGTTTACCAAAGAAGAACAGCGGGCATACCTGGATACCATTACCGGCGTGGCACTTGGAAGCGATGCATTTTTCCCATTCGGCGACAATATCGAGAGAGCCAGGAAGAGCGGCGTCACCTATATCGCCGAACCCGGAGGCAGCGTCCGCGACGATGCAGTAATCGAAACCTGCAATAAATATAATATGGTTACCGTATTTACGGGAATGAGACTGTTCCATCACTAATGCTTCGCCCTGTGAGCGAAGCGAACAGCTAGGCGAAGCTTATGCTGTTGCGACCCAAGAGAGTGCGCAGAAGCGCAGCTCGATTGGCAAGTCGCAAGTCGTATAATGGTTCGCCCTGCGGGACAAATCTGTTTTTCGGTTTGCATTTCATGCTTTTTTGAAGTTTTTGGTATGCAAAACATACCCTTTTTTGAGATTTTGCATGAATTGTCATCATTTTCGGACGAAAGCAAGGAGGTATACATGAAAGTAATGGTAGTTGGCGGCGGAGGAAGAGAGCACGCCATCATCAAGAAAATAAAAAAGAGTCCTAAGGTTACTGAGATTTACGCACTTCCCGGCAACGGCGGCATGGCGGCCGACGCCACCTGCGTGGATATCGGGGCCAAGGACCTTGAAGCAATCGTAAAATTTGCAAAAGAAAACGCTATTGAGTTTGCCATCGTGGCGCCGGACGACCCACTGGTTTTAGGCCTTGTAGACCTGCTTAAGGCAGAAAGTATTCCATGTTTCGGCCCTGAAAAGAAGGCTGCCATCATCGAAGGCAGCAAGGCCTTTTCCAAAGACCTGATGAAAAAATACGGCATTCCCACTGCAGCATACGAAACCTTTACCGATATGGAAAAAGCTTTTGCTTATCTCGATACCTGCAGGATTCCTGTAGTCGTCAAAGCTGACGGCCTGGCGCTGGGTAAAGGCGTCATCATCGCAGAGTCTCTGGATGAAGCGAAAAAGGCAGTCAGAGACATGATGGAAGACAAAGTATTCGGCGAAAGCGGAAGCAAGATTGTCATAGAAGAGTTTTTAACTGGCCCTGAAGTTTCCGTGCTGTCCTTTACAGATGGAAAGACCATGGTTCCGATGGTTTCCTCCATGGACCACAAGCGAGCCCTGGACGGCGATAAGGGCCTGAACACCGGCGGCATGGGAACGGTGGCTCCGAACCCGTATTACACGAAAGAAGTGGCTGACCGCTGCATGAAAGAAATCTTCCTGCCGACTATGGAGGCCATGAATAAAGAGGGCAGAACCTTTGCAGGCTGCCTCTACTTCGGCCTGATGATTACCGAGGACGGGCCGAAAGTCATCGAATATAACTGCCGGTTCGGCGACCCGGAAACCCAGGTGGTGCTGCCGCTTTTAGACAGCGACTTATTTGAAATCATGGAGCATGTGTCCGCAGGCACTCTGGCAGATGCCGATGTAAACTTTGCAGACGATGCGGCCTGCTGCGTAGTGATGGCTTCAGAAGGCTATCCGGTCAAATACGACAAAGGCTTTGAAATTAACATAGAAGAGGGCGTAGAGGATGTCTATATTGCAGGCGCAAAGCTTGATGCTGACGGCAGGCTCCTGACAAACGGAGGCCGTGTACTGGGCGTAACGGAAAGAGGCGCCGATATCAGAGAAGCTATTGAAAAAGCATATAAATCCGTGGAAAAAGTACATTTTGACAACGCTTTCTATAGAAAAGACATCGGTCAGAAAGCGCTTGCCGCACTGGAGGAAAAATAATGGTATACAGAATCTATGTAGAAAAAAAGAAAGCTTTCGCCCATGAGGCTGCTTCTCTAAAAAACGACATTGTAAAGCTTCTGCAGATTGAAAATCTGAAAGATTTGCGTATTGTAAACCGTTACGATGTAGAAAACCTGGACAGAGAACTCTTTGACTATGCCGTAGGCACCGTTTTTTCAGAACCGCAGGTGGACACAGCTTCCGAAACTCTGGATTTTACAGAGGCTGACCAGGTCTTTGCCGTAGAATTTCTGCCGGGACAGTTTGACCAGAGAGCAAATTCTGCAGCGGAATGTATTCAGATTATCAGCAAAGGGGAAAGACCTGCAGTCAGAACGGCAAAGGTATATCTTCTGACCGGCCCTTTGACAGAGGAAGAAGTTGCTGCTGTTAAGAAGTATGTCATCAACCCGGTGGAGGCCAGAGAGGCTAGTCTGGAAGAATTTGATACTTTACAGGTAGAATACGAGATTCCTACGGAGGTTGCCGTTTTAGATGGATTTAATGCCCTTGATGAAGGGGGACTTTCCGCTTTCTTGTCAGATTACGGTCTTGCCATGGACCTTGCCGACCTGAAATTCTGTCAGGATTACTTTAAGAGTGAAGATCGTGACCCGACCATTACAGAAATCCGAGTGATTGATACATACTGGTCCGATCACTGCAGACATACAACTTTTAATACCACCATCGACAGTGTAAAATTCGATGACCCAGCCATTCAGGCTACCTACGAGGATTATCTTAAGACTCGCCGGGAGCTGAGCAGAACCAAGCCTGTCACTTTGATGGATATCGGCACCCTTGCCGCTAAATACTTAAAAAAGCAGGGACTTCTTGACAAACTGGATGAATCCGAAGAAATCAATGCCTGTACCGTAAAAATCAAGGTTACGGTAGACGGTGAAGTTCAGGACTGGCTCCTGCTGTTTAAAAATGAAACCCATAACCACCCGACGGAAATTGAACCTTTTGGCGGCGCAGCAACCTGTGTGGGCGGCGCAATTCGTGACCCGCTTTCAGGCAGAAGCTATGTTTATTCCGCCATGCGTGTAACAGGTGCAGCAGATCCTCTAAAACCTGTTTCCGAAACGATGGAGGGCAAGCTGCCGCAGAGAACCATCGTTACGACTGCTGCAAACGGATACAGTTCTTACGGCAACCAGATTGGTCTTGCAACAGGTCAGGTAGACGAACTTTACCACCCGGGTTATGTGGCCAAGAGAATGGAGATTGGCGCTGTTATCGCTGCAGCCCCTGCTGAAAATGTACGCAGAGAAAGACCGGAGGATACCGACATCGTAATCCTGCTGGGCGGCAGAACCGGCCGTGACGGCTGCGGAGGTGCAACCGGTTCTTCCAAGTCCCATACCACGGAATCTCTGGAAAGCTGCGGTGCAGAAGTACAGAAGGGCAACGCACCGGAAGAAAGAAAGCTGCAGAGACTCTTTAGAAATCCGGAGGCTTCTAAGCTGATTAAACGCTGCAACGATTTCGGTGCAGGCGGCGTTTCCGTTGCCATCGGGGAACTTGCTGACGGCCTTGAAATCAACCTGAACGCTGTACCGAAGAAGTACGACGGTCTTGATGGTACAGAGCTTGCCATCAGTGAATCTCAGGAGAGAATGGCTGTTGTGGTCGCTTGTGATGACGTTGCTCGTTTCTGTGAGCTTGCAGAACAGGAAAACCTGGAAGCAACGGTTGTTGCAGAAGTCAAAGCTGAACCGACTTTAAAGATTTTCTGGAACGGCAAAGCTATCGTGAATATTTCCAGAGCATTCCTGGATACCAACGGCGCGGAAAAGCACATCGACATTGAAATTCCAATACACGAAGACTTTGAAAAGAAAGTTTCCGGCAGCTTTACAGAAGAATACAAAGCTCTGGCAGGCGACCTCAATGTCTGCTCCAAGAGAGGCTTATCCGAACGCTTCGATTCCACCATCGGGGCGGGGACCGTTCTCATGCCTTTTGGCGGCATTCGTCAGAGAACGCCGAACCAAGCCATGGTAAACTTGATTTCCGTGGAAGAGGGACACACTTCTACATGCTCCCTGATGTCCTGGGGTTACAACCCGTACATCGCAGAAAAGAGCCCATATCACAGCGCATATTTAGCTGTGGTGGAATCCGTATCCAAGCTGGTTGCCGCAGGCGCTTCCTTTGAAGATGTATACCTGTCATTCCAGGAATACTTTGAAAAACCGATGCGTGAACCTAAGAGATGGGGGAAACCGATGGCTGCAGTTCTGGGTGCATTCAAGGCGCAGAAAGAGCTGGGCGTTGCCGCCATCGGCGGTAAAGACTCCATGAGCGGAACTTTCGAGGATATCGATGTACCGCCGACCCTGGTTTCCTTTGCGGTTACTACCGATGATGTGAAGAACATCATTTCACCGGAATTTAAAGGAGTTGACCATAATGTAATTATGTTGGTTCCCCACAAAGATGAAGACGGACTGCCAAAGGCTGAATCTCTGAAGAAGATTTACGAGGCTGTCACTGCCGCAGCAAGAAAAGACGAAGGGTGGGGACGTGTACTCAGTGCATATACACCGGGCTTTGGCGGCGCAGCTGAAGCAGTGCTGAAGATGGCCATGGGTAACGGCATTGGATTTAAATTCGCAAACAATCTTGATTTAGATACCCTGTTCGGATATAACTACGGCAGCATGATTTTAGAGCTTGACAGCAGTGAGTCACTGATGTTCTACGGAGACCATGGTTTCGATATTATTCTTCTAGGTGCTACTTATGGAACTAGGTACATCACCAAAGGAGAAGAAGCAATCCCACTTTCCGAACTGGAAGATATCTACGAAGGCAAGTTAGAACCAATTTACACATGCAATATCGAGACAGAAGAAAACGAGCTGAAAACCTTCACTTATGAAGCGTCCGAAAGACCGCACGCCAAGGGGAAAGTTGACATACCGAAGGTTCTGATTCCGGTATTCCCGGGCACAAACTGCGAATATGACTCTGCAAAAGCATTCAGAGATGCCGGTGCGGAAGTTGAAATCTTTGTTATCAACAACCTGTCAGCTGCAGCTATTGCAAAATCCGTGGAAGACTTTGCAGCCAAGGTTCGAGAATCTCAGATTATCTTTATCCCTGGCGGCTTCTCCGGCGGAGACGAACCGGACGGTTCCGGCAAGTTCATTACCGCTTTCTTCAGAAATCAAGAGGTAAAAGAGGCTGTTACGGACCTTCTGGACAACAGAGACGGACTGATGATTGGTATCTGCAACGGCTTCCAGGCCCTGATAAAACTGGGACTTGTACCTTACGGAAAGATTATGGACACCGATGAGAACTGCCCGACCCTGACTTTCAATGAAATTAGCCGCCACCAGTCCAAATTGGTAAGAACCAGAATCGCTTCCAACAAGTCGCCGTGGCTTGCAAACACTGAGGTAGGAGATATCTACACTGTTCCGATTTCCCACGGCGAAGGACGTTTTATCGCTTCTGAGGAGCTTATCAAAGAACTTGCGGAAAACGGACAGATTATCACCCAGTATGTGGATTTGGAGGGCAATGTAAGCGGCCAGATACAGTACAATCCCAACGGTTCCTACTTTGCCATCGAGGGAATCACCTCACCGGACGGCAGAGTGCTGGGAAAAATGGGACACTCTGAGAGAATTGGAGAAGACCTGTATAAAAACGTGCCGGGAAATTTCGATATGGGAATGTTCCGCGCGGCAGTAGAGTATTTTAAATAGATTCCTTCATTAAACAAATGGGCAGAGCCGGCTTTGGGTTTCTGCCCATTTTATAGTGAAAAAGTCCTTTTTTTGATGTATAATGTAAGAACGAACTGTAGAGGAGGTTTTGTGATGAAGCTTTGCTATATCACCATCATGGTGAGAGATATGGAAAAATCACTGCAATTTTATCAGGAACTTGTGGGGCTGCAGATTGTCAGACAGATGGAGCCTCCTATGGGAAAGATTGTGTTTCTGGGAAATAAAGAAGGGGAGACGATGCTGGAGTTAATTGACTTTGCAGGCTCGGAAAAGGTGGATGCCAAGGCCATGGTGATGAGCTATGGGGCGGAATCTGACCTTGAGGCTCTGAGAGAAAAAGCAGCCGTTATGGGATATCAGCCTTCAGAAATTCTGGATTGTCCTCCAAAGCCGAGGCATTTTACCGTAGCAGACCCTGACGGAATTACAGTGGAGTTCAGCTGATGCACTTTGTGGAAGCAAAGGGAATTTTATCCCCAAGGAACGGAATGAATTTGTATCGGGGTTGTTCTCACGGCTGCATTTACTGCGACTCCAGAAGCCAATGCTACCAGATGAAGCACCCTTTTGAGGATATAGAGGTAAAAAGCAACGCGATTTCTCTTTTAGAACAGGCGTTGCGGCGGAAGCGAAAGAAGTGCATGATTGGAACCGGTTCTATGACTGACCCATATATTCCTCTGGAAACGGAGCTCTGCCACATGCAAAAGGCTTTGCAGCTTATCTGCGATTACGGTTTTGGGGTTACCATCATTACAAAATCCAGCCGGATTTTGCGGGATCTTGAACTGCTTCGGAAAATCAATGAAAGGGCGAAATGCGTTGTGCAGATGACCTTGACTACTGCTGACGAAGCTTTGTGCAGAAAGCTTGAGCCTAAGGTCAGCACAACCGGTGAACGGTTTGAAGTCCTGAAGACGCTGCGGGACGCGGGGATTCCCACAGTGGTATGGCTCACGCCCATTTTACCTTTTATCAATGATACCGAGGAAAACATTTCCCAAATTTTAGAGATGTGCGTCCGAGCCGAGGTGTATGGGATTCTCTCCTTTGGCATGGGCGTGACCCTGCGGGAGGGAAACCGAGAGTATTTCTATGAACAGCTGGACAGACTCTTTCCCGGAATGAAGGAAAGGTATATGCGGGTCTATCAGAATCAATACGTGGCGGAAAGTCCCCGCAATGAAAAACTGATGAAGCTGTTCCACAAGACCTGTAGCGAAAACGGAATTGTCCATAGCAACGATGAAATTTTCCGATATCTGCAGGAATTTGAGGAGAAGGGGAACGGAACGCAGCTTTGTTTGTGGGAATAAAACAAGGGACCTTTGACTAGATGGAATGCAGCTCGGCAGGAAACTGGCAGCGAAAAAACCAGCGTTTACTGCCGTGGGAATCAGGAGGCTTGTGTGAAAGAAGTTTTAATACAGGGCATTGGGTTTATCGGCGTGATTTTCTATATCTCGTCTTATCAGGTGAAGTCTAACAAGAGGCTGTATATCTACCAGCTTTTAGGCAGCCTGTCTTTTATGGTCCAGTTTCTTCTTCTGGGCGGAATTACAGGATGTTTCGGTCTGATGATTACAATCCTGCGCAACTTTCTCCTGGCAAGGAGCGACCGATGGACCTGGGTAAGAGGAAAGGCCGCTGCCGCAGCTATCATAGCTCTCAGCACGGCAGTTACAATATACACTTGGGACAGCTGGCTCAATCTGCTGCCATGGCTTGCTGTAGTGGGAAGCACCTTGGGTTACTGGACCAATAATGCCAGAACCATAAGACTGTCCAATTTAATCTGCGCTTCCCCGTGCTGGCTGCTCTACGATATTCTGCTGGGTTCCATCGGCGGGGTGGTTAACGAAACTATCACCCTGTGCTCCATTCTGATATCCATCTATCGCTATGGCTGGAAAGCTCTGGCAGATAATCAGTTCGGAGACAGTAAAGAGTAGGCGCCCTTGTAAGGTTTAATCCTCATAAGAGCGCCTACTCTGATAGTTGTGTTTACTGTGTTTTCGCAATCTCAGCGATGAGCTCTGCAGCTTTCTCTAAACCGAACCAATCCGTATCGATACATAAGTCATAGCTTTCCACAGCGCCCCACTTGGCAGAGGAGAACTGGCTGTAGTAAGCGGCTCTTTCTTTATCCACTTTGGCAATTTTCTTCTTTGCTTCGGCGGCCGAAAGATTGTCTCTCTCCATGATTCGATTGATGCGCGCTTCTTCGCCGGAGGTAATGAACACTCGCAGCAGCTGATATTTGTCGGCAAGTACCTGGTCTGCCAGACGTCCCACGATGACGCACGGGCCCTCTGAGGCTACTTTTTCCAAAATTTCACGCTGCGCCTTCACGGCAACCTCTGCAACCGACTGGTATTCACTGCTGGTAAAACCTACAGAGCGGTAAAGCATGCTGCTGTCAATAGGCTTTTCATCCAGGCTTTCTATGAATTTCTTACTTAAACCGCTGCTCTGTGCAGCTTTTTCAAGGAGAACAGAATCGTAGTAAGGGATGTGCAGCATAGAAGCCACCTGTTTGCCGATGCTTCTTCCGCCAGCGCCATAGGAACGACCGATGGTGATGATGTAATCACTGCAAGGGTTACTTCCTTGGGCAATTTCTAAAGAATCATTTTCTTCTGCCGGCCCTTCCATCATTTTATTTAAAAGCCTATTGGTGTGTACAATAATAATGATAGACGCGATGACGGTGAGAATGTCCGCAATCGGCATAAAAAACAGGA
Source organism: uncultured Emergencia sp. (assembly GCA_965146355.1). GTDB lineage: Bacteria > Bacillota > Clostridia > Peptostreptococcales > Anaerovoracaceae > Senimuribacter. The sequence goes on along the minus strand of CBCTFZ010000022.1, from coordinate 23,739 downwards.
TTCCGTCGAGTCCCATAAAAATCGGGAGCAGGATAGGAAGTCCGACGCCAAAGAGAATTTCCCGCATTAGAGAAAGGCCTGTGGACTGCTTTGCTTTACCCAGGGACTGCAGAAAGATGAAGGTTCCTTTATTTAAGCAGGAAAGCGGAAGCAGACAGAGGAAAATTCTGATTGTCTTTACTGCAAAATCGGTATAGTAAATACTTTCGTTCTTTGCGCCGAAGATATTGATGAATTGGTGCGGGAATATCAGGAAAAGGGCGGAAGCGATAATTCCCACAATAAATTCTGCAGTCAGCAAAAGCTTCATAAGTTCCCTGACACGATCACTGCGCCGAGCGCCAACGTTGTATCCTGCAATTGGAATACAGCCGGCAGCCAGTCCCACGGAAATAGAAATGATAATCTGGAAGAATTTCATTACAATGCCGATGACTGCTGTCGGAATCTGCGCGTACTGCTCCTGACCAAAGATTGGGTCCAGGGCGCCGTATTTTGTAACCATGTTCAGTACTGCAGCCATAGAGACAACGATAGATATTTGGGACAGAAAACTGGTGATTCCTAAAGGGATGATTTTTTTCAGCAGTGAAGCACGTACTTTAAAGCTGTCTCGGCCTATTTTGACAGACTTCATCCGGGTAAGGTATATTGCAGACATAACAGCAGATACAATCTGACCGAAAATGGTAGCGACGGCCGCACCCATCATACCCCATTTCAGCACATAAATGCAGATGGGATCAAAGATAATATTCAGTACGGCGCCGGTCAAAAGGGTTCCCATAGCAAAATTGGGACTACCGTCAGAACGAATAATCGGATTCATGGCCTGACCGAACATATAAAAGGGGATTCCCAGAGTAATCCAGAAGAAATACTCTTTTGACAGTCTGAAGGTTTCCTCATTTACTCGAGCTCCAAAAGCTGTCAGAATTGGCTCCTGAAAAATCAGAAAGATTGCAGTCAGGAGAATACCAATTGCAATTACCGCTGTGACAGAGCTTCCAACGCCCCGGTGGGCGTTTTCTTTTTCCTTTGCTCCGAGACTGATGCTGACAAAGGTGCAGCATCCGTCGCCAATCATCATGGCAATGGAAAGTGCAACTACGGTAAGGGGAAACACGACTGTATTAGCAGCGTTGCCATAAGAACCCAGATAGTCCGCATTGGCGATGAATATCTGGTCAACAATATTATAAAGTGCGGCAACCAGCAGGGAAATTACACATGGAACGGCGTACTTTCCCATCAGTCGTCCAAGTCCTTCTCTTTCAAGATAATCATTTGTCTGTTCCATAAAGTTTACCTCCTCTAATACCACCGAGTCATCGGTAATTCATTATTAATTCCTTTTGAGAATAAAATCTGATGAATATCTATAATTCCATTGTGAAATGTAGCTGCGCAGGACGCCAGATACAACTCCCACATGCGTACAAAGCGTTCATCAAACATCTGGCGAATTTCATCAATATGCTCTCGAAAATTCTTTTCCCAGCAAAGCAGGGTGCGGTTGTAATGTAATCTTAGATTTTCTACATCTATTGTATGGAAGTTATCTTCGGCTGCCCACGAGAGCATCTCTCGAAGGCTAGGCACTACGCCGCCCGGAAAGATGTATTTCTTAATCCAGGCGTCACCGGGATGTTCTTTGAGACCACTGATAAAGTGGAGAAGATATAGACCGCCTTTTTTAAGAACCTGGTTCACGCAATTGGTGAAAAGCTGATAGTTTTCTCTTCCGACATGTTCAACCATACCTACGCTGACCACACGGTCAAACTGTTCTCCAAGTTCCGGTAAATCACGATAATCCATCAATTTGACGCAGAGATAATCCTGAAGACCTTCTTGTTCAATGCGCTGCTGAAATTTTGTATATTGCTCCCTGCTTAAAGTGATTCCCGTTCCGTGAATCTTGTACTTTTTAGCAGCTTCTATGAGCAGGAATCCCCATCCGCAGCCGATATCCAAAAGGGTCATCCCTTCCTTGAGATAAAGCTTTTCCAAAATGTAATCGACTTTATTTTTCTGCGCCTGATATAATGAGTCTTCCGGCGTCTTGAAATAGCCACAGGAATAACTCATGGTTTCATCCAGCCATAGACGATAAAATTCGTTTCCAATATCATAGTGGCTGCATACCTCTTCCTTTTGCTGCTTCTTTGATACAGAAGAATAGATTATTTTTTTTAAAGCACCCTCGTCTGTGGAAAATTTATCCATCTGTCCAAGAAAGCAATTCAATGCTTCATACAGATTTCCTTCTACATCAAGCACTCCATCCATATATGCTTCTCCAAGGGCGATAGAAGTGCTCTGCAATAAATCGGCAACAGGAATTGCCTTTTTCAAGCTTACTGTAAATTGAGGCTCTCCGGCGCCGACAATATATTCACTGTCGCTAAACTTGAGCCGAAAGGGATGTTCATCAAATTTACTTAAAAACTGAACCATAGCTTTTTCTTCTATTTTCTCTAACATAAAATTTACCTCCTTTAAAATAAAAAAAGGACACAGTTCTTTGTGTCCAAAAAAAGAACGACACAAGCGAAGCATAAACTGTCTCGTAACCGCTTATTTCTTAGCTTGTATCGTGCCGAATGCTATAATATTTTACCGGAAAATTGACAGGAAAGTCAAGTTTTTTATAACACTTGATTCCGTTTTGCACACTTTTATAAAAAAAGGTGCAGCGAATGAAAAAAATAAAAATTTTATCCTTGACTTTTGATTTGTCTGAGTGCTATAATTTAAAAAAATTTAAAAGGATTGCTTAATCTACGATACAAAAGCTAGCTTTGATACGACACAGGAGCATCAAACCTTTTGTATCGTCTTTTTTACGCATACCGAAAGGTATGCGTTTTTTTATATAAAAGTATGGAGGTATAACATGATCAAAAAAATTATCGGTTGTTTGAGAGAATATCGAGCAGCTGCTATCGCAACGATTGTGTTGACAGCATTGGAAACTCTATTGGAGATTCTGGTTCCTTTTTTGCAGTCCGACATTATCGATAGAGGAATTTACGCCGGGAATCGCGGAGCACTGATTTCAACTTCCTGGACTATGATTGGGTGTATTGCGGCTGCTTTAATTTGCGGTCTAATTGCCAGTAAAACGGCTTCAGTTGCAGCCTCTGGTCTGGCCAGGAACATGAGAACAGACATGTACGATAACATACAGGATTTTTCCTTTGCTAATATCGATAAATTCTCTACAGCAAGTCTAGTCACACGTTTAACTACTGATGTAATGAATATCCAAAATGCATTTATGATGATTATTCGTGTTGCGGTACGAGCACCTTTTATGATTATTTTTGCGCTGATTATGGCTTTTGCAATCAGTGTGCGAATTGCTTCTATGTATTTGCTGTTGATTCCGATTCTGGGAATTGCCTTGGCATTTCTGATTATAAAAGCTAAAAGTTATTTTGAGAGAGTATTTGAGCAATATGACAAACTCAATCAGGTTGTACAGGAAAATCTCAGCGGCATTCGTGTGGTAAAAGGATTTTCACGCGAAGAATATGAAAAGGAAAAATTTCAGAAGACATCAACTGCACTGTACCGCATATTTAAAAAGGCAGAAGGAATCATGGCCTATTCTTCTCCTGTTATGCAAATGGTCGTCTATGCATGTCTGCTCTTGATATATTGGGTAAGCGCAACAATCATCGTCAGCAGTCACAATACGATTCTGACCACAGGTGAAATGTCCAGTTTGATTGCTTATGCCATGCAGATTCTGACAGCATTGATGATGCTTTCTATTGTACTGATTTTAATTACAATCGCGCGCAGTTCAGGCCGTAGAATTACGGAAGTATTGGAAGAAAAAAGCAATTTGTTGGAAAAACCGCAGGCCGTAGAAACTGTTAAAGACGGTGAAATTGTATTTGAAGATGTTTCATTTAATTATTTTAGAGACAAGACCGGCGAATGCATTCATAATGTCAACCTGAGAATTCCATCCGGTTCTACAGTAGGCGTTATTGGAGCAACCGGTTCCGGAAAAAGCAGCTTAGTACAGCTAATTCCTCGTCTTTATGATGTCACTTCCGGTAAAGTGAGGGTAGGTGGTGTTGATGTTAGAGATTACAAGCTGGAAACAATCCGAGATGCCGTTTCTATGGTACTTCAGAAAAATTTATTGTTTTCCGGCACAATCAAAGACAATCTGCGTTGGGGTGATGAAAATGCTTCAGATGAAGCCATGATTCACGCATGTAAACTGGCACAGGCAGACGAGTTTATCTGTCAGTTTCCAGACGGTTATGATACTTATATTGAACAGGGTGGTACCAACGTATCCGGCGGACAAAAGCAACGACTCTGCATTGCTCGCGCACTGCTGAAAAAGCCAAAGATTTTAATTCTGGATGATTCAACCAGCGCCGTAGATACGAAAACAGATGCATTGATTCGGAAAGCATTCCGTGAAGAAATTCCTCATACGACCAAATTGATTATTGCCCAGCGTATTTCCTCTGTACAGGATGCAGACTTTACCATTGTGCTGAAGGAAGGTCGAATTGATGGTGTAGGGAATCATGAATACCTGTTGAAGAACAATGAAATCTATCGGGATATTTATACATCCCAGCAGCAAGGAGGGAACACTGATGAATCATACTAAAAGACAGCACGGAACACTGCTCCGCCTGCTTTCCTATATTATACGCAACTCCAAATGGATGTTCGCCGTTGTCTGCATTGCAGTAATTATTTCTACTGTAGCCGGAGTTTTAGGCTCCATGTTTACGCAGACTGTTATTGATGATTATATTGCACCTTTACTTGCAAGCAATGGGTCGGATTATTCCGGACTGCTGCATGCAATTTTCAAAATGGGATGGATTTACGTGATTGGCGTAATATGTACGATTCTCTATAATCGGTTAATGGTTACAGTTTCTCAAAGCTGTCTAAAGCATATTCGTGATGATATGTTTTACCATATGCAAAGCCTGCCAATTTCTTACTTTGATACACACACCCATGGAGATATGATGAGTCACTATACCAACGACACAGATACACTTAGACAGTTCATCAGTAATGCTCTGGCACAGCTGATTGCCTGCGGAATTACGGCTGCCGCATCCTTTGTGGTCATGGTATATTACAGCCGACACCTTGCTTTGATTGTTGTAGCTGTCACTGTTGTTGACGCAATCATTACATTAATTGTTTCAAAAAAAAGTGTTACCTGTTTTTCGAGTCAGCAAGCCTCTATGGCCAGCTTGAACGGCTATATTGAAGAAATGCTCAACGGACAGAAAGTAATTAAAATTTTCTGTCATGAAAAGCAGGCAAAGGTCGGTTTTTCTTCCAAAAATACAGCTTTATATGAAAGCTCTAAAAAAGCAAACACTCTGGCTAATTTCATCATGCCTGTACTAGGACAAATCGGAAATCTTCTAACGGTTCTGATTGCCTTTATTGGAGGCATCCTGATTTTAAATGGAAACACAACATTAACAGCAGGTATTGTGGTTGCATTTCTTTCTCTCTCAAAGTCATTTTCAAACCCGATTCAGCAGGTCGGCCAGCAAATCAGTCTGATTACTATGGCAATGGCAGGTGCAAAACGAATCTTTACTCTTCTTGATGAAAAACCGGAAAGTGACGATGGATATGTAACTCTTGTAAATGCAGAAAGACAACCAGACGGTAAACTTAAAGAATGCAAAGAGCGCACCGGCATCTTTGCATGGAAACATCCGCAAGATGACGGAAGCCTTGTCTATACTGAGCTAAAAGGCGATATCAGAATGAATAATGTGGATTTTGGATATGTACCGGAAAAAATCGTACTGCATGATATCACACTGTACGCAGAACCAGGGCAAAAGTTAGCCTTCGTTGGAGCAACTGGTGCAGGTAAAACAACTATTACCAACTTGTTAAATCGTTTTTATGATATAGCAAAAGGAACAATCTGTTATGATGGTATCGATATCAATAAAATTCGCAAAGATGACTTGAGACGTTCAATTGGACTTGTCCTGCAGGATACCAACCTGTTTACAGATACCGTAATGGAGAATATCAGATATGGTCGCCTCGATGCAACAGATGAAGAATGCATAGCGGCAGCAAAGCTGGCAGGTGCGGATTCCTTCATCTCTCGCTTACCATACGGATATGACACAGTATTACTCAATGCAGGGGCAGCGCTGAGTCAGGGGCAGCGGCAGCTTTTAAATATTGCTCGAGCTGTAGCAGCAAATCCTCCTTGTATGGTGTTAGATGAGGCAACAAGTTCTATCGATACCCGCACGGAGCGAATTGTTCAAGAGGGGATGGATGCATTAATGGAAGGGCGAACATCATTTGTTATTGCACACCGGTTATCTACAATTAGAAATTCGGATGTGATTATGGTACTGGATCACGGTAATATTATTGAACGTGGTTCTCATGAAAAACTCATTGAAGACAAAGGTACTTACTATCAGCTTTATACCGGCGCTTTTGAACTTGAATAATTGAATTTTCATTACACTATAAATTCCTTCCAAAAGATGGAGCCGATACACCTGCTGACATTCTGCAAATGTATCGGCTCCTGTAATTTACTGTGTTTTCGCAATCTCAGCGATGAGCTCTGCAGCTTTCTCTAAACCGAACCAATCCGTATCGATACATAAGTCATAGCTTTCCACAGCGCCCCACTTGGCAGAGGAGAACTGGCTGTAGTAAGCGGCTCTTTCTTTATCCACTTTGGCAATTTTCTTCTTTGCTTCGGCGGCCGAAAGATTGTCTCTCTCCATGATTCGATTGATGCGCGCTTCTTCGCCGGAGGTAATGAACACTCGCAGCAGCTGATATTTGTCGGCAAGTACCTGGTCTGCCAGACGTCCCACGATGACGCACGGGCCCTCTGAGGCTACTTTTTCCAAAATTTCACGCTGCGCCTTCACGGCAACCTCTGCAACCGACTGGTATTCACTGCTGGTAAAACCTACAGAGCGGTAAAGCATGCTGCTGTCAATAGGCTTTTCATCCAGGCTTTCTATGAATTTCTTACTTAAACCGCTGCTCTGTGCAGCTTTTTCAAGGAGAAGAGAATCGTAGTAAGGGATGTGCAGCATAGAAGCCACCTGTTTGCCGATACTTCTTCCGCCAGCGCCATAGGAACGACCGATGGTGATGATGCAGTTTGTCAGAGCAGTTCCGACTTCGTGGCCCGCATCCGACTTTAATGTTTCTCTCTCCGGGGCGGATGTTTCTTCTGCAGCATTCAGCTCTTTATAAGTCTTGAAAATAACAACTGCTGCAATCAGGAACGTCAGGATATCTGAAACCGGCATGGAATACAGAACGCCGTCCAGCCCGAAGAAGCGGGGCAGGAGAAGGGCGAAACCGACGCCGAAAACAACTTCCCTAATCATGGAGATGGCAGTAGACGCAAAGGCCTTGCCCAGGGACTGCAGATAAATGAAAGTTCCCTTGTTTACGGTTGCAAGAATCATCATGCAGAGGTAAATGCGGAAGCTCTTTATTGCAAAGTCCGTATAATATACACTTTCATTGGCTGCGCCGAAAATACCAATCAGCTGCATTGGCAGAAGTTCGACGATGAGGAGAGCAACGGCGCCTACGATGGCTTCCCAGGTCAGAAGCTTTGTAAATAGCGTCTTGGCCCGGTCTTTTCTTCCGGCGCCGATATTATAACCTACAATCGGAATACAGCCGGCAGCCATACCCACGGCGATGGAAATAACAATCTGGAAGAATTTCATAACGATTCCCACTACAGCCATAGGAATCTGCGCGTATTGCTCCTGTCCGAAAATAACATCCAGCGCACCGTACTGGCGAATCATGTTGTTGATTGCCGCCATAGCCATAACCAGCGATATCTGAGAAAGAAAGCTGGTGATACCCAGAGGCAGGAACTGTTTCATAAGACTGCTGTAAAATCCGAAACTTTTCTTTTCCAACTTAACAGCTTTCATGTGGAATAAGTACCAAATAGAAAGCAATGCAGTGAAAATCTGTCCCAGGACTGTCGCAATAGCAGCGCCTTTCATGCCCATGTGGCATGGAAAAATGAAAATCGGGTCGAGAATAATGTTGATGACTGCACCGGAAACCGTTGCCAGCATGGCAAACTTAGGACTGCCGTCGGAACGAATAATCGGGTTCATGGCCTGACCGAACATGTAAAAGGGAATCCCCACAGAAATCCAGAAGAAATATTCCTTTGAATGGTAGAAGGTCTCTTCATTGACCGTTCCGCCGAAAGCGCCCAGAATGCTGTCCATAAAAATCAGGTAAATTGCTGTGAGAATTACGCTGACGATGACGCACAGAAGAATTGCGTTTCCCACGCTTCTATGAGCGTCATTTTTTCTGCCGGCGCCCAGTGAAATACTTACAAAAGCGCAGCAGCCGTCGCCAATCATAACGGCCATTGCCAGGGCTACGACGGTGAGCGGAAAGACTACTGTGTTGGCTGCATTTCCGTATGAACCGAGATAGGTTGCGTTGGCGATAAAGATTTGGTCTACGATGTTATAAAGTGCGGCAACCAGAAGAGAAATGATGCAGGGAATCGAATATTTCCGCATCAAACCGCCAATCGGCGCCGTTTCTAAATATGCGTTTGATTTTTGTTCCATAATTACCTCCCAAAATTACACAAAAAAAGTGCGCGCATTGATAAAGCCGGATTTACGCTTCTATGCCACACACTTTTTTGTTATCCTATTGAATTAAAAAACGAGCGAAAATAGCTGGTTTTACGCAGGTTACTGCCACTCGTCTTTAAATTATTTTACCTCAAATTTTTCAAAAAAGTCAAGTTGAAATTTTAAAAAATCTCAATTGACAGGACTACAATTATAGTGTAAAATTACACTATAATTGTAGTTTTACTTTATTCAGAGGGGGATTGAAAATGGACAGAGACCAGTTTATTACAAGCTGCAACCACCTGGAAAAACTGATTCGCGCAGAGTTTTCTTACAGTCAGGAAAAGATGGCGGAGATTCTGGGAATATCCAAGAAGACTCTGGTAGAAATTGAAAAGGGCAGGGCGTCCCTGGGGTGGAGCGGCAGTGTTGTACTCTGCAGTCTCTTTGCGGACAGCAGCGTCCTGGAAGGAAAATTCGGCGGAAATCCGCAGGAGCTGATGCAGGCTCTGGCGTTTACCCATGAGAACCGCATTTATCCACAGACCATGGGAGGGAAAATTTGGTGGCGAGAACTAGAAGCAAAAGGGCCTTATAAGATACAGCAGAACATCATTTCCAATCATTATCGTATCTTAGATGAAGAAAACAGACGGATTTATTCCAGCTTTGATTTAGAGGAAATCAGGCTGCATCTGAAACAGCTGTAAAAAGAGGAGGGGAGAAAGGTGAAACAAAGAGATGTAAAACTGTACAATATTATTTTTCCCGTTTGGCTATTATGGCTGTTTCCGCTCACATGGATTGTAGTTTTACCGGGGAATTTCCTGATAGATTTGCTGGTGACAGTGGTAACCATGAAAGTGCTGCATGTTGAAGAGATTAAATTCAATGCGAAAAAATCTATTTTGTACATTTGGATTTTCGGATTCGTCTCAGATTTCATCGGTGTAATCCTAATGTTTGCGGGAAGTACCATAGAACTGCTGAGTGCAGTCAACTCAAATCCGTTTGAAAATATCTATTCGCTTCTATGGACCACGGGATGTGTTATATTATCCGCAATCTGTATTTATTTCTTCAATAAGAAGATAGCTTTAAGGAAAACTGCATTAAGCCAAACTGAGAAGAAAAAACTATCCTTATCCCTGGCAATCTATACAGCGCCGTACTTATTTTATCTGCCCACAATTTGGATATATTGAAGAAGAGAAAAAAGAAAAGGGCCGCGAAAGCCCTTATTCTTAAAAGAAATAACTATTCCTAAAATCATAATTTTGGGAATAGTTATCGTACTTTCGCAGATAAGCACCGTCTCCGGAAGCCTCTAAACCTGTATTGCTGCCGACTGCCGGCACTCTGTTGCGCAGCCTTTATAAACGCAGCTTTGATTATCCACTGCTCTGGTATCCGTAAGCTTTCATAAATCTCTAAGCTCTCATACATCTTTTGGTATATGCAGCCGTCATGACCTTTGCTGCTAAGTGACCACTGCGTGCTAAGCAAAAAAGAAACTCTCCACCGTCAAATGATGCTCTGTGGAGAGTTCTATTATGGGATAAAAATTTTGAGGCTCTATTTTGCGTTTTAAGCGATTTTATTTTGCAAGGTCGATATCTTGGTCATGCAAAAACTTCTTAATAAAGACCGTTTCGGCTTTCTGTAAAGAAAAACCGAGTTCTCCATAGAAAACGCTTATTCATATACGGGAACAATGATTTTCTGACCGGGATGCAGCTGGTCCGCACTGATTTGGTTAAGGTCGCAGATTTCTCGTACAGTCTTGCGCACGTCGGAATCTTCAGGTCCATATTCAACGGCAATATCCCAGAGCGTATCTCCGGACTCAATCTGTACCTGATTGTATAAATCTTTGGAGGAACTGCTGACTGTATTAAAACCCAACATAGTTCCGACAGCTGTAATTGCAATCAGAATAAATAGTGTCATAAAGATTGTAAATCTGAATTTGGAAACTACTCTGTATTTCTTAGTCATGGTCCTCACCTCTCTAAACATTTGTTCGTTTTCTATATAATACCAGAATAAATGTTCTTTGTCAATAGAAAAATAAACAAATGTTCTCAAAAAACATGAATTTCATGGCAAAAAAAACAAGCCGTTTCCGGGAAAGATTTCTTCCCTCGACGGCTCAATAACCCTCTGCATTTATCCTGCTTTCGTTCCGTTTGGAACAGGTTTTTCCGGCTGGGCCAGCACAGGCACGATACCGCTGGCATAGCCGATATCAAAGAGCATCCCCTCAGATATCTGACCGGCCATTTTCCGAGGCGCCAGATTTACAACAAAGAGAGCCTGCTGTCCTTGGATTTCCGCAGGATTTTCCCTCTCACCTTTCATACCCACCAGAATCTGCCGCTTAAAATCTCCGAAATCTACAAAGAGCTTTACCAGCTTGTTGGAATTAGGCACATCTTCTACCTGGTCGATGGTACCTACGCGAATATCGATTTTCTCTAAATCCTCAATGGAAATGGTTGCTTTTACCTGGCTCATATAAACCTCCGTTCTATTTGGTAACCTTGTCATAAAACCTGTCCATATATTTGTGTATCTTCTGCCTGTATATTACGCATAGAATAAAAGCGACGACGGCAATGACAGCGATGACTGCCATGCCGATATAATGTTCCTTAAAGTAAAAAGCACCGATAAGAAGGCTTCCGGACATGCCGAAGAGCCGTCCTGTCATGGAAAAGGCCATAAAGGCTTTGAACTTCATCTCAGAAACTCCGGCGGCATAGCTGACCACATCCTTGGGAAGTCCGGGAATCAGGTACAGCAGAAACACGATGGTGTATGCCCGCTTGCTGTTGAGCCGCTGCACAAAGTAAGTGGTCTTTTCCTCGCCGAAGAACAGGTGTACGGCGTCTTTGCCCAGCAGCTTGGCCAGATAAAAAGAAACGGCCGTGCCCAGAAAAGCGCCGATAATGGAAAAGGCCAGTCCAGGCAGAAATCCGTAAAGATAGCCTGCGGCAAACTGAAAAGCTTGTCCCGGTATAACGCTGATAACAATCTGTATCACCTGAATACTGATGTAGATAAAGATACTTTCAAACCTGTAGCGCTCCAGATAGTTCAGCACATCTTCAAAGGATTTAAACTGCTCTATGAAATCATGCTGATAGAAAAAAATATAGAGAGGAACGGCTATGACAATTCCTATAAGAAGCGTCAGCTTTGCAATGGATAAGGCCACCCTGGTCTTTTTCGCCTTTTTAAGATTCTCTTTTACATCATCTTTGGTCTTGTGCGCATTTTCTTTCCATGTTTCTTTGTCCATAAAAAATACCTCTGAATCCCCAATTACTATAATCTGATATCTAATAACCCTTTTTTATATAATTGATTGATGGATTTTATCACACCAAACTTGGAATGTTCATAAGTCAGACCGCCCTGAAAATATACGATATAAGGTTCGCGTATGGGCGCGTCGGCGCTGAGTTCAATGGAGGAACCCTGCACAAAAGCACCGGCAGCCATGACTACATCGGACTCATATCCCGGCATAGCCCAGGGAACCGGCTTTACGTGAGCGTCGATGGGAGCCGCCGCCTGAATCCCCTCACAAAAGGCGACTACGGCTTCCGCACTGCCCAGCTTTACAGACTGAATGATATCGCTGCGCTGGTCTAAGACTCCGGGCCTTATGTCAAATCCCAGCATCTCATAGGCCTTTGCACATAAAACAGCGCCTTTCACTGCGCCGTTTACCACCTTCGGCGCCATGAACAGACCCTGCAGAATGGCTCTGGTCTGGCCGAAGGTCAGACCGCATTCACCGCCGATACCCGGACAGGTCATGCGGTAAGAAACCTTATCCACCAAATCCTTTCGTCCGCAGACATATCCGCCGGTCAGAGCAAGGCCGCCGCCCGGGTTCTTGATGAGAGATCCTGCCATGATGTCGACGCCCACGTCGGTAGGCTCTTTGATATCCAGAAACTCTCCGTAGCAGTTGTCAGCCATACAGATGATATCGGGATTGATACTGTGCACAAAATCAGCAGTCTCAGCTATTTGGTTTACGGTAATTGAATTACGCCAACTATATCCTGTAGCCCGCTGAATGGAAACCATTTTCGTCTTGTCAGAAATAGCTTCGCCCAGAGCCGCAAGGTCGATTGAACCGTCCGGCAGAAGCTCTACCTGTTTATAGGTAATGCCGTATTCTTTCAGAGAGCCCATGCCCTCTCCTCGGATACCGATAACCTCTTCCAGGGTATCATAGGGCCCGCCGCTGCAATAGATTAGTTCGTCTCCGGGACGCAGACATCCCATCAAAGTGATTGCAAGAGCGTGGGTTCCGTTTACAATGGTAGGCCGTACCAGGGCAGCCTGGCCGCCAAAAACTTCCGCGTAAACTTTCTCTACAGCCTCCCTCCCCGGATCGTCGTAGCCGTATCCCGTATTCCAGCCAAAGTGCATATCCGCTATGCGGTTATTCTGAAAGGCCGCCAGCACTTTATACTGATTATATGCCATAATGTCATCCAGCTTCTGAAAAGCTGGAGTAATCTCCTCTTCGGCTCGTGTTACAAGGGCAAGAACATCAGGATGAATGCCCAGTCTGTTTATGAGTAATTCGTCTGTGTTGTTCATACTGTCTATTGTCTCCATTTTGTTATCTACTATATGATTATAATTCTTTACCTGTATTTGTAAATCTATTTCGGACAATCTTCACAAAGTTTTAAGATTTTTACAGCAGACCTTACTTCTCCGTCCGCTCTTTTTCCCATTCCATGTCCTTTACCAGATTCCGTTTTACATTCTGCTTATGACGGGCATAAAGCTGGGTCGTAGTTACCTGCTCGTGATCCAAAAGGGCCGCCACATCGTAGATGGAGTTACCTCTGCCGATGAGACTGGTGGCGGCGGTAGCGCGCAGTTTATGCGGACTGTAGCCTGCCTTTGAACTGGTCTTTAAGGCAATGGCCGTATACTTTTTCACCAGTTCCCGAATCTGTCGATCCGTCATACGGGTTCCCTGCAGCGATAAAAAAAGCGCGTCCCTGTGCTCAGGGTCTATGGTGCTCTCCTCTGCCCTTTCGTTTGCCAAATAGTCCTCCACTGCCGCCGTTACCGACTGGTTCAAAGGCATGATGGACTCTTTGCCCCGCTTACGGTAGATTTTAAATTCTCCCCGTGAAAAATGAAAGGAAGACACATTGAGCTGCTGCAGTTCGGAAAGGCGAAGTCCGTAGGTAAGAAACAGGAGAAGAATCGCCTTGTCCCGCTTCTTGGTTTTCTGCCAGTAAGCGTAAGCGTGCTTGGTGAGACCGGCGCCCGTTGTTACCGCGTCTAACATAATCATCACTTCGTCGTCCTGAAGGGCTTTTATTTCCCGTTCACCGGCTTTGGGCACCCGAATCGGGTCAAAGCCGTCGGTAATGTTCTTTTCTACAAGACCGTCCCTGTAAAGCTGCTTAAACATGACGGATACCGATGACTTTTTACGGGCAAGAGTCTTGCTGTTATTCTCGTAAACATAGACGCTTTTTTCCGTCTCTATCTTGTATCTGCGGCAGTAATCCAGGTAAATATTGATATCTGCCGCCCGGATACTGTCAAACTCCTCTAAGGTGATGTCCCGGGGGGTCTCGGCGGCCGTCAGGTCGGTTTCATTTATGAGATAACTGCAGAAAAACTTGATATCGTGCAGATAAGCCAGTCTGGACATGGGCAGCACATTGCCCTTTAAATAGATAAAAAAGCCGCGCAGAAACCGGGGCAGTTCTTTTTCAATGTGCTCGCACTCCTGAATAATCTGCGCTTCTTTCTTGACGATATTGTCCGGCTTGTCGCTCTTATTGTGGATTTTTACTTCTTTAGCCATTTGAAAATATCCTCCAGACAGCTTTCATCGCTGTCATACTGCGAAATATTGAACCACTGCATATCCTGATAACGCCGGAACCAGGTCAGCTGCCGTTTGGCGTAGCGGCGGGTATTCTTTTTTACCAGATTAACGGCCTCCGGCAGGGTGTAACGCCCCTCAAGATAGCCAATCATTTCTTTATATCCGATGCCCTTCATGGAAATATCTCCTTCGGTCAAACCGCGGTCCATAAGCCCTTCCACCTCTGCCAGAAGTCCCATATCCATAAGCTGATCTACCCTGAGATTGATTCTCTCGTAAAGCTCCTGTCTTTCCCGGGTCAGGCCGATAAGCTTTGCTCCATAATCGGCTGTGGGTTTCAGGTCTCTGGCAAAATCCTTTACCTGCTGACCTTCTGAAGCCGCTTCAATGGCGCGGACCACTTTCTTGATATTGTTCGGATGAATCCGCCTAGCCGCGGCGGCATCAAGCTCTTTCAGCTTATTGTGAAGATAAACGGCACCTGATTCTTCAGCCTCTTTATAAAGACGGTCCCGGAAGGCAGGGTCTGTTGGCGGCGCGCTGAAATCCATATCGTAGAGAAGCCCGTTGAGATAAAGACCGGTTCCCCCTGCGACAACAGGGATTTTCCCTTTGTTAAAGATTTCTTCAATGGCTTCTTTGGCAAGGGCTTGATATCTGGCGGCTGAAAAAGGCTCTGCCGGGTCAATCTGGTCCACAAGATAATGTTTTACTTGGGCCCGTTCTTCTGCCGTAGGCTTGGCGCTGCCAATATCCATGTATTTATAAAGCTGCATGGAGTCGCAGGAAACAACTTCTCCGCCTACCTCGAGAGCCGTTTCAATGGCATATTTCGTTTTTCCCACTGCAGTAGGCCCGCAGATAACAATTATTTCACGCTTCATTTCAGACCCTCTTAAACATTTTTTCGATTTCATACTGTGAAAGCCGGATGAAAGTCGGCCTTCCGTGAGGGCAGGAAAAAGGATTCCTGCAGGCGGCAAGCTGGTCTATCAGCGCCTGCATTTCCTCCATAGAAAGCCGGTCATGGGCCTTTACAGCGGATTTACAGGATTTTGTAATCAATTTGTTGATAACGACGGTATTCAAAAGCCTGGTGCCTTCGGTAAGGCTGTCCACAAATTCCTTTGCAAAGCTTTCCGCCTCGGATATGGTCATAAAGGTCGGAATTTCACGGATGATATAGGAATTCTGTCCAAACTCCTCTATGAGAAAACCCATGTCGGTGAGGGAGTCCAGCCAGTCGTATTCGTTTTCCTTCACGGCCAGAGGCACCTCTATCACAATAGGCGTCAAAATCGGCTGCCGCAGCTTTTCTCCTGCCAGATATTCGCCAACCAGCTGTTCATAGAATACCCGTTCGTGGGCGGCGTGCTGATCTATCAGATAAAAATTCTTGCTGTCAACTGCTGTAATATAAGTATTGAAAACCACACCGGTCAGCATCAGCTGGCTGAAGTCAAAGGGCTGCAGCGCCGGCTGATGGATTTCGATAAGGGGTTTTGGAGCAGTTTCCATCTGCGGCGCCAAAGTCTCAGGGGCTTCAGCATGAGCAGACAGTTCTTCTCCGCCTGCATCGTATGACGTCTCTTGCTCCGCTATTTTTGCTGCTTCCCGCAAGGCCGCTCTTTTAGTTGATAATATCTGTTTTATGTCAACCTCTTCCTGAGGACTGTTGTTTTCCCTAGGAATTGTCTGCTGCCGGGAGTCTGCCGGCTGGGATTTTCCAGTTAAAAAATCAGTCTGCTCGGTTTTCTCTGCTGCAGACTGAGCAGATGGAGATTCCCTGAAGAGATTTTTTACTTCTGTCACCGCTGCTTTGGTGCCGAGAGCATTTTTTACTGCATTTGCCACCAGAGCCGTCACCTCCGCCTCATTGTCAAAGCGGACTTCTTTTTTGTTGGGATGAATGTTTACGTCCAGGCGGGAAGGTTCAGTGGTAATAAACAGGAAGGCCACAGGGTATCGACCCTCGAACAGTCGTTCTCTATACCCTTCTGAAACCCCTCTTTCGATAACCTTGCTGTGAACCACCCGGCCGTTGACGAAGAAAATCTGATTCCTTCGGTTGGTTCTCGATAGAGACGGCCTTGAAATATAGCCGGTTACAGCATTTCCACCTTCTTCATAGGAAACGGGAACTAAGTCCTGATATTCGCTCAGCTTGTAAACTGCAAGAATGGCACCCAGCATATCCCCCTTTCCTGTGGTGGAAAATACGTTGCTGCCGTTATTGATAAAGCGAAAACGTATTTTCGGATAGGCCAGCGCAATCTGGGACATAAAGTCAATTATCTGCCCGCTTTCCGCACTGTCGGATTTGAGAAACTTCCGGCGGGCCGGCGTGTTGTAAAATAAATCGGTTACGATGATGGTGGTGCCGTCGGGACAGCCGGTGCCTGTACTTGACAGGACCTGGCTGCCGTGAATGAGCAGCTTTGTGCCCATTTTGGCTTCCCTAATCTTGGTCACAAATTCAGTGTGGGTTACGGCCGCAATACTGGCCAGAGCCTCTCCTCGAAAGCCTAAGGTCTCGATAGCATCTAAATCTCCTGCGCTTCTGATTTTGCTGGTGGCGTGGCGCAGAAATGCTGTTTCCACTTCCTCTTTTGGGATGCCGCAGCCATTGTCAGTGACCCTGATATAGGTCTTTCCGCCGTGTTTAATTTCTACAGTGATGGTATCTGCGCCGGCGTCCACAGAGTTTTCAACAAGCTCTTTGACGATGGATACCGGACGCTCTATAACCTCACCGGCAGCTATCTTGTCCGCTACGTTTTTCTCTAATACTCTAATCATCTATTTCTTCCTTTAATTCTTCCAGAATACCGATAGCCTGAGAAGGCGTTACTTCCATCAGATTCAGTGCGCGGATTTTCTCTATAACAGGATTTGGCCCTGCTGTAAAGAAGGAAATCTGTTCTTCCTGCACTGCTGCAGCCTCAGGCGCCCTGTTTTCTGTGCCCATAGCCGTCTCTCCGCCCGGATTCTGAATCTCTGCTCCATCCTTTTCAAGCTGCCGTAATTTGCTCTCAGCGTTTTCAAGGAGTGCCGCAGGAACCCCTGCCAGCTTCGCCACGTGAAGTCCGTAGCTGCGGCTTGCAGAACCTTCGATAATCTTATGTAAAAATACGATATTGCCGTTTTCTTCGGACACCTCCACATTGAGATTGCGCACCCCTTTTATCTGGGCTTCCAGAGCCGTCAATTCGTGATAATGGGTAGCGAACAGTGTTCTGATATGGGTGTGCTCGTTGCAGAGATAATCCACGGCCGCCCAGTCGATGGAAAGCCCGTCGTAGGTGCTGGTACCTCTGCCGATTTCGTCCAGGATAATCAGGCTGCGGTCCTTGGAGCAGCTGAGAATATAAGCCAGTTCGCTCATTTCTACGAAGAAAGTGGACTGTCCCTGGGCCAGATTATCCGAGGCGCCGATACGGGTAAAAATTCTGTCCACTACGCCGATTCTGGCGTATTCGCACGGCACAAAGCAGCCAGCCTGGGCCATGAGCACAATCAGAGCTGTCTGGCGCATATAAGTGGATTTTCCCGCCATATTTGGCCCCGTGATAACCAGCATGCTGGTATCCGTATTGTTGAGATAGGTATCGTTGGAAACAAACATGCCGTCGGAAATCATCTGCTCGATAACAGGATGTCTGCCCTTTTCAATCTGCAGTTCATAGCTTTCATCGATGACAGGCTTGACATAACCCAGCTTATTGCTGACATTGGCAAAGCTGCATAAAACATCCAGCTGAGCGATGGCTTGCGAGGTCTCCTGAATTTCTCTGATATACCCTTGAATTTCTTCGCGGATTTCTGTGAATAACTGGTATTCCAGCTGGTTGATTTTCGTCTCAGCGTTGAGGACCAGGTTTTCCATTTCTTTCAGCTCAGGGGTAATATACCGCTCGTTGTTGACCAGGGTCTGCTTTCGGATATAGTTGTCGGGAACCAGACCCGCATTGGTCTTGGTAACATCGATATAGTAGCCGAAAACCTTATTGAAGCCTACTTTCAGGGTACGGATACCGGTTCTTTCCCGCTCTGCGTTTTCAAGGCCTGCAATCCACTGCTTGCCGTCCTTGATGGAAAACTTAATTTCGTCCAGTTCACTGGAATATCCGTCCTTAATCAGGCCGCCCTCCTTGATGGTAAAAGGCGCGTCTTCGCGAATGGCTCTTTCTATCAGTTCATAGATATGGTCCAAGCTATGTATCTCTCCGCAGAGTTTCTGCAGAAGAGCCGATTCCGCATATCTGAGGTTTTCCCTGATTTCCGGCAGAACAAATACGGAACTTTTCAGGGCAAGGAGGTCTTTTCCGCTTGCGTTTCCGGAAGCGATTCTGCCTGCCAGACGCTCAAAATCATAGACTTGTTTCAGCGCCTCGCGCAGATTGTTTTCAAGAACCGGCTGGCAGGAAAGTTCTTCGACGGCGTCAAGACGCAGATTGATTTCAGAAGCGTTGTTCAGCGGTTCTCTCAGCCACTGTTTCAGCTTTCGGGACCCCATTGCCGTGCCGGTCTTGTCCAATACGCCCAGAAGGGAGCCCTGCAGCCTTTTGTCGTACAAGGTCTCCGTGATTTCCAGATTGCGCAGTGTGGATTTGTCCAGCGACATATGTTTTCCGATTTCGTAAAACTGACACCGGGTCAGCTGCTTTAAACTCTGTTTCTGTGTTTCCAAAAGATAAGCAAGTACTGCGCCCAGAGACAGCACGCACAGGTCTCGTCCTGAAAGTCCCAGACTGGTAAGAGAAACAGCGCCAAACTGGGCTTTAATAGCGTCCTCCGCTGCCTTTTGACTGTAATAGGAATCGTTCATGACAAAGATAAAGGCTCCTGTTACTGCCTTGATTTCCTCTGTATCGCAGTACAGTGCAGAGGAATGATTTATAATAATTTCCCGGGCGTCTATTTTGGCAAGTTCGTTTTGTATCTCCTCTACCATATTGAGTCCGGTCAGGCTTTCTGTGGTATAAAGTTCACCGGTGGAAATGTCACAGTAGGAAATGGACATGCCTCTCTTGTCCAGATAAACCGACGCCAGATAGTTATTTTCCGTCTCTTTCAGCATATTCTGCGACGTTACTGTGCCCGGGGTTACAATCTGAATGACTTCCCGTTTTACGATACCTTTTGCCGACGCAGGGTCTTCCATCTGTTCGCAAATGGCCACTTTGTACCCCTTTTCCACAAGCCGCGCAATGTAAGTATCGGCGGAATGAAAAGGCACGCCGCACATAGGCGCTCGTTCTTCCTGACCACAGTTCTTGCCGGTCAGAGTCAGTTCAAGTTCTCTTGAAGCCACTTTGGCGTCCTCAAAGAACATCTCGTAAAAGTCACCTAACCTGAAAAACAGAATACAATCCTGGTATTCTGCCTTGATTTCCAAATATTGCTGCATCATAGGTGACAGCTTGTTTTTCGCCATTTATTCAGCTCCTTTTTTTCAGTATGTATGGGTCCAGCCAGCGGAAAAGCTATCCTCCAGGCTGCTGTTTTACCAATTATGATACAAAATATTATATCAAATTTCTCTTACTATTGCAAAGAAACCTGGTTTTTTATCCTGAAGTTTTACCCTTCTGTTCACAGGGTATCAGCTTCATACATTCTGATTCGATTTCCGTCATCTTCCCTTACCATACATAGAAAGCGCCAGCCGCATTTTTCGTAAAACTCCGTATGGCTGGTAATCAGATAGAGTTTTTCATAACCCAACCTGCCCATTTCTCTTCTGGACAGATTTAGAAGATTTCTGGCTATACCGCGCCGACGGAATGCCGGCTCAACGTAAAGAGCGCACAGATTCGGCGTCAAGTCTTTTCTCTGATGAAAATCGTTTTCTATGACGCCTGTCCCTGCGGCAATCCTTCCATCTTCATCTAAAACCACATACCACTGGGGTACGCCGTTTTTCTTGGAAATGAAAGCTGACATACTCTCCCTGTAGGCGGAAACCGGCACACCCCATTTCTCTGAAAACCATACGGAGGCAGCCTCAGCCAGCTGTGGTCTGTCGCAAATTTTTATTATATCCATGGGATTTCTCCTTCCGTACTTCATCATATCAAATTGGCAAAAGCTTGTAAAGCCGGT
The DNA here is from genome assembly GCA_965146355.1 of uncultured Emergencia sp. Taxonomy (GTDB): domain Bacteria; phylum Bacillota; class Clostridia; order Peptostreptococcales; family Anaerovoracaceae; genus Senimuribacter. The sequence continues at coordinate 3,093 of CBCTFZ010000022.1, read as the reverse complement.
GTTGTACTGAAAAAACCGCATCCTGTTGGATGCGGTTTTTCGATTGGTGGACTCAAAGGGGCTCGAACCCTCGGCCTCTGCGTTGCGAACGCAGCGCTCTCCCAGCTGAGCTATGAGCCCTCGCTATTAATTACAATAATCCTTTTAACAGCATTTGTCAAGGATTCTTTCACGGCAAACCCATGAAAACTTTCTTCCAGCTTCGGATATTGACAAATCCGGCTCATCTGCGTATTTTTGTCAAAGAACCAGAAGAGTCCCAGGTCATAACATAGGGTATTTTATATCAGCTTTGACAAAATTGACAACAATCCGGAAATCTGTCAATTCTGTCAAAGTTTTGGAGAAAAACATTGACTAAATTGACAAAATAACGAAAAGCTGTCAATTCTGTCAAAGAAGTCCATGAAAACATCAAAAAAACGACTTGTTTCTCTGTATTTATTGACAAAAATACAAAAAATCCAGTAATTTGTCAATGTTCTTCTATGTTCTCCTGTTTGTCAGAAATCTTTCATGGGTTTGCCATGTTAGATGCAGCTTTGGCTCCGCCCCCCAATGGGAGATGTTTTGCACTAAAAAACACCGTAAGTTAGCACAATTTTTTCGTAGAAAAAGGTCTTCTGTGACAAAACTTAAATATCACAGAAGACCATTTTAACTGTAGTATGTATTTATATTATTTTCCCTGCTTCTTATTATAAGCCTCGATACCCAGTCTAATCAGTTCTACGGCTCTTCTCATATCTTTCTGGTTCAGAACGTAAGCAATACGCATTTCGTCCTTGCCAAGACCCGGTGTAGCATAGAAACCTTCAGCCGGTGCGAACATAACGGTTTCGCCGTTATCTTCAAATTCAGTCAGCAGGAACATCAGGAAATCCTCTACATTGTCAACCGGCAGTTTTGCGGTGGTGTAGAAGGCGCCGCCAGGCTTCTGGCAAACTACGCCCGGAATTTTCATCAGTTCTTCATAAGCAACGTCTCTTCTGCCACAGTATTCTGCTTTTACTTCGTCGTAGTAAGAAGCCGGCAGTCTGAACAGGGCCGCAGCGCCAATCTGGTCCACAGTGGATACGCAGAGTCTGCCCTGGGCAATCTTCATAACGTTCTGCATGAATTCAGGATTCTTACAGATTAACAGACCGATTCTTGCGCCGCAGGCGGAAAATCTTTTGGAAACGGAGTCGATGATGATAACTCTGTCTTCAATTTCTTTAATCTGTCCAAAGGAACCGGCAACTCTGCCGTCGTAAGCAAATTCTCTGTATACTTCGTCGGCGATAATCCACAGGTCGTGGTCGATGGCAATCTGACCAATCAATTCCATTTCCTCTCTGGTGAGCACGTTTCCTGTAGGATTTCCCGGGCTGATACAGCAGATAGCCTTCGTTCTGTCTGTGATAAGCGGTTCAATCTGCTCTCTCTTGGCGTAATGGTAGCCGTCCTCTGCCTTTGTAGTGATAGGAACAACCTTGCCGCCTGCGGAAGTTGCGAAGGTGTGATAATTCGTATAGAAAGGCTCGGCAATCAGCACCTCGTCCCCCTCGTTGAGCAGAGAAAGGAAAGTCATAGTCAGCGCTTCAGAGCCGCCGTTGGTAACAATCATATCGCCTCTTCCGATATCCATGCCGTAAGTGTTAAAATACTCGGATACAGCGTCCTGCAGGTCGGTTACGCCGCCGGATTCAGCATAGGCGATTACTTTGTTCTCATAGTTTCTAATCGCTTCCATGAAGCATGCAGGAGTTTCTACATCCGGCTGGCCGATGTTCAGATGATAAACCTTCTTACCGGCGTCTTTAGCTTTCTGCGCAATCGGATTGAATTTTCTGATTGGGGAAAACTGCATAGCTTCCACTTTGTTTGATAATTTCATTTCTCTCGGTCTCCTTTAAATATAAATATTATCTTTATTCTAACTCCTTATGAGAGTTTTCAACAACATCTTGTATACATGATACATTATAACATGATTCTTCCGATTTGGAAAGATGTAAAAGATATTCTATGTTGCCTTTTGCGCCGGTCACCGGAGAAAAGGTTAGGCCGTGGGCGTAAAGCCGGTTGTCCTTCCCGTAGCTGATAACATTTTCTATCACCTGCTGATGAACCTTTCTCTCCCTGACGATGCCCTTCTTTCCTACCTGCTCTCTGCCTGCTTCAAACTGGGGCTTAACCAAGCAGACGATTTGACCGCTCTCTGCCAGCACCTTTGCAGCTACGGGGAAAATCAGTTTCAGAGAGATAAAAGATACATCGATGCTGATGAAGTCAACAGGCTCTGCGATTAAGTCTGTATCCAGATAGCGGACATTGCATTTTTCCATGTTGACTACCCTTGCATCGTTTCTGAGTTTCCAGTCCAGCTGGCCGTATCCCACATCGACGGCATAGACCTTGGACGCTCCGTTTTGCAGCATACAGTCAGTAAAGCCTCCGGTGGACGCCCCGATGTCCATACAGACTGCTCCTGCAAGGTGCAGGTCAAATTCATCTATAGATTTTTCCAGCTTCAGACCGCCTCTGCTGACATAGGGACAGAGGTTTTCCTTGACAAAAATCTCTGCGGTTTCCGGATTGACCATGTTCCCCGCCTTGTCGCTTCTCTGACCGTCCACAAAGACGATTCCGGCCATAATGGCCGCTTTTGCCCGCTCCCGCGACTGATAATAACCCTGTTTTACTAATAATGTATCAAGCCTTTCTTTCAAGGTATTCACAAATCCTTTCCGCAATGGACTCCGGGTCAAGACCGTATTTTCGATACAAGCTGCCGCAGTCACCATGCTCTATAAACTGGTCGGGCCATCCGAAGGAAAGCACTTCCTTCGCCCCGGAAATTCGTCTGAACTTTTCGCCGAAGCCACCGGCGAGAAGATTGTCTTCAATGGTTACACAGAGTTTACCGTCCTGAAAAGCCGACAGTTCAAGAGGTTTTATCACTGCCGCCTCTACTACTCCGGCCTCAATACCTCTTTTCTCCAGAAGCTGGCATACCGAAAGGGCCGTAGCAACCATTTTCCCTGCAGCCCAGATATCCAGGTCCTTGCCCTGACAGAGCCTCTGATTTTTCCCTGTAAAGGCTGGAAC
>CBCTFZ010000021.1:0-41608 GCA_965146355.1 uncultured Emergencia sp. | reverse complement strand
CCGGTTTCTATAAATTTCGAGTCGGTTCATGATTTAAATTTATCTATATTAAAAGCGGCTCCATTATGCGGAGCCGCTGGATTGTCTTTTGCAGCAAAAAAAGAGAAGATGCGAAATCTTCTCTTGAAATTGCGGTATGTTATAGGGTATAATAGGACTAACAGAGGGGAGCCTTACGGCAAGCCCTGGATTACGTTTGACCGCTACCGGGTGCCAGCCGTTGCGGTCTTTTTATTTGTAGAAATCGTAATCCGCAATACACCCTTTTGTAAGGTGATCGTGATTCTCATCCTGCAAACCTCCTTTCTGGTTAAGGTGCTCGCTTCCGCTACCCCCTTTTCACAAAAAGGCTTGCCGCTTGGCTCCTGCATTCTGTTTCGTCCTGCATTTATCTTAGCATAGCGAAGCGCTTCTGTCTATCCTTTCTTTTTTAATGATAATCGGACAGGGGATATGCCCCTGCCCGTAAGAAAGGAGAGTCGGGGCGAGAATCTGCCCGACGTATATATGAAAAAAGATACGGTGATGGTAACCGTATCTCTTTTCTCGTTGTGATATAATATTTCAATTATTTGACTTATTTATGATATGCACAGCCATTGGAGAGGAAATAGACTTCATAGCAAAGAGGTAATTTTCTTCCTCGATTTTCTGGTTTTTGATGTTCACCATATTCTGTGGCAACACTGCTTATATATATACAATATGCTCCTGTATCATGATTCTTAATTACTGTCATCATATCGCTATATAAAAAGAATGCTTCAATATATGCGAGTGATTGATAATAAGAGAAGTGATATGCTCCACTCCATCCACAATTATCCCTAGTTGCTGGTTGAATAATATCATACCCTTGCTCAGAATCAACACATAAATCGTTATATTCATTGCCGCTTTCTTCGACTATTCTTTTTGCAGATTCTATCAAATCATCTTTGTTCCACTTAAACTCATAAGATTTCACTGGTGAGCATAATCCATAGATTTTCTTGTTGCCAACAGTACGGTAAGCTCTTACTTTAAATTCGTACTCTTTCTCCATGTCGAAACTGATTTTAGCAGATGTTCCAGTATAATATCCTTTATTTGTCCATGTACTCTTACCTTTCTGGCGCATATATAGTTGGTATCCTGTAGCGCCAGCTACCTTACCCCAAGTTACCTTGAAGCCTTTATAATTATTAGCGGCAGATACATTCCATACATATCTGGTCACTTTTGTAGCACCATAAGATTCTGTTACCAATTTTGCAGTCCCCTTTTCGTAATAAGGGATCACGATGCTGGTAATGCTCGCCTTATTTGGCCTTGCATAAGCGCTGACAATGCTGGAATACTTGGTGTAGTACGTTGTTTTTCCGATTTTCTTATATCCCCGGACCTTGTAATAGTAGGTCTTTCCTGTGGTTCTGCCAGTATTGATATAGGACAGCGTATTGGCGCTGGTTGTAGTTCTGACTAAGGTATACTTGCCATTTTTACTGGTCGCTCTGTACACTTTGTATCCATCTACACCTTCAATCTTATCCCAAGTTACTTTAATCTTGGTGTAGCTGTAGCTGGCTGCCTTTACATTTTTCGGCGTGATTGCTTTGACCTGGGCCGCCGTTAAGGTTGTAGTTGCGACAGACGCATCCGTAGTATCAGACGCATAGGCCGGTACTGCCATAGTCAATACCATTGCCAAGGTGATTATAAGGGTTATTATCTTCTTCATTTCCGTTTCCTCCTTCTATTACAATATATCATGTCTGCTGTCCCATAAAACGGACAGCATCTATCTCATCAATTTTTCCCAGACCCTTGCATTTTCTTTGAGCCTGTGGTATATTGTTATTAACAAGGAAAGCCGCTTTTAGCGGGGCGGCTCCAGTCCTAAAATGTTTGGATTGAAACCGTCAAACGCTCAGTTTGGCGGTTTCCGTTTTATTTGTCCCTTCTCACGAAGGTGGCAAGTGCAATCAGTACAAGTGTGTAGCTAAAAATTTCTGCCCAAGATATGTACATCTGCAACCACCCCCTTTCCTTACGGTCTGGTGGTGGACTTTCGCCGCCAGCGGCATCCCTGGTATATTAAGTCCCTGCTGCGAATGGGCAGCCCCGGACTTGCAACCGATTCAGTTTTCTTTATTATATCGAACATTCGTTTCCCGGTCAAGATTCACTTTTTTATTAAGGCCCATTCATCTGTCTGACCTAACGGAAACGCTTCCAGCGAATATGTACTGCAAGTGCAGTACACGCCTACCGTATTTTTGTATTCATTCTCTACTGGGCAGAACATTTTATGCTTCCCGCACCTGACCACAAATTCCATACCCTTTTCGTTAACGAGCACATCCCCGACATGTATGCATTTTCCGGTTCTGTCAGTAAAGTTCTTCCCCAGGTATTGATTCAGCGCCATGACCGAATCTACAGCACAGGCCCTAGTCTCTTGAAGATGTTTCACGGTGAATCTCAGATACTCTATTTCTGTATCTTTGTTCTTGCATACTCTCCGCATTGATTTATAGGATTTCCAGACCAATGCTGCCGCCCCATTAAGATACAACCCTCAAAAAAAATCCGAAACTTCAATGTCCAGTCCAGGCTTTACCTCTCTCCCCCTTCCTGCTGCTTCCTGGTTTTGCTATCACTTGCAGCAAATGCAAGCAGCATTAGGCCGATTCTGACAATCCCCCAAAAATTTTGAGTCGTATATTATTGCAAAAAAACGCCCTGCATGATATTCCATACAGGGTGTTCCATTTTTACATTCTCTGCGCTTTAACTTCCCGCATCATCAATCTACTGCGGGCAAAACGCCCAGTCCTTCCGCCCAGGTCTTCAGCTCTTGCACACCAGCATCTGCCGCAAACCTTCTGCCCTCTTTCAGCCGGGCGCCGGGACAGGATACCGCCAACTCCGCGTTGGTATTTCCCATACCGCTGCTTCCGGAAGTTGCTAGAGGAATAATGGTTTTCCCGGAGAAATCATACTGCTCCAGGAAAGTGTTTACGATGGTCGGCGCCACATACCACCAGATAGGAAAGGCTACGAAAATCACTTCATATGCGTCCATGTTCTCAACCTTATTGGCAACTGCCGGACGAAAAGACTTATCGCTCATTTCCACACTGCTGCGGCTCTTTTTGTCGATCCAGTTCAAATCAGCGTCCGTGTACGAAACCTCTGGCTGAATCTCATGTAAATCTGCACCGACTGCAGCCGCAAGCCGCTGTGCCACCTTTGCAGTCACTCCACTTGCGCTAAAATATGCGACTAATACTTTACTCATAATGACCCCCTCTTTCATTTTTTCTATAGCCTTATTATAGTCCCGCTGAAATAAAATGTCCAATGCTTATATTCTATCATGACTTATACACTTTTTTTGCATGAGCAGCATATGTTGGTTTAGTTCACACTCTCTATTACAGCCCAAATAGAAACCGGCCCGTATAGAGCCGGCTTCCGTTCTGTATGCTTATTTGCTTTGCCCCGTTATTTGGCGGTTCTTATTGCTCTCTTTGAAAGCTGGGTATAAACTTTTTCACCGCCGATGGTTCTGTAGCCTTTTACCCGATAATAGTACCTGGTACCTTTTTTCAGATTCTTCGTATGGTACATGTACATTTTCTTAGTTTTTCCCATCCACACATATCCGGAATCTCTCTTGGTTGACTTATAGACATTGTAGCCGTCAACCATATAGCCCCAGGACTTTGTCCAGGTAATCTTGGTTCTGCCTTTATAGGCTTTGGAGCGTGCTGTCAGCGTCGTAGCTTCCACCCCTGCTTTCAGCTTGGCGTTTCTGATTTCTTCCGCAGTTTGGATTTTCTTTGTCGTTACAACGACTTTATCTCCGGTTTTCAGGCCGTACAGGAATGTAACCTTGCCTTGAGATACGCCGTTTACAGTAACGTCTACCAGCTCATATCCATCCGCTACGGTGATTGTCGCAACAGTACCATAGCTGCCGAGGGTTACAGTTGCATTGTCACCAGCTTCGATGGTCAGCAGCTGGGTAGTCGGAGTTGTCGGGATGTAAACATCTTCGACCTCCCTGAAAGTACCGTCAGCCTGTTCTTCCCAGTGATACCCGGGAGTCGGAGCAATACTCGGCGTCTGTCCCGATGCTGTTTGGGCAGCTATCGTAATAGTTCCATCAGCTCTCGTGTAAGCGGATACGCCGTCTGCCAGATACTGACTTTCCACTTGGCGATTAAAATCTCCTCCGGAAACTTCAACTTTACCGGATTCTCTTAAACTGTCCGATGTTAAAATCGAAGGATAGTTTTCCGCTGAAGTGAATGTTCCGCCGGCAATGTTTAAGGTTGTAACTCCGCTGTCTTCAGTATCTTCATCTACTTCGTATTCATAAATGGCTGAAGCATATGTACTGGTAAATTCACCGCTTGTAATGTTAAATTCTATTCTGCCGGCGTATACTGAATTGGATTCAATCTGAATCGCGGCGCCGGAGCTATTGATGCCGTTCGCATTTCCGCTGGTAGGTAAATCGAAATCTCCAGTTCCTGCCACTTTCACGTCTTTAAGATTAAAAACGCCTGCTTTTGCGCCGATACCAGCCGAACCGCCGACAATCTCCGCACCCTCAATGTTCCATATACCGTATCCAGCGGCATAAATCCCCGTTCCGGTTTCACTTTCCAGACGGGCAGGTGTATAGATATTCATGACCGGGCAGTTAACAATATCCTGATTTCTTCCGTTGATATACAATCCGCCATAAGCTGTTCCATACATATTGACTTCAACACCGTAAGCATGAGCGTTTTTCTGCTCATCTTCATTTACGGTTACGAAAAGCCCGTAGCGTCCTTTCAAAATTACGTCTTCGTTAACAGTTACAGTCGTATAATCGGTATCAGCCGCATCGATTGAACCTTTTATGGCTATAGCGCTATTGGTATTTGAAGTATCTTCGATGGTTCCCGTTCCGGTGACAGTCAGCTGACCGTTATAAAATTGAATTACTTTTCCGCCGCGTTTAATGTTAAACCCATTGAGGTCTAATATAATCGTCTTATTTCCGGCGTCGATATCTAATGTATTTTGTAAAACCTCAGAGCCGGTCAGTATTATTGTTTCACCGTCCTGGACTGCGTTAAAGGCTGCTTCTAGTGAAGCGTAATTCTTATCACTAATCTTGGCAACTGTTCTTGTTAGCTGACCCGAGCTGCCATCCTTTGTATACTCGCCGCTGGAATATTCTCCATTTCCTTCCAAAACGATTAGCTTAGCTGTATCAGATAAACTGATAGTTCCGCTGGCTGTATCCACATTGAGAGTCGTGCCCTCCAAAATTGAAATCGTTGTTCCTGCACCTGCAACAAGCTCACCAATCTTGGATTCGTTATCTGCATTTATTTTTGCATTTCTTACCGTTGTCTCGATGCCTGCAAGCTGGGAATTAATTAAATTGATTTGAAAATCACCTGTATTTGGAGTCAGCACCATCGTCTTCTGAGTAACAACATTCTCAAAAGTCAGCTGATGGTTCATACTACTTGTTCTAAAGTTAGCAATCAATTCATAGCCGCCGTCATTATCGACGTTTTTTATAGTCACATTGGTATCTCTGGACGAGCCGACTATGGCGCCCTGAACAGTCCCCATCACAATCGTTCCGCTATTATCCGTAACATGATTGTTGGTCGTTTGCAAAGTTCCTGTATTTTGGCAGGAGTCAAAGCTGCTTGCATTGGAATTCAATATCCCGGCAATACCTGCTGCGATATCCACAGCTGATACACCTCCGCTGTTTGCACAGTTTATGAAGGCTGTACCGGCAGCACTTCCGGCGATTCCTCCGGCTGATACATAATTGGTTGATTCTCCAGTCGCCTTAATCTCTCCTGCATTGCTGCAGTCTTTAATAATAACTTCATTACCGTTTGTAATAATTCCGGCAATTCCTCCCACCGTTTCACGGCCTGTAACATTTCCGGTATTTTGGCAGCTGGAGATTGTCACACCTCCTGTCTGCACATATCCGGCTATTCCTCCGGCATATTTACTTTCGGAAGATATGACGCCTTGATTCCTGCAGTTGGATATACATATTCCTGGATTGGTGTATCCGATAATTCCCCCAACTCCATTGGCCTGCGTGTTGATGCATGTTATAGTTCCATGATTTACACAATTATCTATCGTCACCGTACTCCCTGTATTACTTAAACAAGCAATGCCGCCGCCTTTCGTTGAAGGAAATACGTCTGCATAATTTATACAGTTGCTAATAGTACTGGTTCCGTTTATTCGTGCAGCAATACCGGCCGCTTCACTGCCTGCAACACTTCCGTAAACCGTGATATTCTTTATTTGACCGTTATTGATAGCTCCAAATAAGGCCACATAGCCGTCAAAGGTATTTGTGTCAGAAAGCTCATCAAGATTTCCGGAAATTGTAAGTCCTTGTATTGTTTTTGAGTTGCCGTTAAAGGTTCCTTCAAACTGATGTGCTGTATTTCCTTTCTGTCCAATGGGAATCCATTCTTTTCCGCTAAGGTCGATGTTTTCACCTAAGGAAACTGTCGCTCCGGCAAAAGTCGTCCCTGAATTAACCAGTTCAGCCAGCCCTGCCAGTTCTTTGGCACTGTATAATGTAAATTCGGTGCTTTCTCCGTCATACCAGCTTGTATCTGCCGCTGCTGCCCATGTTTCTGCAGACGCCGCCGAAGAGTCTCCGTCAGCCCATGTCAGTACCGGCATGAAGGTCACCAGCATCGCCGTGCAAAGCAGTGATACCAACAATTTCTTCATTCGTCTCCTCCTTCTTAACTTCCTCTTATCTTTTCAAACATATTGTTTTTAAAATAGTACAATAACAGTATACCCCCTCCCCTGCAGATTTGCAACATTTTGTTTCACTCTTTCGCCCTTTCAGGTCGGCGACGGTAAATCGGTCAAATCCGTATAATGGTGTACAATAGAAAAACAAAAAACTGAAAAAAACCGGCAAGGGATTTGCTCCCATGCCGGCCTCTGTATTTTGATTTATACTCTTTCCACTGCGATGCCTGTCTTATGACCGTTAAGGTCAAACTCTTTCAGGCCCTCTCTGCTCTCGATGGCAACAGCCAGTGTTTCTTTCTGAATGTAGCCCGCAAAGGCGTCCATAGCCTTTCGTACCTGGTCGTCTGCGCCTACATAAATCCGAATCTTGTCCATCATCTCGAAGTCTTCCTGCTTACGCAGCTGCTGTACCTTGGAAACCAGTTCTCTGGCAAGACCCTCTGTTACCAGTTCTTCCGTTATGGTAGTATCCAAAATCGTGAACACATTGTTTTCCATGGCTACGGCGAAGCCTTCCTTGGCGTTGATGCGCACGTCGACAAAGTCTTTCTCTATCTCGAACTCTTCTCCGTCCAGATTCAGCGTCATAGTGCCTTCCTCCAGCCGTGATACCAGTGCCGCAGCGTCTTCCTGTGCCAAAGCAGCGCCAAAGGCCTTGATATGTTTTCCCAGGGCCGGTCCGGCAACCTTGAAGTTAGGTTTCAGGGAGAAGTTCATATACTGGTCCAGTTCATCGGCGAAAACCACCTGTTTGACGTTGAGCTCTTCCATAATCAGCGGCGTCAAATCCTCGATAGTGTCCTTGTATTTGCCGTCCACCAGAATTTCGGAAAGAGGCTGTCTTACTTTGATTCTTTCCTTTTCTCTGGTACCTCTGCCCAGCGTAACCAGGGTTCTGACAAGGTCCATTCTCTCTTCAACCTTTTTGTCGATGAGTTCTTCCTTTGCCTCCGGGAAGTAAGCCACGTGAACGGTTTCCTCACCGGTCAGGTTGCAGTAGATTTCATCGGACAGGAACGGCGCAATCGGCGCAATCAGCTTCGCTGTACCCACCAGCACCTCATAAGTGGTCGCGTAGACGCTCTTCTTATCCTCCGTCATCTCCTCAGCATAGAATCTTCTTCTCGCTCTTCTGATATACCAGTTGGACAGGTCTTCGGCTACAAATTCCGTGATGGCTCTCACAGTCTTCATGTGATCGTAACTGTCCATATATGCTGTCACATCTTTAATCAGCTGATTGTATTTAGACAGAATCCAGCGGTCAAGTTCAGGCCTCTTGTCGTAATCTACAGACAGAGAAGAAACATCCACTTGGTCCTGATTGGAGTACAGCACGAAGAAGTTATATACATTCTTCAAAGTTCCGAAGAACTTGCTGACCACATCGATAAGGCCGTCCTCATCGAACTTGGTCGGCGTCCACGCCGGCGATACGGAAAGCAGATACCAGCGGGTAGCGTCCGCGCCGTACTTATCGAACAGCTCGAAAGGCGAAACGGTATTGCCTCTGGACTTGCTCATCTTCTTTCCTTCTTTATCCAAAATCAAATCGTTAACCAGAACATTCTTGTATGGCGCTTTGCCCATGATAAAGGTGGAAATGGCCATCAGGGAGTAGAACCAGCCTCTGGTCTGGTCGATGCCCTCACAGATAAAGTCTGCCGGGAACAGCTTTTCTTCAAAGATTTCCTTGTTTTCAAACGGATAGTGCCACTGGGCAAAAGGCATGGCGCCGGAGTCAAACCAGCAGTCCATAACTTCCGGGATTCTGCTCATCGGTTTGCCGCAGTGCGGGCAGGTAATGTGCACATCGTCCACATAAGGTCTGTGCAGCTCGATGGACTGGTCGATATCCTCAATGGCTTTTTCTACCAGCTCCGCTCTGCTTCCGATGCATTCCAGGTGGCCGCATTCACATCTCCAGATTGGAATCGGAGTACCCCAGTATCTGGAACGGGAGATTGCCCAGTCCTTTACCTCTGCCAGCCAGTTTCCGAATCTCTTTTCGCCGACGAACTCCGGGAACCAGTTGACAGTATTGTTGTTGGCAACCAGCTGGTCTTTCAGCTTGCTCATTTCGATATACCAGGACGGCTTTGCATAGTAAACCAGCGGCGTACCGCATCTCCAGCAGTGAGGATAGTTGTGCTCCAATTTCGCCTTGGAGAAAATCTTGTTCTCCTGGGCCAGCCACTTGATAATATCCACATCCAGACCCTCTTCCATGACGAAGCGGCCTGCCCAAGGCGTCTTTGTGTAGCGTCCCTGCTCGTCCACCGGCTGCAGCATCGGCAGGTCATATTTGCGTCCGCACTGATAGTCGTCTTCACCGAAAGCAGGGGCAGTGTGGACGATACCGGTACCGTCCTCCACGGAAACATAATCCATGCAGGTTACGAAGAAAGCCTTCTTGTCGGCTTTTACGAAAGGCATCAGCTGCTCGTACTCGATGTACTCCAAATCGGTGCCCTTCATCTCTTCCAGAACTTCGTACTTGCCTTCTCCCAGAACTTTGTCGGCAAGGGCTTTTGCTACGTAAAATACGTTGCCGGACTCATCGCCTTCTGTCATCTTCGCTCTGATATAGTCAATGTCGGGACCGACGGTCAGCACGGTGTTGGAAGCCAGAGTCCAAGGGGTAGTCGTCCACGCTAGGAAATACTCGTTTTCTGCGTCTTTTCTCCTGAACTTGGCCACCAGGGTATTTACTTTGACTTCTTTGTATCCCTGGGCTACCTCATGGGAAGCAAGCCCTGTTCCGCACCGCGGGCAGTAAGGCAGAATCTTGTGACCCTCGTAAATTAATCCGGCCTTAAAAAATTCCTTGAGAATCCACCAGCCGGATTCGATATAGTCGTTGTTCAATGTGATATACGGGTTATCCAAATCTACCAGATAGCCCATCCTTTCCGTCATCTCTCTCCACATGTCGGTGTAGGTAAAGACGGATTCCTTACACTTCTGGTTAAATTCTTTGATGCCGTATTTTTCGATATCCTGTTTGCCGCTCATGCCAAGCTGCTTTTCCACTTCAATTTCTACCGGAAGACCGTGGGTATCCCAGCCGGCCTTTCTGTTGACCTGATATCCCTTCATGGTCTTATAGCGGCAGATAGAATCCTTCAGGGTCCTTGCCATGACGTGATGAATGCCAGGCTTTCCGTTGGCTGTCGGAGGCCCCTCAAAGAATACATACTTTTCAGCGCCTTCTCTTGCTGTAACGCACTTGTCGAGAAGGTTCTCGTCTTTCCATTTCTGAACCTGTTCGTTTTGCACCTCTGCCACAGGTTTGTCTGATAGTTTCTTGAACATAGGTAATTCTACTTCCTTTCCGTTTTTCCGATGGGAACAAGTCTATATAAAACAACGCCCCCAACCGAAAGATGTTTTTCGATTAGGGACGATTTAAATCTAAACCGCGGTACCACCCTAGTTGCTGCCTCTAACAAGGCGCCTCTCATTAAAGTGTCCGACTCCGGAGTGATATTCGCTTGCGGCCTCACCGAACATCTCTCACCATATGATGCTCTCTCTGTAAGGATTTTACGCCGGGCTACTGGTTCCTTCAACGTCGGAATATTGATTTTTCAATACTTACATACTTTGTTATTTTATCACTTTTATAGACCTGATGCAAGTGGTAAAAACTATGATTTACAAGTTATTTGCCCAGGTCGTCGCCGTAATTTCCAAAAAGCCTCATGCCGGTCTTCACGTATTCTTCGGCGTTTTCCAAAAGCATGGCTCTATTGTCCTCACTTAGAGGTCTTACGGCCTTTGCCGGCCTTCCCAGGGCCAGCATCCCGCTGGGAATTTCCGTATGCTCCGTGATTAAACTGCCTGCGCCGATGAGGCAGTGGTCCCCAATGACTGCTCCGTTCATAATGATAGTTCCCATACCGATGATGGTTTCATTTCCAATCTTGCAGCCGTGGAGTATGCAGCCATGGCCTACGGTCACTTTGTCACCGATGACCAGCGGGTAGCCGGGATCCGTATGAAGACAGCAGTGTTCCTGCAGGTTGCTCTCTTTCCCGACGACAACAGGGTCGTTGTCACCCCGAATCACTGTATAATATAGTACGGTGGAGTCCTCGCCGATGGTTACATCTCCTGTAATTATGCTTTCCTTAGCAATATGGGCAGTCTTGTCTATTTTTATACTCATATATCCGTTTCCTTTCTTCTGTTATTATGCTCCGTTTCACTATGTAATCTTTGATTTCACCAGTCATTACGCCGGGCGTTCTGCAATATGACTTGGCCTATAAGTTGAAATTCTGTCTCTTCGACCAAAAATAAAAAATGATGCCGAGAGCAATCCAGATAATCAGACAGATTCTGGACTCAAGGGCCAGATAGGACGGCATACCGGGTACAATGAGCAGCAGCACGAATACAACGGAAACGATTCCTCCGATAACAGACAGAACCCTGAGCACAGGTTTTTTATCCTGAGGGTTTGCTTTCAGGGTTTTGTAGGCTGACATGCAGGTGTATCCGTATCCAATGGCTGCACCGATGGAAGACATATCTACAATCCATCCCAGCACTTCTCGTCCAAACCAAGGAGCCGTCAGAGAGATGACCATGACAAAGAGAATGGCGTTTTTCGGCGTTTTACTCTTTTCATCAATCCTGGCAAACCACTGAGGAAGCGCTCCTTCACGGGCCATGGAGAACAGCAGCCTGCTGGTAGCCATATAAAATCCGATGATGCCGGAAAGCACGGCGCATATGAGAGCGATTCCCAGAAATACAAGTCCCGTTTTGCCCATGATAATTTCTGCCGCTTCACCTGTAGGCCAGTCGTAATTCTCGGAAAGCAGGGCCTGCCACGGCATGACAGAGGCTGTAATGGTATTGATAATCACGTATACCAGACCGCCGAAAATGACGGCGAAAATCATAATACTGCTGGTTTTCTTCGGAGAAAAGTTAAACTCCTCTGCAGCCTGAGGAATAGAATCAAATCCCACAAAAGCCCACGGCGCCACGGCAACTACTGCGATAACGGCGGAAAGCGGCGTCTTATCATCCGGATACAGGGGATGCAGATTAGCTGCCTGTGCTTCGGGACTGAAAAGGGCGAAGAACGCCAAAATCAATACAGAGCCTACCAGAGACAGGGCCATGGCAGTCTGTATCCATCCTGCCACGCTGATACCTTTGATAGAAAGAAAGGCAAAGATAATCAGGGCCGCCGACGCCAGAAGAATTTCTCCCGCGTAGATATCCCAGCCGGCTACCGTATAGAGATAACCCACCTCGAGAAGTCCGCCCAGAAGCTTTCTGCTGACAAGACCCAGGGCCGTAGCGTTGAGCGGCACGATGCAAAGATAAGAAAGGCCCAGAAACCATCCGCACAGATACGCGTGCCGTTTTCCAAATACGTTCTTGGCAAAGGTATATTCACCTCCCGCCACCGGATACTTCTGTACCATATATCCGTAATTCAGCGCGATGGTAATCATAACTGCAGCCGCTATCGCCATACCGATGGCGGTCCCCAGTGTTCCTGCTTTCGGCAGAAACGTGGTGCCCGGCATGACGAAAGCGCCCCACCCGATGATGCTGCCCAAAGCCAGCGACCATACATTCAGAGGATTTAATTTTCGTTCTAATTTCAATTCCGTATTATGCTCCATAAAGCCCCTTCACATCCTTCCTCAATATGAGTACAAATATTTTCTATTATACAAAAAATAAATGAAAAAGTAATGAAAAATACTAAAAAAATATCTCCATCCCCTAATTTTTTTCTTCTTTCTGAAGGAAAGGAAAAAATCTTTTTATTCCGGCAGTTTTGTGGTACAATCTACATGACAGGAGGTGAAGTTTATGCCACTTATGATTTTGGGATTGGTTTTCGCGGTAGGATTGTTTGCCTTTTATTTATTTTCTACCAGCGGCAACAGCAATAACAGCAAAACGCCACCGCCCGGAGACGATGATTTGAAACAGGAGGAGAACGTAATTTTTCTTCCCAGCGACATTGAAGGCGTCAAGAGAAAGCACAAAAAGAACAGATAACCAGGACACACCTCTTTGGCATATACTGCCTTAGAGGTGTTTTTATGTCTAAGCAGAAACGTTTTGAAAAGTCATTTAAAAAGGCCCTCCATCTTTCGCTGGAGGACCATCCGAAAATTGTCATTATGAGCGATTGCCACAGGGGAACCGGCACTTGGGCCGACAATTTCATCCACAACAGGCCAATCTATACGGCTGCGCTTAAATACTATTACAACAGCGGTTTTACTTATATAGAGCTGGGAGACGGCGACGAGCTCTGGGAAAACCGCCGCTTTTCCGATGTCTACAAAACCCACCAGGAAATTTATCAGCTGCTGCACCAGTTTCACAACAGCAGACGGCTGTTTATGCTCTTCGGCAACCACGACCGAATCAAGGAAAACAGCGCCTATGTGTGGAGGGGACTCTCCCCTGCAATCCCATTTTATGAAGCCGTCATTCTTCACGGAAAAGATGTACCGCCTATCCACATGTTCCACGGCTATCAGGGCGACTTAATCAACGACCAGCTCTGGAAAGCCTCCCGCTGGCTGGTCCGCTATCTATGGAAACCGCTGGAACTGCGGGGTATCAAGGACCCAACAAGCACTGCCAAGAACTATACCAAAGTCCGGCAAATCGAGGAGGATTTCATCGATTACAGCTGTCAGAAAAAGTGCATTCTCATAGCCGGTCACACCCATAAACCCACCTTATTGAAAACTGACTGCGGCATGTATTTTAACAGCGGCAGCTGCGTCCATCCTGAGTCCATTACGGCCATTGAAATCCAGTCCGGCACCGCCAGTCTAATCAAATGGTCCATTTGCTCTCGTCAGGACATGAGCCTTTATGTATGCCGAGAAACACTGAACCATCTTTCCATCACTTCACCGTTCTAATCTCTCTGCCGTTACAGAAGCGGCTCGAATTTGTATCTTACGCCCAAGCCTTCCTCTACATAAGGAAGCTGGGCGAACTGGTAATTGGATTCTGAATTGGCTTCAATCAGGCAGGCACCGCCGGCGGTCACCGCGATGTCCCAGCCAATCATTCTGACCCCGGTCAGCCTTCTTGCCGCCGTTTCAGCCAGCTTTAAGACTTCATTCCAGCCCGGCACCTGAAAATCTTTGATAGGTTTCCCCGAAACAGGATGCTGAATATATTTCTCTCCCGCCAGGCTCATACCGTCTCTGCAGATTCTGCCTGTTTCAACATCAATAGGAGCGAAAATTCCGCCGCCGTCAGCGCCGTCAATGAGACCTCCCGTTCCCATCCGCAGAACGGCGTACATATAGTGTATCTCATCTGCTTCGTCCAGGATTGTCATCAGTCTCACTGTATTTACAGAGGCGCTGCAGAAGGCTGCAATATCCGGATGCTGAACGATAACCTCTTCAATCTGACTCTTAGGTTTTTCCATCAGCATGTCATACAGAGCTTTTTTCTCTTCTGTGCTTTCCGGTATGTCAAACTTCTCTACCCCCTGTCCATGGGTACCGAAAACAGGCTTGCAGATTAGGTTTTTCAGGCCCTCTGTCTTTTCCAGAAACTCCTCAAAACTGATATTCCTGTTGACAAAACTTACGCGAAAGAACAGGTCGCCGAATTGTTCTGCAAACTTTTCCTTGCTTCTGACGGTTCCAATCTGCTTCAAATCGGTGTTGTATTTCATGATTAATCGTTCCACCGTACCCTTGGTGTAAAACTTCTTCTGCTCCTCGATGGTCTTATCCCAGAAGTGGAACTGCCAGTAATCCCTTGGAGAACATTCTGTATAAAGATTGGACTCTAAAATCTTTTCCATGGCTTTTCTTTTCGACCAACCGCTCTCCGAAGCTACAAGAGCGCCGTGTTTTTTTAAGCTTCGCTTATCATATTTGCTGTCCTTGTCGATATTGGCAAGGCTCACCTCCAGCTTCTTCCCCGTTCTTGCCCAGAGTCTCTTCTTGACATAATAGCGATAGTTTACACCCCGTTCTTTGTACCTGTCCATTTCTCCTTTGGCCTTGGCCCGGTCCCAGCCTGTCCGCGCGCAGACATAGTCTATATATTCCTCTCCGCGTTCTTTTAAAATTCTTTTTCGCTCTGCGGAGTTCAGATAGTAATGGATGCTTTTCATGGAAAATTCCCCCTTATTATTTTTCTGGTGGTTACATTATACACGGATTCGCTCTGGAGAAAAAGGTTTTTTATTCCAATAAATCTATTTTTATCCCAGCGCCACGTCTAAAATCATCATAATCACAAAACCTGCGGCAAATCCGATGGTACCGATATTGCTGTGGCTGCCCATACTGGCTTCCGGAATCAATTCCTCCACCACTACGTAAATCATGGCGCCTGCGGCAAAAGCCAGAATATATGGCAGAATCGGCGCCACCATCTGGGTAAGCAGCAGGGTGACTCCCGCAGCCAAAGGTTCTACCGCGCCGGAGGCAGCGCCATAGAAAAATGCTTTACCTTTGCCCATACCGTTTTCGGTGCGCAGGGGCATGGACACCACGGCTCCCTCCGGAAAATTCTGAATGGCAATTCCAAGGGATAAGGTCAGTGCGGCGCCCAGCGTCATACCTCCGCTGCCCTCCAGCATACCGGCAAAGACTACGCCTACAGCCATGCCCTCCGGTATATTGTGCAGCGTCACAGCCAGCACCAGCAGCGTATTTTTACCCGGCGGTTTTTGAAAACTTTCCGCAGGCAAGCCTTCCTTCTCTCCGCCCATGTGCATATGGGGCACCGTCTTATCCAGTAAAAGCAGGAATCCAATACCGAGAAGAAAACCCGCCGCAGCGGGAATAAATGCCAGTTTGCCCATATCTTTACTCTGGTCCATGGCCGGAATCAGAAGAGACCATACAGACGCGGCCACCATGACGCCGGAGGCAAAACCCAAAAGACCCTTCTGTACCAGCATGTTAATTTCTTTTTTTAACAGGAACACGCAGGAAGCGCCCAAAGCAGTCCCCGCAAAAGGTAATAATAATCCAAGTAATACGTCCATTTTTCTCTCACTTTCTTGCGTTATTATACCCATTTTCCCCACTGATTAACGCTGGTACTGAAAAAACGATAAAGCCGGCCTCTGGCTTGCAGCCCCGCAAAACATTTGTTGTATTTTGTTTTCTCCACAGCTTCTGCTGCAAATTTGTCTTTTCACTTCTAAAGAAATTTTAAAGTGCTTTTCAAAAACTCAATTAAGGTACGCTCCGGTTTACTAAGGCGGGTATTGGCTAATGAAAGAATATATATATCTATTTTAAATTCATAATCAGTTACAGGAATATAACGCAATTCCGGATTTTTAGAATCAGACGTAAGGGACAGAAAGGACAAATACTTATTGCTTTTCACTGCGATAAATAGTTCATCTCTGTTCTGTACTCTTAGGAAAGTTTCGGCGTTATAACTTTTTCTCAGTATGGATTCTGCCGGTATTGCATAATAAATCACAGGATATCTGGTAGCTTCCTTAAGAGAAATCTTCTTTTTATTGGCAAGGGGGTGGCGTTTACCGACGACAGCGTACATTTGAATCCCTTCAAACAGTTTGGTATATTGCAGATGATACGGCTTTATGGCAGCGGTAAAAGCATTCATGTCTGACTGATATACGGGAAGGATTCCCATACGTACTTTTTGGGACACAACATCGTTTATTACTTCGGACGTTTCCGTCCTGCGAAGCATATCGGAAAACAAAACACCCTGTTCCTGAAATTTGAGAAAGGCGTCTAAGATATATGACAAATAGATAAAGGAAACTGAGATAGAAGAATTTGGATTTTTATCCGAAGACAATTCTTCGATTTTTTTATATTCTTCAATAATCTTTTGGGCAGAGTCCATAAACCGGACACCGTTCTCTGTAAGCCTTATTCCCTTTGGCGTTCTCTGAAACACGGTAAAGCCCAACTCCTCTTCACAGCGTTTTACGATATTGTTCAGCGACGGCTGAGAGATGTACAATTTTTGTGAAGCCTTATTGATGGAGCCGCATTGAGAAATAGTAACGAGCTGTTTTAAATGATGTATCTGCATGGGGTAATCTCTTTCTTTCAGTTATAATATTTTCATTATAACTCCTATAAAGATATACTGCAAGACAAAATTACAGGGAAGAGATAAAATGTAGATATACATTAAGAGAGGGGGAAAGTAAAATGTATTCTTCAATTTATGATGAAGCAAATGCCATGTACGACCAGCTTGTAAAGTGGCGTAGAGCGCTGCATCAACATCCCGAGATTGGACTTGAACTGCCTGAAACGGTTTCCTTCGTAAAAGAAAAATTAACAGAATTTGATATTCCCTTTGAAACAAAGGTTAATGGAAATTGTATTGTCGGTCATTTGGGGACAGGCGGCAGATGTTTACTTCTCAGGGCCGATATGGACGGATTGCCTGTACGGGAAGAAAGCGGCGTTCCCTTTGCTTCAGAAAACGGTAATATGCACGCTTGCGGACATGATATACATACGGCTGCGCTTTTGGGAGCAGCGAAGATATTAAAACGACATGAAAAAGAATTAAGGGGAAGGATTAAACTGCTCTTTCAGCCAGGAGAAGAGACACTTACCGGCGCCAGAGCCGCCTATGAAGAAAAAATATTAGAAAATCCAAAAGTAGATTCGGCTTTTGCAACCCATGTCGGCGCTGCTTATCCAGTGGGCACCATCGGATACGGAACACGAATCGGTACTTCTGTATTTGACTTTAAAATAACCATAACCGGAAAAGGAACCCATGGCGCTATGCCCCAGAACGGAGTAGACCCAATCAACGTAGGCGTACATATCTATCAGGGACTGCAAGAACTGATTGCTCGAGAATGCGCGCCCAGTGAAGAGGCGACCTTAACGATAGGCCAATTTAATTCCGGATTGGCAAGCAATGTAATTCCGGAAAGAGCAATCTTAAAAGGGACAGTTCGTACTTTCAGCAATAAAACAAAGCGTCATTTTATTCAAAGAATAGGCGAAATTGCAGACAGTATCTCCAAGGCGTTTCATGCGGAAAGTAAAATAGAAATATTTGCAGATATTCCCGTCCTCTGCTGTGATGAAACGAGAAACCAACAACTTGTGCAGGCAATCCGCTCTATGAATCCAGAGTTGAAGATGATGCCCGGACTTCATTTCACCGCTTCAGATGATTTTGCAGTCTTTTCCAATGAAGTGCTTTCTTCTTATTTTATGATAGGAGCAAGGATGGATTCGGGAACGGTCTACGCACATCATAATCCTAAAGTATGTTTTAATGAACAGGCCCTCCTCATTGAAACCGCCGTATATGCATGTGCAGCTCTGGATTGGGAATAAACCCTTTATGGTTCAGTTACTTATGGCATACTGCTTTGTAAAAAATTAAAAGATAATTTCTTGATTGGCTCGGACAATCAAGTACGGATGATAAAGCAATATTAAAACGATTAAAACAGAAAATTTGAAAGGAGATGTAAAAGATGAGTTTTAAAGAAATCGCCAATAGCGGTCTGATTTGGACCCTCGTTATCATCAGCATTATTCTGGTAGCGGTTATTACCATGTATTACTACTTCCTCTGCAGAAGACACGCACTGAAATGCGGTCTCAGCAAGGAAGCGGTCAACGCAGTCGTAAAGTCCTCTCTGACCTTCGCCATTGTCCCGTCGCTGGGCACTTGTATCGGTCTGGCTTCGCTGGCCGCTGTCATCGGTCTACCCTACGGCTGGTTCAGGCTTTCTGTCCTGGGATCGCTTACCTATGAACTGATGGCGGCAAATTTAGCGCTGTCCGCACTGGGCGTAGACGTGAATACTGCCGGCTCGGATGCTTTTATTCTGATGGCCTGGGCCATGTGTATTGGAATCACTAGTACCATGATTGCAAACCTGTGTCTATGTAAGCCGATGCATATGGGAGCGGTAAAGCTGGGTGCAAAAGATCAGAAATGGGGAGCACTTTCCCAAAGTACTTTCATGATGGCGCTCCTGTGCGCACTGACTGTTCCGATGATTTTCGGCGGACTCGTCAGCCTGCTGACCTTTGTTACCAGTATCGCCATCGCACTGCTTGTAAGAGCTTTGACGAAAGCTACCAGCGCAAAGTGGCTCAGCGAGTTCTCTCTGGCCTTCAGCTTGATTGGTGCGATGGTATGCTCTGTATTGTGGAACAACTTGTTCGGTTAAAACATAATGATGTAGAAAGGTGGTAAACTCATGTCAATTATCAATAAAAAGTGTGGAATTGAATACTACGACAGAATGCATAGAATCGGCTACTGGATTACCCTGGCCGCAATTGGAATTTTCGTAGGTGTACCGCTGTTCCTCAGCATTGGGACTGGGATTTATCCCAGCTTCTCCGATTTGCTGCTTGCCTGCGGCGGTATCTGTGCGATTTTTATTCCGACCGGAATAGCGGAAATGTTTGCTGAAGTGCCGGTAATGGGCTCTTCCTACTATGTGTCCTGCGTAACCGGACATATCCTTACCCTGAAGCTTCCGGCGGCTCTGAACGCGCTGAAGATTACCAACGTGAAATCAGGAACAGAAGCCGCCGACGCCATTACCGGTGTGGCAGTGGCCATTTCTTCCATGGTAACCCTGGTTATGCTGATAATTACCTGCGTTCTGCTAACCCCGCTGCAGCCGTTGTTCAGTTCTCCTGCCGTAACAGTTGCTGCCGATAATGTGCTTCCGGCACTGTTCGGATGCCTGGCGATTGGCAGCATCAGCAGCGATATGGGAGCAGGAATCCGCTCTAAAAGAAGAATCCTGGGCGCCGTACTTCCGTTTATCCTCTGCGTAATCGCGTTTATGATTAATCCTGTTTTCTATAATTCCTGGCAGGGCATCGTTATGATGATTTGTATTCCACTGGTATACATTCCGACGAGAATCCTGTACAAGAAGGGCATCATCAAGGTATTCCTTCCGGAAGAGCGATAAAAAGACCACAAAGCCGGCCTCTGACTGAGGCCGGCTTGGCGTACGGTGATGTTTCTGACCTGCTGACTGATTCCGTATCCGTGTCAGTTATTCAGTTTACAGCGAGCCTTAATCAAAACCCCAGCTCCTCTCCGACGATAATGACATGAAAATCGGATTCTATGGGCTTCTTATGGATAATCGCAGTAATGTTGCAGAACCGGTTGTCTGTTCTGCAGTTCATGCACATACCACCTGCAACGCTGGGACAGCCTTCTCCATACTTAATTTTGTTCATAGGCGCTGCAATATCCCCAATTCGTTTTCGTCCGGAGCTTTCATCTCTGACGATTTTATTGATTCCAGCAATCATGATAATCCGGTCTGCACCGTACAGACTTCCCGCAATTCGGTTTCCGACGCCGTCCACGTTAATCAGTTCACCTTCCATTGTAACAGCGTTGGCGCCCAGAATAAAAACGTCACTGGTAAGGTAATCTGCAAGAATATCTCTCGCCTGCTCCCTGGTCGGAGCCTTTACATAGCCGTATTCACTACTGTTGTAACTGTGCAGATTCAGCGCCGCAACATTTGGAATCAGTTTACAGCCTCTTGCTTTCAGGGATTCTTCCATCCCAATCTCGTAAAAGGTATGGGAATCACCCACTCCGATGATGCTGTTATCCGAAATTAACTCATGTAAAAGTTCCGCCGCAGCCATCCTGTTTTCCACGTAATATGCATCAAAGTGGTTTTTCTGTAGCGCCTTTACCGCAGCAGTCCCTCTTCGGAAATAGAATTCCTTCTTAATCAGGGCTGTGTCATGAGTCACAGCATCTAATGAAACATTGACTTCTTGTCTAAGCTTGCGCATTGTTAAAGCCCTTTCTTCTTCATGAGCATTATTTTCCAAATTTGTTGATAAAGCACTCAAACATAATTCTCGAGGCAACTGCCGTCGTTATGCCATGGGTATCATAGGTCGGATTTACCTCGGCGATGTCAAATGCATCTACATGAGCATACATTTCGTTGAGCATCACCATACACTGAAACGGTGTAAGGCCGAAAGGCTCGTCTGCTCCGGTGCCGGGAACAAAGGCCGGGTCCATCACATCGATGTCAAAGGTCAGATAGATTTTTTCACAGTCAGACAATCGCGCAAGAGTCTCTTTTGCGATGGTCTTTGGATTTCCCATATGTATATCATAAGCTGTATACTGCTGAATTTTCGATTTCTTTAAATAGTCGTTATACCATGGGTAATTAAATCCTCTCAGTCCAATCTGCACGATATGCTCTTCATTAACCCGTTCCAGTTCCAGCGCTCTTCTAATCTCACTGCTCTGGGAGTATTTGCCCTGCAGATGGTTTTCATCGACGAGGTCTAGATGGGCATCAAAATGTATGATGCCTACTTGTCCGCTACAGGTGTCATGCAGAGCTCGAATCGGCGGCCAGGAGATAGAGTGGTCTCCTCCGATTACAAAAGGGAACCCGTCGTTTTCGATAATCTGCTTCGTGGAATCATAAGCATTCTTCAGTGTCTGCTGCTCATCGTATGCAACGATGTCTATGTCTCCATAGTCACGAATCTGGTCTTTTTTCACATTGTAGTTTTTTCTTGACTCAACATGATATACCTCTTCATTCTGAATTCTGCCGGTAAACCAGCCGAAAGCTTCTCTGATTTCCTTTGGCGCATATCTTGCGCCAGGTCTTCCTAACGACGCGCCGCCATCCCAAGGGAATCCTAAAATACCAAAATGATTTGCCATTTTTCTGCTCCTTTTTATTCTGATGTTTTTGTTATTTTCCTGCTGCAGCAATATCCTTATCTAAAAGCTCCAGTACTTTTTCTGCGGATTCGCCAATTTGCTTCACAAACGCTTTTCTCGGACCTTCACTGATTTTATCTGCCCATGCGGCTCTTTCCTCGTCTGTAAGCTCGATAATCTTAATATCGCTGCTGTCTTTAATCTTCTGCAGTGCATTTGCCGTTGTTTCCGCTTTTACATTGGCTGCATTCTCGCTGACTTTCTCAAATACCCTTGCCAGCTTTTCCTGTTCTTCAGCTGTGAGGCTGTTGTAAAATTCTGTGTTAGTGATAACCACATCCTGTACGCACTCGTGATTTGACAGTACCAGATATTTCTGCACTTCATAGAATTTATTGGATTCAATAATAGCAATAGGGTTCTGCTGACCGTCTACTGTGCCAAGCTGCAGGCCGCTATAAACTTCAGAATAATCCAAAGTAGTCGCATTTGCACCGGTTGCCTCTACATTGGCGATGTCTACAAAGTTATCCATGCAGCGAATGTTCTGACCCTTAAACTTATCAAGGGAACTGATGTCCTTGTTGCTGGTGTAACAGCTAAAGTCTTCCGCATACCAGTCCAAAACCTTCATTCCTTTTTCTTCTACTTTATCGTTGATGTACTTAACTGCTTCACCTTCTCTGAAGACCTTTGCCAGTGCATCCGGATCTGTCGGCAGCGCATAGTTGATTGTAAACGCCTGGGCTTCCGGCACGATGGTCGCAAGTGCCAGGGAATATACCTGCGCAAATTCACAACTTCCGCCCTGTACCTGTTCCATACGCTGATTTTCATTACCAAGCTGGTCCGCACCGTAAAGTTCCACAGTGACATTGTCAAATTCTTCTTCCACATATTTCTTAAACGCATTAGCATACTGGTCCAGCTCATCCCCATTGCGTCCGGTATGCGCATACTTCCATACTACTTTTTCACTGCTTCCAGCAGAGCCATCATCTCCGCTTCCGCCTCCGCAGGCACATAATGCGGTAAGCAACATGCATACGAGCACCAAAATGAGTGTTTTTTTCTTCATCGTTCTTCTCCTTTTTCTTACTAAAAGATTTTATATACCATTGCCATATCCGGGAATAATATGAGCAATACGGTAACAAGTATTAAAATGATTAAATATGCCGGCAATCCTTTTACGATTGATACATATGGCCTGTCAAAGGCTGCACAGGCAACGAAAATATTTGAACCAAACGGCGGTGTAACAGAACCGATTGCCGCCTGTAGCGATACTAAAACGCCAACATATACCGGATCCAGGCCGACCGCCGTAGCCATTGGAAACAGAATTGGCAGAAGAATAATCATCGCTACAATCTGATCTACAAACATGCAGGCAATCCAAAACGCTACAGAAATTAAAATCGCAATTCCTATGCTGGATGTAATATTTTCCGCAACTGCCATAGTCAGGATTTTTGGTATGTTGAAATAGGAAATGACCCACGAAAAGCCCTGTCCTACTGCAATCAGAATAAAAATTGCAGAAGTCATCACTGCCGTAGATTCCGCCAGCTGAAGCAGGTCCTTTATTTTTACCGTATGATAAATCACCATCTCACAGAGCATGGCATAAATCACCGACATTGCGGCAGCTTCCGTTGGCGTAAATATACCCGAATAAATACCTCCCAGTATTAAAAGCGGAAATCCCAACGCTAAAAGGGATTTTTTTGTGACATGGAGCCTATCCTTCCAGCCGATTTTCATTGTCTTTGCAATATTTCTTTTTTTTGCGTAAAAGTAGTTGTATACAGCAAAAAGAAGAAATACGAATACGCCCGGAAAAACGCCTGCCGCAAAAAGTTCTCCGACTGACGTGCCGGTCAGAACACAGTACATAATCATACAAATGCTCGGCGGAATCAGTGAGGCAATAATTGCTGCACTGCATATCAGCGCGTCCGTGTTCTGTGCATCGTAACCGCTGTCAATCATTCTGGAACGCATCGGCTTTCCGATTGCAACCACTGTCGCATTGGCAGAGCCGGATATGGCTCCAAAAATTGTACAAGCGCCCGCTACAGTAATTGCAAGGCCTCCGTGGATGTGACCGCAGAAAGCCTTTACAAAGTCCACCAGTTTATTTGCGGTATTACCAAAGCTCATAATTTCCGCTGCAAAAATAAACATGGGAATCGCAAGGAGTGAAAAGCTGGAAACACCGGCAATATCCTGCTGAATAATAAAAGACATATCCAAGCTCGGCTGCATCGCCAGAACTAATCCAAATGCGCCGATACTGAGCGAGGCAATCATCGGAAATCCTGTCAAAAGCAGTACAACTGCTAATATTGTGATAAATACTGTACCCATGCTACGCCTCCTCTTTTACGATAGGCTCTCTGCCGATAAATATCTTTCCACGGCATACACAGGTCATGGCAAATTCAATCAGATATTCAATCGACAGAAGCAGCACTCCTGCTGCAACAATAAAAATTCCAATGCACGAAGGGATTCCCAGAACCTGCGTCATCTTCCCCAGCCGCATAATGCTCAACGCATAAGTAAAAGCATAATAAGCCATATATCCTGTCAGCGCTGCCATGCCGAGATTAATGGCAAGCGCCCAGACTTTTTTTACGCTCCATACCGCTGCATCAAATAAATAGGATATTTTAACCTGTTTATCCTGCCTTGCCACATAGGATGCGCCTCCGAAAGTAATCAATAAAATACAGTAGTTACATACTTCTGACGACATCGTGATGTTTTTATCGAACAAAAGCCTGTAAAACACTCCCATGGATAGAATCAATGTCATAAGCAGGACACTGATAATCAGCAGTCCCTTCAGTATCCTGCTCGTGTATTCATCTATTCTTTTCAGTATAATCATAACATCCCTCATTCTAATTTTTCAGCTTTTGAAACAGTGAACCATATCCTTTCACTTCGCCCTGATAACCAATTATTTTCAGCGCGGAAAACAGTGAAACCTGATTGCTGGAGAACACCGGAATCCCAAGCTTTTCTTCCATTAGTTCAATCAACTCGATAGTGCGGGAATTGGTGCAGCTTATGAAAACACCGTCAACGTCAGGGGTTTTCTCATGCATTTGCAAAATGGATTCTGCGTATCTTTGCGGTGTAACTCTGAGAATATCGTTGTCAAATTTGCACTGCTCTCCTATCAGATTTTCTACTTTTACACCCATAGCTTCAACGAAGGCTTTCTCTTCTGCATTAATATCATCTTCATACGGTGTCGCCATATTGATTCTCTTGCATTTATTCAATGCAAGCGCTTGCAGTAAACCGGTTGAAGTCGTCGTTGCAGGAATCCCTCCGGCAGCATCAGAAATGCGCTTTGCCAGTTTTTCATCCCAGCCGCATCCGCCCAAAAAACTGCCTGCGGTACAAGCAAATACAATGACGTCGACCTCACAGGAGGCAAGCTGCCCGGATAGTTCTTCAACCTTTTTTGAATTTACCATATTCCAGATATCCTCTTTCGATGCGCTGTCGTCGTCTATAGAAATTCTGACAGTATGAAAAGACACATCATCCGGCAATGCCATATGCCACTCCCTTTCCAAAGATAAACTGGAGGCTATGTATATCACCCCGATTTTAGCATTCCATTTGCTCTTTGTTTCCAACATGTTCAGTTCTTTCTGGCTTAAGTTCATAGTATCACCTCTCTTTTGTAAACGCATTATTTACTGTTATCGTCCCAAGGACAATGCTATTTAATACAAAATCCATGCCAGATTGTTCTTTTTTTGCCGGAGGTTTTTCATTTTGTTCTAATGGCAAATGAAATTTAGTAAATCAGCGTTTTGGGAGCTTGCTTAGCTTTGATTATCGGGGGTCAGAATTTTGTCCATTTTGTTCCGGAAGGCCCGTGGAGATATCTTCGCCTTTACATTTTGTCTAATTATTTTACATTTCGTCTTGTTTCTTTGACTGCTGCATGGTAAACTTAAAAAATAAAGGAAAGAGAGGATGAGAATATCATGATAAACACCGATAAAGTTTTCAACGAAATGTTCAACCATAATGATTTAATTCTGATTTGTGACGTTCATGGAAAGATTATGTTTTACGAAGATCATAACGATCAAATCAACATGATGAAATCTGAAAAGGCGATTGGTAAAAGTGTATTCGACTTATATCCTTTTTTTAAGCGGGAAGATTTTACTCTTTTTAAAGCCATTGACACCAAAAGACCGGTTGTCAATGAGATGCAGCAGTTTGAAGTAAATGGCATCCCCAAAAAAGCTTTAAATTCCGCTTATCCTTTAATGAATGAACACGGTATCATCGGTTGTCTGGTCATGAGTGTAGAACTGGATAATAAGCAGGGCAAAAGGAAACGCCCCTCTGTCACCGCCAAATACAATTTCAGCGATATCATTACACAGAATGAAGCATTCCTTTCGAGTTTTGAAAAACTGATACGGCTGGCAAAATCAGACTCCAATATTTTAATTTACGGCGAAACAGGAACGGGAAAAGAATTATTCGCGCATACGATTCACGCCAACAGCGCCCGATGCAACAGTCCCTTTATCATACAGAACTGCGCTGCGATTCCAAGCAATCTGATTGAAGGTATTCTCTTCGGCTCCGCAAAAGGAAGTTTTACCGGCGCCATTGATAAGCCGGGGCTTTTTGAAGTCGCTTCCGGCGGCACATTATTTCTGGATGAAATTAATTCTATTTCTCCGGAGCTTCAAAGCAAGCTGCTGCGTGCCATCGAGACCCGCTCTATAAGACGAGTGGGCGAAAGCTACGAGAGAGAAACCGATGTGAGAATTCTCGCCTCTTCCAACGAACCTCTCGATAAGAAAGTGCAGAAAGGGGAATTTAGAAAGGACCTTTTTTACAGGCTCAACGTGGCCAGCTTTTCCATCCCCCCTCTCCGGGAGCGGATGGATGATATTCCCCTTCTCTGCCGGCACTATATTGATTATTATAACAGCATACATAACCATGGAATTCTCGGTCTTGATAAAGATGTACATGAACTGTTCTCCCGGTATCATTGGGATGGAAATGTACGTGAACTGAAGAATGTACTTGAATACGCCTGCATTGTCAAACAACAGGGATACATCACATTAAATGACATACCCGACTATCTTCTTACCCAAACAAAACATCGAGCTGCTTTTTCCCTTTCAGATGAGATGTCTTCTGCAACGGGCGCAGTAAAGTCTTCATACATCAAAGAAGGGGCTACACTGCAAGCGCAGATTGAATCACTGGAAGTCGATATTCTCCGCACTGCATTAAAACGGAATCGTTACAGCATCACAAAAACCGCAAGGGAACTGAATATCTCCAGGCAGACACTTTACAACAAGCTGAACAGATATCATTTGCTTTAGGGTAAGCTGATATGCGAAACAAAGGTCAGATAATCGATACAGAAAAAATGCCCTCGACCAATAGGTGAGTAATCAAACTTTTGTAGGGTCTGGCAAAAATGGGGTCTTTCCGTGGGGTCTGACCCCATAAAAGTTTGAATTGTTTTGCTAAAATCGTATTCAAAAAAGAGGCATTTGGAATTTCATGAGAATTTACCACTTGCCTCTTCTTTTCTTTCTCTTTAAAATCTTACTGCACTGATTTTCTGAGAAAGGAATACATATGAATGATATCACAAAACTTCTATCAACATTCTTGATAGTGTAAAAGAAACCACCCTTAAAATGATAACGGAGTATGCTAAATCTCGAAATAAGGTATGCTTTGCATACCCAAAACTTCAAAAAAGCATGAAGTGAGAACACAAAAAGCAGATTTGTTCATTAGATAAACTGTGATACGATGATTGCGCAAACCGCCAGCGGTACGTTGTAGCAGATAGCGGTAGGCACACAGGTATCCCAGATGTGGTTGTGCTTTCCGTCGGCGTTGAGACCGGCTGTAGGTCCCAAAGTGGTGTCAGAAGCAGGAGAGCCTGCGTCTCCAAGGGCCGCGGCTGCAGCAATCAGGATAATTGTACCCTGTACGGAGAAGCCCATCTGTGCGCACAGCGGCACATAGAGCACGGCCAGTACCGGAATGGTTCCGAAGGAGGAGCCGATTCCCATGGTAATAACCAGACCGATAATCATCATAATGACAGCTGCTAAAAGCCTGCTGCCTCCCATGACGCCAATCGACGCCTGTACCAGTTCTTCCACAGCGCCGGTGGAGTTCATCACATTGGCATAGCCTGCGGCGATGAGCATGACAAAGGCAATCAGACCCATGATACCAAGACCATCGGCGATAACCTTGTCAAAGTCTTTCAGTTTTACTGCGCCAAGCAGCACCATGATAAGAATGCCTGCCAGAGCTCCCAGAGGCAGGGAATCTGTCAGCAGATTGATAACCAGTGTTCCCACAGCAGCTACCAGGGTCACCCAGTGGGCTGCCTGCATTTTCGGTGTTTCTGCGTTGACATCCACTTCCACCGCAGCTGCCGCTGCAGGAATTGCATCATAGTCTCTCGGTTTTCTGAATACAAACCACGCAATGACAAGACCAATAATCATGGAGGCGCCCAAAGGCCAGGTAGATTTCCAAACCTCTCCTACCTCCACACTCATGCCGTTGGCAGTCAGATTATCGGCAATCAACCCCTGGAAAATCCATCCGAATCCAAAAGGCAGCGCGATATACGGCGCTTTCAGACCGAAAGCCAGAGAACAGGCTGCGGCTCTTCTGTCCAGCTTCAGCTGGTCCATCAGAGGCAGCAGCGCAGGAATCAGAATAGGAATAAACGCGATATGTACAGGAATCAGGTTCTGGGAGCAGCAGGCAATCAGTGCCAGCGCCGCCAGAAGCACCATCTTCCTAGAACCCACAATGTGAGTCAGCTTGTGGGATAAAATCTCCGTAATGCCGGTATAGGCCATGCCGGCGGCCAGAATCCCCAGCAGAATATAGCTGAGAGCCGTCTGAGCATTGCCGCCCATACCGTCGATGAGAGTATTTATCGTATCAGTTACAGACATACCTGCCGTAATGCCCGCCACCATGGCGGAAACCAGCAGGGAAATCAGGACGTTGACCTTGAAAAGGCAGAGCACAATCAAAGCTACAACGCCGATTACGATTGGGTTTAACAAAATTTCCATAAAGACCTTCCTTTCCAGTAGTGCTTTCATATTTTATCACTTTCACATAATAAAATTATAAAGCAATAATCGTGCCAGAATCTGAGGTGCAGCAATTTCAACCCTTCCCCTTATTTCTTGCCGAAAACCGTCACGTAAATGACCCATATTTTACCGTCCTTCGCGGCACTTGACCCGAAAATGGGTCAAGCGCCGCCTGGGATTATTTAGCGGAGGGGGGGCGCTTTGGTGGCGCGGCTGCTTTGAAGGTGGCAGGTGTCCCGCAGATGTCTGATTGTAAGGGGCTACGGGGCACCTCACTTTCTTCTATGCAGCAAAAGTGTCCCGCACCTGCGCTAAATCACTGGGCTGCGGGGCACCTCACTTTCTCCTGCGCAGCAAAAGCGTCCCGCACCCGCGCTAAACCACTGGGCTGCGGGGCGCCTCGCTTTCTCCTGCACAGCAAAAGCGTCCCGCACCTGCGCTAAATCACTGGGCTGCGGGGCACTTCACTTTCTCTTGCACAGCAAAGGCGTCCCGCACCTATACTAAATCACTGGGCTGCGGGGCACTTCACTTTCTCCTGCACAGCAAAGGCGTCCCGCACCTGCGCTAAACCACTGGACTGCGGGACACCTCACTTTCTCCTGTGCAGCAAAAGCGTCCCGCACCCGCGCTAAACCACTGGACTGCGGGGCACCTCGTCCCTATCCTGAAATAGTTTATCCGCCCGCCTATGCCCTGGTTCAGTCTCATGATTCGATAATCATTGTTACTGCCCAGCTTCGCTTTGTCAGTTGTTAATGAGTTTTATCATTGTTTAGACATAGAAAAAGCTCTGTTCCTTGTATTGAGGTCAGAGCTTTGTCTACAGTCTAAAACGGCCTTTTCAGGCCGTTTTACTGTCTTTCAATATTTATTTCAGCAGTTCTTTTCTGGACAGGTTAATTCTGTTCTGACTGTCGATTTCGGTTACCTTTACGGTTACCTTATCGCCAATGTTCATAACGTCTTCTACTTTTTCGACTCTCTCCTTAGCCATCTTGGAAATGTGGAGAAGTCCTTCCTTACCCGGCAGAATCTCGATGAAAGCGCCGAAATTCATAATACGGGTTACAGTACCTTCGTAAGTCTCCCCTACTTCCACGTCTCTGGTCAGAAGCTCGATGCGGCGGCGCGCTTCGTTTGCGCTTTCCATATCCGCACTGTAAATGCTCACAAGGCCCGGGTCCTCTTCTGAGATATCAATCTTAACCCCTGTTTCATCCACAATCTTGTTAATCGTCTTTCCGCCAGGTCCGATGACAATTCTAATCTTGTCAGGGTCGATACGCATGGAAATGCTTCTAGGCGCATATTTGGACAGTTCTTCTCTCGGCTCAGGAATTTCTTCTAACATCTGGGCCATGATATACATTCTGCCTTCTTTTGCCTGCTGCAGGGCCTTTTCCAGAATTTCTCTGGAAAGACCGTGTACTTTGATATCCATCTGGATGGCTGTTACACCCACCTCGGTACCGGTTACCTTAAAGTCCATGTCGCCCAGGAAGTCCTCCATGCCCTGTATGTCGGACAGGATAGCCATCTTGCTGGTGCCGTCTTCCTCTACTCTTTCAATGAGGCCCATGGCAATTCCCGCAACAGGTCTCTTAATTGGAACACCGGCGTCCATGAGAGCCAGGCAGGAACCGCAGGTGGAACCCATGGAAGTAGAACCGTTGGAGGATAATACTTCGGATACTACGCGGATAGCGTACGGAAATTCCTCTACAGAAGGAAGTACCGGAATCAGCGCTCTTTCTGCCAGTGCGCCGTGACCTATCTCTCTTCTGCCCGGACTTCTCATCGGTCTTGCTTCGCCTACGGAGTAGCCTGGGAAGTTGTAGTGATGCATATATCTCTTTTCTGTCTGTTCCGTAATGCCGTCAATGGTCTGAGATTCGCTGGCAGGCGCCAGTGTGCAGGCGCTCATAACCTGGGTCTGGCCTCTCTTGAACAGGCCGCTTCCGTGTACTCGCGGCAGCAGCTGGGTTTCACACCAGATTGGGCGGATTTCATCCAGCTTTCTGTTGTCAGGTCTGATGCCCTCGTCCAGAATCATGGCGCGGACGCATTCCTTGGTGATATTGTAAAGAACCGACGCGATATCCTTCTCGTTTTCCGGATAAATTTCGGCGAAGTGCTCTTTAGTCTCCACCTCAACGGCATCCATATTGTCCAGTCTCTCCAGTTTATCTACAGTCTTGATAGCAGCTTTCATCTTGTCCACTGCGTAGGCGCGCACTGCCTCGTCGATGTCTTCCGGCACCTTATAAAGCTCTACATTCTGCTTTTCCTTACCTACTTCGGCAACAATCTCGTCGATAAATTCTACGATTTTCTTGATTTCTTCGTGGCCGAAGAGGATTGCGTCAAGCATAACGTTTTCCGGCACTTCGTTGGCGCCGGCTTCTACCATCATGATGGCTTCCTTGGTGCCTGCAACGGTCAGATTCATCTCAGACACTTCTCTCTGCTCCAGAGTCGGATTGATGATGAACTGTCCGTCAATCATGCCCACACGAACCGCGCCGATAGGGCCTTCCCATGGAATATCGGAAGTGGCCAGAGCAACGGATGCTCCCACCATAGCCATGATATCTGTTTCGCAGTCAGGGTCCACAGACATGACCGTTGCAACCACTACTACATCGTTGTAATATCCCTTAGGAAACAGCGGACGAAGC
Organism: uncultured Emergencia sp.; assembly: GCA_965146355.1. Classification (GTDB taxonomy): domain Bacteria; phylum Bacillota; class Clostridia; order Peptostreptococcales; family Anaerovoracaceae; genus Senimuribacter. The sequence goes on along the minus strand of CBCTFZ010000021.1, from coordinate 10,248 downwards.
GGTCTGTCCATCAGTCTGGAGCTTAAGGTCGCCTTTTCGCTTGGACGGCCCTCTCTCTTTATGAAACCTCCCGGAATTTTTCCGGCAGCGTACATTCTCTCCTCGTAGTCGCAGCTCAGCGGGAAAAAATCGATGTCCGGTCTTGGCTCTTTGGAAGCACAGGCCGTCACGTTGACTACGGATTCTCCGTATCTGACCATGACCTGACCATTTGCCTGTTCGCAGACCTTGCCGATTTCAAGCTGCAAAAGTCTTCCTCCCACGGCTGTCTTAAAAGTTCTGTAATCTGTAAATCTTGCCATTTTAATAAACAACTCCTTCCTGTTTATTTCTTCTCATTTTGGCTTTAACTTCATATATAAATAATGGCGGGGTTATCATTGCCCCGCCAAAATTTTTCAAATAATAAATTACTTTCTCAAACCTAAACGAGCGATTAGTGTTCTGTATCTTTCGATATCGTTCTCTCTCAGATACTTGAGAAGGTTTCTTCTCTGTCCGACCATCTTCAGCAGACCTCTTCTGGAGTGGTGGTCCTTCTTGTGAATCTTCAGATGCTCGTTGAGTTCGTTGATTCTTGCTGTCAGGATAGCTACCTGTACTTCCGGGGAACCTGTGTCGCCCTCTTTGGTAGCGTATTCCTTGATAATCGCTGTCTTCTGTTCTTTTGTAATCATGTTAAAATTCTCCTTTCATCCATTCGCTTTCACCGGGCCAGCGTCGGAGTTTCGTCTGGCTAAGTGAAAGTAATTTTCTAACCAATTAACTATATCATATCCTATTAACGATTGCAAGATTATTTTTTTGTTTTTATTGAAAAATGCCGTTATAGGAGTAATTTAGCACAAAACATCTCACATATAATCGTGAGAACAATTAAGAAAAGAGCCGCCGCTACGGCCTGCTAATCAGTCAGGCTGTGCGGACAGCTCCTTCTTATTGTAAAGGTAGTTATAGACAAAACCCTTCTTAATTAGAAATTTACGAAATTTCCAAGGAAGATGATAAAGATTGCAACAGGGCATACATATTTTACGCTGATTTTAAACCATCCCCGTAGGAAAGGACTTTCAATATTTGCAGTTTCCATCGCTTTATCGATGCCCCAGACCCATCCGACAAAGACAGAAATGACAAGGGCACCCAAAACCACCGCATAATTGCTGGTGAAGATATCCATCTTATCAAAGAGATTCAGGCTCATGATAGAAACCGAACCAATGACAACATTTGCGGCAAGCGTCACTGCAAGGGCTTTCATTCTGCTGCATTTCAGCAGTTCCATTAGGGTATTCACCACAGCTTCGGCCATTCCTATGGAAGATGACAATGCCGCACAGAAGAAGCCGATATAGAATACGGTTCCTATAATTCTTCCGCCAGAAATCGCATTAAAGGCATTTGGCAGTGTAATCATAGACAGCCCGGTACCGGCAGCCGGTTCCAGGTTGAATGCGAAACAGATTGGAAATATCATCAGTCCCGCGAAAATGCCTGCAATGATGATGGATATACAGATAATAGAACTGTCCTTGGCCAGTTTCTCACCTTTTGTTTTAATACAGCTTCCAAATACCATAGACGCCAGCATCCCTATCCCAATAGCGAAGAACGCCTGACCTAAAGCAGCGGTTACAGAGGAAAAGCTGAAGCTGGATGCATCCGGTTTAAACAGGAATGCGATTCCCTTTTCCGCTCCCGGCAGTCTTATACCTATAATAATACAGACAATCATAATAACGCCCAGCAGAGGAATCAGTACTTTATTAATCTTTTCAACTCCGCCCTGCAGGCCCCGACTTACTACAATAGCCAGAATACCCCAGCAAATAATTGCTCCGATGAACATGGTCAGATGATCCTGGTTCAGCGCGTCAAAGGACTGCGCCACCTCATCCGGTGTCATTCCGTTCAGATAGCCGGTAGCGGTTCTGTAAATATAGATGACAATCCACGCATAAATGGGAATGGTGTACGAGTTAATCATCCATCCCGCGAAAAGATGCAGATAACCTGCAAGATGCCACTTGCTTCCCTCCGGTTCCAATGCTTTATATGCTCCTACAGCAGCTCTTTGTGATTGATAGCCTATGCTCATCTCCGCCGTCAGAAGAGGGATTCCAACCACCAAAATTACGACAATATATATTAGAATAAATAGTGCGCCCCCATTGGTTCCGCAGACATATGGAAATCTCCATAAACTGCCTACTCCTACTGCAAAGCCAATCATTGTCATCAAGAATCCGAATATGCTCCCGAATCCGCCTTTTTCATTATTATCCATGTTATTCCTCCTACTAGAGCCGGTATGAGGGAACCAGAGGATTCCCTCATACTTTCCATACTCACCGTCCTAAACCGGGCAGCAATACTTTCTAACTGACAATCGCTCTATTTGTTCCAGAACTCTTCCAGCGTCATATTTCCGTAGATGACTTTATCGCAGGTCTCGTATAAATTTTCACATGGCGTAATGCCCTTTTCGTCCGCTTCTTTCAGATTGTTGTAGGTTCCCGGACCCATGGTCGCGTCAATCTGTGCGACCACGTTCTCATATTTGGCGTCCTTGCCGTAGATGTATTCATGATATCCGCAGATAACGCCAGCCGTATTGTGGAACCATTCAGTCTGGAACAGGATGCCTCTGTCAGCCAGCTTTTTGGCCAGTCTCTTTTCTTCTTCCTGTGAAGAAGCTTTCAGCTGATTGTTTGCTGAACCCCAGATATATTTGCAGTTCAGCTTCGGAATGGTTTCATCGGAGAAAGTACCGCCGATGGCGCACGGAACCAGAATGTCGCATTCCTGATAGTATGCGTTGTCGAGGGGGATAATCTCAATATTTTTGCCAGGGTTGGCTTCTACGAACTTGCGGCATATTTCCTCAGAAAGATCAGCAATATACAGCTTATCGATTTCTTCCAGAAGATGTTCTCCCATGTACCAGCCTACGGCGCCCAGACCAATCAGCGTCGCTGTCTTTCCTGCCAAGCTCTCGCTGCCTTCTTTGTACTTTAGTGCCGCCTTCAGGGTTACATATACGCCGTATGCCGTCGGCTTTCCGGTCTCACCAAGGACAGAGTATTTCGGTCCGTTGGTATACTGAATGGAGAAATTCTCGTTTTCCACGTCTGCCAGTTCTGTCGGGAAGTTCATATCCGGTCCGGTCATGGTTCTGATTCGGTCGATGCAGAAGCCCAGAAATCCGATGTGCTGCATGTTGTCCAAATCTACAGGGTCCATGGTCACGGTCTGCTTGCATCCGCCCATGCTGATATTTCCTGCAATATTCTTATAGGTCATGCCGCGTCCCAGATTCAGTCCGTCAATGATGACTTCGATTTCCGGCTCTTCCTTGGCATGTCTTCTAATGCCTCCGGTCAGTGTTGCATGGGACTTGTTGTTGATGCCCAGCTTACGGCTGTGCTGATGGCTCATAAACAGGATGTCATAGCCTTCGTGATAATATCCCTCGATGCCAAAATGCTTTCCGCTTTTAATCAGGGCCTCCACTTCGTCCAGATAATCTTCCAGGCCGTATTTTGCAAAGAGTTCACGAGTCGCTGCAGTATTATAGTACTTTACATCATCTGTCAGCAGGCTGGACTCATAAAACACCTTGTTATACTGGGACCAGTCAAAATCAGGTTCCCACTCCTTCATGAACTCTGTTCTGAATGTATCGGTTCTGTAGTCGTACTGAATTCTAAAGCTGGTTAATCCTTCTGCCTTCATAGGCACTGTCAAACTTCTTATTGCTGCCATGATTCTCTCCTTTTCGATTATAACTTGCAATAATTTTTTAATCCATCTGTCTTTGTATTGTACGTCAAGTGTAACATTCATGATGTAAAGTGTCAAGTGTAAAATGCTAAGTATACAATGTACAATGAAAATCTGTCATTCTCCCTTCTGTTTACAATCCATTTCTCCGCACCAAAAAAGCACTTTCAGCCATTGTTTCGGCTTCAAGTGCTCATTTTTTATCAATTATCTTAATTATCAATGTATGACTTCTGATAATGTTTTTTAATAAAATCTACGACCTTTTCGACTTCTCTGTCCTGAACAGCCTTAAGAATACGTTCATGCTCCTGAAGATTTTCATTCATGCTATACTGTAAAGTACTGTATATATAACGCACTGAAAGTATCATGAAACCGGTCTGCATGTCGAACATTTTCATCAAATGGGCATTTTCCGTGGCTTCCACAAAGCAACGGTCAAAGGCAATAGCGGCGTTGATATATTCTTTGAAATCGGCTCTGCTAATCTGTTTTTGCTTTTCAAGAGCGTCCTGCAGCAGTTTCATGAGATGATTGCACTTTCCGCAATCCATAACGCATCTGTAAGCGCCGCAGAGAAGGACTGCCAAAGCCTGGTTAATCATCTCCATATTTTCTGTCGTCAATTTAAATACCTGATACTTATAATTAAAGCTGGAGACGAGAAAGCCTTCCTTCTCTAAAGCGAAAAGGGCTTCCCTAATTGGCGTATTGCTTATTTTAAATTCTTTGCACAATGCGGCAATATTAAGAGTCTCTCCTCCTTTATATTCATCGTTGAGGATTCTCTCTTTAATAATATTATACATTTGCTCTCGTATGCTTAATTGTATTAATTCCATTTAAGTATTCCCTCTAAAAATATATACTTTATTTACCCTTCAGCATTGACGTCATTTTTCATATGAAATGCTCTGGCCTCCCTGCAATCCCTGACGATTTGCTCCGACAACTCTCTCACATTGTCAAATTTCACTTCATCCCGTGTCTTCTTCAGAAACTCCACGGTAATCTGCTTTCCGTAAAGCTCTCTGTCAAAGTTAAAAATGTGCGTCTCTACATTTTTACTGTAGTGGCCGATGGTCGGCTTGTGGCCCACATTGGTTACGCTGGGGTAACGAACGCCGTTATAAGTACAGTAGGTGACATAAACCCCGTTGGGAGGCGTCACCATGGCTGGATTGATAACCAGATTGGAGGTTGGAAACCCCAACTTTTTCCCCAGTCTGTTGCCCACCACCACCTCACCGCCGATGGTGTAATGACGGCCCAGATAGGTTTCACACTTTTCCACCTGTCCGGAGGCGATAAGGGTCCGAATCAGCGACGAACTGACGATTTCTCCTTTAATTTTGAAGGGAGGAATTTCCGTCACATCATAGCCTTTTTCCGCGCCAAGGCGGCGCAGCACATCGGGATTTCCCGCGGCTTTATAGCCAAAGTGATAGTTAAATCCGCAAAAGGCCGCCTTCATCTGAAATTTTTCAAGAAGCAGTTCCTCTATAAAGGTCTCAGGACTCATGGTCATGATGGCCTTGGTAAAGGGAATATTGAACAGGTAATCTACCCCTAAAGAGGCGATAAGAGCTTCCTTATCCTCTTTAATCAAAATGTTCTTTACCTTTTTTTCTCTCGGCAGCAAATCCTTCGGATGATTGGAGAAAGTGAATACCGCTGATTTCAGTCCCTTTTCCCGGGCCTTTTCCACCGTATCGCCGATGAGTCTCTGATGTCCCAGGTGAACGCCGTCAAAGTTGCCCAGAGCAATGGCCGTAGGCTCAATACCTCCAATATCCTGTAAATTTTCAAATATTTCCATTTTATCCCCTCACATAAAAGATTTTATCCGCAACCAGCTTTTTATAGGCGGGGTCATAGAAAGCGACGCCTATAAATGTCTCTCGCCCCTCAACAGGGGTATAGACATTATATGCCCGGCGGAACTCCGGTCTGATAGGCAGATAAAAATCCTCTTTCTCAAATTCCGGTTTCCTGCTGATTCGGCAGCGGTGAAGCGGCAGATGCCAGCCTGTCGCAAATTTGAGACCGGCTTCTTCATCGGTAATGACTTTACCGAAATGCAAAAGCGGCGCAGACGACGGATAGAGAAGATTCTCAATCTCAGAAGTCGTCATGGATTTCAGCCTTTCCAGGTTCACAGCATCCTCTATGGAAAAAATGCCGCTAGAAATTCTTTCCAGAGCTGTCAGCGTTCCGCAGCAGCCCAGGGCGTCTCCCACATCCTGGCAAATGGTTCTGATATAAGTTCCCTTGGAACATTCTACAGTAAAAGTTACGGTATTTTCCCCATTTGGGAAAACACTCAGTATTTCCAGAGAATTGATATAAATTTTTCGGGTTTTTACTTCTACGGTTTTGCCCTCTCTGGCATATTCGTAGAGCCTTTTTCCGTCCACTTTCAGGGCTGAGTACATAGGCGGTTTCTGTTCTATCACGCCGGAAAAACCGGAAAATGCTTCCCGCACCTCTTCTTCACTGCAGGTAACGGGACGCCGCTCTATCACCTGTCCCCAGATATCCTGTGTATCTGTCATCAGGCCAAGCTCCATGGTGCACCGATACTTTTTCAGGTCCATGTCCAGATATTCGATGACGCGGGTGCTTTTTCCAATGCAAACAGGAAGAACTCCTGTAGCCATTGGATCCAGCGTGCCGGTATGGCCGATTTTCCGAATACCCAGAGTTCTTCTGAGAACGCTCACCACATCGTGGGAGGTCATATTCTGCGGCTTGTCGATGTTAAGTATACCTTCTGTAATCATAATAATTCCAAGCTGTCTGTTATTTTCTCCTTTAACAGGTCAAATGCCTGGGTCATAGTACAGTGCAGCGTGCAGCCGGCCGCACGGATATGACCGCCGCCTCCCATGGCCGCCGCTATAGCAGATACGTCCACATGTTTTTTGGAACGGAGACTGACCCTGACATCTCCCTCTTCAGTTTCCTTGATAAAAGCCGCAACTTCCACGCTGCCGATACTGCGCAGTTTCTGTACTACGCCCTCGGTTTCCTCCAGCCGTGCTCCCGTCTTTCGCAGCATGTCCTGGGTTACATAGGCCATAATGCCTTTGCCGCCCCCAATGGTCGACATGGTGGAAAGGGCTTCATTCTCTATGAGAAGTTTTTCGATTCGGGTATTTTCATAAAGCTCAATACTGACCTTGTTGGGGTCAATCCCTGCGTCGTACAGCTCTGCCGCAATCAGATGGCTTTCCCTGGTGGTGTTGCTGTACTGAAAATCTCCTGTATCCGTGGTAATCGCCGCAAAAAGAGCTTCTCCCATCTCCTGGTCAATTTCCGCCTCCATTTCCCTGAGAAGCCGGTAAATCAGTTCTCCTGTGGCCGCAGCCTTTGGGTCCACGTAATTGTAATCGCAGAAGAGGTCTGTAGTGCCGTGGTGGTCGATGCAGACCGTAACCGGCGCCGAGGAGAATTTTCCGGCCCGCTTCTCAAAACGGGAAGGGTCGCCGCAGTCTACGCAGATGGAAAGGTCCGGCTTTCTGATAAGGTTCTGCTCTGAGGTGCAGTAACCCTGGTCCAGAAAGGTCAAATTGGCCGGAATGCCGTCCTCTATTAAAATATAGCATTCTTTCCCCTGCTTGCGCAGTCCTTTACAGAGGGCCGCGGCAGAACCCAGCGCGTCTCCGTCCATATTGACATGGGGATATATCAGAATTTTTTCGGAAGCGGAAATCACCTGGGCGATTTCCGCAAAAGTATTATTTCTCATGTTCTATACCTAATTTGTCAATCACCTCTGAAATATGTCTGCCGTATTCCATAGAGGTGTCCAGTTTAAAAATCAATTCCGGAATGTGACGCAGTTTAATCTGGCGGCCGATTTCTTTCTTCATCAGCCCCTTGGCGCTGCGCAGGCCGGAAAGTACGTCTTCTTCCTGCCGTTTCTTTTCTTCCGGGTCATTGCCCACGGAAAGAATGGTCACATAGCAGGTGGCGTAGCTGCCGTCAGCCGTAACGTCCACGTCTGATAGGCTTACCATGGCCGACTGCAGCCGGGGGTCCTTAATATCTCTGAGAAGCATATCGCTGATGATTCTGCGGATTTCTTCTCCGAGACGACCCTGTCTATATCCTTTTCCCATAAATGTTCCTTTCTGGAGGCGCTATATACCGCCCTATTTCCAGATAGGGTGGACATAGCGGCCCCGTTCCTCTGTTTTTTTACCGAATTGTATGGCTTCCACAGGACATCTGTTAATACAGCCCTGACACCATACGCATTTTTCTTTTATCCAGACAGGTCTTCCCTCTTCCATGGCGATAGCGCCGGACGGACAAATTGTCTGGCAAAGTCCGCAGCCGATACAGTTATCCTTGACCCAGTATTTTTTGGTTTTGCACTGGTTCTTATATACCGGCTTACAGATTCCTGTCCAAAGCCTGCCGGTCAGTCTGGATTTATAGCTGATTCTGAAATTGAATTTCATGGAATCAATAATTTCCTCCAGCTCTTTTTCCGCGTTACGCAGCTGCATCACCTGTGCCTCCCTGTTGGGAATGTTGAAATAGTTTACACAGTTGTCAGGCATTTTCAGGGAATAAACAGCTTTGGCCGGAACGCCCCGGTCCTTCACAGCTTTCATGAAGCTTCTGTCGGCGCCGCCGATGGAGCCGCCGCAAGTTATGACGGCACAAACCTGGGACACGTCGCCCCGCAGCGTCAGCTTTCCGATAAAATCGCTGACAATGCTAGGCATGTTCCAGAAGTAGACAGGAAAGACGAAAATTATTTTTTCCCCTTCTCCTGCCTCATATACAAACTGTTTTTTTCTCATGGCGTCCGATACAGACACCATCTCTCCGGAAAACCGTTCCTGCAGCCGGTCTGCCACATATTTGGAGTTTCCTGTGGCCGAAAAGTAAAATATCATAGAAAACGCTCCAATCTAATTTTTTATGGTTTACTTGCGTTCAATCTCAACCATGTGGAAGCATTCGATGATGTCGCCCTCCTTGATGTCGTTATATGCCTCGATGCCAATACCGCATTCATACCCCTGGGCAACTTCTTTTACGTCGTCCTTGAATCGCTTCAGGGAGGAAATCTTGCCCTCGTGAATGACAATGCCGTCGCGTACCAGGCGGACTTCCGCGTTTCTGACCGCTTTTCCCTCCTGTACGTAGGCGCCGCCGATGATACCGACTCCCGGAACCTTAAAGGTAGTTCTAATCTCTACCTTACCCAGAATTTCTTCCTTAAATTCAGGGTCCAGCATACCCTTCATGGCGTTCTCTACATCGTCTATCACATCGTAGATGACTCTGTAGGTTCTAATCTGGATATTTTCTCTGTCCGCCATGGTCTGTACGGCGGTGCTCGGTCTTACGTTGAAGCCGATGATGATGGCTCCGGCAGTTCCTGCCAGCATAACGTCGGATTCCGTCACAGTACCTACGCCTGAGTGAATAACGTTGACCTTTACATTTTCGTTGTTCAGTTTCTCCAGGGAGGAAATCAGAGCGCCCACAGAGCCCTGTACATCGCCCTTGATAATCATGTTGAGTTCCTTGACCTCGCCCTCCTGAATCTGGCTGAACAGTTTTTCTAAGGTAGTGCTTGCGTTTCTTGCCAGCACTTCTTCTCTCAGCTTTTCTTTTCTGTTTTCGGCAATTTCCCTGGCCAGCTTGTCGTCCTTAACTGCATTAAATTCGTCTCCTGCCTGAGGAACATCGGTAAGACCCAAAATTTCCACCGCTGTGGCAGGGCCTGCCTTCTTGATGGTCTTGCCCTTATGGTCGGTCATCAGTCTGATTCTGCCGGAGCAGGTTCCCGCTACGACGCTCTGCCCGCTCTGCAGGGTTCCGTTGGTAACAAGCAGTGTTGCCACAGGACCTTTAGCCTTATCCAATCTGGCTTCGATAACAGAGCCCATAGCCAGCCTGTTAGGGTTTGCCCGAAGCTCCATCACCTCTGCCTGCAGCAGAATCATTTCCAGAAGGTTTACGATACCTTCGCCGCTCTTGGCGGATACCGGTACGCTGATGACGTCGCCGCCCCAGTCCTCGACCAGAATACCGTGCTCTGTCAAATCCTGCTTTACCTTATCAGGGTTTGCACCCGGTTTATCGATTTTATTGATGGCAACGATGATAGGAACCCCCGCCGCCTTGGCGTGGCTGATGGATTCGATGGTCTGCGGCTTTACGCTGTCGTCTGCGGCAACCACCAGCACTGCGATATCTGTAACATGGGCGCCTCTTGCACGCATAGCTGTAAACGCCTCGTGGCCCGGTGTATCCAGGAATACAATCTTCTGGCCGTTGATTCTCACCTCGGAAGCACCGATGTGCTGGGTGATACCGCCGGATTCAGAGGCTGTTACATTGGTCTTTCTGATAGCGTCCAGCAGAGAAGTTTTTCCGTGGTCAACGTGACCCATAACGGTGATAATAGGAGGTCTTGCCTTCAGGTCTTCTTCT
>CBCTFZ010000020.1:0-42667 GCA_965146355.1 uncultured Emergencia sp. | reverse complement strand
TGCACTCTTATCGACCCCTTCTGATTCACCGGTAAGAGAGCTTTCGTTGACTTTCAGAGAGTAGCTTTCCATGACCCGTCCGTCGCCGGGAATCACGTCGCCTGCTTCCAGTCTGATGATATCGCCGCAGACCAGTTCTGCGGCGTCAATTTCCATAGGCTGACCGTCTCTGATGACCTTGGCCGTAGGCGAGGAAAGGCTTTTCAAACTTTCCAGAGACTTTTCGGCTTTGATATACTGCACCGTCCCCAAAATGGCGTTGAGTATCAGCACGGCAATAATAACGGCAGTGCTTTCCATATTGCCTGTGGACGCGGAAATGATTGCCGCGATAATCAATATGATGACCAGAAGATCCTTGAACTGTTCCAGGAAAATACGAAAAACGCTTTTCTTTTTCTTTTCGTAAAGCTTGTTTTCGCCGTAGGCCTGGCGGTTTTTTGTGACGGTTTCCGAAGACAGACCGCCCGAACCCGTCGAAAACTCAGCAAAAATATCTGTCACATTTTTGTTATAGTACATATAAGCAAAACCTCCTACTTCTAAATACCAGTATGCCCCTATTTCCAGAGAATAACAGTAGAAAAAAAGAGACTTCTAAAGTAGCATAAAGCTACCTTAAAAGTCTCGCTATTTCAAGTAAATGCGAATTACCTCCGTAATCGTATTGACGCAAATTACTGCGGCATATGCCGCCAGCTACTCCCTTTTAAAGGATATATGTTTTTCACTTTACATACTATAGCACAAGGAAAGAAAATGTGCAAGGGGCGGAGCCGTGATTTTTACATATATTTAACAAAATCAGACGAAAGTCTGAGACGGAACGGGAAGAGGAATCCTCCTACTCTCTGCTGTGGGAACTTTGATTTTCATGGGACTACTCTACGCAGATGCGGACGGTGGTTCCGTCGGAAGCGGATACGTTGACAAAGTCCCCTACAATCTCTTCATCCAGGCATTCACATACTGCCTCCATCAGTCCGTCCAAATCGACGCCGTTAAGTTTGTCCTGCGGAATAGGCAGTTTACCGGTGATTTTCAGGATTTTCCTGACAGCGCTGATAGGAAACTGAATGTTGACGTTGTCCTTGCCCGCGACCTGAATGCGCAGCATTTTTTTCTCGTAGCTTGTCTCAGCAGGCATCAGGCCGGTACTTTCTGTATCCGTCCGGCTGCCTGTGTCAAGAGCGTCCATCAGCTCTGCAGCTTCGCCTGCGGTAATGGTTCCATCTTCTAACATCTTTAAGATTCTCATTTTTTCTTCCATTTGTTATACCTCTTTTTTCTCGATTTAGGATTTCCCCGCTTTTTGGGGATGGGGAGCCCAGCTTATTTCAGCATCTGCAGTGCTTCCTTGGCGGTGATTTCGCCCTGCTCCAGACGGCACAGAACTTCTTCTCGGCGCATAGCTTCCTCGTCAGGGGAAGAAGCCTCCTCATAGCCTAGCTTCTTAATGATGCCGTCCAGCCGTGAGCGGACTGTGGGGTAAGAAATGCCCAGCTCTTTTTCCACTTCTTTGATATTGCCGCGGCACTTGATAAAGGTTTCGGTGAAGTGGAGGTCGTCGTCTGAAAGGTAGTCGAACTTGCTCAGGGCAAAGTCGTTTTCGATGACTGTCTCGCAGGCGCCGCATTTCAGCCGGGTGACCTTCAGCTCTCCGGCGCAGACCGGACAGCGGCTGATGATTTTCTTCATATGGTGGTTACCTCCTTCTGTAGTTAAAAATATAATACAGGATATTCAAAAAGTCAATATAAAAATTAATTTTTTTAAGTTTTAAATTAAAATTATTGATTTTGACGTATAAAATTAAGCAAAAGAGGAAAAAGATTGCCAGGGCCTGCCGTTTTCGGTATACTAAGTAGAGGCGAAGGCGCCGGCAGTGCGGAACCTATTTTATCAAGGACGGCAGACTTTACACACTTCCCGTCCGGCTTTTGTGCAGCCAGGCGCGAAAAGCAGACATCAACTATAATATAAAGGATAGATAATATGAAAGAAGACAACTTTTTACTGGGGCAGATTGCAGACAAGATTGCTCAGTGTGAGAATAAATATATCGTAACGGCCACGGGATTTCTGGATTCTCATCAGCAGTCTCTGGCAAGAATCTACTGCCGGAAGAACTTTATCCCGGTGTTTGAGGAAGAAGGCCAAGGCGACCCGCCGCCTGTCAGAACGGTTTTTTACGGCGGCTATGAGGAGGCGGAGCGGGTTATCTTAATCAACCTGCCTGACTATGCCGACCTTGCGGCGGAAGGACCCCTTGCCGTCATCAGAGCGGTGAAAGCAGAGGGGAGCAGAGAGCTGACCCACAGGGACTATCTGGGCTCCCTCATCGGTCTTGGCATCAAGCGGGAAATGATAGGGGATATTCTTGTGCGGGAGGACGGCGCGGATATCATCTGCCTGTCGGAAATTGCAGATTTTATTCTGGCCAACTACTATAAGGCCGGTCGGACCAATCTGTCCCTGACCCGGCATCCTATAGAAGAACTCATCGTACCGGAAGCCAAACGAACCCGGATAACCGATACGGTAGCCTCCCTTCGTCTTGACAGCGTGGTATCCTCGGCCTTCGGTCTGTCCCGCGGTAAGGCGGCAGAAGCCATCGGCCGGGGTCTCGTCTTTGTCAACCACGTGGAGGCGGTCAAAGCCGACTTTCAGGTAAAAGAAGGGGATAAGATTACCCTCCGGGGCAAAGGCAAAGCCTGCCTTCTGGAAGTGGGCGGCCGCTCCCGAAAAGACAGGCAGTATATCACCATCGAGCGGTACTAGGCGGCAAGGACACAGCCGCCCGCCTTTACCGCCCGCACAGCTTATCCGCAGCTTCATCAGCGTCCGCAACAAAGTAAAAATCCTTGCCTTTGTTGCTTTCGTAGATAAAGTCCTTCAGCGGCTTGCTGGTGTATTTGGAGTAATCTCCGTAAACGGCAAGTCTTGCGCCGTAATTGATGAACTTCTGCAGAATTTCTCCCGCAAGGCGGGTGCTGAGTACGAAGAAATCCTCCGTGACCGCCTCCTTATTGACGGCGATATTGGCGCATCCGGTTTGGTACTTTACGGTCATGAGAAAATCAAGGGCTGACTGCACGTCCGTAATCAAAAGGGTATCGCTTTTTACCACCGCAATATCAACGTTATTTCTCTTTATCATTTCTATTTTCATGGGTCATTCTCCTTTCGCTTAGATATACTGTATGTGTTAAAGTCATAGGAACACAAAAGGAATTTCCCTGTCCAGGAAATTCCTTCTTTGTGATTACGATAATCGATTTTATGCGTGTGCAAAAGCTATAACTTCTTCACCTCTTCAAACCTCTTGACTTTGCCTGTTGTGGTCTTAATCATCGGCTGGTCGGTGGTGATAACGCGGAGCATCTGTTTGTAGATAGGCAGGTCCTCATTGATGCCGTCGATGTCCTTTTTGATGATTCTCTGAATATCTTCCGGGTCCTCCGTCTTGTAGGTTTCTTTCATGTAGTCCTTGTTATATACGATTTTCGCACAGATTACTAGGTCCCTTTCATCGCTGTCGTCATGGCGCTTCTGGCCGAATACCATGCTTTCCTCCGCGTAAGGCAGGTTGGCGATGAGAATCTCCAGCTCTTCCGGATAGATATTCTTGCCGTTCTTTAAAACGATAACATTCTTTTTCCTGCCGTGGAGGAAGATATAGCCGTCCTCATCGAGAGAGGCCAGGTCGCCGGTGTGAAGCCAGCCGTCCTTAAGAACTTTGTTTGTCTCCTCTTCATTTTCATAGTAGCCCAGCATGATGTTAGGACCGCGTCCAATCAGCTCGCCGATACCTTCTTCGTTTGGACAGTCGATGCGAAGCTCAACTCCCGGCATTGCTCTTCCGATGGAGCCGGTTTTTCTCTCCCAGTGGGATTCTGCTGCAAGAACCGGAGCCGATTCTGTCATGCCGTAGCCCTGTACCGCCATGATACCGAAGTTGATAAAGCCCTCCAGAGCTTCCGGGTCGATGGCGGCGGCGCCGCTGATAACGAAACGGATATTCCCGCCTAACTGGTCTAAAATCTGCTTGAATATTTTGCGGCGGACGTCGATGCCGATTTTCAGCAGAGCCTTGGAAATCTTCAGCCCCAGCTGCACCTTCTTTTCCAGTCCCTGTTTTTTTACAGTAGCCATAATCTTCTTGTAGATGGATTCTACCAGCAGAGGTACGCATACGAAGATGGTAACCTTGTATTCCACAATATTTTTCTGCAGGTACTTGAGACCGTCGCAGTAGGTGGTGACGATGCCGCCGGCAATCATATCCAGCTGGGCGATGGCGCCGAAGGTGTGATGATACGGAAGAAATGCCATGGACACGTCGCCGTGGCGTAAATCTTCGGATATCAGCATGGCGTATACATTGGAGGTCAGATTGCGCTGAGAAAGCTGTACCGCCTTTGCCATAGAAGTGGTGCCGCTGGTGAAAAGAATCAGGGAAGTTGCCGTCGAATCAATAGGAAGGTCAAAGTAATCCCTGAAACCGCCTGCGATAGCTTCCTGTCCTGCTTTTGCCAGAGCGCGAACGTCTTCGTAGCCCTCTGCAGGGTCCATGCAGACAAATTCGGTAACCTTGGTGGTACCGCGGCGCTTCAGCTCTTCCACAACCGGCAGTTGTTCAGGGTCGAATACCAGCACGTCGGCATAGCTTCGCTCAAGAGAAGATTCCAGTTCATCGTAGGGGAGACCTCTGTCCAGAGGTACGCACAGCCCCAGTCCGCACTGAGAAGCGAAATAGGCCACCACCCACTCGTAGCGGTTCTTGCCGATGACTGCAATGCGTTTTCCCTGCCAGCCCTTTTGCAGCATAGAGGTGCCGAAACCATTGACATCGTCCCGGAACTTTTCAAAGGTGATGTACTCGTAGGAAACTTCCTTCTTATCTTTATGCTTAATAATAAAAGCGGTGTCGCCTTTATACTGAGTGGCGGCATAGTTCATCATGTCTCTCAGGTTTTCATGAAAAACGTGCTGAAAGCGCTGTTTCAGTTCTTGAATCTGTTTCAATGTTATCATTCTCCTTGCAATTATTTTCATAAATTATCGAAAACACATAGTTATTAAAACTATATTAACTCATTAACACAACTTTGTCAACGGTTGACAATGACTTTTCGTTGTGGTATTCTGTTTCTAATATGGCGGACCATGGATTTTGCCGCCTGAAGTATGAGAGAAAGGATGTAGTATGGTAAGAACCAAAGGACTGGAAGATTTTAGGCTGCCCCGATGGGAAGAACTGCCCTCCATCGATTTATATCTGGAGCAGGTTCTGTCTCTTCTGGAGGACTGGCTGGGAGATTTCCTCAGCTTTGACGGCAAGAAGATTATGACCAAGACCATGGTAAATAATTATGTGAAGCAGAGATTCATCGCACCGCCGGTCAACAAGAAGTACGACAGGACAGCAGTAGCTTCTCTGTTTGTCATTGCCATTTTAAAGCCGGTTTATACCATAGAAGAAATATCCAGGCTGATTAAGCTGGACATTCGGACCAACCAAAAGGAGCAGGCGTATAACGAATTCTGTCAGCTGATTGAAAGCGCCGTGGAGCACGCTTTTCACAGGACGGCCATGCCCAAGACTCCCATGAGCTCAGACCCCAGAGGAATCCTCTGGAACGTCTGCAATTCCTTTGCGTGTCAGCTTTATGTGAGAAATATATACTTGCAGTCCCATCGGAAAAATGATAAACTCTAAAGGATTGAGCAGTTTACAACATTCGGGAGGGACAAATGAGCGTATTAACAGTAGAGAAGGTATCCCACGATTTTGGCGGAAGACAGATTCTGGAGGATGCCTCTTTTAAATTAAATAAAGGTGAGCACGTAGGTCTTGTGGGGGCCAACGGCGAGGGGAAGACTACTTTTTTAAATATTATAACAGGGAAGCTGATGCCCGACTCCGGGAAGGTTACCTGGTGCAATCACATTACGACCGGCTATCTGGATCAGCGGTCTACTCTGACAGCGGGAAAGACCATCAGAGAAGTTCTGCGTGAAGCTTTTGCCCACTATTTTGAGCTGGAGCAGGAGATGCTGGCCGCCTACGACAAGATGGCGACGGCGTCAGACGAAGAAATGGGAAAGCTGATGGAAGACGCCGCAGAGATTCAGGACATCTTGGAGCACAGCGGTTTTTACACCATAGACTCCCGCATTGAGGAATTTGCAAACGGTCTTGGTCTTGGTGATATCGGTCTTGACAAGGACGTTACAGAGCTTTCCGGCGGTCAGCGTTCCAAAGTGCTTCTCACCAAGCTCCTTTTGGAAAATCCGATGATTCTGATTCTGGACGAGCCGACCAACTACCTGGACGAGAACCACATTGTATGGCTGACCAGATTTCTGCAGAATTATGAGAACGCCTTTATTCTGGTATCCCACGATATCCCGTTTCTAAATAATGTAGTCAACGTGATATACCATGTGGAAGACGCGGCACTGACCCGCTACACAGGCAATTACGACGATTTCATGCACATGTACGATATCAAGCGGGCACAGCTGGAACAGGCGTATAAGAAGCAGCAGAAGGAAATCGCCGATTTAGAAGATTTTATCGCCAGAAACAAGGCCCGTATTGCAACTACCAACATGGCCAAATCCCGACAGAAGAAGCTGGACAAAATGGAAAAAATCGAACTGATAAAAGAAAAACCGAAGCCGATTTTTAAGTTTGAATACTCCCGCGCGCCGGGCAAATACGTTATCGAGGCGGAAAACCTGGTGCTGGGCTATGACGAGGCTCTAACAAGGCCTTTGACCTTTCACGTAGAGCGGGGAAAGAAAATCGCAGTCAAAGGCGTCAACGGTCTGGGAAAATCCACTTTGCTGAAGACCATGCTGGGAATTATTCCGCCCTTTGCAGGCCAGGTTAAGCTGGACTACTACGCCCAGCCGGCATATTTTGAGCAGGAGGCAGACGGCAGCAGCAAAACGGCGCTGCAGGATTTTTGGGATGATTTTCCGTCCCTTGACAACGGCGAAGTCAGAAGAACTCTTGCAAAATGCGGCCTGACAACAGAGCACATTGAGAGTCAGGTCAGAGTCCTGTCCGGCGGTGAAAACGCCAAATTCCGCTTGTGCAAGCTGATGCAGAATCCCATGAATCTGCTGGTTTTGGACGAGCCGACCAATCATCTGGACCCGGTTGCCAAAGATGTGCTGAAAGAAGCTGTCAAAGACTTTAAAGGAACGGTGATTTTGGTCAGCCACGAGCCCGAATTTTATCAGGACATCGTAACAGATATTTGGAATATTGAGGACTGGACCACGAAAGTCGTTTAATATATGTTGGAAATTGCCGGGAGGAAAAGGAACTCTCAGGAGCCTGGGAAGTTCTGCGGGATTTCTGCGGTCCGCCGGCTTTTTCAGAAAGGGGAAGCTTATGATTCAGGTAAATATCACAGACAACGGCAAAAGGCCTTTTATCGGGGCCGAGGAGTCTGCCGGACTGCTGGAGTTTTGTCTTGCAGAGAGCAGCAGGGTATCGCTTATGAGAGAGCATACGGAAGAGATTGACACGGAAGTCCTGGGTGCTCTGATTGCAGAAGCCATGGGAACCATCATCGGCCAAAGAGATGAGTGTCTTGCTTATATCGATACGCTGACAGAAAAAGAACTGCGTAAAGACGGTTTTGCAAATAGAGAGACTGCCGCAGATATCATCAGACAGCAGGCAGAGGACAGGCTTCGTGCCCTGGACGAAGGCTGCATAAAAGAACTTTCGGGAAAAGACACGCTGCAGGAAGACCTGGCGCCTTACGGACTTATCCGTAGAGAAATCACTGCCCGGGAATTTGCAGATGAAGGCCCGTGGTTTGACTGCTGCTGGTTTCCTGCCGATTTGTCGGTGCTTCGTGCGGCTCTTGAAGAAGACATTTTCGCCGCACCTGTAGAAATGGGTGGGTATTCTTTGAAAGACCCGAGTTTTGCGGACGAAGACGGAACCGTTTGGGCGGAGATAAACTCCGGTGCAAGAACCGTTTCCATGAAGCTGACGGAAGACCAGTATGAGGAGTTTGAAACTCTGGGAATCAGCCATACTTGCTATCCGCCGAAGAAACAAAAGAGAGCTGTAAAAAAGGCGCTTATTGTCGGCGCAATTTCTGCGGCATCCATTGTGGGTGCAGCCCTTGGCGTGACCGTAACAGTGAAAAAACATCAGAAACAGAAAAGGGAGAACTCCAAATGAATCTCAACGATATGAAAGGCGCAATGCCTCAGGGGAAAAAAGGGCGTCCCAGCAAAGAAATCATAGGTCTGGTGGCATACAATCTGATTTACTGCGTCGCCGCATATCTGCTGATGAATGAACTGAATCTTTCGGATATGATGAGAAATGCAGTCATCGGCGTAATGACAGTGATTTCCCTGGCCCTTATCATCAAAACGGGCGTCAGGGTTCTGCCCCGGAAAGAAGCCCAGTACAAAGGCCTTATCTATATGTGCGTAATCGCGCCCATTGGCGTCATCGCAGACTGGGTCATGCGGTTTATGTAAAGAATGAAAGGAAGCTATGCAAATTTTCAAAGTTTAAAATCATATCCTGCAGACCGCTGAATTGTCCATTTTGTTTCCAGAAGTTTGTAGACCGCAGGCAATATATTCGTAAATTATCTTTAACTTATTTTTGCTTGCGCTACAAGCTCAGCTCTGAAAATCATAGCTTGTGTGAGTGGCGTTTTTGCTTTTGTCATAATCATAAGTCCTTCTCACAAAAGTTTTCTATCGTTGTTATATTGCGCTGTGCACACAAAAGTTCCCGTATCAATGCCTTATTAAAACGCTGCAGTCATACATAATACAAATTCTTAGAAATTTCTTAAGGAAACTCTTAGAAATATCTTAATTATTTTGCGAACTGATTGACGAGGAATTTGTTTAACTATATACTGAGAACAGAAAAATTTAAAGTAAAATTTGGAGGATAAGCAGTGAAACTGAGAAGGAAAATACTGTTAGTCATGTTGGACTTGGGCATAGTTGCTGTCATCTTTATAGGTATTCAGCTTATACAGATGAAAGATACCATAGATGTATCAGGCTACGACAGGCAGGATGAGTTCTTTTTTGCTTCTGTAGAAGAGAATTTTCCGAAGCAGATATTAGGGAGCGGTACAAATCCGGACGTAGATTCATTCAGGGGAGTTTACGCTGATAAAGAAAACGATAGTTACTATATTACAGATAAGTATTACGGATATATCTATTATGTTACGGAGGATGAGTGGGAGCCGCTTAATAATATCGGTGCAAGAACGGCAGGCTACTGTGAGGACGATGGGAAGCTGTATTTTCTCATGGGAAAGCGTGACCGCAAAGCAGCAAAATGGAGCGCTTTTCTGGGAAAAAGACAACGCACCTGGGTGTGCTGTCAGTATCTGAAGGATGTAAAATACCTTTGCTATGATTTTGAAAAAAGAGAACTGACCGATATCGGTCAGAAAAAATACAGAAAGGTTTATAACAGCGCCGTCAAAGAGATGTAAAGCTGCTTTGAATATTTTTTGTGTAAAGTTCACAAATAAATACAAAAAAATTGTGAAAAAAACACTTGATTTCTATAAAGTCCTGTGTTAAAGTAGTAACATCAAGTTTATGAAAGGAATCAACGGTTATGAGAAACTTCACTTACGCAGCAGAATATTACTATTTTAGCTTTTTCTATAACAACATTGAAAAGGCCGGTTTTGCTGTGAAGAATAGTTTTGAGTAATTGCTATAATTAAATCCTAAAATAATGACAAATTACTTGAGAAACTCCGCAGTCATCCGGCTGGCGGAGTTTTTCACATTTTAAAGACAATTCACGGAGGTAAGAAAATGATTACAGTACTGAAGCCGGGCACCGGTGAGGAACAGAGAGAACAGTTAATTCAGTGGTTTGAGGAGCAGGGCGTGCAGGTTCACTCCTATATCGGTGAAAATCAGATGGCAGTTCTCGGTCTCATCGGTGACACTCACAAGATAGATGTAGAAATGCTGGAACTTTTGGATATCGTAGAACGGGTGGCGCCGATTACAGACCCCTTTAAGAGCGCCAACAGACAGTTCCATCCGGAGGATTCTGTCATAGAAGTTGGCGACGCGAAATGCGGGGGTGGTCACTTTGCGGTAATCGCAGGACCTTGTTCAGTAGAAAATCCGGAGCAGATTAGGGAAGTTGCCGAAGGCGTCAAAGCTGCCGGCGCCACTATGCTGAGAGGCGGCGCTTTTAAGCCGAGAACTTCTCCTTACGATTTCCAGGGCATGAAGGCAGAAGGAATTGAACTGCTGCTGGAAGCCAAAAAGGCCACGGGCCTTCCTATCGTAACAGAAATAATGAACGCCAATCATTTACCTCTCTTTGAGGATGTGGATGTGATTCAGGTGGGAGCCAGAAACATGCAGAACTTTGAACTTCTGAAGGAACTGGGAAGAACCAGAAAGACCATTCTTCTGAAGCGCGGCCTGGCAAACACCCTGAAAGAGCTGCTGATGAGCGCCGAATACATTATGGCCGGCGGCAACGAAAACATCATCCTCTGCGAAAGAGGCGTGCGTACCTTCGAGACATACACGAGAAATACACTGGATTTATCGGCGGTTCCTGTACTGCACAACCTGACCCACCTGCCGGTAATCATCGACCCGAGCCACGCGACAGGCCACGCCCATCTGGTAAAGCCTATGGCTTTGGCAGCCACAGCCTGCGGCGCGGACGGCATCATGATAGAAGTACACAACAATCCGGCCAAAGCCCTCTGTGACGGACCTCAGTCCCTGACGCCGGCACAGTTTGCAGATGTTATGGATTCTGTAAGGAAGATTAAAGAGGTACTGTAATGAAAGTGGGAATTGTAGGACTGGGACTTATCGGAGGCTCCCTTGCCAAAGCATATAAACGGGCGGGCGCTACGGTATTCGGATTTGATAAGGACAGACTGATTACGGCCTTCGCCAAACTGGCAGAAGCCATCGACGACGAATTGTCTGAGGATAGATTTGAAGAATGTGATTTGATTATGCTGGCGATTCCGCCGGTACCGGCTGCGGCCTGGCTGGAGAACAACGGGCCGAAGCTGCCGGCGTCGGTTCTGGTAGTGGACTGCTGCGGCACGAAACGAAACATCTGCGAAACCGGCTTTCGGGTGGCAGAGCAGTACGGCTTTGACTACGCCGGGGGGCATCCTATGGCGGGAATCCAGTTCGGCGGTTTTAAAAACAGCAGAGCGGACCTTTACGACGGTGCGGTTTTCGCTTTTGTGCCCAAGGACCACAACGACCTTCGGTTCATGGACAGAGCGAAGAAGCTAATCCTGCCGGCAGGGTTTTCCAAACTGGTTATTTCCACGGCGGAGGAGCATGACAGAATGATTGCCTTTACCTCTCAGATTGCCCACGTGGTGTCCAACGCTTTTATTAAAAGTGAAACTGCCCGCCATATCGGAACTTCCATTTCAGCGGGAAGCTACAGAGACTTTACCAGAGTAGCATACCTGGACGCGGACATGTGGACAGAACTGTTTCTGGAAAACAGCGATAATCTGAAACACGAGATGGATGTTCTGATGAACGAACTGAGCAAATACAGAAAAGCCCTGGAAGAAAAGGATGCGGAGGAATTGTGCCGCCTCCTGAAAGAAGGCAGGGAACGAAAGATAGAGGTTGAACAGCGATGCAACTAGAGGAGTTAGGCTGCCGGGTCCGTTCCATCGTCAAGGGGGACAGCCTGGTGGTTGTAACCGACGAAAATGTCGAAAAACTATAT
Source organism: uncultured Emergencia sp. (assembly GCA_965146355.1). Taxonomy (GTDB): domain Bacteria; phylum Bacillota; class Clostridia; order Peptostreptococcales; family Anaerovoracaceae; genus Senimuribacter. The sequence continues at coordinate 30,891 of CBCTFZ010000020.1, read as the reverse complement.
TTAAATCGATGCATGCAAAGTCTCAAATGCGCAGGCTTTGATGTATATAGCTTTGTGGTTCCTCCCGGTGAGGAATCAAAAAGCGGGATGCAGTATCTGCAGCTTTTGAATTACCTTGCGGAGATACCGCTGACGAGAGCTGATGCCCTAGTAGCTCTTGGAGGCGGCGTGGTAGGCGACCTGACCGGGTTTGCCGCCGCCACATATCTCCGGGGGATTCCGGTGGTGCAGGTACCGACAACCCTCCTTGCGGCAGTGGATTCTTCCATTGGAGGCAAGACGGCCATCAATTTACCGGCCGGAAAAAATCTTGCCGGGGCTTTCCACCAACCAGCCCTAATCTGGTGGGACGCCACACTGTTAGAAACATTGCCCGATCATATCTACCAAGACGGTATGGCAGAGGTCATTAAATACGGAGTTTTAGCAGATGCTGAACTGTTCCGACTGCTTTGCGACAAAGCGGCGGCGAAATTGCAGGCAGAGGAAATCATCACACGCTGCGCTGAGCTGAAAATGCGCTTCGTTGCGGAAGATGAACACGATACAGGTATCAGGCAGCTGCTGAACTTCGGCCATACCATCGCCCACGCCATTGAAAAGGCTACGGATTTTCAGGTAAGCCACGGCAGCGCCGTAGCAAAAGGCATGGCGGCTATTTCGGAAATCTCTGCAAAGCAGGGCTGGTGCAGCCGGGAAACTGCAGACCGAATCAGAGAGATTCTTGAAAGCTACCAATTTGACTTAACCATTGCACAACCCAAAGAAGTGCTTTACGATATTATGAAAACAGATAAAAAGCGGAAAGGCGGCTATATCGATTTGGTCGTACCTGAGGAAATCGGCAGGTGCCGCCTTGAACGCGTTACCATAGAGGAGTTACATGAACTTTTATGAGACAGATAGAGATTATTCCATCAAAATCTGACGCCCACAGAGCGCTGATTTGCCAGGCACTGTCCCGGCTGACCTCCGGCAGGTCCTGTGAAATTCACTGTGAAGGAACCTCCAGAGATATCGAGGCCACACAGAAGTGTCTGGCAGCCCTCCTTTCAGGAGAGGAGGCTATGTACTGCGGTGAAAGCGGCTCTACTCTGAGATTTCTTCTTCCCGTCATGGGAGCCTTGGGACACAGGGCTTCTTTTTACGGAGAGGGAAGACTCCCCCAGCGGCCTTTATCACCCCTATACGAGCAGCTGGAAAGTCACGGGTGCGTGCTTACGCCAAAGGGCAGTGTGCCCCTTACCATAAGCGGGCAGCTGAAGCCCGGCAATTTCACCTTGCCGGGAGATGTGTCCAGCCAATATATCAGCGGTCTCCTGTTTGCTCTTCCCCTGCTGAAAGGCGGCAGCAGAATTGTCATTACCGGCAGTCTGCAATCTCAGGGCTATGTGGATATGACCCTTCGGACCATGAAAGCCTTCGGCGTTGAAATTTTGCCGGAGGAGAACGGTTACACCGTTCCCGGCGGGCAGCCTTACCAGGCGCCGGACAGATATTTGGTAGAGGGAGACTGGTCAAACGGCTGTTTCTGGCTTGCTGCGGGCGCTTTCACAGAGGGTGGTATCTGCGTCAGAGGACTGGATACTGCTTCCCTGCAGAGGGATAAAGAAATTCTCTTTCTGTTGAAGAATTTCGGCGCAAATGTTAAAATAGAAGAAAAAGGCGTCTGCGTTTCTCCGGGAAAACTGAAGGGCATAGAGATTGACGCTTCTCAGATTCCCGATATGGTGCCCATTCTGGCAGTGATTGCCTGCGGAGCGGAAGGAAACACCGTTATCAGAAACGCGGGCAGGCTTCGGGCAAAGGAAAGCGACCGCCTGACTTCCGTAGCCCAGGTGCTCAGCGGCCTTGGAGCCTCCATTGAAGAACTGGAGGACGGTCTTGTGATTTCCGGCAGGGCGGCCTGTGGCTGTAATCGGAAAGAAGCGGACCGAAATCCGGAGGAATTTCCTTTGCGGGGAGGCCGGGCAGACAGCTGGAACGACCACCGTATCGCCATGATGGCGGCAATCGCCTCTCTGCTTTGCAGGGAAAAGGTTGTCCTCACCGGCAGCGATGCGGTGCAGAAATCCTATCCGGGATTCTTTGAGGATTTGAAGAAGCTGGGCCTGGAACATAATTTGGAAAGAAACTAGAGGAAAGGAAAGAGACCATGTCTTCTACCTACGGAAACAATGTGAAGATTTCAATCTTCGGTCAGTCTCATTCAGAGGCCATCGGAGTGACCATAGACGGACTTCCGGCAGGTTTTCCCATCGACATGGGGAAGCTGCAAGTCTTTATGAACCGGCGGGCTCCCGGGCAGAGTAAATACACAACTCCACGCAAGGAAGCCGATATGCCGGCATTTTTAAGCGGATTGGTAGGCAATGTGACCTGCGGCGCGCCTCTGACGGCCGTTATCAAAAACACCAATACCAGATCAGCAGATTATGACAATATCAGAGATATTCCAAGACCGGGCCATGCGGATTTTACGGCCCATGTGAAATACGGAGGCTTTGAGGACGTAAGCGGAGGCGGACATTTTTCCGGCAGGCTGACGGCGCCTCTGTGTATCGCAGGAGGTATTATCAAGCAGCTTCTGGAGAGCCGGGGCATTGAAATCACGGCTTCCATCCGGGAGATTGGCGGAAATGTTGAGGACCCTTTTTCTGCCATTGAAGAGGCAAGCAGACGGGGAGACTCCGTGGGCGGCATCATAGAGTGTACCGTCAGCGGACTTCCGGCAGGCATCGGCGAGCCCATGTTTGAAGGTCTGGAAAACAAAATCGCTCAGGCAGTCTTTGCTGTCCCTGCCGTCAAGGGAATCGAGTTCGGCAGGGGTTTTGAAGCGGCAAGACTTTGCGGCAGCGAAAATAATGATGAATTTTACTTTGACGGAGATGAGGTAAAAACCCGCACCAACAACCACGGCGGTATTCTGGGAGGTATCAGCTCAGGTATGCCTGTGGTCTTCCGGGCGGCAATCAAGCCTACCCCGTCCATATCCATAGAACAGAACAGCATCAGCTATTCCGGGAAAGAGAACGCGGTGCTTTCTGTAAAAGGGCGTCACGACCCTTGTATCGTGCCCCGGGCAGTGCCGTGCATCGAAGCGGCGGCGGCCATCGCAATTTATGATTTGATGAGATAAGGAGAAAGAAAAAAATGAACATGGATGACTATAGAAAGCAGATTGATGAAATTGATGAAACCATCGCAAAGAAACTGGAGGAAAGAATGCGCACTGTAGAAGGTATCGCACAGTTCAAGAAGGATAACGAGCTGCCGGTACTGGACGCCATGAGAGAAAAAGAAAAAATTGATAAAATTACGGATTTAGTGTCAGATGATATGGCATCTTATACACGTTTGTTATATAATACTATTATGGAGATGAGTAAGGACCACCAGAGAAAGATTAATCAGGTGGAGTCACCGGTTGTCAAGTCCATCAAACAGGCCATGGAAGAAACGCCTAAGGTATTTCCTGCCAGGGCGTCCGTTGCCTGCCAGGGCGTTATCGGCGCCTATTCTCAGGAAGCCTGCGAAAAGATGTTCAAAATGCCGAAGATTATGTACGTGAAGAACTTCAACGGCGTTTTTGCAGCCATCGATAAGGGCCTGTGCCAGTACGGAATTTTGCCGGTAGAAAACAGCACTGCAGGTTCTGTAAATCAGATTTACGATTTGATGATGAAATACAACTTCTATATCGTAAAGAGCGTCAAGCTGAAGGTGGACCACAGCCTGCTTGCAAAGCGGGGCGTCAATCGGGAGGATATCAAGGAAATCTTCTCCCATGAACAGGCCATTATGCAGTGCGACGACTACCTGAAGCATTTTCCTCATGCCAAGATTACCGTATGCGAGAATACTGCTGAGGCTGCTAAGATGGTGGCCGAGTCTGACAGAGACGACGTAGCCGCTCTGGCCTCTTATGAATGCGGCAAGCTTTACGGTCTTGAGTGTCTGGAGGAAGCGGTACAGGACAACGGCAACAACTATACCAGATTTATCTGTATCAGCAAGAAGCTGGAAATCTATCCGGGAGCGGATAAGACCAGTCTGATGCTGGTTGTATCTCATCAGCCGGGCTCTCTCTATAATGTACTGGCAAGATTTAATGCTCTCGGCATTCAGATTTTCAAGCTGGAGAGCCGCCCGATTCCGCAGAGAGACTTCGACTACATGTTCTATTTCGACATTGTATCCGAAGTACATTCTGATGAATTCGTAAGGCTGATAAACCAGCTGGAGGAAATGACCAGAGAATTTAAGTATTTAGGAAGTTATATGGAGATTTAAGATGAAAAAGTTTGGATTGATTGGAGGCAAACTGGGTCACAGTTATTCACCGATGATTCACAGCAAGTTTGGGTCCTATACCTATGAGCTGTGCGAAGTAGGAGAGGACGGGCTGGAATCCCTTCTCAAAAACGAGGAGTACGGCGGATTTAACATCACCATTCCTTACAAGAAGAAAGTGATGGAACTCTGTGATGAGCTTTCGGATACTGCCAGAGCCATTGGCAGCGTCAATACGGTCCTTCGCAGCGAAGACGGCAGACTGAAGGGTTATAATACCGATTATTTCGGCTTTCAATACCTGCTGGAGGTTACCGGTATCGATGTGAAGGGCATGAAGTGTCTGGTGCTGGGCAGCGGCGGCGCTTCTCTGACCGTACAGGCGGTTCTCGCGGACCTGGGAGCTTCTGAAGTCGTAGTGATTTCCCGCACCGGTGAAAACAATTACGAAAATATTCACCGTCACTTCGACGGAGAAATCATCGTCAACACCACGCCGGTGGGGATGTATCCGGGCAACGGCAGAACGCCGGTAAATCTGGATGATTTTCATAATTGCCGGGGCGTGGTGGACTTAATCTACAATCCGAACAGAACCAAGTTGGTCCTGGACGCCATGGCTAAGTCCATTCCCGCTTCGGGAGGACTTGAGATGCTGGTGGCCCAGGGAAAAGAAGCCAGCGAGATTTTTCAGAACATAGAAATAGAAAATGAAGAGATTGAAAGCGCCATCGACGAGGTCAGAAGCGAGACCTTAAACGCCATACTGATTGGTATGCCCGGTGCGGGGAAAACCCTGCTGGGAGGCGAGCTTGCGGAGAGAATGGGCCGAAAATTTGTGGACATCGACGACATGATTGAAGAACACGAAGGCATGTCCATTCCGGAAATTTTTGCCCAGAAGGGTGAGTCCTATTTCCGCAGGATTGAGACAGAAATGCTGGAACTGGCATGCAAACAGACCGGCCTTGTCATTGCTACAGGCGGCGGCGTAGTCAAGAAAAAAGCAAATTACAATATCGTGAAACAGAATGGAGTTGTCATCTGGATTAAGAGGGATTTGGAGAAACTGGAGACAGAGGGAAGACCTCTCTCTCAGTCCATGCCTCTGGAACAGATGTACGAAGAGCGGAAAGCCGCTTATTCCTACTGGAGCGATTTCTTTATCAACAATAATGAGGAGAGGGTATAAATGAAAATTCTGGTGATTAACGGACCTAACATCAATATGCTGGGGATTCGGGAGCCGGAAATTTACGGAAAAGCCACTTATCAGGATTTGGTTGAATTTGTAGAGAGCGCGGCTTCCCGCTTAGGCGTGGAAGCCGCTTTTTTTCAGTCCAACCACGAGGGCGCCATTGTGGACGCCATTCAGGAGGCATACGGTAAATTTGACGGCATTGTGATAAATCCGGCGGCATATACCCATACCAGCGTGGCGATTTTGGACGGGCTGAAGGCGGTGGGCATTCCCACTGTAGAGGTTCATATTTCCGACGTGTCCCAGCGGGAGGATTTCAGACAGGTGTCTTACGTGAGTCTGGCAGCTGTGGCCACCATCATGGGGCAGGGCTTTGACGGCTATGCAAAGGCTCTGGAGGTACTTAAAAATTATGAGTCGTAAAGGAAAGTTTCTGATGTTTGCAGGAGCCTGTGCCGTCGGCTTCGGGGCAGGATATTTTGCCCTTAAAATGACTGAGGGAAGTTATTTTCTTCTGGCAGTCTGCTTCTGCTGCCTGATTCTGTCTTTTCCCATCCATATCGTGCTTCACGAGGCAGGCCATCTGGCCATGGGGCTTATGACCGGATACAAGTTCGTTTCTTTTCGCATCGGAAGAACGGTCTGGGTCAAGGGCAGGAACGGAATCCGGCGAAAAAAGTATACCCTGCGGGGAACGGCAGGTCAATGCCTTTTGGACCCGCCGGACCCTGATGAAAGGGGAAGATATCCTTACCTTTTATATAACCTTGGCGGCGGTTTTGCCAATTTTTTGTTTGCGGCGGCGGCTTTATATGGGGTGATTGCTTTTGGGACGCCGGCTGTGAGAGCGGTGCTGGCGCCTTTTTCCCTGGTAGGGTTTTACTTAGGGCTTGTGAATCTGATTCCGATGACGTCAGGGAACGTGGCAAATGACGGCGGCAATATCAAAGTCTTCGGCAGAAATCCGGAAAGCGGCAGAGCCTTCTTTTTGGGACTTCGGATTAATCGCCTGCAGAATACTGAGGGAATGCGCCTTAAACAAATGCCGGAAGCATATTTTGAGGTATTTGAAGAGGAATCCGATGAGATGAACCCGCTGATAGATACAATTCGCGTTTTTCGCTTTGAGAGAATGGAAGATGAGGGGCGTTTTGAAGAGGCAAGAGTCTACGGGGAAGGGCTGATTGAGAGAGAAATGCTGGAGGAGCATAAAGGCCTGGTGCAGACAGAGCTGCTCTTTTTGGAACTCATCGGACCTTGCCGCAAAGAGCGAATTGAGGAACTCTTTTCAGGAAATCTAGCCAAAAACCACCGGTCCTCGAAGAACAATCCCCATGTCCATCGGACCATGTATGCTTATGCAAAGCTGTTTAAGGGGGATGAAAAAATGGCGGCAGAGAAGAAAAAAGCTTTTGAAAAATCAATTAAAACTCACCAGTCGGAGGGAGACGTCCGCATGGAAAAATATTTGATGGAGGTAATTGAAAAATGTTAGTCTATTGTTATCCAAAATGTACGACTTGTAAGAAGGCCCTGAAATGGCTGGACGACAACGGAATTGCTTATGAACTGCTGGATATTAAGCTGCAGAATCCGGATGAGGCAAAGCTGAGGAAGTGGTATGAGATGAGCGGATTGCCGCTGAAGAGGTTTTTCAATACCAGCGGCATGATTTATCGAGACATGGAGCTTTCCAAAAAGCTGCCGTCCATGAGCGAAGATGAACAGCTGAAATTGCTGGCTACCGACGGTATGCTGGTGAAACGCCCATTGTTAATAGGCGATGATTTTGTACTGACCGGGTTTAAAGAAGCTCAGTGGGAAGAAAAACTGCTGTAAGAAGGATGCGTAAGATGTGAGGAGGTATTTCGTGTGGAAAGAGAACAGGAATTAAGAGAAATACGGGAGGCAATCGAGGCCGGACTTGTAACTAAGAATTATCTGGTTCTGGCGAGAGAATCGCTGGATTCTGCCGCAGGCTTCGGCATTGCGGATATGCTGGGGATGGATTTCATTGGGGGCATCGGAAAACACATGAAAATGAGAGACGCCCAAGGGTATCTGGAGCAGGCCCAGCGTCAGGTGGAGAGATTTCAGGCAGAACTGAAAGATGTCAACCAGGTGCTTGATATGAAGTTGACTATAGACGGTTTTCTGTCCTTTGCCGACTTCTTTTTAGACGGTCTTTTCGTGGACTTTTATGTTCAGAGCAAAATCAGCGACGCGAAAAGACAGGTGGACAACGGAATCTGCCAGGTTGAAAGGATTCTTGACGAGCTGTACCGGATGGAAAGCAGACTGCTGTAGAACTTGGAGGTGAGCCTGTGCTATATCTAAAAGGCTTTCGGCTGCCGGGGGAAGACGGGGAAGCGGTTTTTTTCTCCGAGATGAAGAGAACCTGTTATACCACCTTTTATCCTTTTGGGATATTTCCAAGGAAGGACCTGCAGCGGCTGTCCTTTGAGCCCATTACTGTTTTTTACGGCGGCAACGGTTCGGGGAAAACCACGCTGATTAATGTGATTGCCGAGGCTATAGGCGCCGTGCGGGGCGCTCCATATAACAAGAGCAGTTTTTTTGACGATTTCGTCAAAGCATGTCAGGCAGAGTGGGATACCGCTTACCACGACAGTACGGTCATAACCAGCGATGATGTTTTTGACTACATCTTTGATTTGCGCGCTTTAAACGAAGGTGTGGATGTAAGGCGGGAAGAGCTGCTTTCGGAATATACGGAACTGAAGTATGCAGAGTTTCAAATGAAATCTCTGGCAGATTACGAGAAGCTGAAGAAGATTAACTACACCAGGCGGCACAGCGGCAGCGAGTTTGTGCGGCAAAACCTGATGCGCAACGTGCCGGAGAAATCCAACGGAGAAAGCGCGTTTATGTATTTTACAAACAAGATAGAAGAGAATCGGATTTATCTGCTGGACGAGCCGGAAAACAGCCTGTCGGCTGCTTATCAGCAGGAACTCCTGGGGTTTATTGAGGATTCGGCCCGCTTTTATAACTGCCAGTTTATTATCGCCACCCATTCCCCTTTTATTCTGTCGGCAAAATACGCCCGAATTTACGACCTGGATGCGGAGCCGGTTTCCGTGAGGCCCTGGACAGAACTGGAGAATGTGAGAAGATATTTTGACTTTTTCATGAAACATAAGGATGAGTTTTAGAAGAAGGTCTGCCGGAAAGAGCAAAGATACCCCTGTTCAAAGAGCCGGATTTCCCGCAGATGAGCAGAACCTATTTGCTGCGGGATGATTTTGCCGGCTCCGTGAGAGTTGAATATCCCGTAGAACCTTAAAAAGCGCTAGCCGCGGGAAGGTTTCCCCTGGCTGACGCCAGCAAATTGTCCCGCATCAGGCTGCTCCCCGCTGCGTACGGGACACTCCACTATTTCTTTAGATGAAAGAAACGTCCCGCATCAGTGGTGAAAACACTGCAGGCGGGATTTTCGATTGTATCTATTTAAGAAAAGCATCCCGCATCTGCCATCAATCCATGCACTGCGGGAAATCCCAACCTTTCTCCACAGGAAAAAATGTCCCGCAAATACCGGCGTTATCCTCTTTGCGGGACATGCTGCGAAGCCCCCACTATTTACACCGCGGTTTCCGCAGGGGAGGCGCGTCAAAGAGTGCCGACCGGGGCGGATAGATGGAAAAAGCCGCAGTGACGAGGACCAGACAGATAAGAAGCAGGTCGCAGACCAGGCGCACCGGCAGCAGACCCAGCCAGGGAACCGTCATCAGGTAATGGGACAGGCCAAAGGCAATGAGTACCGAAAGGACGAAAGCAGCGATATCTATGACGAGGAAATTTCTGCCGCAGACCGTCGTATAGACATAGAAAAACACAATGATGAAGATAACCCCTGCAATAAGTCCTATGGTCTTTGCGGGGATAAAGTTTTTCATAAACTGACCGTAGTGGACATACTCGTTGAGGGTCCAGAGGAGAAAGGGAGTCATCAGAAGCTTCAGATGCTCAAATACGCTCTCGTTTGTCGGCGCGAAAAAAGCCATCAACAGGCTGCGGCCCGACCATTCGTATGTAAAGTGCAGCAAAGCGCCGATAAAAATCGTAAAAATAATACCGTAAAATTCAATCATAAAAGTCACCTCATGTTTAGTATATGAAACTGCCGTGAAAAGATTGATTTTCCCTGCAGATTGTTATAAAATATCTGGTAAGTATTTTTTAGATAAGGAAGTGAAAAAATGTCAGAATATAAGTTTAACACAAGCTGTATTCATGCAGGTTACAAGGCAGAAAGCGGTCAGCCCCAGGTGCTGCCTATCGTGCAGAATACAACTTACAGGTACTACAACGCTGAGGATGTAGCCAAACTCTTCGACCTGGAAAGCGCCGATTTCATGTATTCCAGACTGGGAAGCCCTACGGTCAATGCCCTGGAGGAGAAGATGGCTGCTCTGGAAGGCGGTACCGCAGCCATCGCCACCAGTGCGGGACAGGCGGCAAACCTTATCACCATGCTGAACATCTGCCAGGCAGGGGACCACATCATCGCATGCGGCAACATTTACGGCGGGACTTTTAATCTCTTCGGTGTAACGCTGAAGAAGATGGGCATCGAGACCACCTTTATCGACTACAATCTGTCCAGGGAAGAGATTGTGGCTCTTGCAAGGCCAAATACCAAGGCCCTTTTCGGAGAATCCCTGGGAAATCCTGCCCTGACCGTATTGGATATGGAAAAGTTTGCGGCGGCGGCACAGGAAATAGGCGTGCCTCTTGTTATCGACAACACCCTGGCGTCTCCTTATCTCTGCCAGCCGCTGAAGTACGGCGCCAATATCGTAACCCACTCTACTACCAAGTGGGCTGACGGCCATGCTACCAGCGTGGGCGGTATGGTTATCGAAGGCGGCAACTTTGACTGGAACAAGTACGCCGATAAGTTCCCCGGCATGGTGGAGCCGGACGAAAGCTATCACGGCCTGAAATACTATGAGAAATTTGGAAACCAGGCTTTTTGTGTCAAGCTGAGAGCGCAGATGCTTCGCGACCTGGGCTGCACCATGGCGCCGATGAATGCGTTTATGACCTTCCAGGGTCTGGATACCCTGCACCTGCGCATGGACAGACACAGCCAGAACGCCCTGGCGCTGGCCGAATTTCTGCAGAATCATCCGATGGTGGACTGGGTCAAATATCCGGGCCTGCCGGGTGACGACGACTACGAAAGAGCGAAAAAATACCTGCCGAAAGGGGCCAGCGGGGTGTTGGCATTTGGGGCTAAGGGTGGCAAAGCCGGCGGCGAAGCTTTTCTGAAGAACCTGAAGCTGGCCAGTATTGTGGTCCATGTCGGCGATATCAGAACCAGCGTACTCCATCCGGCATCCACGACTCACCGGCAGCTCAGCGAGGAGGACCAGCTGGCAGGCGGCATCAGACCGGAGCTGATTCGGGTTTCCGTGGGATGCGAGGATATTGAAGACATCATTGCCGACTTCGACCAGGCGCTGAATGCTCTGAAATAACCAGACGCCATCGGAGGCACAGCAGCGGCAGAATGGAGATTTTTATGGAATATAAAGAAGCTCTTCGCGAGCAGATGGAACAGTATTATCAGATTACAGGCAGATACAGGGACGCCACCCTGCTGGCAATGAAGGACGCCCGCAGGCCGGGTCTTTTTAAGAAGAAGGACTACGGTCCCCACCTGGAACGCTTTAAAAGTCTCATCGAAGAACTGAGGCAGCTGGACTATAAGAGTATCGTCATTCCAGAAGAAGACAAAGAGGGACGCGCCTTTGCAGAACTCATGGACCGCAGCGTAATTTCCTTTATGCTTCTGTGCGAGGAGAACATAAGATTTTATGAGATGACCGAAAAGAAGCAGTACAAGGGCAGCGGCGTTACGGTCAAAGGCTACGCAGAGGCAACTCAGCAGCTGCAGCAGATTTTAGCCAGAGCCGTAAACGAAACTAGCTATTTAGAGCAGGCATACAAAGAATATTTCAGCGGTAATCTTACCGATGAAGAGTGATACCAGAAGACTTCCCAGCCAGATTGCGGCGGCGCCGGGAAGTCTTTGCTGTTTCACCAGAAGAACGGCAGAATTGAAACAGGGTGGGGAGAAGGTCATCATCAGTACTGTAACCGTCAGCTGGGCCGCGTCAAAGCTGCCTCCCATGCCCAGGGTGAGAAGGGACGCAGCGCCGAAATCCCGCTTTAAAATGCCGAGGAAGAGAAGCTGGGCCGCCTCCGGAGGCAGACCGAAAAGGGAATCCATCACCGGCATGAAGGCTTCAGTAAGCCGGTCGAGAAGCCCCAGGTAAACGGCCAAGCTGATGAGCAGACTGCCTGCGCAAAAGGGCAGCGCCGTGTCCAAAGCAGATTGAAAGGCGTCCCGAAAAATGGCCGCCAGGGAGAAGCTTCCCGCAGAACTTTCCGGCCTTGTCACGGCGTCGCTGCAGGGAAGGAGTCTTCCTATCAGAAAGTAAAGCAGGGCGGAGAAGCTTGCGAAAAACAGGAGAAATATGAGAAATACCTTAAGGCTCACCATGGAAGCGAAGGCGGCCAGAATGGTAAGTTTTGCCGAGCAGGGCACCAGCAGCACCAGAATCCACGCCATGCGGCTTTTGGCTTTTGGGTCTGTCAATCCGTCCAAGGAAGCCAGAGCGCAGGTGGTGCAGCCCAGACCGACAAAGCAGTAAAAAAACTGACTGGTAAGAGGGCTTGTTTCCCGGAGAAAGGGAATCCGTGGAAGAATCTGTCCCAGCAGTCCCAGAAGAACCATGACAGGAAAGAGCACCAGAAACAGATAGCGGGGCGTCAGCGTTAAGAGTCCGTAATCTCCCAGAAAAATACATTGCAAAAGAGCGGTGATATTATTCATTTCTGCTTTTTAATCCTTTCAAAAAATGGTATACTATATATGTATGTGCAATTTTAACCGGCATGAAAGAAAGAGGTACAACCATTGGAAATCATAGATATCATTTTAATTATTATCGGCGCAGCAGCTCTGGTGCTGCTGGTACTTGTGCTGAACAGATTCTCAGCGGTCCAGAAGGAAATCAAGGAATCTAGGGTGGAAACCATTCAGTACATAAATAACTCTTTTCGGAATTTCGGGGATATGGTCACCGGCAATCAGAAAGAAGTGACCCAGCTGCAGGATAAGCGCCTTGCAGAGCTTTCCGAACGGTTCAGCCACCTGACCTTAGAAAACGAACAGAAGCTGGAGAATATCAGAAACACCATGTCCAAGAAAATCGGCGAGCTGACGGAGGACAACAACAAGCAGCTGGAGATGATGCGGCAGACAGTGGACGAAAAGCTTCAGAAGACTTTGGAGGACCGCATCGGCCAGTCCTTTAAGCTGGTAAGCGAGCGTCTGGAGCAGGTATACCGGGGACTGGGCGAAATGCAGAATCTGGCTGCCGGCGTGGGAGACCTGAAGAAGGTCCTCTCCAACGTGAAGACCAGGGGGATTCTGGGGGAAATTCAGCTGGGAGCCATTCTGGAACAAATCCTGTCGCCGGACCAGTACGAGGAAAACGTGACCACCAAAAGCACCGGCTCCGAGCGGGTTGAATATGCAGTGAAGCTGCCGGGAGAAGACGACGGCGTGGTCTACCTTCCTATTGACGCCAAATTTCCAGGAGACGCCTATGCAAAGCTGGTGGACGCCTATGACGCCGGAGACCCTCAGGCCATAGAAGCCGCAGGGAAAAACCTTGAGAGAGTCATCAAATCCGAAGCTAAGGATATTAAAGAAAAATACATCGAACCGCCTAACACCACCGATTTTGGCATCATGTTCCTTCCATTTGAGGGACTCTATGCCGAAGTGGTGCGCCGGGGCCTGGTGGAAGTCCTGCAGAGAGATTATAAGGTCAACATTGCCGGCCCGACCACCATGGCGGCGCTGCTCAATTCTTTACAGATGGGCTTTAAGACCCTTGCCATTCAGAAACATTCCAGTCAGGTGTGGGACATTCTGGGCGCGGTAAAGAACGAATTCGGCAAGTTTGAAGATGTGCTCATGGCAGCGCAGAAGAAAATCAATCAGGCCAATGACGATTTGGATAAACTGGTGGGAACCCGGTCCAGAATGATTAGAAGCAAGCTGCGCAAGGTGACGACTCTGGGAGATGAAGAGACGGCAGCATTACTTGATTTAGAGGAGAAATAACCATTGAAGATATACGCAATCGGCGATTTACATCTGTCCTTTGACCCGAGAATCGAAAAGCCTATGGACATTTTCGGCCCCCGCTGGGAAAGGCACTATGAGAAGGTATCCCGGCACTGGCATGAGCTGGTCAGGCCGGAGGACATCGTAATTCTGCCGGGAGATATTTCCTGGGGGCTGCGGCAGGACGAGGCCATGGCCGATTTGACCTGGATTCACAATCTTCCGGGAAAGAAGATTATCACCAAGGGCAATCACGACCTGTGGTGGACCACCATTACCAAACTGAATAAGCTATTTGACGACATTACCTTCCTGCAGAACAAGTGCTATGTGGCGGGGGATACGGCCATCTGCGGAAGCCGGGGATGGATTTGTCCGGGAACCGACGGCTTTGACAGCCATGACCAGAAGATTTATGACAGGGAGCTGTTTCGACTTTCCCTTTCCCTGGAGGAGGCAAAAAAAGCCGGGGCCGGGACCATTCTCGCAGCCCTTCACTATCCTCCTACCAACGATAAGATGCAGGGCTCGGGTTTTACCCGCATGCTGGAAGAGTACGGCGTCAGAACCTGTGTTTACGGCCATCTTCACGGCAGAGAGGCATTTAAAAACGGAATCAAGGGCCGCTTAAACGGTGTGGAATATAAGCTGGTTTCCCTGGACTATCTGGAAGGGAAGCCGGAACTGATTTATGAAACAGAGGAATAGAGAGGTGACAGACAATGAAAAGAGTTACTTTGATTGTGACTGACAGCATGGGCGTTGGAGAATTACCTGACGCAGACAAATACGGAGATAAGGGAACCCATACCTTTAACCATGCGGCCCAGGCCGTAAAAGATTTTTCCGTTCCAAATCTGGCGGCTCTGGGTATCGGCAATATTTCCGGTGTAGCAGGGGGAAGTCTGGCAGTAGCGGAGCCTGCCGGCGCTTACGGTAAAATGGCGGAGATATCCAAAGGAAAGGACACTATTACAGGTCACTGGGAAATCGCGGGGCTGGAAACCAGAACTCCGTTTAAGACTTATCCCGACGGATTCCCAAAGGAATTTATGGAAGCCTTTGAAGCCAAAATCGGCGTAGGCTGTCTGGGAAACTACCCGGCTTCCGGTACGGAAATCATCGAGGAGCTGGGCCCCGACCATGAAGCTACCGGAAAGCCTATCGTCTATACCTCTGCTGACAGCGTGTTTCAGATTGCGGCCAATACGGCGGTGATTCCTCTTGCCAGACTTTACGAAATCTGTGAAGCTGCAAGAGAGCTTCTGCAGGGGGAATGGGCCTGCGGCAGAGTTATCGCAAGACCTTACGTGATAAAAGACGGCGTGCGGATAAGAACCGGCGACAGGAAGGACTACGCGGTTTCACCACCGCAGCCGACCCTTCTGGATAAAGTATCGGATACGGGAAAAACGGTTTACGCAGTAGGAAAAATCAGCGATATCTTCAACGGCAGAGGTGTAACCCGCGCGGTACATACTGAGAGCAACATGGACGGCGTGGATAAGACCCTGGAAGCCTTGGGACAGGATTTTGACGGCTTTATCTTTACCAATCTGGTAGACTTTGATTCCAAGTTCGGACACAGAAGAGACCCGGAAGGGTACGGACGGGCTATTATGGAGTTTGACAGCAGAATCCCTGAACTTCTGGCGGCTCTTTCTGAAGAGGATATTCTGATGATTTGCGCCGACCACGGCAACGACCCTGTCCACAGCGGCTGGGACCATACCAGAGAATATATACCTCTTCTGGTTTACGGTAAAAACATCAGGGCCGGCGTGGACCTGGGCGTGCGGGGAACCTTTGCGGACATCGGCGCCACCATCTGCGAATATTTGGGGGCGGAGCCTACTGTCATCGGCGAGAGTTTCCTCGGGGAGATTTTAAAATGAATATAAACGACATCATCATAAAGAAAAGAGACGGCGGTAAACTGACTCCGGAGGAAATTCAGTTTTTCGTCAGCGGATATACCGGGGGAGAAATTCCCGACTATCAGGCGTCGGCCCTGCTCATGGCGATTTTCTTTCAGAAGATGGATAAAGAGGAGACCTTTGCTCTGACCCGCGCCATGCGGGATTCCGGCGATACCATCGACCTTTCTGCCATCGACGGCGTCAAGGTGGATAAACACTCCACCGGCGGCGTAGGCGATAAGACCACGCTGATTGTAGCGCCTCTTGCGGCGGCCTGCGGCGTGCCCATTGCCAAAATGAGCGGCAGAGGCCTGGGGTTTACGGGAGGAACGGTGGATAAGCTGGAGTCCATACCGGGATTCCGCACGACCCTTGAACCGGAGGAGTTCCTCCGCCAGGTCAATGAACTGGGTATTGCCGTCATCGGACAGACGGCCCATATTACACCGGCTGACAAAAAAATTTACGCCCTGCGGGATGTAACCGGTACTGTGGAGAATTTGAGCCTGATTGCTTCCAGCATTATGAGTAAGAAGCTGGCCGCGGGCAGCGACGCCATTGTCCTGGACGTCAAGTGCGGCAGCGGTGCGTTTATGGAAAACCAGAAAGACGCGGAAGCACTGGGCAGTATCATGTGTGAGATAGGCGCGGCGGCAGGCAGGAAAACCGTCGCTGTAATTACAGATATGAGTCAGCCGCTGGGAAGAGCCGTAGGCAATAGTCTGGAGGTTATAGAGGCCATTGAAACCCTGAAAGGCAGAGGTCCGGAAGATATTACCCAGCTTTCTCTGAAACTGGCCGGCGTGATGATTTACCTGGGCGGATGCAGCAAGACCCCGGAAGATGGCGAAAGCATGGCCCGCCATGCTCTGGAAAGCGGCGCAGGTCTTGCCAAGTGCAGAGCCTTTATCGAAAGACAGGGCGGAGACCCGGCAGTGACGGAGGACTACAGCCTGTTTTCTGCGGCGGCTTGGCATAGAGATATCACTGCCCGGGAGGACGGATACGTACAGCTTATCGACGCCAGGGCCGTGGGATTGGCATCTCAGCATACCGGCGCCGGCAGAGCCGTCAAGGAGGACCCTGTAGACCTTTCCGCAGGAATTGTTCTGAACAAAAAAGTGGGAGACCGGGTCTGCAGAGGAGACATTCTTGCCGTACTTTACGGAAACAGCAGAGAAAAACTTGCGGCAGCCGAAAGAGAGGCGGCCCGGGCTTTCATCATATCAGACAGAGAGCCTGAAAAAACCGAGCTGATTAAAGAAGTTCTGGGACTGTGAAAATGATAGCGGCCCTTGTAAGGTGTTTTTGTGCTAATTGACCCATTAAGAGTGATTTGGCACAAAAGACAGGGCGTTCAGAAAGAAAAGAGGGCGCGAATTTGTGCTGAATTGGCTTTTTCTATTCTTTTGACATAAATTTGCTCCGTTCAAGCAAAGGGAGTGTTGTGCTAAAACGCAGGATAAGGTGCGTTTAGCATAATGCACCCTTATTTTTTTAAAAAAATTTGTGCTAACTCAATGAGATTTTTCGTTTTAGCACAAAAACACCGGGCAGGATTGGCCGGAATAAACGGCGATACACTTGCATACGAATATAATAAAAACAATTTAGAAACAATTATACGAAAGTCTATTGACAAACAAAGAAATAGGGAATATACTTGTATACAGGTACTCATATAACGCGTTACTATATGAAAGTGAGGGGCGTAAGAGATTACACTAGGTCAGTTAGTTTTGGGACAGGATTATTAGGAGGTAAATGTATGATAGAGATATCCAAGAAGTCAAATCTGCTGGAGCAGCCCAGCTATAAGTATTCATTGCAGGACATTGCGGAGCCCAACCTTTACAGAGACATGTACAATTATTCCGAGGTTCCTAAGGTGGTGTTCAACCACAGAAGAGTTCCGATGAATATGCCGGAGGATATCTGGATTACAGATACCTCTTTCAGAGACGGACAGCAATCCATGGCGCCGTACACCGTAGAGCAAATTGTAGATTTATATAAGCTGATGTCAAGACTTGGAGGGCCTTATGGAATTATCAGACAGTCCGAGTTTTTTATCTATACCAAGAAAGACAGAGAAGCCGTAGAGAAATGTATGGACTTAGGTCTGCGGTTTCCGGAGATTACCACCTGGATTCGTGCAAAGAAAGAAGATTTCCACCTGGTAAAGGAACTTGGAATCAAAGAGACCGGCGTACTGGTTTCCTGCAGCGACTATCACATTTTCAAGAAAATGAACATGACCAGAAGACAGGCGGTAGACTATTATCTGGAGACCATCAGAGACGCCTTTTCAGAAGGGGTGGTGCCGAGATGCCATCTGGAAGATATCACGAGAGCTGATTTTTACGGATTTGTGGTACCTTTCGTCAATGAAATCATGGACCTTTCCAGAGAAGCCGGTGTTCCCGTAAAGATTAGAGCCTGCGATACTATGGGTTACGGAGTCCCATATAACGGAACGGCCCTGCCTAGAAGTGTAGGCGGCATCATCTACGGCCTGCAGCACTATGCGGGCGTACCCAGTGAAATGCTGGAATGGCACGGCCACAACGATTTTTATAAAGCGGTGGCTAACGCTTCCACAGCGTGGCTTTACGGGGCCTGCGCAGTCAACTGTTCTCTTCTGGGTATCGGTGAACGTACCGGCAACGTGCCTCTTGAGGCCATGGTATTTGAATACGCTTCTCTCAAAGGTTCCCTGGACGGTATGGACCCGACAGCGGTGACGGAGATAGGCAGATACTTCAGAGATAAGATGGGCTACGATATTCCGCCGATGACGCCTTTCGTAGGAGAGAACTTCAATGTAACCAAGGCCGGCATCCATGCCGACGGTCTGATGAAAGATGAAGAAATTTACAACATCTTCGATACCACCAAGCTTCTCAACAGAGCACCGGGAGTGGCAGTCAGCAAGACCAGCGGCCTTGCGGGCATCGCCTACTGGATTAATGAGCACTACGGTCTTGAGGGAGACAAAAGAGTGTCCAAGGATACCCCGCTGGTCGTAACACTGAAAGACTGGGTCGATGAAATGTATGCCGACAACAGGACTACCAGCCTGTCCAATAAGGAGCTTGAAGAAAAAATTAAGGAACTGACAGATATCACCAGGGAGTAAAGGAGATTTGAAATGATAGAATATAAGAGCATTTCTTTAGCCAACCAGGTTTATGACCGTTTGGAATACAACATACTTACCGGCGCTTATGCACAGGGAGAAATCATCAGCGAAAGCAGGCTTTCCGAAGAACTGGGCGTCAGCAGAACCCCTATTCGCGAAGCCATGGCAAAACTGGAGCATGAAAGACTGATTAAAGATTCTCCGGCGGGCACCGTAGTGGTGGGCGTCAGCGAAAACGATGTAAAAGACCTCTTCGAGGTAAAGCGCCGCATCGAGGTAATTGCCACCAAGAGAGCTGCAGAAAACATCAGCGAGGCCGGTCTTGCGGCCCTGAAGAACAACGTAGACCAGCAGGAGTTTTTCGCACAGAAAGGCGACGTCATAAAGGTGAGAGATTTAGACACGGAATTTCACGACATCATCTACAGAGAGTGCGGAAGCCTGACCTTTGAAGCGATTCTGTCTCCTATTCATCATAAGATGATGAAGTACAGGAGAATTTCGCTGGAAAAATCTCATCGTATCGTAGATTCTGTAGATGAACACAAGACGATATACAACGCCATTGCCGAGGGAGACGGCGATAAGCTGGAAACTATCATGCTGATTCACATCGACCACGCGTATAACAATATTATGGAGGTAAGTAATCAATATGGGACTGACAATCGCACAGAAGATAATTAAGGAACATCTGCTTGGCGGCGATATGACGCCGGGCAGCGAAATCGCACTACGCATAGACCAGACGCTGACCCAGGACGCTACAGGGACGATGGCTTATCTGGAATTTGAAACCATGGGAATCCCAAGAGTAAGGACGGAATTGTCCGTGGCTTACATAGACCATAACACCTTGCAGTCCGGCTTTGAAAACGCCGACGACCACAGATTCATTCAGTCCATGGCAAAGAAATACGGACTGTATTTTTCAAGACCGGGCAACGGAATCTGCCATCAGGTTCATCTGGAGAGATTCGGAAAACCGGGTAAAACCCTCATCGGCTCTGACAGTCATACGCCTACCGGAGGCGGCATCGGTATGCTGGCTATGGGAGCCGGCGGCCTGGACGTAGCAGTAGCCATGGGCGGAGGCGCCTATTACATCACCATGCCGAAAATGTACAAGGTAAATCTGACCGGAGAACTGAGGCCTTTTGTTTCAGCCAAGGATATCAGTCTGGAAATTCTGCGTATTCTGTCCGTAAAAGGAGGCGTGGGCGCCATTATCGAATGGGGCGGCCCGGGCATTGAGAAGCTCTCCGTACCTGAGAGAGCGACTATTACCAACATGGGCACTGAACTGGGCGCCACTACCTCTATCTTCCCGTCTGATGAAGTGACCAGGGCTTTCCTCAAGGCCGAAGGCAGGGAGGCGGATTACAGAGAACTGAAAAGCGATGAGGACGCCGTTTACGACAGAGTTATCGATATAGACTTAAGCGCCCTGAAGCCGATGGTGGCCTGTCCTCACAGCCCGGACAATGTGGTGCCGGTGGACGAGCTGAAAGGGGTTAAAGTGGACCAGGTCTGCATCGGCTCCTGTACCAATTCTTCTCTGCTGGATATGCTGAAGGTAGCGGCGCTTCTGAAGGGAAAAACCATTAAACCGGAGGTCAGCCTGTCCATTTCACCGGGCTCGAAGCAGGTCCTTTCCATGCTGGCAGACTGCGGCGCACTGTCCGATATACTGGCCAGCGGAGCAAGGGTGCTGGAATGTGCCTGCGGACCTTGTATCGGTATGGGATTTTCGCCTAATTCCGGCGGCGTATCTCTGCGGACCTTTAACAGGAATTTTGAGGGAAGAAGCGGCACAGCCGACGGACAGGTATACCTGGTATCACCGGAAACTGCGGTGGCGGCAGCTTTGACAGGAGAAATTACGGACCCGACCCTCCTTGGAGAAATGCCTGAGGTGGCAATTCCTGACGCGTTTAAAATCGACGACAGTGCTGTCATAGCCCCGGCGGCTGCGGAAGAAGCAGCTTCACTGGAAATCCTGAGAGGGCCCAATATTAAGGCGTTTCCTGAAAGCAAGCCCCAGGAGGATACTCTGGAAGCGCCTCTGGTGCTGAAGGTGGGAGACAACATCACCACAGACCACATCATGCCTGCCGGCTCTAAGATTTTGCCATATCGTTCCAATATTCCTCATCTGTCACAGTTCTGCTTCGGCGTCTGCGACGAGACATTCCCGGAAAGAGCCAAGGAAGCAGGACAGAGTATCATCGTCGGCGGAAACAACTACGGACAGGGTTCCTCCAGGGAACACGCCGCTTTAGTACCGCTGTACCTGGGTGTACGGGCCGTGGTAACAAAGAGCTTTGCCAGGATTCATGCGGCCAATTTGATTAACGCCGGTATCATGCCGCTGACTTTTAAAAATCCGGAGGATTATGACAAAGTGAGCCAGGGAGATGTGCTGAAGCTGTCCCACATTTATGAGGGCATGGACAAGGGAGAAATCATCATGACTGATGAAACCACCGGTCAGCGTTTTATCTTGGCGTGCAGTTTCACAGAGAGACAGAAAGAAATACTCAAGGCAGGAAGCCTGCTGAAATACGTGGCAAAACAATAAGAACTGTTTTGGTTTTGCAGAAAGGATGTTAGATGACAAACAGAGAATACATAGATGAAGCCTGCCGGCAGTTCAAAAGCCTGATAGAGGAGCAGCTTGCCCGTCAGGAGAAAATGGAAAAGGGCAGCGCGCCTAAGGATTTTACCTCCATGGATAAAATTACCGTGGGTATGATAGGCGGCGACGGTATCGGGCCTGTTATCATGGAACAGGCGGAAAGAGTTTTGAAAAAGATTCTGGCCGATGAGCTGGAAAAGGGCAGGGTAGTGCTGAAGAAAATTGAAGGTCTCACCCTGGAAAACAGAATGGCCCTGGGCCAGGCTGTACCGGAGGCAGTACTTGCGGAGATTAAAGCCTGCGATGTGCTTTTGAAGGGACCGACCACTACGCCAAAGGGAGGAACCATGGAAAGCGCCAACGTAACCCTTCGCAGAGAGCTGGACCTTTATGCCAATGTTCGCCCGGTCCAGGTGCCGGAGGAAGGCATTGACTGGATTTTCTATAGAGAAAATACGGAGGGCGAGTATGTGCTGGGAAGCAGAGGCGTTGAGATACCTGGTAAACTTTCTATGGATTTTAAGGTGACAACGGAAGCCGGAACCCGCAGAATTGCAAAGGCAGCCTTTGATTATGCAAGGGCCAATGGAAAAACCAATGTAGCCATCGTAACCAAAGCCAACATCATGAAGAAAACAGACGGGAATTTCTCCCGTATCTGCAGGGAGGTTGCAGCTGAATATCCGGAAATCAAGGCGGAGGACTGGTATATCGACATTATGACGGCCAATCTGGTAAACCGGGATATCAGAAATCAGTTCCAGGTATTCGTTCTTCCAAATCTTTACGGAGATATTATCACCGATGAAGCTGCCGAAATTCAAGGCGGCGTCGGAACTGCCGGCAGCGCCAACATGGGCGACCAATACGCCATGTTCGAGGCTATTCACGGCAGCGCACCCCGCATGATTGAGGACGGCCTTGCGGATTACGCCAATCCTTCCAGTATTTTCAAAGCTGCTGAAATGCTTCTCCGCCATATCGGTATGATAGAGAAAGCGGATAAATTGGCGGCGGCCCTGGAAGAATGCAATGAAAAAGAAAAGAGGGTAGTGGTCACCGGATTTGCGGAGGGCGCTACCTGCAGAGAGTTTGCCGACTACGTGCTCAGCAAGCTGTAAATAGGTATATGAAAAGAGGATGACGCAGAGTCATCCTCTTTTTTCGTCCTCCTGCAGTTCGGCTTTTATCAGTTCGTTGTGGGCGTGAGACGGCGACCCGTGCACCTTAATCAGATATTGGAGAAGGCCGTCTCCATTTTTATTTTTAAACAGCCGCAGGATTTCCCTGTGCTCGTCGTTAATGCCTGAAAGAAATTTTTTGTTATGTTCTTCAGCCCCTTCCGCATAGCCTCTGGTGAAAAACTTGCTTTTCAGCCTGGATATGGTTTCCGACAGGACTTCGTTATCACACTTATCCAAATAGACCTGATGAAAAGCGTCCTGCTGCTCCAGATACATGGCGTAATTATCCGCATTGATAGCTAAATCCATGCTCTGAATATAAAAGTCCATTCTGCTAAGGTCCTTCTCCGTCAGAATATCACATGTCATCTGAGCCGCCATGCCGTCCAGAATGCCAATCACCGTGTAGAGATCTCTTGCTTCTTTTTCCGTTACTCCTTTTAAGACGAAGCCTTTTCTTGGCAGATTATCTAAAATCCCTTCGCAGGAAAGCTGTATCAGAGCTTCGCGCACCGGTGTACGGCTTACAGAAAGCTCCTGGGAAATGGCGGTTTCATTGATTCTCTGAGAAGGAATCAGATTACCGTCCAAAATCTGTTCCGCAATATAATCGTATACGTGGTCTTTTAGGGTCTTATATTTCTTCATAGCTGCCTCCTGATTTTAATCTCAATAGCGCTTACCTGCAAGACAGCGTCATTGGAATTTACGAATCTATTATAGCACAGCTGCGGTGAATTTAGTGAAAAAATAATTTTTTAAAAATATTATCAGAAAATATTGACAAGAATATAATAAACGGTGTATAATACGCACTAATAAATACGGTGTAAAATATACAGTCGACTGATTGGCGGCGTATCAAATTGAAAAGGAGATTGAAAAAATGAAGAAATTTAATCATGTAATCGTAAGAAGACCGTGCAGCGCAATCAAGGATGGCATTTCCGGCGGAACTTATGAAGGGATTCCTAACTATGAGTTGGCGCTGAAACAGCACAATGACTACATTGCAGCACTGGTACAGTGCGGCGTGGACGTGACAGTCCTTCCGGCAGACGAAAGATATCCGGATTCCTGTTTCGTAGAAGACCCTGCTCTTCTGACCAGAAAATGCGCCATCATCACCAACCCTGGCGCAGAATCCAGAAACGGTGAAAAAGAAGAAATCGTAGACACAGTTAAGAGATTCTATCCAGAAGATAAAATCGAGTACATCAAGGCTCCGGGAACCCTGGAAGGCGGCGACGTCATGATGGTAGGCGACCACTTCTACGTAGGACGCAGCGCAAGAACCAACGAGGAAGGCATCAGACAGCTGACCGAGATTCTGGAGAAATACGGTCTGACCTGCTCCGAAGTAACCCTGGAGGAAGTGCTCCACCTGAAGACCGGCGTAAACTATCTGGAAGACAACAACATGCTGGTAAGCGGCGAATTCATCACCAAGCCAGATTTTGAAAAATACAACAAGGTAGTGATTCCAGAAGAAGAAGCTTACGCAGCAAACTGCATCTGGGTCAACGATATCGTCATCGTACCGGAAGGCTATCCTGCAGTGCTGAAGGCAGTACAGGATTTGGGCTACAAGACAATGACCGTAGACACTTCCGAATACAGAAAGATTGACGGCGGTTTATCCTGCTTATCCTTGAGATTCTAAAACTGCAGCCCTTTTGACGAAAAGATTAAGGAGAGAAAAGGAATGAAAAGTCCATACTTAGCAAAAAGACACTGGGAATTTGAAGAAGCGGCGCTGAGCAAGACCAACGAGATGGTTAAGAGATATGACGATGTCATCGATTTGTCCATCGGCGACCCGGATTATCCTGCGGACAAAAGGATTCTTGAGGCCATTTACCAGGCCGGAAAAGAAGGGTATACCAGGTATACCGAGTTCCTGGGAGACGAAGACCTGAGAAGAGCGACCATCAAAATGTACGAAGAAGATTACGGTTTCTCCTTCGATATAGACGAGATACTGATTACCGCCGGAGGCACCCACGCCATGTATTTGACCATGGAGGCCTTGCTTGATGAAGGAGACGAGGTCATCGCCATCGCTCCGTACTACATCTATTATCAGCCCCAGATTGAACTGCCGAAAGGCAAGCTGGTAGTTTACAACACCCGCAGCGAAGACAACTTCGACGTAGACTTGGCGGAATTTGAAAAGCATATTACCAGCAGAACCAAGGCGGTCATCATCAACTCGCCGAACAACCCCAGCGGAAAGGTATACAGCCAGGAAAACATTCAGGGCATTTTAGATATGGCGGAGAAACATGACTTTCTGGTTATCGCCGACGACATCTACGGCGCGCTGAACTATACGGATAACAAGAAGGCGATTTGCTCCTACGAGAAGAGTCCGAACAGAGTCATCACTCTGTACAGCTATTCTAAGGATTACTCCATGACCGGTCTGAGACTGGGCCACGTAATCGCCCAGAAGGATATTATCGCGGCCATGCGCCGGGTTAACGAGGCTGTAGCCTTCACCATCAACGCCCAGGCACAGCGAGGCGGTATCTGCGCCATCGAGAACAGAAAAGATATCCAGAAAGGCCTTTACGACGAATATTACAAGCGGGTCATGTACATATATGAGCGGATACAGAAGATGAACAATATCACCTGCACCAAGCCGGAAGGCACCTTCTACGTCTTCGCCAATATCAAGGATACGGGTATCAGTTCTATGGATATCTGGGAAAAGATTCTGGACGAAGCCCACGTATTGGTGCTGCCGGGCAGCGGTTTCGGAGCCGCAGGCGAAGGCTTCATTCGTCTGGCCTGCACCGTGGGTATCGATACCCTGAAAGAGGCTTTTGACCGCATGGAGAAGATGGATATCTTCAGATAGAAAGCTGAACGCGATTGCATATGAAAAAAGAAAGCGAAAGGTAACAAATGAGTAGTATAGATTATATCGTCATTATACTGTTTTTAGTATCAATGCTGGTAATTGGATTTATCGCTAAAGGCCAGGTCAAGGACATGGACGACTTTATTCTGGGCGGTAAACGGTTTAACAAATTCGCCCTGACCGGAACCATTTTGGCTACCATGATGGGCTCAGGTATGACTATGGGTGCTGTAGGCAGCGTGTATACCAGTGGCTTTGGAGGCTCCATGGTATGGATTTACGGTGGGTTTGCCATAGGCCTTATCGTACTGGGCTTTATGAGCAAGAGTATCAGAGAGACCGGCGCCAGAAGTTTGGCTGAAATTGTAAATAAAGCCTTCGGCAAACATGCGCGGCTTGCCAGCGCCATCGTGGTAGTGGTCTACGCCGTTTCTCTGGTAGCCATCAATATCGCCGGTTTCAGAACCATCATCATTTACGGTTTTGGAGACAGCTTCAGCTTATCCATTCCGGTGGCCACCACCATCGCAACCCTGGTGTGCATCACCTTTACTGCGGTAGGCGGCATGTTCGCCGTAGTTTGGACCGACACGGCCCAGCTGGTCATCATGGTAGTCGGTCTGTTTGTACTGGGACCTATCATCGGAATCGCTTCCGCTGGCGGCCTGGACGCAGTGGCTGCAGGTGTGGAGAGCCAGGGACTGTCCATGACAGATCCTCTGTCAAACGGATTCAGTCCGGCCCTTCTCGGATTCTCACTGTCCTATTTTCTGGCGTGCCCGGGAGACCCGACCATGCCTCAGAGAGTTCTGTCCGCCAGAACAGACGGTACAGCTAAATTCAGCTTCATCATATCCGGATGCTGCGCAGTGCTGTTCACTCTGTCTCTGCTGTTTATGGGAAGTTCCATCATCACCCTGATTCCGGGAATTGATAATTCAGACGCAGCCCTGCCGCTGTTCATCGTCAAATATTATCCTCCGGTGCTGAAGGGCATCGCCATTGCCGGCATCATCGCGGCAGTCATGTCCTCCTTCTCTTCCTTCCTGATTCTTGCTACGACCCATATCACCTACGATATCGGTCAGGTTGTCAAGGAGGATTTAAATGAAAAGACCATCAACAAGATTATGCCGATATTGACCGTAGTCATTGGACTGTTCGGATTGGTTATCGCCCTGTTCATTTCCAGTCTGCTGGGATATCTGTCCATGGTATTCTCCATCGTAGGCTCCTCCCTGGTACCGGTGCTCTTTGCAGCGCTGTATTTCAGAGAAAAGACTTCAAAGACTGCGGCAATTCTTTCCATTATTGTCGGCGCCGTGGTGCCGGCGGTACTGTTCCTGACTAAAGGCTACGATGTATTCCTGGGCGACCCGGTATTCACCGGACTTATCAGTTCTATCGTCGTAATCATCGTCGGTTCTCTAATCTTTAAAGACAAGCCAAAGGAACAGCTTGTGTAATTACATATAGTTAAGGTGGTGAAATTTTGAAAACTTGTTTAATAGACGCGGGAATTTTTATTGACAAGCCCGAGCTTCTGCGTCCCCTTGAGGAACTGGGAGAGGTCGCCGTCTTTGATGGGATTCCAGGCAGCGTGGAAGAAGTAGTAAAGCGGGCCGGCGACGCCGATATTATCGCATTCGGCCTGATGCAGTTTACCAATGAAATGCTGGACAAGCTGCCGAACTTGAAGGTACTTCAGTTCATCGGCACCGGCGTGTGGAACTTCGTCGATGTGGACTACGCCAAGAGCAAAGGCATCAAAGTTCTGAACATCGATGGCTACGGCAGCAATGCCGTGGCAGAGTTCGCAGTTTCCATGGCGGCGGCTCTGGCAAAAAAACTCTATCCGGCTGTATCGGTGCTGAAGAATCAGCAGTGGACCATCGACAACCTGATGGGCAAAGAAATCAAAGGGTCCACTGTAGGCGTCGTCGGTACCGGCAGCATCGGCAGACTGGTGGCGGAAAAGTTTATTGCACTGGGTGCCAAGGTAATCGCCTGTGATATCTTCGAGAGCGATTATCTGAAAGAAACCTATGGCGTGGAGTATAAGTCCATGAGGGAAGTCTTTGCGGAAGCTGATATGATTACCCTGCACATGAAAGTGACTAAGGAAAATGAAAGAGGTATTGACGCAGCGCTGTTGTCATTGATGAAACCGGACGCTCTGCTGATTAATGTGGCAAGGGCAGAACTGGTGAACAACAGAGATTTGTATCAGCTGCTGGCTAAGGGTGAAATCGGAGGCGCCGCCGTCGATGTCTACGACAGCGAACCTCCTTCAGAGGCAGATTATCAGCTGGCGTCTCTGCCAAATGTCATTGCCACCCCTCACATGGCCTACTATACCCAGCAGGCAAACGATAACTCTATTAAAATGACGGTCTCCTCAATTATAAACGCATTATAGAGTTAAACGCAGGTTTCGAGGGAGCGAAAGGGTGTTTTCCACTCCCCGAAAAAGCTGCTTGACAGCTAAGAAAGAAGAAAGACCAGTCATATTTCCCCTCTCAGGTAATATATTTACTAAAGAATGAGAGGGGTGTTTTTGTGAGAAAGAATATGAAAAAAATCATATGCCTGGCCTTGGTACTGTCCCTTTGCGGCGTGATGGGCGTCAGGCATTTTTATAACCCGCAGGAACCGGTCGTCATAGAGACGGTGTCCGATACGCTGGAAACTGCAGGTGCAGTTCAGGCTGAGGAGTCGAAAAACGCCAATTTGAACCTGGATGTAAAGGCGGCAGTTTTGATGGACGCAGAGACAGGTAAGATTCTTTATCAACAGGATGCACATAAGGAGCTTCCTCCGGCATCGGTTACCAAAGTCATGACCATGCTTCTAGCCTTGGAGGCGGTAGAAGACGGCAAGGTAAAGCTTACGGACCAGGTGACGATTTCCGAAAGAGCAGCCTCCATGGGCGGCAGTCAGATGTACATGGAGGTGGGAGAGGTTCATACTCTGGAAGAGCTCCTTTCGGGCATTGCCATAGTATCTGCCAATGACGCCTGCGTGGCTGTGGCGGAATATATCGCCGGCAGCGAAGAAGTCTTTGTAGAAAAGATGAATCAGAGGGCCCAGGAGCTTGGCATGCGAGACACTCATTATGTCAATACCAACGGTCTTCCTGTAGCAGAACACTACACCAGCGCATATGATATAGCAGTGGCCAGCAGACTGCTTTTGAAACATGAAGAAACGCGGGAGTGGTTTACTACCTGGCAGACCACCATCAATGTAGGACTTCCGGGAAAGGAAAAGGAATTCGGCCTTACAAATACCAACAAACTGATAAAACAGTATCCGGGAGCAAACGGCATTAAAACAGGCTTTACCCAGGAGGCCGGATTCTGCCTATCCGCGTCGGCCACCAAAGAGGATACTACTTTGATTGGCGTGGTTCTTGGCGCTAAGACATCGAAAATCCGTTTCGAGGAAGTCTCCAAGCTTCTCAATTACGGCTTTGCAAATTACTCTTCAGTTACACTTGCAGATAAGGGCCAGTGCATGAAGAAGGTAACCCTTGACAAAGGCGAACCTCATGGATTCCAGGCACTGACTACAAAAAAGATAACTGCCCTTGTAAAGAAGGGCGAGGAAAAGCAGGCCTCCTGCAAGGTGAAGATTGACAAAAATCTGAGACTTCCTCTGAAAAAAGGCGATAAAGTCGGTACGGTGACGGTATATATCGGCAAAGAGAAAGTCGAAGCCTACGACCTTGTAGCCGACCGGGATGTGAAAAAGGCTTCCTTCCTGACTTATTACATACGAAAGATAAACGGACTGTTCGGCGATTGAAAATCGCCGGGCAGCCGACTTTGTTAGGAGGAGACTGCAATGGAAAACGAATATATACTTTCCTTCTCATCCTTTTATAAAGCGGCTTATGCCAGAGACGTATTGGAAGAAAATGGGCTTAATTCCACTTTACGCAAGCTGCCGCCGCAGGTAGCCCATTCCTGCAGCACCGGACTCTATTTGAGGATTGACTCCATAGAAAGGGTGCGCCGAATACTGGAGGAAAAACAGATTACGGTGAGAGGAATCTATCAGATTAGCCGTATCAGCGGCACTAAAACCTATAAAAGAGTGTAAATGCGCTGTGATGCGGTGATGCCCCGCATGGGTATATGAAGGCTGGCTTTCGACGGGCCTTCTTAAGGGTGCTTACGGTTTTTACACCTGTAGCCATATACCGGTGGGGGGTATAACTGCTGAAATTTCAAGACGGAATATCCCGCAGATGTTTTATTTTGAACCTCTGCGGGACATTTTTGTATGGGGAAGTGGCCGATGCAGTGTAAAAAAAGAAGCTGCAATGATTTTTCGCGTCTTTGCGGCTATCGGTTACTCCCAGATATGGAAAACCAATACAGAATTTTACATTAATCCACTAAAAAATAAGGATTTTTATCCTGCTGAAGCTCCATATACCCCCCTCCCTTTACGGAGAAAGTATCCCGCAGGGCCATCTTTTGTCGTAGCTGCGGGACACGGCACTGTGACAGGGGGCGAAACATGAAGTCCGAAATCTGCAGCGTTTAAATAGCACTTGACGAATCACCGTCGTGCTGGGATAATTGATGGAGAAAAGTTTTGGGAGGGAAAAGATATGACTTTATTAGAAATGATGCAGGAGGGACATCCGGCGGAGACAGAGCTGGCCCTGCTGGAATTTGAGAAAGTCCATAGTGAGAAGTTTTAAGGAGCTTGAATATGAATAAGAAAACAGTAAGGCGGGGCGGGGCTCTGTTGCTGGCCCTGCTGATAACGGTATTGCCCCTTTTTACAGGCTGCAGCCAGGCGTCAGAGCTCATCAGTCTCCCTTCAGGAGAAGAAGTTCAGTCTTTCACTCTGGAAAACATACCTCAGTATTCGGGGAGTCCTTTTGTGGTAATCCATGATAATGAGCCGGAATTTACAGAAGAGCAAAAGATTACCGGCTCCTTTGAACGGTACGACCCGCTGGACGCTTTAGGAAGATGTACCCAGGCCTTTGCCAACGTGGGGCGCGACCTGATGCCCACAGAAAAGCGGGGCAGCATCGGCATGATTAAACCCTCCGGCTGGCACCTGATAAAATATGATATCGTCAACGGCAAATATCTGTACAACCGGTGTCATCTCATCGGATATCAGCTGACCGGAGAAAATGCCAACAAGAATAATTTGATTACAGGTACCAGATATCTCAACGTGGAGGGAATGCTCCCTTTTGAGGACATGGTAGCGGAGTATGTTAAGGAAACGGGTAACCACGTGCTGTATCGTGTAACACCGATTTACGAAGGAAATGAATTGGTGGCGCGAGGCGTCCAAATGGAAGGCTGGTCCGTGGAGGACCGGGGCGAGGGCATATGCTTTAACGTCTACTGCTATAACGTCCAGCCCGGCATTGAAATCGACTATGCCACCGGCAACAGCCGATTGGCGGAGGAAGCAGAAAGCAGCAGTACCGAGGCT
>CBCTFZ010000019.1:0-43894 GCA_965146355.1 uncultured Emergencia sp. | reverse complement strand
GACCAGTACCTGTCCATCATCTTACCGGGCAGAATGTACAAGACTGCTTTTGAAGACAGAAAACTGAAGTCAAAGAACTTGTCCAGATGCCTGGAAGACTCCGGCACACTGACTTCCCCGCTGATTCCTTGGAACGTGTGCGGTGCGACTATGAGCGGTTTCTTAGGACAGCCGACCATCGCATATGCGCCATATGCATTTGTTAACTACATCTGCCCGATAGTTTCTATTCTTTACGGCTTCACCGGATTTACCATCGAGAAGATGACCGATGAAGAATACGAGAAAGTCATGGAAACAAGACGAGTAGAAGAGGAAGAGGCAAGAAGAGCTATGGAAGCTTAAGGCTTATAGCTGATATAAATACTTCTTTCAAGAAAGGCAATGACAGTCGTGCGAGACTGTCGTTGCCTTTTTACAGTATTAAAATATACCTTATAATGATGATACTGAAGCCGAGCAATAGTTTGTTAACAAAATCCAGTTGATTTGTTGATTTTATGTATAACACAACGACTGGAGTTATACTCAGATTGAAAAAAATCTTGAAAACATGTATAAGCTAAAAGGGATGTACAACGAAAAGTTATACATGAAATGGAGAAAACAGGCCAAATCAGTATAAATATTTGAGACGGACAGGAACCTGATTATACAGGTTTTTTCTTTTTTTGCTGATTTAGGTTAATCCGGCGTTCTGCCAGCTTTTCTCCGGCGAGAAGCACTCCTCCAGCTAAACACATTTCCAATCTTTCCAATGAAAATCCCATATAACCCTCTTGCGCGAAAACAGGGAGATAGCTATAATATCTTTAGCACACAGATAAAATCTACTATGCGACTTGATAAACCAAAAGACTTACACATAAAGGAGATAAAACCTATGACTAACAGAGAACTGCTGACCTGGGCTGCAAGTCCTTTGGGACAGCAGCAGGGGCTGAGCCGGGAGCAAATCATACAGCTTTTATCCATCGAGATTGGCAGCGAGGATTACCGGCTGCTGGGACAGACTGCAAGAAAAGCTGCAAGAGAAATTACCGGAGATAAAGCTTATCTTTGGGGCGCTATCGGCGTGGATTTTGCGCCATGTTCCATGAACTGCGACTTCTGCTCTCTGGGAGAGGCCTGGGGCATTACCGGTGAAACCAGGGAGTACAATGAAGCAGATACCATTGAGCAGGTGAGAGAATATGCTGAAGCAGGGGTATACTGGATTGTACTGCGGACGACGGAGTTTTACTCCAAGGACCAGCTGGCGGATATGATTAAAGCCATTCGCGCAGAGGTGCCGGGACCATACAAAATCGGACTCAATATCGGTGAGTTCGACGAGAAAACAGCGGACTGGCTGGCGGAATGCGGCGTCAACTTTATCTATCACTCTCTGAGACTGGGAGAAGGAAAAGATACCCGCTTTGACCCCCAGGACCGCATTGACACCTTGAATGCGGTGAAAAATTCTCCGCTGGATTTGGTTTTTCTCGTGGAACCGGTGGGAATCGAACATACCAACGAAGAGATTGCAGACATCGCACTGCTTGCAAAAGACTGCGATGTCATCGTATCAGGCGCCATGGCAAGAATACCGGTAGAGGGAACCCCTCTCGGGGCGAAGCCCCAAATCAGCGATGAGCGGCTGGCGCAGATTATTGCAGTAACCAGACTCCTGGGCGGAAGAAAGGTACCTGACATCTGTGTACATCCTTATAGCAGGCAGGCAGCCGACTTCGGCGCCAACGTAACCGTAATTGAAACCGGCTCTGTGCCCCGGGACAGCTGCTGCTGCAGCGGCGGAAAATGGAACCAGTTTGATGTAAATAAGGCCAAGAAATCATTTGAAGAAGCAGGCTATACAGTCTGTGCAGCGAAATAGAGAAAAGGCGCGGCGTGCAGTGAATGAGGGTGCTTTGGAGAGGCAGAACGCCCCTCTCAGGCGGGTGACCAGACAAAGCAGACAGGAAAAAGAAAGTTTGTCTGTTCTGTCGGTTGCTTTATCGATGGTTTTAAGAGAGTGACGGAAAAGACAGACAAAAAATTAGAAATCTGTCAGGATTGTCTGCCCGAACGAGCCGTGGATTGACAATTTGTATTATGATTAAGGGAGGAGAAAAACGATGAAAAAGAAATTATTAGCATTAGCCCTGATTGGGGATTTGGTACTCACAGCCCTTTCCGGCTGCGGCGCAAGCGGCGGAGAAGAAGAACAGGGCGGGGCCCAAGCCGCAGAAAGTGCGGTGGAAACCACAGTAGGAACGTGGAAAACCGCTCAGACTTTGACGCCGTATTTTTACGAGGATTTTCTGCCGGAGGGCTCTTCCATTGAGGTAAAGCCTTTTACCAATCCGGGAGACCAGAAAACGGCTCTGCTGGCAGGCAGTCTGGATATGACAGGCACCACCATTCCGCTGGCAATTACAGCAGCGTCCCAGGGAGAGCCGGTCAAAATTGTAGTAACCCTCTGCAATAAATGCTCCGCTCTGGTAGTCGGTAAGGATTCCGGCATTGAAAAACCTGAGGACCTGAAGGGCAAAACCATCGCCTACGTGCCGGGCACCATGCATCATGTTCTTTTGCTCAACGTGCTGAAAATGGCGGGACTGGACCCGGAAAAGGATGTAACCCTGACTCGTATTGACTTCTTCGATATGGGACAGGCCCTTTCCGACGGAACCATCGATGCATTTTTAAGCGGTGAGCCTTATCCGTCTCAGGCGGTGATGGACGGCTATGGAAAAATTCTCAGCTATCCGTACTTCGATGACAGCATCGGAACCATCAATGCGGCTATGATTGTTACAGAAGATACTATTAAGAACAATCCGCAGCTGGTGCAGACTCTGGTCAACGCACATATTCAGGCTGCCGAGTATATCAACGCCAATCAGGACGCTTGGCTTGACAAGGCTGCCAGCTTCGGCACCGACAGAGATTTACTTTCCGTTTCTGCAGAAAACATTGAGATTAGCTGGGATATCGACGAGGCTTATCTTGAACAGGTTAGAAATCTGGCTGAGCAGATGCTGGAGCTGGGCATGATTGAAAAAGTTCCTGATATCGAAGCCATGTTTGACTTGTCCTTCATAGAAAACTATAAATCGGAGAACAAATAATGAAAAAATCCCATGATTTTTTAGGCCTGATTGTACCTGCCGCAGCCCTAGTGCTGTGGCAGGTTATTGTCACATTAGGTGCAATTCCTGAATACAAATTACCGTCGCCTCTGGTTTTAGTCCAGGTCTTGTGGGATTTTATTACAGGAACTCTGAAGATGACGCCTTACTCAGGGACCTGTATTCCACATCTTCTGGAGAGCCTGCGCAGGGTGACGACAGGATTTCTGGCGGCAACAGCTGTAGGACTTCCCCTTGGGTTTATCACCGGACGCTTTTCCCTGATGAGGAGGCTCTTTGACCCGTTTATTCACGCCATCAGGGCGATTCCGGGTATCGGCTGGCTGCCTATTGCAATCGTCTGGTTCGGTGTAGGCGAAGGTAATACCCTGTTTCTCATTGGATTGGCTACTTTTTTCCCTATCTATGTCAATACTGCCCATGGGGCTTCGGAAATTCCCGAGCTGACTATCCGCGCGGGACAGATGATGGGGGCCAGGGGATTTACCCTGTTCAGGACAGTGCTCTTTCCGGCCGCTTTTCCGCAGATTGCCGTCGGCCTTCGCCTGGGTCTGGGCATTTCCTGGGGATATCTGGTTTTAGGCGAGGTCACCGGCGTCAATGAGGGCCTGGGAGCGGTCATGACGGACGGCCGCATGCTGGGCCATGTGGATATCGTTTTGGCTACCATGATTGTCATTGCAGTCTGCGGAAAACTGACCGATATTCTGCTCATGGCTATCTGCCGAAGAATCAGCCCGCAAATCGGAAAAGGAGGGGGCAGATCATGAATCACCTGGTTGTGGACAAATTGAATAAATGCTATATCAATGAAAGCGGCGTAGAAACCCAGGTGCTGAAAGAGGTTACCTTTTCTGCCTCAGAAGGAGAATACACCGCAATACTGGGAAAGAGCGGATGCGGGAAAACTACGCTGCTCAATATTCTGGCAGGCTTTGACAAGCGGTGCGACGGCAGGGTGCTTCTGCAGGGCACGGATTTAGAGGGGCCTTCCCCGCGGCGGGCCATGGTTTTTCAGACGCCGGCTTTATTTCCTTGGCTCAACGTGCTGCAGAACGTAACTTATCCGCTGAAACGAAAAGGTCTGGGCAGAGCTGACCGGGAAAAGGAAGCTATGGAAATCATCGAAAAGGTGGGCCTGGCAGGTTTTGAGAAATATTACCCTCACGAACTTTCCGGCGGCATGCAGCAGCGGGTAGCTTTAGCCAGAGTCTTTGTGATGAGGCCGCCGCTGCTTTTGATGGACGAACCTTTTGCGGCACTGGACGCCCAGCTTCGCGAGCAGATGCAGAATTTGCTTCTTTCCCTCAGAAAGGAATACAATCCCAGCATCATTTTTGTCACTCACGATGTGGAAGAAGCCGTGCGCCTTTCGGACAGAGTGATTCTGCTGGGCGGAAGGCCCGCTTCGGTGCAGATGGTAACGGAAATTGATTTGACCTATGAAGAGAGAACCGGCGACGCCGGACGGGAAAAAGTACAAAAGTTAAAAGAAGAAATCAGACGGGAATTGGGAAGATAAAGCGGTTCCCGTTTTTGCTTGCAGGACAGGCGTGGCTCATGGCGCCTTATATGCCGCGAACCTGCATGTATAACGCCTAAACATTGCTGAATTGGACAAAAATCTAAAAATCTGTCAATTTTAGCAATGTTTTTGTCTGCTTACTTTGCTAAAATTGACAGAATCCAAAAAAGGTGTCAATTTTGTCAATAAAGAAGGGTAAAACAGCCGTAGATTTTGAAGAAAACGGAGCTCTTATTGACTAAATTGACAAATAACAAAAAAAGTGTCAATTTTGTCAAACCCTCAAGGGGGGACGGGAGCCGGAGCGCGACGCCAAGTCCGGCTCCCGCTTTTGATACAACCAAGCATATATTTGATTTAGTCATATTATAACCGGTGGTAAACATTGGACGGTTGTAAAATCTTTGTTTTTTTTTGTTATTTTTTTTGGACGTACAAATCCTTTTAGTTTTCTTCTATACTGCCGTGGGCGGAACGATAGGCTTTAGGCGTCATACCCTTGGCCTTTTTAAACACCTTGGTGAAGTAGCTTTGGTCGTCGAAGCCGGTAGACAAAGATACATCTATGATACTCAGATTGGTTCCCGACAACAGCTGACAAGCATGTTCGATTTTCAGGGAGTTGAGATAATCGGTAAAGGTGACGCCCATCTCCTGCTTGTACAGGGTGGAGAAGTAAGTTGATTTGTCATGAAGATTCGTTTCGATATCCTTTAGAGAAATCTTCTCTCTGTAGTTCTTGTTGATAAACTGCAGCGCCTTGGTTACAATCTGGGAACGGCCGCTGTAGATAGAGGTGAGCATATTCTTGGTAATAAGCTCAATCAGAGACTCTGCTACGGAAAGCAATTCGTTGTAGCTCTCGGTGTCGCTGAGGCGGTTGATAATATCAAGGTCTGTATCTATAATCTGGTTGAGATTGCTGTCGTTTTCACTGGCAATCCGGATGATAATGGCAAAGAGCCAAAGGGCTTTTGCTTTGATGCCGTCCAGGTCTCCGGCTTCCAGAATGGAAAAGGTGGAAAGCAGCTTGGCCACGTTTTCTTTGGCGGCAGTTACCTGACCGTTGCTTACATTATCAATGAGAACTTTTTCCAAATCGTAGGGATATTCCACGGAGATGTGTTCCTTTTTATAATGCTGTATATCGATATTAATCTTATTCTGCTCGCTGTACTGGTTTCTGAGAGCGCTGTAATCGTTGCTTGCCGATACCGAGGTGATGATACAGTTATAGAACAGAATTGCAATCTGAGAAACCTGATTAGGCTGAAATACCTTCATCTTGCCGGCAAACATCTTTGCCACTGCAGCCGCCGACTCGCTGAGATTGTTGAGGGTGGAAAAATTCCGGGCGGTACTGCTTCTCAGCTCTCCCATGACGATAGGGCCTGCAATGAAATAACCGGCCAGAGCTCCGTCTATAATCAGGGATACGGCGATGTTGGCAAGGCCGGCTTTGCACAGAAATATGTAAGGCTCGCCCAGGCGAGAAGCAAACTGGCCGGCAGAGGCCAGATTCTTGCGGCAGGCGCTGCAGCTGTCCTGATAGACCTCAAAAATATTGCAAATCTTATCGTCCTTTTTAAATTCAGCCATGACCCAGTCGGAATCGTTAAAGTAAGTAACGGGGATTCCCGTGATGTCGGAAAAGGCCTCAAGAGAGCTGTTCAGGTATTCTGACAGGGTCTCCGCATTGGGAGTATTCAGCGGGGGTATTACAAAATTTTTCATATGGAACCTCCTTTCTTGACGCGTTATATAAAAATTGTACTATTTTATTGGAAAATTTTCATTTGAATTATATCACAGTAATTTCAATAATACAATTCCATTTTAGAAAAAGAATCGGCGCAAATATAAAAATATTACTTTTTTTGGGGTGACAAAAATAATACTAAAATTTCTAAAAAGACCTATATACGGTATCGAAGGATAAACTGTACAATAAATGTATAAAAAGCATAGTCTTTATTATTTTAGTTTTTAATTAATTTTGGAGGTAACAAATAATGAGTAAAGAAGCAATCATGGACAAAGCAAAGCAGTCAATCGTTGACGCTGACGAAGATATGGCGATGGAAGCGCTGGCTGAAGCTGAAGGAGAAGGTCTTGACCTTGTTGACTTATTAAGTAACGGTTATTCCGCAGGCATGAAAGAATTAGGCGACCTTTTCGGCATGGGAGAAATCTTCTTACCGGAACTTATCTTCGCTACAGAAGTTATGAAAGCGGTATCCGCTGAAATCGAAGGCAAAATGGATATGTCCGAAGTAAAATCCGCCGGAACTTTAATTATCGGTACCGTAGAAGGCGACGTACACGACATCGGTAAAGGTATCGTAGCATCCCTGGTTAAGACCAATGGTGTAGAAGTTATCGACCTGGGAAGAGAAGTTCCTGCTCAGAACTTCGTTGACGCCGCTATCGAACACAATGCCGAATTCGTTGGAAGCTCCGCTCTGCTGACTACTACTATGACAGTTCAGAAGGACATCGAAGACGCTCTGAAGGAAGCCGGCATCAGAGATAAAGTTAAGACTATGGTAGGCGGCGCGCCTGTAACCAATCGCTGGGCTGAAAAAATCGGCGCTGACGCTTACTGTGAAGACGCTTCCGATACTGTAAACTTCATCATGGATTGGATTGATAAGCTGTAAGCAAATCATTTAACAAGACTGAAGTAAGAATT
Organism: uncultured Emergencia sp.; assembly: GCA_965146355.1. Classification (GTDB taxonomy): domain Bacteria; phylum Bacillota; class Clostridia; order Peptostreptococcales; family Anaerovoracaceae; genus Senimuribacter. Next base: position 36,543 of record CBCTFZ010000019.1, on the reverse strand, counting down.
GGAGGTAAAATATAATGGGTAAATTTATCCATGAAACAGACATCACTGGATATAATATTTTATCCAATGAAGATTTAGACGCACTTCACGAAGCCACCCTTCAGCTGATGGAGGACTACGGCCTTCAGATGCACGGAAAGGAAGCCCTGGACATTTTAGCAGGTGCAGGCTGTGAAGTAGACTATGAAAATGACAGGGTTAAATTCCCTAGAAATCTGGTAAACGACGCTATTGAAAAGTGCCCGGCAGAATTTACCCTCTGCGGAAGAACGCCGGACAAGGACACTCTGATTGGCGGCAAGAAAGTTGCATACAAGAATTTCGGTACCGGCGTATTCATCTTTGACCCTTATACAGGAGAGCTGAGAGAATCTACCAAAGAAGACCTGGGCAATGTAGCCAGATTTATCGACGCGATTCCAGAAATCGACGTATTCTCTATTGCGGTTACCGCAGGCGATGTAAATCAGAAGGTTCGTTCCCTTCATGAGGCGGAGGTTGTATTCAACAACCTGACTAAAAACTTCGCTCACGACCTGGAAGGCGTTAAGAACACCCAGAGATTTATCGACATGGCCGCCGCAATTCAGGGAGGTTATGATAAGCTGAGAGAAAGACCTATCGTGGCTATGGGCGCCTGCCCGAACAGCCCGCTGGAGATTAACGAAAACGAAACCAGCATTATCATTCTGTCTGCAAGACACGGACTGCCTATCGACATTCTGTCCATGGGTCTTTGCGGAGCTACGACTCCTGCGACCCTGGCCGGTACGCTGGTTTGCACCAACGCAGAAATTCTGGGCGGCATCGTTTTAGCACAGATTGTAAATCCAGGAAACAAGATTCTCTATGGTTCCTCTACAACCATCATGGACATGAAGACAGCACAGTCTCCTGTAGGCGCTCCTGAACACGCCATGTGCTCAGCGGCAGTAGGTCAGCTGGGTCACTACTACGGCATTCCTACCAACGTAGGCGGCACTTAGGCAGACGGTAAATGTTTCGATGTTCAGTTAGGCCACGAGAAAACCATGACAAATATGCTGCCTGCACTGACAGGAAGCAACGTTATCTACGGTATGGGTATGATGGAAATGGGTATGACCATGAGCTATGAGCAGCTGTTATGCGACGCGGAAATCGTGAGGATGACGAGGAGGATTCTTCAGGGTATTCCGGTAAACGACGATACCATCGCTCTGGACGTAATTAAGGCAGTAGGACCTGCCAACAATTACCTGGCTCAGAAACATACCAGAAAGTACATGAGAAAAGAACTGTCCACTACACAGTACATCGACCGTACACAGAGAGAAACATGGGAGAAGAAGGGCGCTATGACAATGACCGAAGCCACAAGAGCTAAAGCCATTGATATCTTAGAAAATTACAAGCCGGAACCGCTTCCTGAAGATGTTAAGAAGAGGATTCACGACATCGTAGTGGAAGGGGAAGAAGAAGCTGAAGAATTAGCTAAGTTTGAAGCCAAAAAACACTAATCCTGTGGTATAATGATTCCACTGACTATATCGGCGCTGCCGCAAGGTCGGAATCATTGAATCATGTCTTCCGACTGTATTTTCAGCGGTATCGACATGGTATAATACTTGTAACATTGAAAGAAAGGAAAATTTATATGGCTGAGGAAAAGAAATACTTTACCCGTATGGGAGACGGTACAGTCGTTTATATGACAGAGGCCGAAATCCGTGCGGATATCGAAGACGGTATTGCAGACGCTGTAAAAAGGGGCAAGATTGACCCTATCACAGACGAAGAAAAAGAGCATCTGTACAATATCATCACCATGCCCGGCAGCATCGTTGGCGTAGAGCCTGGAAAACAGATTGTTCTGACCAACGACTCCGGCGCGTACAAGCTGAACATCAAGAGCCAGATTCCTATCGTAAAGGACAATGAAGTTCTTATCTACGAAAGATGTCTGGGTGTAGACTCTGTAGACGTTGGAAACTCCGACTACAACTACAAGACTGCAAAGGGCGTAGCACAGCGTGAAGCAGGGGCCTTAAAGCAGGCGCTGAACATCAGTACCATGCCTTTATTCTACGGCGCTATGACAAACCTGGGCTTTTACACAAAACCTGACGGTCCTGTAGAAAACTGGGCGGAACTGCTTCCGGAAGGAAAAATCAAAGAGGCCATGGCCGCTCAGGAAGAAGCTATTCCACATGCAGTTAAGGATATCGTATACGTTGCGAAGCAGATGTACGATGTAGGCGCTGACGGTATCAACCTGGATACTTCCGGTGCTGCCGGGGATGCTGACTTCTTAGCTGCCCTGCAGGCCTGCGAAGAGATTACAAAGCAGTTCCCTGAAATGGGCGTTGAAATCGGTATGGCCGGTGAATTTGTACTGGGCATGCACGGCAGACTGAAGTACGACGGAAAGAGACTTGCGGGACTTTATCCTCACGATCAGGTAAAGCTGGTAGAAAAAGCCGGCGCAAGCATTTTCGGCGCAGTAGTAAATACCAACTGCAACAAGTCCTTCCCTTGGAATATTGCCAGAGTTGTTACATTCATCAAAGCTTGTACAGCTGTAGCAAACATTCCGGTACACGCCAACGTAGGTATGGGCGTATGCGGTGTTCCGATGGTAGAGAATATGCCGTCCGACATGATTTCCAGAGCTGATAAAGCTTTAGTAGAAATCGGAAAGGTGGACGGGTTCTAGGTAGGCGTAGGCGACCCTGTAGGAGCTGAAGCTACACACTCAATTTGCGCTGGTATGGGCGGCGTTCGTACTGCCGGAGATCTGGTATTACGTATGCAGCTGGCAAAGAAGATGAAAATTGACGAAGCCAAAGCGTATGTAGCTGAGAAATTAAATGTAACGGTTGAGGAACTGCACGACATCGTTACAATGACTGACAAGAGAGTTGAATTAGGCCTCGGTCTGACACACGTTGAACCATGTGCTGAAGAAAACAACGGTATTGCAGCCAAGTTTAGAATTGCTGAAGCCATGGATATCAAAATCAACTCTGTTGAAAGATTCAAAGAAAGAGCTGGTCTGAAATAAGTTGAGTATTTCGTGAACAATCTGCAAGGAGTAGATTTTTTCGCAGCGGGAACTTGCGGGCAAGGAGTCAGCCAGGTCCCTTAAAGAAAGACTTATGCTTCAGAGAAGCTTATAAAAATGCATTATTATGGAATAGATTTGCGAGGAGTAAATCTATTCCATATTCTTAAAAATAAAATAACTGAACATTTTGATGAAAGTGAAGAATCTTTCTTATCTTTGAATAAAAATTTGATAGCCAACACTAAAATATTATGATAAAATACTTCGTGTTAAGAAAATATAAAGCTAGAAGTTGAAAAGTTAGACTAGAATGGATAATAGTGTAAGGAGGTCAAATTTGGATAAGCAGGAACTATTCAGAAGAGCAAAGGACGCCATTGTTGATGCCGATGAAGCAAAGGCGCTGCGCATTATCCAAGAAGCCAATGAGAACGAAGTCGACCTCTTAGATTTGCTGCTTGTTGGGTTTGGTGCCGGAAACGATGAGATTGGAATCTTATTTGACCAGGGCACCCTGTCTCTGCCGGAACTGATATACGCGGCAGAGGTTATGAAAAGCGTGACCAATACCATACTTGAGCTGTTAAACGAGCAGCAGCGGAAGGTGCCTGTTCCCGAAAAGAAAGGGACTATTCTTCTCGCCACCGTGGAGGGCGATATTCACGATATCGGAAAGGGTATCGTAGCTTCCACCCTGAAAGCAGCCGGCTTCGAGGTCATCGATTTGGGCTGCGAGGTTCCTGTCGATGTAATTCTGGAAGAAGCGAAACGCTGCAATGCCGACATTATCGGAACCAGCGCTCTGCTGACATCTACACTGACAGAACAGAAGAAGCTGGAAAAGCTTCTTACAGAAAAAGGCGAAAAGGATAGCTTCATCACCATGGTGGGGGGTGCTCCGTGCACTGCCCGATGGGCTCGGAAGATTGGCGCGGGAGGTTACAGCGAAAACGCTATCGAAGCTGTCAAGGTGGCCCTTGAACTGATGAAAGAAAGAAACAAAAACACAGAAACCAAATAAAATGCTTGGAGGAACAAAAATATGGGAAAAGAACTTATTTTTCAGACGCTGAGACATGAGGAAACAAGTGAACTTCCTTGGGTACCGTTTGCGGGCGTACACGTAGGAAAATTAAAAGGTTATACCGCAGAACAAGTTTTAAGAGACGAAGACAAATTAGTCGAGTGTTTACTCGAAGCTAATAAATTATATACCCCGGACGGACTTCCTATTATCTTCGACCTGCAGGTTGAAGCGGAAATCCTGGGATGCGACCTGATGTGGGCAGAGAACAATCCGCCTTCTGTTAAGAGCCATCCGCTTGCCGGAGAAAAGACAATTCCTTGCCAGTGCAAGATTCCGACAGAAGAATCCGGCAGACTTCCGATGATTCTGTCCGCTATGAGAAGAGTAAAGGAAGCCATCGGCGAAGAAACAGCGCTGTACGGCCTTATTTGCGGACCTTTCACACTGGCTTCCCATCTGAGAGGTACTGATATCTTCATGGATATGGTATCCGATTCTCAGTATGTAAAAGATTTAGTAAACTATTGCGCACAGGTTTCTGTGGCAATGGCTAAGATGTACATAGACGCAGGTATGGATGTTATCGCGGTAGTTGACCCGCTGGTATCCCAGGTATCTCCTAAGCACATCGAGAAGATGCTGTCCGAAGGATTTAAGGCGGTATTCGACTATGTAAGATCCAGAGGCGCCTTCTCCTCCTTCTTCGTATGCGGCAACGCAACCAAGCAGATTGAGGTTATGTGCAAAATGGGACCTGACGGTGTTTCCGTTGACGAAAACGTTAACCTGCCGGAAGCTAAGAAGATTACCGACCAGTACAACATCGTAATGGGCGGCAACATTCCTCTTACTACTACCATGCTTCACGGTACCCAGGAAGATAACATGAAGGGCGTTATCGACCTGATTGACTCCATTGAGAACCACAAGAACCTGATTATTGCACCGGGATGCGACATGCCTTACGACACTCCGATTGAAAACACAATCGCCTGCGCACAGGCAGTTAAGAATCCTGACAGCACCAGAGAATTAATTAAAAACTACGAAACTGTAATCGATGATTCAAACATCGAAATTCCTGATTACGAAAATCTGGATAAGGTTCTGATTGAGCTGTTCCTGTTAGACCCTGAACAGTGCGCTGCCTGCACATACATGCTGGCTTCTGTAGAGGACAACTGGGACGAATTGAAAGACATGGCAGAATACAGAGTATACAAATACTTCATCAAAGACGATATCGCAAGAACCAGAAAGATGGGTATCGCAAATCTTCCTACCATGTGTATCAACGGCGAGCAGAAGTATATCTCAATTATTCCTTCCAAAGAAGAACTGATTGAGGCCGTAAAAGAGGCAGAGGCTAAATTAAAAAAATAAATCGATTTGAATGATTAGGAAAGGTGGTAGGCCGGGCGGCCCGCCACCTTTTTGTCTGAGAGGCGAGTTATGAATAACCAGAAAATATCAATCACAGAGCGCGACGCGTTCCCTTTGGCAAAACAACGTTTTATAAAGACCTGCGGGTTCAATCTGGATACTGAAAAACATCAGCGCATGATGAAAATGGGGCTTGCCGTTCGGGAAAAGGGAATCAAGGGAATCGATATCAGGGCCCTGGTGTCTTTCTATGGAAAGGAAGCTGTTCAGGACGGTAAAATTTGCGTAGGCGATATTGGTTTTACCTGCAATTATTTTGAGCAGATTCCGGCAGACGCCATAGAAGGCGTGTATTTCTATATGCTGACGGCAGGGGAATGCTACTTTTCAAGTGAGGAAAACATTATGGATTTTCTCTATGCGGACATCTGGGGCACCAACTATGTGGACGCCGGGATTCAGCTTTTAACAGAGAAAATTAAAGAGGACATGGAAGACAGATTTCCAGGCAGGGAATTGTTTCTCTCCGATGAGTTTGGACCGGGGTATTTCGGTATGCCGGTCATCGAATCCAAAAAGTTTTTTGAACTTCTGGACGCCGAGCAGATAGGCGTCTGGGTTAAGGACAGTGGGCTGATGATTCCGCAGAAAAGCTGCGCCGGATTTTATCTGGTATTTAACAGGCCGGGGATGAAAGCGGAGCCGGAATGTATGCGCTGCCGCGGCAATGCGGCGGGTTGTCAGTTCTGCGCAGTGAAGGCAAATTTTGATACGAGAGGATGAGCAAAATGAAAATTACATTTTTACCGCAGAATATTACTTGGGAAGCGGAAGTCGGTGAAACCATACTGCAGGCCGCAGTAAAAGCCGGCGTTAATATCGACGGAAACTGTGCGGGCATGGGCACCTGCGGCAAATGTAAGGTGAAAGTGCTGACCGGCGACCGTTCTGTAATCGACCATCATCACAAGCTGACGGAAAACGAAATTGAAGCGGGATTCAGGCTGGCTTGCTGTCATCCGGTCTCTGAGGGTATGATTGTTGAAATGCCCGAAGCGGAAACCACGGCTTCCAGAAAAAAGAAACTGGTGCGTCTGCCGGAAGGCTTTGAAATCATACCTCTGGTTGAAAAGGTCTGTACGGAGGTTCCGGCAGCATCTATACAGGACCAGAGAAGCGACGCAGAGAGAATTGTAGAGGCCCTGGGCTTTGAAAACCTGACCTTTTCTTTTGAGGCTCTGAGGAAAATTCCCGGCGCGCTGAAAGAGGGCGGACCTATCACTGCAGCCATCCGCGGCAGCCAAATCATCGATGTGGAGGCGGGGGATACTGCCGGCGAGAACTACGGCGTTGCGGTGGATATCGGAACTACTACGGCAGTGGTTATGCTGTGGAATGTTCAGACGGGAGAGATGCTGGAGGTTTCTGCTTCCACCAATCCTCAGGGGGCCTACGGCGCCGACGTCATCTCCCGAATCACCTTTGTCATGGAGAAAGAAGGGAATCTTTCCGTGATTCACAAGGCCATCATAGACTGTATCAATAAGGCTGTTGACGGTTTTGCAGAAGAACGGGGATTCAAAAAAGAAAATATCTATCAGTATGTGGTAGTAGGCAATACTACCATGAGCCATATTTTTGCGGGGGTGGATCCGTCGCAGCTGGCAGTTTCTCCGTTTTCGCCTGTATTTACAGAGCGGGTACATATCAGTGCGCAGGCCCTCTCCCTGGCTTCCCACGCTGACGGGAGGGTCTATGTTGCCCCAAACATTGCCGGTCACGTGGGCTCTGACATCACTGCAGGTGTGATTACCACAGACCTGATGGAGTGCGGCAGAGGACATCTGTTTATCGATATCGGGACCAACGGAGAAATCGTTCTGACAGGAAACGGCAGAGCCGTAGCCTGCTCCACAGCCGCAGGCCCGGCCTTTGAGGGAAGTTCTATCAAACAGGGCATGCGCGCGGCCAGAGGAGCTATCGAGAGGGTTGATATTCTGGAAGACCGGGTAGAAATCGGCGTTATCGGCGACGCGGTACCGATGGGAATATGCGGCAGCGGCATTATTGACGCCGTAGGCGAGATGATTCGCGTGGGAATTGTCGATAAGTCGGGCAGACTTCTGGGAAGAGAAAAGCTGGCAAAGAAAGGAATATCTGAAAATATCCTGAAGCATATAAAAGAAAACAACAAAGCCAATGATTTTGTGTTATACTTTAGTGAAGACGGAAAGAGCGACGTCGTCATTACCCAGAAAGACGTAAGAGAGGTTCAGCTGGCTAAGGCTGCCATTTCCGCCGGAATTACCATTATGATGAAGGAAATTGGCGTAACAGCGGATACTCTTGCGAAAGTCAGCATTGCAGGGGCATTTGGAAGCTATATCAGAAACACCAGCGCCATCCACATAGGCCTTCTGCCAAAGGTCAGTGAAGAGAAAATTTTCTCCCTGGGAAATTCCGCGGGCATTGGCGCTTCCATGCTTCTGCTCTCCGAAAAATGCAGAGAAGAGGCGGAATGTTCTGCCAGAAGAATCGAGCATATCGAGCTGGCGGCCAGAAGCGATTTTCAGGACCAGTATATGATGGCGATGAGCTTTTAAATGACAACCGGAGGAATCCGGAATTTTGCCGAGAAAGAACGGGGGACTGACATGTTTGATTTTGACAGAGAGAATTTTACCAGGGAGGAGTTACTGCGCCTGATGCGCTCTGAAGACCCGCAGCTTCTGCAGGAGTTATTTCAGACGGCGAGACGGATTCGCAGAGACGTTCAGGGAGATAAGATTTTTGCCTATGGATTTGTGTATTTTACTACATATTGCAGAAACAACTGCAATTTCTGCTACTACAGAAAGTCCAACAACATTGAACGCTACAGAAAGACCAAGGACGAGGTCCTGGCTATTTCCAGGGCGCTTATCGATTCGGGAGTCAATTTAATCGATTTGACCATGGGGGAGGACCCCCAGTATCATGCAGAGGATTTTGAAACCGTATGTCAGATTATCAGAGAAATCAAAGAGAATTACAACACGCCGGTCATGATTTCACCGGGGGTTGTCAGCAATCAGATTATAGACAAGCTGGCGGAGGCCGGCGCGGATTTTTATGCCTTGTATCAGGAGACCCACAACAGAGAGCTTTACGCCAGGATGAGAGTAGGGCAGGACTACGATGAGCGGATGAATGCCAAGCTCTACGCCAAAGAAAAGGGAATGTTCATCGAGGAGGGGCTTTTGGCAGGTATCGGGGAAACCGACGAAGACATTGTCGATTCCCTGCTGACTATGGGCGAAATCGGCGCCCGTCAGGTTCGGGTCATGAGCTTCATTCCCCAGGAGGGAAGCCCTATGGAAAATCACAGAACTCCTGACCGCATCGAGGAACTGAAGATTATTGCCATGATGAGGCTTTTGTATCCTAAGGCGCTGATTCCGGCTTCTCTGGATGTGGATGGCATCAAGGGACTGAAGGACCGCATTAACGCGGGGGCTAACCTGATTACCTCCATCATTCCGCCGAAATCCGGCTTTATGGGGGTAGCCCACAGCGTTATGGACGTAGACGAGGGCGGCAGAACGGTAGAAGAAGCTGCGGCTATTTTAAGCGAGATGGGGCTGCGCATCGCAGGCAGAGAAGAATATGTGAAATTTCTCCACGAGGTAGAATGATGAAAGTTGCGATTATTGGAGGAAAATTACAGGGAACAGAGGCCGTTTATCTGGCCTCTGCCTGTGGTTATGAGAGCATTTTAATTGATAGAAATCCCCAGGTCCCGGCAGCGGGTTTTGCGGACCGGTTCGTCTGCGGAGATGTGGTTTCAGAGGACCCGGCGGTGGTTGCCGCCATGAAGGAGGCTGATTTTGTGCTGCCCGCCAACGAAAACGACCAGGTGCTCTCGGCGGTGTGCCGAATCTGCCAAAGAGAGGGGTTGAAACTGGCTTTTGACATGAACGCCTACAGGATTTCTCAATCAAAGATTAAGTCGGACGCGCTGTTTCACGAAAACCATATTCCCGCACCCAGGTATTATCCCCAGGGAAAGCCTCCTTATATGATAAAGCCTTCGGGGGAAAGTGGTTCGGCAGGCATCACCTATGCGGAAAGCAGAGAAGCTGTAGAGGCTTTTCTTTCAGGCTGCAAAAATCCGGAAAACTGGATTGTCCAGGAATATCTCACCGGACCTTCTTATTCCATTGAGGTTATCGGACTTCCGGGAAACTACAGAACTTATCCGTTGACCCAGATTCATATGGACCGTGTCTACGACTGCTGCAAGGTGACCTCTCCCTGTCCTGTGAGTCCCGCCAGGAAGCAGCGGCTTTCAGAGATTGGCAGGAAAATTGCCGGTCTTATCGACCTCCACGGCATTATGGATGTGGAGGTCATCGACGACGGGGAGGACTTGAAAGTTCTGGAAATTGACGCCAGGATTCCAAGCCAGACTCCTATTGCGGTGCTGTATTCCTCCGGCATGAATGAGCTTGCTGAGCTTGCCGATATCACGGTATCTGGAAATTTTACCAAACCCCAGACGGATTTGGGCAGATACAGTGTCTATGAGCATTACAAAAGAGAGGACGGCCACATAGTACAGGAGGGCGAGCATATGATGGCCGGCGCAGGACACCTGCGGGTATTGGAGGATTTTTGCGGCAGTAAAATTGCCATTACAGACCTTTGCGAAGATGAAGCGGGCGAAGGAGACTTTCGAGGTATCTTTGTCAACTGGGCGGATACGGAAGAAGAATTGGAAGCCCGGAGAGGTGAGATTTTGCAAAAACTAAAAACCTTACCATAAAACTTAAAAATATTGTTATCCAATCAATATTGGCTATGGTATAATGTTTACACACGGTGATTGGCGAGCGAAAGCGAAGACAGAACCGATGTGTAACAGATGCCCAGAGCACTTAGCGATTGACGAGCGTGAGCGAAGACAGAGCTTAGTGCTTATGGTATAATGTTTACACACGGTGATTGACGAGCGAAAGTCGGGAGTGATTGACTATGGAGAGATTTACTGTAACACAGGCTGAGAGAATCAGCGAGCTGAACGGAGATAAACAGCTTCTGGAACAGGAGTTTGAAACGAAGGCGGAGAGAGACCAGGCTTTTCGCAGCGCAGAGAAGCAGCTGGTGAAAGCAAGCCGCGCCAAAATTAAGGAGCTTCTCGACGAGAAGCACATCACACAGAATATTCTGGTAGGCAGAACTTTGGAAGAATGGCTTACGGGAGAAGGGTTCACTAAGGTCGTGACCCCGACCATCATCACAAAGGACATGCTTGCAAAGATGACCATAGACGAATTTCACCACCTTTCGGAACAGGTATTTTGGCTGGACAAAAAAAGATGCCTGCGTCCCATGCTGGCGCCTAATCTGTATGTGGTGATGCGCGAGCTTCACAGAATCACCGGCGAACCTGTGAAAATCTTTGAGCGGGGGTCATGTTTCCGCAAAGAATCCCAGGGGGCGCAGCACATGAACGAGTTTACCATGCTCAACTGTGTAGAACTTGCGGCCATTGAAGACGGAAACCAGATGGAGGAAATGAAACGGCTGGCCCACTGCGCTATGAAGGCTCTCAAGGTGCCTGAAGACGAATATGAATTTGTGATTGAGGAATCCACCGTATACGGTTCCACGCTGGATATTGAGATTAACGGCATGGAAGTGGCCTCTGGGTCCTATGGACCCCATTTTCTCGATGCACAGTGGGGCGTTTTTGATACATGGGTTGGCATTGGCTTTGGCATTGAACGGCTGACCATGGCGCTGAATAAGAGTAAAACCATCAAGCGCTACGGCGGCAGCATTGCCTTTATCGACGGGCAGCCTCTCAACGTGTAATTGACTGACAGACCAGTCAGGGAAACAGCGACAATGGGAAGAGAAGGTGATTCAGGTGACCAGACTGAGAACAGAATGGATTACATATATGCTTGACGGAATGGAAGACTATAACAGAGACCTTGCGGCCAAGACGGGTATGGATTTGGCGGGATTGGTTATGGAAACCTTCGGTGTCAGCAGGGCTGATTTCGACGCGGCAAGAAGCAGTGTCAAGGTGGCTGTGATTCCTATTACCCAGGGCGAAGGGATTATAGGAAGTTTTGCCGAGTCCGTTGCGGCAATCATCATGTCCATGGGCTTTCAGGCTGACGTTATGGAACATACGGATGTGGACGGGATTTACGATGCCTCCTGCAGAGGATACCAGGTATTGTTCTTTGCGGACGATATACGGTATCTGGCGCTGAACATCAGAAACGGACGCTATTCCGACAATAACTATGCGACGGCTTTGGGATTTATTAAGGTGCTTTTTGCTATGATGAGAAAGGCCGGAAAGAATCCCCAGTCTGAAAAGATTCTGCAGATTGGATACGGAATTGTGGGCAAAGAATCGGCTGAGATTCTCACCAATGCCGGTGTGACTTTTGATTTATATGACAAGGATATCTCCGCGGTTTCTGACTTTTCAGGAAAGACCCTTTCGGGAAAAGAAGAAATCAGCGATTACCAATATATTTTAGATTTTACCAACGAAGGCGGATGGCTGCGCAGAGAGGATTTGCGCGAGGATGTGTTGTACGCCAGTCCCGGTGTACCTTATTCCATGGATGAAGAGGCCGCGGCCTGCTTTGAAGAAAGAGCAGTCCACGACAATCTGGAGATTGGTACGGCAGTCATGCTGGGACAGAGCCTGTTCGGTAAATAAGAAAGCAGGGCGGATTCTTAAGATTAAGATTCCGTGCGCGCTGTAATAAGATATGGGGTGCGGATCGGATGGATCACATGGACTCTAAATCCATGCAGCCGGGTGAGACTCCCGGGCACCTCGCCATACTCATATCAATCTTTCCCAAGAGAGCGAGCCGAAAGGCGAAGCACGATTGGAAGAAAGAGGCAAACCGCCGGCAGGCGATACGGAGGTAACACTTATGATTCAGATTGTACTTCTCAGCGGTTTTTTGGGTGCGGGAAAGACTACGCTCATGCAGCGGCTTCTGGATACCTATCAGAACCATAAAATCGGCGTCATAATCAATGAATTTGGCGAAATTAACATCGATGCCAAACTGGTGGAAAGGGACGGCATTGCCATGGCAGAGCTGTCCAATGGTTCTATTTTCTGCGCATGCATCAAAGACAAGTTTGTGGACGGACTCATTGAAATGTCCAGAACTGACATTGAATATCTGTTTATCGAGGCGTCGGGCCTTGCCGACCCTTCCAATATGGACGATATCATAGAGGGAATCAAGAAAGATACCGAAGATAATTATCTGATGAAAGGAAATATCTGTGTGGCAGACGGCTGCAATTTTCTTGAACTTGTAGAGGTTTTGCCTGCCCTGGAGAGACAGGTGAAACATGCAAACGCGGTCATCGTCAACAAGATGGATTTGATTGACGAGGCCACTTTCAAGGAAATCTCCGAAAAAATTGGGGAAATCAATGAGGCTGTAAAGATTTATGCTGCTTCTCACTGTGATGTCAACATTAAAGAGATTGTGGACAATTTCACACCGACGCTGGTACGCAGTGAAGAATCCACCAATACCTATGAAAGCAGACCGCAGACCTTTATCGTCAGAGCAGACCAGCCGGTGGAAAAGGCAAAACTCATTCAGTTCATCAAGTCCATTTCTGACAGCAGTTACCGTATCAAGGGCTTCTGTCAGACTGTGGAGGAAGGAACCGTGGAAGTCAGCGGCGTTGTCAACAACTTAATCATCACTCCTTGGAAAGCGGAGGAAAAGACAGAGCTTGTGGTTATTTCCTCTGTGGGCATGAAGATGATGAGTTTAATCACAGAAAATTCTAGGGATATTCTGGAAGGAAGGTTCTATATCTAAATGGCAGATGCAAAGAAGAGATACTATCGAAAAAATGTAGAACTCTTTGTTTTACTCAATAAAATGAAGCTGTGGCCTGCCAGAAGCGGCGTACTTCACGGTATCAGGGAGATTAATCTGCAGGGAAAGTATGCCGTTATTACCACTCACTGCGGACAGACTATCCGTCTGTACAATTCCCGCAACTCAAGAGCAGCCAGATGGCTTCGGAATAAGTGGGCGGCAGAGCCCTGTAAAAAGTGCAAAGTGCCGGAGTGGAAGCTGGAAAAGTATTTCAAGACCATGTTTGCTTCTCACTACGGAAGCGATTTAGTTCATAAGGAGAAATAGTATGTATATTGATATGGACTGCCCATGTCAGGGCAAAAATTTGGACAAGCTGCTGCAGCCGCTGATTTTGTGCATTTTAGCTAGAGGCGGGGACATGCACGGTTTTGCGATTCTGAAAGAGATTGGAAAGATTCCAAGATTTGAAGACAAAATTCCTGATGCGACAGGTGTTTACCGGTACCTGAAGAAGATGGAAGGCTCTGAGCTTTTGACTTCCAAGTGGGAGCTTGAGGAACTGGATGACGCCGGAAAGCCGAAACGGGTTTTCAGTATTACTGAAAAGGGAAGAAGCTGTCTGTCCAACTGGGCTGCGGCTTTGACAGATTATGAAAACTATATTCATCAGCTGGTGGATATGATTCGCGAATTGAATTAAAGACGGTGGTCTGTCTGCCCGGGTATTGCCTGCGGCCGGGCGGACCGCTTTTGTATGTTGACATATTTGACAATTTTCTTGAAATCTGGCAATATCAACTGCTCTGCAAAGTCTTTCCGGCTGCAGAAATTTAGGAGGAATCAAAATATATGGTGCTTATGCTGCTGTATTTGTGTTGCCTGCTTTTGGGATATTTCCTTGGAAGCCGGCTGCGCAGATATGAAGAAATACTGGGAAAACCCCTCAATGTACTCATGCTGGTTATCGTATCCGGGCTGGTATTTATCATGGGAATCCGTATGGGCTCTAATGAGGAAATTATTGCTAATCTTGGAACCATCGGCCTGCAGGCGCTGCTGTTTACTGTAGTTGTGGTGTTTGGAGGCGTTTTATCAGTCACCATAACGAGAAGTTTTTTTCACATGGATAAGCTTGGAAGGCTGCGGGGACAGATTGTTTCCTCTGACTGTGAAAGTGCACAGGAGAGGGATGATGACGAGAAAACATCCTCTAATTTAATGACCTGGCTTATCGTAATTTTTGTGGTTTTGGGTCTCCTCTTCGGCTATTTCTTTATCAGAACCAGCGTCAGAGATGTGGACGGATTCAACGCAAAGGCCGGCACCCTTATGACGGTGGGTTTGTGCGTTCTCCTTGGAACCATTGGAATGGACATGGGTTTTTCAGGCACAGTGGCAGAGCAGCTTAAACAAGTAGGACTTCGGGTGCTGCTGTTTCCGGTGGCAGTTCTGATTGGAACCACCGTAACTTCAGCGCTGCTCAGCTTTGTCCTGCCCCTTACACTGCGAGAATGTCTTGCCATCGGCTACGGCTTTGGCTGGTATACCTTTGCGCCGGTTACCATTTCCGGGGCGGGTCATGTCATTGCAGGGGCGGTATCCTTTATGCACAATGTAATCAGAGAAACCCTCGGTCTGGTGCTGATTCCCGTGCTGGCAAAGAAAATAGGATATATCGAAGTCTGCAGTCTGCCCGGTGTATCGGCAACCGACATCGGCCTGACGATTGTGGAGAAGGCCACCCGGCCGGATATTATGGTGTATGCCTTCGCCATCGGTATCAGCCAGAACTTTCTGGTACCGATTCTGGTACCGCTTGCCATCGGCGCATAGTTTTAAAAACAGGAGTTATTGAACCATGAAACATATGAAAAGATTTACCGGAAGCAGTGATTATGTGGCTTCCAAAGACTTGATGAACGCAGTCAATGTGGCGATTTCCCTGGAAAAGCCGCTGCTTATTAAGGGCGAGCCGGGGACGGGAAAGACCATGCTTGCCGAGGCAATCGCCAAGGCCCTTTCCATGAGACTGATTATCTGGGGCATTAAGTCTACTACAAAGGCCCAGGAGGGCCTTTATATCTATGACACAGTACAGCGGCTTTATGACAGTCAGTTCGGCGAAGGAGACGTGTCTGATATCAGCCAGTACATCAAGCTGGGAAAGCTGGGAGAGGCATTCACTTCAGAAGAGCAGGTAGTGCTGCTCATCGACGAGATTGATAAAGCGGATTTGGAATTTCCCAACGACCTCCTGTGGGAGCTGGACAAGATGGAGTTTTTCATCAACGAGACGAAAGAAACCGTTCGGACGAAACACAGGCCCATCGTCATCATCACCTCCAATGCAGAAAAAGAACTGCCCGACGCTTTCCTGCGCCGTTGTATCTTCCATTATATAGAGTTTCCGGACCGTGAAAAAATGGAGGAAATTATCCGGGTCCACTACGGTGATATAGATAAAAAGCTGGTGCATGCGGCCATGGACGCTTTTTATGCTATCCGCAGCATGAGACAGATTCAGAAAAAGCCAAGTACATCGGAGCTTTTAGACTGGGTACAGGCGCTGGAGCTTTCCGGAGCTCCGGTAGAGGAGATTGAGGAAAAAATCCCATACATTGGCGTCCTTCTGAAGAAGAATCAGGACATTGAGGCAGTCAAGGGCTACAGAAATGTTTATTGAGTTTTTCTACTTGCTGCGAAGCCGAGGGCTGGGCGTATCTCTGGACCAGTGGCTGTGCCTGATGGACGCTTTGGACAAGGGACTGGCTATGAATTCGCTGCTGGAATTTTACTATCTGTGCCGAAATGTGCTGGTGAAAAGCGAAACCGACTATGATGAGTTTGACATGGCTTTTGCAGAATACTTTCAGGGAATCGAATCGTCGGCAGAGATTCCGGAAGAGCTTTGGAAATGGCTGAGCGAAGGAGAACTTACCCGAGATATGGAGGACCGGCCGGACTGGGTAAGGGAATACGAATATGATGAATTGATGGAAATGTTCAGGGAGAGACTTTCTGAGCAGACCGAAAAACACGACGGAGGCAATTACTGGATTGGAACCGGCGGAACTTCCGCCATGGGCCACGGCGGATATAATCCGGCGGGCATCAGGGTAGGCGGCAGCGGCAGGCATAAGTCGGCGGTAAAGGTAGCCGGCCAGAGGGATTTTCGGGATTTTCGCCAGGACCAGGTTCTGGACAGCAGGCAGTTTCAGATGGCTTTTAGAAAACTGCGGCAGTTTTCTACCAGAGTGGACGAGGCCAAAACAGAACTGGATGTGGACGCTACCATCGACGCAACCTGTAATAACGCCGGACTTCTCAAATTAGTCTATGAAAAACCCAGAAAAAATACGGTCAAGCTTTTGCTGCTCATTGACGCAGGCGGCTCTATGGCGCCATATTCCAGACTGTGCAATCAGCTGTTTCAGGCTGTACATCAGTCTACCCATCTGAAAGATTTGAAGACCTATTACTTTCACAACTGTATCTACGATTATCTTTTTACAACTCCCGGCTGCCGTCATGGTGAATGGGTGGAAACCGATTGGATTTTTGCCAATCTGGACAGCGATTACAAGGTAATCTTCGTGGGAGACGCAGCCATGTCCCCATATGAACTGGTGCTGCGGGGCGGCAATCAGGATTGGGGAATGTACAATGAAGAGCCCGGGCTTCACTGGCTTGAGAAGTTCCGGCAGAGATATAAAAAATGCATCTGGCTTAATCCGATGAAAGAGGAGAGATGGAAGTGGGCAAGGGGTGCTAAGACCATCGCCATGGTGGGAGATGTATTCCCTATGTTTGAACTGACGCTGGATGGACTGGATAAAGGAATCCAGAAGCTGCTGGTGAGGTAGCTTGATTTCCGCAGCATCTGAAGAGAACTGAAAAACGGCTGAGCCTTCAGCGATGCTTTCGCAGTAAGGTTCAGCCGTTTCGGGTTCATAGGATTTAGCTGAAGTATCTGAACACGCCTTTCACCTTGCCCAGGACTTTGACATCCTGGACGATGATTGGACTCATGGTATCGTTCTCCGGCTGGAGTCTGATATGACCATCCTCCTTATAGAAAGTCTTGACGGTGGCTTCGCTCTCAAAGCCGTCAATCATGGCTACGACAATCTCTCCGTTTCTGGCGGTATTCTGCTCTTCCACCAGAATCAGGTCTCCGTCCATAATGCCCACGTTAATCATGCTTTCGCCTCTGACGCGGAGCATGAAGTTGGAACGGCCGGCAAACTGAACCGGAACAGGGAAGGTTTCCTCGATGTTCTGCTCCGCCAGAATAGGAGTTCCGGCGGCAACCCGTCCTACGACGGGAACGTCGATGATGTCTTCTCTCTCCACAGGCTGAAGCCTGTCGGATGAGGCGGCCTTATCCTCTGCGTCCACCACCATCAGCGCTCTCGGTTTGGAAGGGTCCTTCTTCAGGTAACCCTGCTGCACCAAGCTGGCGATGTCCTTGTGAGCGGTAGATGTGGACTTAATCTGCAGAGCGGCGCAGATTTCTCTGACAGTGGGCGGATATCCCTTGGTTTTGATTTCGCTTTTCATAAAGTCTAAAATCCGTTGTTCGCGTTCTTTTAGGTTGTTCATAAGGAGGCCTCCGTTCCACGTTCTGTTTTTAAATAGTTTTATGCAATAAGTATAGCACAAAGCGAACAAAAAGTAAACGTTTGTTCACAAAAAATGTTTGCAGAAAGCCCTCAAATTGTAAAGCGTCTAAAGATACTTACAAAATGAGGGCCGATGCAAATCGCCTACACAATGAAAAGAAGGCCTCTGTTAGGTAACTGATAAAAGTTCGGCAAAATGATTCTTTCAGCAATAAATTTCCTTCAAAATTGCAGCGACCACTGACCGTGGTAAAATTACGGGTTTACTGCAGTTTTTCGCTATTTGGGACTTCATTGCCCTGGAATAACCCATGCAGTCCATCAGCACACACGCCGCGTCTGTTTTTTCGATGTTCGCTGCGGCAGCTTTGAACCGCTCTATATCGCCTTCATAGGGTGAAACAGCGAAAACCTGCGCATTGATGCCTTTTTCTTTCCACTGCTGCACCGCATCTTCTTTCTGGTCTTCCTCAGGGACCAGCACCGCCAGCTGCTTATTTGTGCACAGGGCGGGAATCAGGCCCGCCAGAATACGGTTAGGATAAATCAGCGGCACCTCCGCTTTCAGATTGTCCTTAAAATCGCCGGTACAGAGGAACATAATGGCGCAGACGCCTTTACGCTCCAAATCACCGATACAATCCTGCAGCAGATGGAGGATTTTTTCTTCGGCCATGGTCACTGCCGTACCGTTCAGCAGACTGGATACCAGCACCGTATTACCCGGCTCCGGTGCAAGGGCTGCAAGCTCTGTCTCCGAAAGACCGTCCAGCGCACCTCTTTGGTAAATCTCAAAGGCATCTGAAAGCATGGGCCATAAATCCTCCATAATGTCTGTTCTGGGCGCCTGACCGATGGTAATCAAACCAATCTTTTTCATGCCGCTTACTCCTCGCTGCCTGCCCCCATGGTCTGCAGATGATTCATCGTTCCATAGAGTTCTACCAGATGGTCAAATTCTTTTTCGCTATAGAAGCTGCACTGTTTTCTGCCATATGCCTTTGCTGTTTCCAGCACAAAGCGGATTGTCATATCCACGTCACCGGCATGGGTAGCGCCTGTTCCGCAGCCCGGCACTGCCGCTTCCGTTGTAATGGCAACTCCTACTACCGGCGCATTTGTCGCAGTTGCTGGCTGCAGTACGCTGTTGAGATGATATAAATCGTTGCCGTAGGGAGTGATATCCTGCGTTGTAATCGGAAATACCCGGGGCAGTCTTCCGGTTGTCATCTCCATTAAATCCAAAAGGTCGTCGCTGACCCGCAGTATGTACCCTTCTTTAACCGTTGGAGAAATTGCAAAACCCATGTTGTTGATAACTCGATTTCCTTTGGTCGTATCGATGGTTAAAATTGCATCCATCTCAGGGCATACCTCTGCGTCGTTGCACTGCTGCATACTGATTGGTGAATCCATAAAGTCCACCGGCTCATGAGGCTCCGTCGGTGCGTCAGCGCAAATGTGAGTCACAACAATTACATCACCCTCAAGTTGATCTCCTTTTTTTTGCATATCCAAAAGCTTAGCCGCTGCTGTCAGCACTGTCAATGCACCGTCCCCATCGGACACAAAGCCAATTCGTTCCGGACGCGCTCCCAAACCGCCAAGCCTTCCGATAAGACCTAAAGTGGGCGCGTCACCTCCATTGGCTTTTCCATGTGTACCGGGAATCTTTATTTTGATTAAATCAGTCTTTCCCTTATCCCCGTAAATGGGTCGCACCTCAATTTCCGCGTCTTTGCCAATGCCTTTCAGATATTCGCAAATCCGCGCTCCACTGGCGTTTATATCATCGAGAATATCATAAACTTCCAGCATCTGTTTAAATACCATTCTTTGTCCTCCTGCATGCAAATATTTGTAAAAATCAATTCGTTCATCAGTATCTCTTGAAAACTCTGCACTTCATCAGGATGTATCTGATGTTTGATTCATTTTAGCAAAGGTAATTCCAAAGGACTATTGTATCAATCTATAATAAAATGATTTAAAAACTATAGGCGGCTATAAAAAGGTTTCTAAAATTCAGAAAATCAGTTATAATAGTTTATAAACAGTGAACAGGAGGTTTCCATGAAAGACATTACTGTATTAGATGTGCTCCAGCTTCCCATTATGGCAAATGCCCAGTTAAAAGCCGGTCAAAAGGGACTTTCCAATATCGTTTCCTATGTAAACGTGCTGGACAATTACTACGACGAAAGCGACCCCGACAGTACGCCTGTCAACTATGGGCAGAACTTTTATCTGACTTCCATGTTTCACGGACTGGACAATCCCGATTACATCCGCACCCTATTAAAACACTTTGTTGATTTGCAGGTTTCAGCGATTTGCATCATAGATGAATATTTGACAGAGCTGCCCCAGTGGGCTTATGACATTGCCGATAAAAATCAGATTCCCATTATTTTTATAGACAGCAATACGCCTTATGCGCTGATTATCTCCAGCATTATGGAGTTAAAACTGTCCTATCAGGAGTCGGAGCTCCATGAAAATCTGATTCACGAGCTTCTGCAGCCCCAATGCAGCGACAACCGCCGAGAGGAAATTATATCCAGTCTGAGCAGCGGGTTTTTAAGCTATGTTACTGCTTACTTCTGCAGAGCCCAGGATAATACTTCAAAACTCAGCACTGTCTCCGGTGAACTCCATTTACTGAACAAAATCCGCCCCTATAAGGCGCACTTTGCCTGTCCCTACAAGAATGGCACCATTATTATTCGGTCTCAACAGAGTAAAGGCACTGGAGAAAAAGAATACTTTAGCGACTCTGATGACACCATTCATCTGATTCATTCCGCGCTCCCCGAATCCATAATCGGCGTCAGCGAAGTGCTTCCTCTCAATCGGCTCAATGACGCAATTTTACAAAGCTGTATCGCCTCTGCCTCCGGAAGTTACGACCACAATCACGCGGCTTATTACAAAGACCTTGGAATGTCCCGCTTGTTTATCAAGCTGATAGGAACGCCGGCCTTTGAAGAGCACTATCAGTCCCTGGTTAAACCTGTCCAATCTTATGATAAAACACATCAGGCAAATCTCTTAGATACCATTATCGTCTTTGTAGAAAAGGGTTTTGACCATATAAAAACCGGAAAGGCGCTGCATATTCATGAAAATACTGTTCGCTACCGGTTAAACAAAATCAAGGAACTTATTCCTTACGGAAAAAACACATCGGACTTTCAGCAGTCCATTTACTTTTTGTACAAGGTATGGCAAATTAAAAAACTATTATAGAAATCGAAAAAGGAAGGTGTGCAGGCAGGCACTCCTTCCTTTTATATCATTTATCCATTACTTTTTAAACAAACCCAGCATAGAGGTTGAGAAGTCCCGCAATGCACATCCCACCAGTGCGCCGGCACCCAGAATTGCAAAGAGACTGTCACGTTCAGGATTCTTGCGGATTGCGATGGCACGAATTGCAATGGCGATGAGAATCACAACGCCTGCTTCCGTCCATCCTACTAAGAATCCTGTTGCGAAAAGAATTCCCGCCTGATGATTTCCTCCAATCAGCTGAATCAGAGCACCTGGAATTGCCCAAATTGCCAGCCATTTCATGACTTCTACGGTGGAGCCTGCCTCGATGGTTGACTGGTATACCAGATTAATCGGCGCGAACATTCCCTGACTGAAATAACTCTTTGCAAAGATAGCTACCATGACAAATGCTACTGCAAAGCCGACCAGTTCTGCATAATACTGCTGCTTTCTTCCTTCTTTTTCAAGTTCCGGGTCAGCACCCTTTCCTCTCAAAATCCAACCTGCTTTTAAATCGTTTCCCATATCAGAAAACGCCGGCCCCGTTGCTGCGGTAAAGCCTGCCAGAATTGCAAGAGGCAGCGTCGGAAATCCCAGCATCATACCGATAATCAGAAACAACAGCGCTGTGGCAAATCCCGGAAACCAGCCTGAATGCATGGCCGATACACCGACAATCAGCTCTGACACCAGAGCCGCAACCGCCGCAAAGATAACCCATGCGATAAACTTTCCAACGCCCATTTCATAATATAGACCTGTGGCAATAGCAAGACCCAAAGCAATAACGATATAAGCGATAAAGCCTTTGCCCAGCGCGCCTTTCATATCGCTTAAGCTGGTACCAAACTGGGCTGCCGCTGACGTATTGCCGCCATCCTTTTTAAACAGAATCCTCGCACACTGAAGCAGAGAAATAATGCCTGCGCCAATCATAGCTCCATGTCCCAGATAAGAAAGAGATACACTGTCTGCGAATGAAAAGTCTGCTCCAAAGATATCGGAAGCGAAATCTGCAGTATGTCCTGCAAAAGTTAAAGAAAATGCGTTAGTGGATAGAATCCCTTTTACCAGCGCACCTACACCGAAGGCGCCCATTGCAACTAGACTGCCAACCCAGACTACGCCAACTAAATCCATTGGAATTCCAATCATCGCGCCAATCCATCCTCCTGCTGCTCCCACCAGAAGCAGAGCGGCTCTTTTACCTTTATCAGCCATGGCATAAATGGATTCAGCTACAGCGATGCCCGGCGGCCAGGCGCCTTCAGCCGGAAACATCGGCGAACCAAAGGATTTGTACAGGATTGTCGCGTCGACAATGGTAGCCAGGGTTGCACCAATCAGCATGGGAACCATTAACTGAGGCCATCCCATGATTACAGGAATACCCATGGTTAAAAACATACAATTTGCCGATGCAAAGGTTGCACCGGAAATAGAGGTTTGTACCAGATTTTGTCTGTGAATATTTTTGAAGCTTTTCAGCCAGCGTAATGGAATCTGCGCAATGAGAATTGCAAAAATTGCACCTACGATAGAAGTATCCGGGGTTGTCCCTGTATGAATCTGCACCTGCAAACCTACAATACAGCCCAAAATAGAAACAATGACAGCTACAATAAGCACTACAGGTTCCTTCATGCGGGGCATTTGGTCTGCAGTGATTTTATGTCTGTCAATTTCTTTTCTCTCTTCTGTCAGAAGAGTTTCTTTTTTATTTTCTGTTATATTCATAACTTTCTCCTTTGCTCATTTTGCGGCAGAGTATGCAAAATTCAAAAGAAGTGTTATGAACAAATTGATTTTTAACTAATTTGATTCTAATACATCATTTTGCAGTTTGTCAATACTTTTATGCGCACTTTATTTGATTTTTCAGTTTTTTCTGTGATATTGGTCGTTCCTATAGGAAATTCCCTTGTTTCTTTGTTAGAGTCTATAATGAAATCGAAATGCTTCTCTTATATTATATCCCCATAGACTATGAACTTTGGAGGAAATAATATGATTATCAATCAGGAATACGCTGAATACCTATCCTGCGGCAGCGAAATTTTAGGATTTGGCGGCGGCGGAAACGCTCAGGAAGGTCTTGCCATGGCGGAAGCCGCCTTTGCGCTGGCTGAACAAAAAGGACATCCTATAGAACTGCTTACGATAGAAGAACTGGCCGACCGCCATCCGGAAGGCGGCACAGTAGTAACCATCTCCGGCGTCGGTTCCCCGGCTTCCGATACCGCTTACACACCGCCGGAATATTATCCAAGACTGATGGAACTGCTGGAAAAAGAAGGCTGCACAGACATCATCGGCTTTATCTCCTGTGAAATCGGCGCATCTTCCAGTTTTGAACCCTTCCTGCCTGCGGCCATGCTGGGTGTTCCAGTCATTGACGCACCTTGTGACAGCAGAGCTCATCCCCTGGGCATGATGGGCGCCCTGGCACTGGAACAGAAGAATATATCAGTTCTGCAGGTCTGCGTCGGCGGCAGGAAAGGTGATAACGGTACGGCCGGGGCATATGTAGAACTTTCTGTCCGAGGTTCTGTCTGCGGTGCGTCTTCCCTGATACGAAATGCAGCTTCCCTGGCTGGCGGTGCTGTTTCCGTTGCCAGAAACCCAATCGACCTTTTCTGGCTCAATACTTACGGGGCAAAAGGAGCTTATGCCCATGCCGCAGCAATCGGCAAATACTGGAAATCAATTACCGTCAAAAACACGCCGGCGGCCGAGGCTGCAGCGGGGCTTGCCGACGCTCTGGATGGAAACGTTATCTGTCTTGGACAGTTGGTCCGGTATTCCTGCGTCACGGAGAATGCACTGGATTACGGAGAATTCACCATCGTTTCCGACGGCTCCCCAAACAGTTGTCAGTCCGTCACCATCACATTCTTCAACGAATACATGACTCTGACGGATAACGACGGAACAAGGCGCTATACGTTCCCTGACGGCATCGTAGTCATCGGGGAAGATTTGAAAATCTATTCCTCGGCCATGCTGGCAGGGGCAAAAGGCGGTACCTTCGCGGTCGTCGCTGCCGGCTGGCAAACACTGAACATTCCGCCGGCGCTGCGGCAAAAATCTCACTATCGCACCGTAGAATCTGTCATCGGCAAAGATATGATATCTCATCTGGACGACGGTACGTTTTTTTTGGACGTATAATGAGACGAACCAATACAACAGTCGTCAGAAACAGCGGCGGCCCTTGCAATATAACAGACAGAATGGTACAATAAAAATACTTACAGCTTATGCTGTTTGATTTTGTCAGTTTTGGAGGGGTCTATGATTCTTGCAACCATTTGTAAGCTGCTGCTTGCCTTGGGTGTGGGTTACTATTTGAACAAAAAGGATATCTTTACAGCGGAGGTCAACCAGAAGTTGTCCTCCTTTGTCATGAATGTCTGTCTGCCCCTTGTAGTTCTGACGTCGCTTAACGAGGCCGGCGGCGCCATGAGCAAGGGTCTGATGACAAAATACATCATCGTCGGATGTTTGATTTATGCGGCGATGCCCTTTATCGGGAAAGGCCTTAATGCGCTTACAAAGATTCCCAAAGATGAGCGTCCTGTCTATGAGCTTTCTTACATATTTCCCAATACCTTTTTTATGGGATATCCGGTGGCGGCGTCTCTGTTCGGCAGCGCCTGTGTTTTTCAAATCTGCGTATTTAACCTGGGATTTGACCTTCTGTATTATACCTACGGCATAGGTTTAATCTGCATAGCCAAGCAGGGCGGCAGGGAAAAAGTGGCCTTGAAGAGTCTGCTGGGGCCGGGGACGATAGCCTCGGTTGCGGCGCTGCTGATGTTTTTCTTGGATATTAAAATGCCGGAAAGAGCGGCGGAGATATGTAATTATCTGGGAAATATTGCGTCTCCTCTTTCCATGGTGGTGATTGGCGCCAACATTGGCACATATTCTGTTAAGAGTGTGTTGACCTATGATAAAAGAATTTATATTCTGGCAGCAGTCAGGCTGCTGGTATTTCCGGCTGTCGTATACGGACTGATGACGGTTCTGGGATTTGACGGAATGCTCAGAGGCGTTGCTGTAATTTCCTTTGGGATGCCTGTGGCGGCGGCTGTGTCCATGGGGTTTTTGGAATACGGCTATCAGCAGGAACTGGCGTCTGCCGTGGTAATTTTAACTACCATTTTGTCCCTGCCGATGATTCCGGTACTTCTGGCGCTGCTTGGATGAGCGGTATAAGGCTGGAATTTCCATATTGGTTACAGAATCCGGTCCCGATTGAAATCCATCGGGTTTTATGGTACAATGTCCGCACAGGATAGATAAATCATATTAAATTTTGGAGAAAAGTTGTAAGAATGAATTTGAAAAATAACTGTTTACAGAAAACTCTGCGTGCAGGATTGGCGCTGCTGCTGTCTCTGGGCCTGATAATCGGCGGGACAGGCGCGCCGAGCTATGCTGCAGAAAAGCCGGCCCTGCCGTCCAACACGGCAAGAAGCGCTGTTTCTATGGAGGCAGAAAGCGGCAAGATTTTTTATTCCAAGAATCTGCATTATAAGAGGGACCCTTTGAGCACTACCAAGCTGCTTACCTGCCTTGTAGCTTTAGAGCATTTAAATCTCAATGATACGGTTACGGTGACTAAAGCGGCGGCAAATACGGGAGGGTCCACCGCCAACCTGAAGGCAGGAGAGAAGGTCAAGGTAAGGGATTTGATTTATGCCTGTATGCTTCCGTCGGGAAATGACGCGGCTGTAGCACTGGCTCACGGTGTGTCCGGGTCCACAGCTAAATTTGCCAAACTGATGAACGCCAAGGCAAAAGAACTGGGCTGTGCAGACAGCAGATTTTCCAATCCTCACGGATGGAAGGCAAAGACCCACTATTCGTCCGCATATGATATGGCCCTTATTACCCAGGCCGCCATGGAGGTTCCCATTATCGGAACCGCCTGCGGCACAGAAATCTATCAGATGGCAAAGACCAACAAGCAGAAGGCAAGAAAAATAGCGACGACTAATTACCTTGTGGCAAAGAAGAAGTATCCCGGCTGCGGCGTTTATGCCAGCAAGACAGGTACTTGGGAGACGAACAACGCGGCGCTGGCGTCTGCATGCAGGCGGGATGGAAAAGTCTTTTACGTGATAGTGCTGCAGGATACTACCAATGGAAGGTATACAACGACTAACAAGATTGTAAACTATAGTTACAAGAAACTGAAATGGATGGCTGAAAGTGAGAAGCCTCTGGAAACTGCATGAGAATGAAAACGAAACTGAAAGGAATAACTGCATTATTGATTACAGCGCTGCTGCTGATTACAGCCGCGGCGCCGTGTTTTGCTGCAGCGGCTGAGAAGCCCGATATTACAGCGAAGGGCGCTATTGTATATTGTCAGAATACCGGGGAAGTCGTATATTCTAAAAACATGAATGTGAAATATGCTCCTTACAGCGTGACTAAGCTGATGACGGTACTCCTTGCGGTACAGCATTTGCCTTTAGACCAGGAGGTTACGGTGTCTGAGGAAGCGGCGTCGCAGTCGGAGGCTTCCATGAACCTGAAAGCAGGAGAGGTACTGACTGTTAAGGATTTGATTTACGGCACAATGCTCCCCTCAGGCAACGACGCCGCTTATGCCCTGGGCGAAGCTGTATCCGGCACCATGGACGAATTTGTAAAGCTGATGAACAAAACGGCGGGAAATCTGGGCTGTGAAAATACCCGGTTTAAAAATCCCAACGGCATGAAAGTGACAGGCCATTATACCACAGCTTATGATATGATGCTTATCACCAAGGCGGCCTTGTCCAACGATGTAGTCCGCAAGGCCGCAGGGGCCACCTCCTATACTGTGGCAGAAACCAATAAGAGCAAGGAAAGAAAGCTGAAAACCCACATCAGTTTCCTTGAGGATGAAGATTCCGGGATTTATGCAGGAAAAACAGGGTACTGGGACGACAGCAACAGCAGCATTGCTTTAGGTTACAGCAAAGACGGACTTGAACTTTACATTGTACTGCTGAAAGCTGAGGCCGAAAAGCGGACAGAGGATGTTGAGAAACTAATATCCTATGCCACTGCCAAGGTGACGGGGGCAAAGGTAGTCGGAAAGGATTCGGCGCAGGGAAAGGTACGCATTAAACACGGCGCCAAGACCAGACTGGAAGCCTATACTGCGGAAGTGGGGTACGCTTACTTACCGAAAGAGGCTTCTGAGTCGCTGATAACGAAGCAGGTGGTGATGCGCAGCGATGTAGAGGCTCCTGTGAAAGCGGGTACCGTGGTAGGTTCGCTGCAAATCTACGTTGCAGACGAGCTGGTAAATACGGTGGATTTAATCATAAAGGAGGATGTAGAAGCAGGCTGGTTTACGTCATATTTGGGTATTTCCAATATGGCTGCGGTGATTATTGCGGCGGCTGCGGCGGTACTGCTGCTTTTGTACATCTGGATTTGCGCGCTGCGGGCGCGGGCGCGGCGCAGGAGGAAACGGCAGCGCCAGCAGAGAATTATGGAAATTGCCATGGAAGAAATGCGCCGTGAACAGGAACACAGAGAAAGAGATTGGCGGTTCTGATATGTTTGATATTCAAGAAAACTTAAAAAAACTCCCGGATACTCCGGGAGTTTATATGCATAAGGATAAGCTGGGCCAGGTCATTTACGTAGGCAAGGCTATTTCCCTGCGGAATCGGGTGCGCCAGTACTTTCAGAGCTCTGCCAAAAGCAATCCGAAGGTGCGGGCGCTGGTTTCCAATATTGCGGAATTTGAGTACATTACGTGCAGCACAGAGATGGAAGCCTTGATTTTGGAATGTAATTTAATTAAGAAATACATGCCCAAATATAATGTGCTGCTGAGGGATGACAAGACGTATCCCTATATAAAAGTAACCACCTCGGAGGAATTTCCCAGAGTTGTGAAGACCAGGCTGATTGCCAAGGACGGAAACCGTTATTTTGGGCCCTACAGCGACGTAGGTGCGGTCAACCAGATTGTGGACCTCTTGAACAGCATTTACTGCCTGAAGCGGTGCAGCACCAGAGAATTTCCGGCCGGACACAGGCCGTGCCTCAACTTTCATATCAACCAGTGCAGAGGAATCTGTGCGGGAAAGGTGAGCAGGGAGGCTTACAGGGAGTCCATCGACAAGGTGCTGGAATTTCTCGGCGGCAGAGAAAAGCCGTTGCTGCGCAGTCTGGAGGAAAAAATGCTGGCGGCTTCGGAAAAGCTGGAATTTGAAGAGGCTGCCCAATATCGGGATTATATCAATTCTATTAAGGCCATTTCCGAAACCCAGCGGGTAACCATGGTACACGATAAGGATTTGGACGTGGTGCTGCCAGTAAAGGACCAGGAAAATTCCTTTATCGTACTGTTTACGGTGCGGGACGGAAAGCTTTCCGGAAGAGAAACCTTTCAGCTTCAGACTGGAGAGAATGACCGGCGGGATGAAATGGTTGCCGAATTTATCAAGCAGTATTACAGTCAGTGGGCTGTGGTACCGCCGGAAATCCTGGTAGAGGAAGCGCCTGCCGAAAGAGAACTTCTGGAAGAATTTCTAAGCCGCGAAGGGCGCAAAGTGCGGATTTTCGTGCCTCAGAAGGGGGAAAAACGCGCTCTTCTGAAGATGGCCCAAAGCGACTGTATTGAAATGGTTAAGACGCTGGCCGATAAGGCAAGGCTCAACGAAGAAAAGCAGCAGGCGGTACGCAGCGAAGTCAGCCTGGTTTTGCGGCAGGCAGGCTATGCGCC
Source organism: uncultured Emergencia sp. (assembly GCA_965146355.1). Lineage (GTDB taxonomy): Bacteria > Bacillota > Clostridia > Peptostreptococcales > Anaerovoracaceae > Senimuribacter. The sequence continues at coordinate 7,571 of CBCTFZ010000019.1, read as the reverse complement.
GGAGGATAAGGAGGCCTTCCGCATAGAGGCCTATGATATTTCAAATACCAACGGAGTGGATTCCGTCGGCGCAATGGTGGTCTTTGAGGGGCTGAAACGAATCCGCAAGGATTACCGCCGTTTTAAGATAAAAACCATTGAAGGCCCCAACGATTACGGCAGCCTGCAGGAGATGCTTTACCGCAGATTTAAGAGGGCCAAAGCCGGGGACCCGGCTTTTCTTAAAATGCCCGACGCCATATTTATGGATGGGGGACAAGGCCAGGTGACCGCAGCACAGAAGGTTCTGACTGCCATGAAGCTGGATATTCCGGTGGTGGGTATGGCAAAGGACGACAGCCACAGAACCAGGGCCATGGTCTTTGAAGACGGCAGAGAGCTGGACCTGCGCGACCGGCCTATTTTGTTCAAGTATGCGGGGACGATTCAGGAAGAAGTCCACCGCTTCGCTATCGATTATCACAGAAGCCTGCGCAGCAAGAATGCCATTCGCTCTGTACTGGACAACATCAGCGGTGTGGGACCTACAAGGCGGAACGCTCTCCTCAATCACTTTGAAACCATTGAGGCAATCAAAAAAGCGTCTCTTGCGGAATTGACGGCGGTGCCGGGTATTACGGAAACCATCGCCAAGAATATCTTAGAATATTTTGGTTGATAAAATTGCCGAATGATAGTATACTAATAAGACAACAGATAAAGTTAAAAACCTGGGTGCAGGTGAATATGGAGGAATATTATGGCAGATAAGAAGACTAATGTCCAGGAAGAGGCGGACATCATCACTTTGGAATTTGAAGACGGCGTAGAGTTAGAATGCGAGATTATGGGCGTCTTCGACCATGCGGGCAAAGACTATATCGCGCTGATTCCGCTGGATGACTCCGACGATGTATATATCTATGGATATCAGGAAGTTGGAGAAGACGAGTTTGAACTGATTGACATCGAGGACGAGGCTCTCTTTGAAAGCGTTGTGGCAGAGTTCGACGCAATCATGGCTGAATAATTCATAAGATACGAATCCCGCGGAGGTTGTCCGCGGGATTTTCATATCCGGTCTCACGTAGCGAATATGCAGTCTAGCGCCGGGCGTTTCTGAAATATGCGATGGTGATAATCACGCAGAGAACCAGGCCCGCATAATAGTAGCTTTTGCCGGTCATGATAATGCCGCGGATTGCGTAAATATCGAGAATAACCATAAAAAGTCCCAGAAGCAAGTTCTTGATATTCCACATAGAAGTAACTCCTTTGAAAAATTGTTATTAGAAACAGTATATCATACTTTGAGGAAATAAAACAGCATTGTTTTTTGCGGAGAGATAGAGTACACTGATGGTGTAATATCTGCTTGCGGTGACTGTCAGGAAGAAAGGGCAGGCGGCGCTTAGTGGCTATGAAATAAAATATAGAATGGAGAATTTGTGTGAAGAAATACGATATTATAATCGCCGGCGCTGGCGCCAGCGGTGTTTTTATGTCTTACGAGATGACGAAACTGGAAAACCGCGCGTCGGTTCTGATGCTGGACAAGGGGGCTCCTTTGGAAAAGCGGGTATGTCCAATAAAATCCGGCAAGACCAAAACCTGTATCAAGTGTAAACCCTGTCATATTATGAACGGTTACGGCGGAGCAGGTACTTTGTCCGACGGAAAATACAATATTACAACCCAGTTTGGCGGCGACCTGCATCAGTATGTGGGAACGTCAGAGGCGATGGAACTGATGGAATACGTGGACAGCGTACTGTGTTCTATGGGCGGTTCTGACGCAAAGCTTTATTCCACAGCCAGCAGCGACTTGAAAACCAAGTGCCTGCAGCACGACCTGCACCTATTGGAGGCCAAGGTAAGGCATCTGGGAACGGACAGGAATGTTCAGATTCTGGGCAAGATTTTTGACTATATTAAGGACCGCATCGACACTCAGTTTTATACCACAATCGAAGATGTGAACTTACTGGAGGACGGCTCTTTTCATGTAGTTACCGATAAGGGCCAGTTTGTCTGTGACAAGCTGGTACTGGCTACAGGTCGTTCAGGGTCCAAGTGGGTTTCCAAAGTCTGTGACAAGCTGGGCGTAGAGCAGAAGAAAAACCGGGTGGACATCGGCGTTAGAGTGGAATTGCCTGCCGAAGTGTTTAAACACATTACGGACGATGTTTACGAGAGTAAAATTGTTTACAAGACGGACCGTTACAACGACATGGTGAGAACCTTCTGCATGAATCCTTACGGCGAGGTGGTATCCGAAAATACCAACGGTATCGTTACGGTAAACGGACACAGCTATGCGGACCCGAGTCTGCATACGGAAAATACCAACTTTGCTCTGCTGGTCGCCAACAAGTTTACTGAGCCTTTTGAGGACAGCAACGAGTACGGCGAATCCATTGCGAGACTTTCCAACATGCTGGGCGGCGGCGTACTGCTGCAGCGGTTCGGCGACCTAGTAAAAGGCAGACGCAGCAGTGAGCGCAGGATGAAAAAGTGCTTTACCCGTCCGACTCTGGGAGCGACGCCCGGCGACTTGAGCCTGGTGATTCCAAAGCGGCAGCTGGACAGCATTATCGAGATGATTTACGCTCTGGACAAAATCGCTCCGGGAACGGCCAATGAGGATACGCTGCTTTACGGCGTGGAAGTAAAGTTCTATAACTCCAAGGTCAATGTGGACAATGACCTGCAGACCTGCGTGCCGGGACTTTACGCTCTGGGCGACGGTTCCGGCGTGACCCATTCTCTGTCCCAGGCTTCCGCCAGCGGCGTGTATGTGGGAAGGCTTTTGGCAGAGCAGTATAAGAAATAATTTTTTAGAAAAAAGGCGGCGGCAAAGGATATGCTAAACTGCGGTATTAGCGGTATTAAAGGATAGCATGACGGCGGTATGCTGAGAGCTTAAAATAGCCTTATCGGCATACCGCGGGCCCAGCTTTTGCCAGAAAGGAAGGGCAGACTATCGTAGGGCTCAAGCTAAAGGGCTTGATTTCCTATGTATTATTTGTTAAACCAATATGAACTTCCATTTTATGTATCCCCAAAAATACGAAAAAACTCATAAAAATTGCTTGCATTTTTTCTCCGTTGATGTATAATAAGATAGTCGGCTGATGTACGAGCTGATGAACAGAATAAGCGGTCTTGGCGGAATTGGCAGACGCGCACGGTTCAGGTCCGTGTGGGAAACCGTGGGGGTTCGAATCCCTTAGACCGCACCAATGATAGATAGACGTTTTGTCTATCTATTTTTTTATGGAAGCGAGGGGAGTATGTCCCGCAGCGCAGTGATAAGGGGAAAGTAATTCACAGTAGTAAAACGCGTTGAAAGATGGTATAATGAATTTGTCAAGAGGACAAGCGAAAGCGGTTAACCTTCCCCAAAACTCGAAAGGGGTTTTGGATTAAAAGGAAGGTGGTAAATATGATGAGAATCACGATTACCTTTGGTAGACTGAGAATCACCATTTCTATAAAAAAATAACTGCCCAAACTTGAACCCAAGGCAGTTATTTGTCACATAGGTTAGCCGTTTTCAACGGTTTTCCTCTTGACACCAATATACCACAAAGAAATCAAGTTTTCAAGTAGAAAGAAAAATTCTTCCACATGGCGCAGGCTGTGTGGATTTTTTTATAATGTATTCCTTATTGCCGGAGAATAGCTTTTTCTGTATATCCGCTGTCAGCTGAGATAAACCGTGAATCATACTAACGCAGTGAAGTCACTTTTTTGTGCAATTTACAGAATGCCGGCTTGCGAAACAGTCTTTTTTCATATAAAGTATAACTATAAAACTATCAAGAAATCGGAGTAACAGATATGAAAACGGCCATAGAATATTTAGAGAGAAACAGACTTTTACATATTGCCATGCTGGAGTCTATCCGCCACGGCACTGCAGAGATTCTGGAAGCGACGGATTCGGGCGTTCTGCTCCTGGACAAAAATAGCAATGTTCATATGGTAGCAGCCAGTACTGCCGAATACGGCAAGAGCCTTATAGACCGGGTGAAGAATTGTTACCAGATGGTAGTCTGTCTTGAGGATTTGGTTGATTACGGCGCGGAGAAGTTTGGCTTCACAGAGATTTTTAAATGCAGAAAAGTGGCCCGCTTTTCCCGGGAAATGGTTGAACTGAATACAGACCTTCGCATAGAAAGAGCCGATGAAAAGCGTCTGGCCATGATAAAAGATTTCTACCATACGATTCCGCCGGAGGAGGTGGACGAGATTTCCCGGCGGGGAAACCTGTTCTGTGCTTTTGCGGGAGATGATTTTGTCGGGTTTTCCGGCAACCATTTAGATGGCAGTCTAGGACTTTTAGATATTTTTCCCGCTTATCAGAGAAAGGGTTACGGCGAGCAGCTGGAACGGTTTATGATTAATTATATTCTGGAAAAGGGAGACGTGCCTTACGGCGAAATTGTGCTGGGCAACCAGGCTTCGGAAAAACTGCAGAGAAAACTAGGTTTTGATATTTCAGAGGAAGTAATTACTTGGCTGCTGTAGGCCGGAGAGGGTGCCGGGCCGACGGAAAACTCTACGCTGCGTCGATTGAGGAACACAGAATTTTGCGGTATACTCTGAAGCTGGGAGGTGAAACCATGGATAAAGAGAAAGTCGGAAAACTGATTTATGAACTGAGGAAAGAAAAAGGACTGACGCAAAAAGCCTTGGCGGACCAGCTCTATCTCAGCGATAAGACGATTTCCAAGTGGGAACGGGCCCAGGGATGCCCGGACATATCTTTGCTTCGTCATCTCTCTGAAATTTTCGGTGTAAATATAGAGAAGCTGCTGGCCGGAGACCTGTCTCCCAGCAGAGCAGATGGAGGTAACATGAAACGAGTGAAATTTTTTGTATGTCCGACCTGCGGCAATATCCTGACTGCTACAGGCGGCGGCGAGCTGTCCTGCTGCGGAAGAAAGCTGGAGCCGCTGAAGGTACAGCCGGCAGACGAAGTCCACGCTGTAAAGATAGAAGTGGTGGAGGACGATTATTATCTGACCTTTTCTCATCCTATGGACAAAGACCATTATCTCAATTTCTTTGCCTATGTGGATTACGACAGACTGACGCTGATTCGTCTCTATCCCGAGCAGGGCGGAGAGGTTCGATTTCCCAAACGGGGCAGGGGAAAGATTTTATTTGGATGCAGCAGACATGGACTGTTCAGCTTATAGGGTCACGACGGAAACACCTGCAGATGTTTCGCAAAAAAATTAAGAAAAAGGGGTTTCCATTTTCACAAAATCGTGCTATACTAATATCTGTTGCCGGGGTATGGCGCAGTTGGTAGCGCGCTGTGTTCGGGACGCAGAGGCCGTCAGTTCGAGCCTGACTACTCCGACCAACAAAAAAACCTCTAAAACGGCTATTTTATGCGCTTTAGAGGTTTTTTAATTTTTTGCCTTAAAGAAAAATTAAAGCTGTTTTATATCGTTTTATACTCTTCAGGTGTGGAACCCCCTGTGGAACCCTCCGAAAGAATTTTTGCAGCACCCACAATATCGTCCTGCATAAAGTTCGTATAAATATTCGCCGTCATTTGAATGTCAGTGTGTCCCATCAGTTTCTGCGCCATTCTGATATCTATCCCTTTCCGGGCAAGGTCTGTGCAGTAGGTATGTCGGAGACAATATGGAACAAGGTCAGGTGCTACAGGGTATGGCGGTAATAATTGGTTGCGGTAAGTCTTGCACCCCATAGACAAGTTTAATTCTCTTGTAAAGCTGTTCCAAAGTTTTGACCTGTTTTCATACTTTAGTTTATTTCCGGTCTGCATGGTGGCAATATATTCGTTTTTAGGGGTGTTTCCGATAATCTCAAAGAGTTCATTAGGTATCGGTACAATTCTATCCGCTGTGGCCGTTTTTGTGCCTCTGATATGGAGCATATTGTACCCTTCTATCTGCACGATATCTTTCCCCATACATTCCCTTGCTTCTGACGGACGACAGCCGCAATATAACATCAAGAGAAATACATAATATTTGCGTGTCTGTGAAGCGACTTTTATAATATGTTCTCGTTCGTATTCTGTAATTGAACGCCTCTGTCCTTTGGTGCCTTGAGGCTTGACAAGGTTTTCCGTCGGGTCGGATATAATTAGATTGTTTTCTCTGGCTTTCTTAAACAGAAACCGCATGGCATTATAAACTTCATTGATATGTGCCTTGGATTTTCCCGCTTGCATATTGAGCGTTTCTTGACAGTTTATAGGGTGTATTTTCTTTAATGGTATATTTCCTATATGCTCAATAATACAGTGCTGTAGTCGGCTCTCAAACGCTTTGCGTGTTACTTTTTTCTGTCCTGTCTTATAGGTTGCAACACATTTTTTAGCCCAATCCTTTAAAAGCATGTCTCCGCTGACAGTGATTTTTCCTTCTTCAAGGTCTCTGATTTTCATAGCCTTTTTGACTTCAAGCTCTGAAAGAGTATCTGCTTTTACAGAGTAACGCACGCCATCGTGCGTGAAGGCCTTATGGTATTTGTATTTCTTTGGCATTATATCATCTCCTCCTTTGTAAAAAGGGCATAAAAATACCCTGAATCGATTGAAAAACAGGGCTGGATGTGATACAATTTGAATTGCTTATGTTCGGGTTGTACCACATACAGCCTGATGCAAAACGCTCCTGTTTAGCGATGGGGGCGTTTTTTTTGCTCTTTGATATTTCTTATAATATTTGCGTGTTGGCGCAGAGGGTGTGTTTCTATTTCAGTTGGTGTTTTCTGGTTCCGGTTAGTTCTCCTTTTAACTTTAACAATTCTGAGTTATAACCAAAGACCCGTTCAAGTTGTTCCAAGGTAAAATTTTCATACTCGTTTAATTTTGTGTCTGGAATAATTAGTTCTATTGCAAATTTATTTGCTTCGGTTTCCAGTCTGTCCACAGAAAAATAAGTGTGTTTGCGTAAAAAAGGTGTATTTGTATTTGGATGTAAAACAGCGTGTCCCAGTTCGTGTCCTGCTGTGAAAAGCTGTAAGTGCTCCGGCAGCGAGTGGTTAATATGTATCTGCTTTATGCGGAAGCATTTATTATAGTAACCATACACGCTTCCCAGTTCTTCTTTAATAACCTGTATTCCCATATTCCTTGCAATTTCAAAAGGATTTCTTGTGTCATATTTCTTTGCAAGGCTGTTCGCCTTGTGTTTAATATCCAACACGCCACCTCCTATTTTTTATATTTCTTCGGTGTAAATTTCTCCTTCGCTGTTACCTTGGCAAGCCTAATACTGTTTTCAAGGCTGATTTTAAGAAGTTCCCGTGTCTCATCATCGAGCGGTTCGCCTGAGAACATTAAACCGTCCTGTCCTGCTTCCAGTTCGGAGAGGGTTTCTTCCAATCTACGAGCGATGTCACGTTCGTCTTTGGCGGTAAGGATTTGATTGTGCTTTGGTTCGTCCTCCCAACCCATAAGATACCCTGTTGTAGTTTGTAATACATCTGCGAACTTGGCAATCTTCGACTGTGGAATATCATTCTTGCCGAGTTCAATTTTATTTATTGTAGACTTTGATTTATAGCCCATCTTTTCTGCAAGTTCTTCTTGAGTGAAT
>CBCTFZ010000018.1:0-46134 GCA_965146355.1 uncultured Emergencia sp. | reverse complement strand
TAACTTGCAGTATTCGTAATAGGGGCGATTCGTATATTTCACCTTGATTATAGCATTGCAGTACATAAAAGACAAGTTAATTTTAGCAAAAATTCTTTACCAAGTATGGCATATAAATATATACCATAGTAATTTGTATTATAAAGAGACTACTTTCCTTTCACATAAATAGTAGCCTGTATTTTTCATGCAAATCTATTTTTTTCTACAAGTACTTCAAGATAATTAAACCACATTATTCCTATATTGAGTACATGCTCACTTTCTGATTACGACAAAATTTCGATTTTGTCGTAAAACTATTTACAGAGTGCGATAAGGTATCAATTAGGAAGGAGAAATATCAATGAAAAAACTATTAGCCTCATTGCTGAGTGTAATGATGGTGGTATGTTTCATGCCCAGGGTGAATGCAGAGAGCAATCCTTTGGCTGGCGCACAGAATATGGGAACCAGCGGGGCAGTGAGCGGGACGCTGACACAGGAGAATAAGGTTGCATATTATAGATATACAGTGGCTGCAGGTTCTTCTGTAGAATTAAATATCAAGTATACCACAGATATGAATGCATCTATAGTTGCAGTTTTAGATGCAGATGGAAACAGGTATGATTATGTGTATATTTCCAACAGAAATGAAACCGGGCAGAAAACGGAAAATTTTAGCGTCCTGCTAAATCCGGGCACCTATTATATCAGCATAAAACCGGACCTCGGTCAGCCGTCAGGATATTCGATGAGCTATACAACAGAGGTTTTGAATAACACTGATGTAACCTTCGATGATTCGCTGTCATCGGCCCATACACTACCTCTGTCGACACAGGTTACAGGGATATTGTCAGGGTTTTGCGGAGATAAGCTGGATATATATAAGCTGAATGTGGCGAAAGCCGGCGTATTTGAATATAATCTTAAATTCTATATGCAAAATTTGAAAATGAAGCTTTTGGATAAGGATGGAAATGAAATCGACTCATGGTATTTTTCCTGGAACAGCAGCTTGAGTATGGGTACAGAATCGATTCAAATTCCTTTGGAGCCAGGAACTTATTATATTGAGATACTGCGGGATTATTATGACGGAAAATACACTTTCCAGCAGACCTATACTGACATCGGCAGTACCGAAAAGGAACCGAATAATTCTTTAGAACAGGCGCAGTCCATAGCCCTTGGGGAAAAAGCAACCGGAATGTTGGCAACAGGTAGTGATACGGATTTTTTCAAGATTAATATTCCTACGAAGCGCAATGTTACCTTTAACGTACCATCGAAGTTTAAGGACCTGGTGATGTATATTTACGATGCAGAAGGGAATCAGGTGAAATCTGCCTATTCCAGTTGGAACAGCAATACGAATAAGGGCACGCTGCAGAAAATCTACAAGCTGGGAGCAGGCACCTATTACATACAGCTGAAGAAATACTGGTCAAATGGGGAAAGCGGTACCTATACCTTGACCGCGTCCACCACCAAGGCTCCAGCAAAAGGAAAAGTAACAACCATCAAGCGGACAAAGAAAAGCTGGGGCGGCAGCAGAGCCATTTATCTAAAATGGGCAAAGAGTACCAATGCCGAAGGATATCAGATTTATGTGTCGACCAGTTCCAAGTTTAAAAAAGTGGATAAGTACACCACGGACAAGCGCAATTACACGACATGGTATTATAAAACCGGCAAGACTTACTATGTGAAGGTTCGCGCCTACAGGAAGAACAGCGACGGAGAGTATATCTACGGAAATTTCAGTACGGTAAAGAAAATCAAATTGTAGAGGCGCAGTTAGATAAAATACCGGATATATGGGAGAGAAGGAACACAAAAGGAGAATGACAACTTGAGAAGTGTAACGAAGAAAGGATTATTGCGGGTAGTTTGTCCCGCGCTGATAATATTTCTGATTTTTTCTGCATTACAGGTATCGCAGGGCGGACTGGAGGCATCCGCTGCGTCAAAGGTATCGGCAAAGAAAGCGTATGCAGCCTATTTGGCAAAGCATCCGGCAAAAGAGTTTGGGGACAAATTTTATACTGCCGACTTTCAGCCGAAGAGTAAAACTTATGTAAATGAGTTTTGTCTGGTGGATATTGATAAAGACAAACAGCTGGAATTGATTACGCGTACCAATGTGAATTTCCGTTGGTTTATCATCAGAGTTTATGAATATAAAAACGGGAAAGTCCAGAAATACAAATTCAAAAGCGGCGGCAATGCAGTATTTAATAATCGGGCCACCGCTGCGGGCTCATACCAGTTTTTTATCTGTAAAAAGGGACACCTTCATAACACTTGGTTTGGAGGCATATACGGAAGCGAGGAAAACATTTATAACTTATCGAAAGGTAAACTGCGCAAATATCTTTCACATACGGTAGAGATGACGGGCGCAGAAAAAGCTGCAAAATATGGAAAGAAAATAACTGTAAAAAAGTTTCAGCAGCTGACTGGAAACTGCAAAGAGAAAACACTGAACTGGCAGAAAAATACTAAAACCAATCTGTAAAAAGCAGAATAAGTATGATAAAAGAATTCAGTATTATAGGAGAAAGAAATGGAGAAAATCAACAAGAAGATTATTTGTATCAGCATAATCGTCCTTGGGGCGGCAGCGCTGTTCCATATGATTAAAAGCAGCTCGCTGATTCAAAATGCATTGATTGATGAGGAATTGTATGCATTACAGGCGGCTGGAATGAAAGGCTTTGTATATCTGCTGCTTGTCTTGAGCGTGGCTTTTGTCCTGGTAACGGGATATAAGTTTTTTCGCTTGCGGGAAAGAGAGCACATATACGCAGTGGGAATTATTTGTGCGGTGCTGCTTTTTGTAACGGCCGCCAATGGTGTGACCTTTTTGGGTCGCATGGGCAGCAGTGATATTGGAGATACAGATTTAGTAAAAATGGTAACAGCTTTTTTCCTGTATATGGGCGGTGCCAAGGTGAGCGGCTATATGTATCTGGGAACCTCCATATGGGTCATTGTCGATTTATTAAAGTCAAATCCAAAAGCGCCAAAAGCACCGGAAGCAGTCGAAAGCGAGGGCTTTATGGGTGCGGGACAGGAAGATTGAGGAGGCAGGAATGAAGAATTTTATTGACAAATATATAAACCGCCTTAATTTGAGCATTCTCTGCATTGTGATTATGGCAGGCATGCTTTTCATCGGAATAAAAACTGTCTCCCTGGGGAACACGCTCATTCAGGCGGAACAGAGCAACATGGACGAATTGCAGATGCTCATGGCATTGAGCTCAAGTATAAAGACCGTTTACTATCTGTTTTTCTTTGTCGGGATTGCATCTGTAATAGAGGTTATTGGAAACGCCATTCAATATGCGTACAAAGGCGTGAAAAATATACGATATTTAATATACCTCATTTCAGGGGCAGCGACCGTATATTCTGCATTAAAGATAGTGTCTTTTGCAGCCGAAATAAAAAATCTGGCAGGACAGGGCTTAGGCAGTATCACAAATCTCTTAGGGCTGGTCTCAGACGGAGCAAGTTTAATCGTTCCTGCTATTTCAATAATTGGAGTCCTTACATATATTCTCATTGGAGGCATAGCAGCAGGAGTCTTCGCCTGTGTAGATGTATATCAATTGCGAAAAAATGGCGGCGCTGCCGACGAATCCTTTTCAACAATTACCGGCAATATCGAAGGGACAGATTCTTCCAGTCAGTATGAGGCAGACCTGCAGAAGATGAAAGAGGTATCAGGCGCCGCGGCACAAAAAGCCAAAGAGGCATCTGCTGCGGCAACGAAAAGAGTAAAGCAATTAACGAAGAAACAGAAAGCTGCCATAATCGGCGCAGTTGCTGTTATCATTGTGGGATTTGCAGGATTTAAAATCTACGATACTTTCTTTAACTTTGACCAGATTAATCTTATGGAAGGAATGGAAACCCCGACCTTCAGCGGATATGACGGAGAAGGCATTGTGGAAACGTATCCTCAGTCAGGAAATTTTGACTATGACAAGACAAAAATTGGAATCGAAGAATTTATCGACGATGTTACATATTCCATAGACAAAACAGAAGGGCTGTCAAACGGAGACGAAGTTACCATAACCGCAGAATATAGCGAGCAGACGGCAAAGGCGCTGAAGATAAAGGTTACGGAAGATGTGCTAAAGGTTAAGGTTGAAGGGCTTGTTGAAAGATATAAGGATGAAGCGGAGATTTCCAGAGAAGATTTGAAACTCATTTATACTGCGATGGATGCTGATGCAGAAACATTTGTGAATGATTATTTTCAGTCAGAAGAGCAGGTGGATTGGGAAAGATTAGCGGTAATCTTTGCCAGGGCGCAGGAAAAGAGTTATGACACGTATGATGATAAATTATTTGGTATATATCGAGTAAACCATGGTGAAAAAATAAGCTATTTTAGGGTTGATGTTACTGAGGAGATGAACAAATCAATAAAATCAACAGACCTACATTATGAGGAAGGACGAGTTTACGATTATCTTAAGGATGCCATAGGCATATATGCAGACGATGATTGCGGATATGATACTATGGAAATTGGGATATCAGATGTTGAGCCTAAGACATTAAAAGAATTTCTTAATGCGAGTATTATCCTTAGAGCAGAGATAGAAGCAATTCAGAGCGATACAGTGAAAATCACAGTAAAGGATAATACGCTAATATATAGTGGAACAATAAACTATATTATAGATAGCAGTACTATAGATGAAATAAAAACTAAATTAAAAGATGAACTGGATGAAATCAAAGACACTTATGTTGAAATTGCTTCAGCATTGGAGAAAGAAAGCGGAATCAAAGGTGTGAGCGTCAAGGTAGAGTATTTTGATAAAAAAAATAATATGATATATAGTAGGACGTTTACCTCAGAAAACTAAGAGAAAGAGAGGACAAGATAATGATAAAAAAGTTTTTTGGAATCTTCCTTGTGGCGTTGATTTGTATGCTGTCAGGGTGCGGATCAATGACAGAAGAACCTTGTATGTACTGCGGACAAAGTCCATCGCAGGAGTATGAAAAAAGTGATGGTACTCTGGTGTACGTCTGTGAAGTTTGTAGCAGTGAATGTATGTTGTGCCATGATAAAGCGACGAAACACTATGAAAGCTTACTGGGCATTATGTTTGTATGCAACGATTGCTACAATGAAGTAGTAAATTGATATTCACAAATGTTAAAGAGGAGAGACATGTACATAAAAAAGTTTTTAGCCATACTGTTGATAGGCTGTTTGATGCTGTTCTCCAGCGCCTGTAAAACCTTAGAAGAGAAGGAAGAAACAAAACCGGAAAATAAAGTGATGAATATCTTGACAAAGGATATTGCCGGCAGCAGCGAAAAAAGTACAAAGCAGAAATTTGGCGACGCATTTATATCGCTGCAGAAAGGCATTGATAAGAACGGAAATTTAACCAGTAAACTAATGTTGTCGGGTGGAGATTTTAAAGAGAAAGTGCTTTGGCAATCTTCCGAGGGAGAAGGTCTTGAACCGACTATCTCCTATGACGGAGAGCAGGTTTACTTTGCAGCAGTAGACGGAGAAAAAGGAACACTTTATAAGGCTGACGCGAAAACCGGTCAATGTAACCTGATAACTGAAGTTAAGGGGCTAGACTCCCTTTCCGGATACTATGACGACAAATTGTATTATGCTGTACGTAGCGAAGGCAAGCCGGGAAATAAGGATGTGTTTTACTTTGACTGCTCAGCGCAATCGACGGAATGCTTCAGAGAAGACTTTCAAATTGAAGGACAGAGTGGAAAGTATTTGCTGGGATTCTACATGGATGAAAACGACGAAGAAAATTTCATCAGTGTTGATTTAAATAGTGATGAAGAAAATCCTATTCCGCCTTGCAATCAAGCGGTGATTTCCGGCGACCAAATCTATTTTGTTCAAGAAGGTGAAGACGGGGACAGCATCAACGTATGCGATATGGATGGGCAAAACGCAGAAGAACTCATAGAGTTTGAAGACGGAGATGTTCAGACTCTGGGAGAAGATACTGCCGAGATTGTTTTTTCGGATGGAACCATAAAAGAATACGATTATGAGCAGCAGGAAGTGACTGAGATTCAGGATGAGTTTGAGCAGCAGGAAGCAGACTATACTCTTTACCAGCCGTTACTGCAGCAGACTGCACAGACATATTCAGACAGTTCATCATGCGGGTATACCCTATATGACCTGGATGGAGATGGAACCAAGGAATTACTTTTATTAGAAGGAACCTGTGAAGCAGACCTTCAGTGGAAAGTATTTACCCTTATAGATGACGAAAGCGCATATGTGGGGAGTTTTTCAGGATTTCACTCTGCGCTGTATGCCGGTGAAAGCGGCTGTGTATATAACGTGAGCGGTCACATGGGTGTATATAGCGTTTGGGAAATCAAAGTACGAGGAGGTGCAGTGATAGAAACCTTCATTTATGAAGAAGAGATAGATTCCGAGACAGCTTCTGTTACGGAAGACCGTTTTACACAGAATCTGCTGGATATAGTGGAAATTGACGATTACAGATTGTTGAATCCGGAAGAAAATCAAGTGGAGCTTCTTGGAACTTGGGAGAATCTGGAGACCACTTGTATGGCAGATGTGATTTCATTAACTTTTGAAGATGAATCCCAGGTAACCTGTTTCTTTTCCCGCGAGGTACTATACGGCACATACTCCATAGAAGATAATAAGATTCGGATTCTTTTGACCGGTGGAGAAAGCTATTCAAACGTCGATGGAGAGTGGAGCGATATAGAAAATCGAACCATGGAAATTGAAGGAATTCTCGAAGAAGGGACACTGGCTGTAATCATACATGATGCTGCTGACTGGGAAGCGACCTTGACTAAAATAGAGTAAGAAAAGGAGAGAACGATGGAAAAAATGAATTTAAAAAGAGGTATGATGAGGGTATGCTCGTTACTACTGGTTTTATTTATGTTGTTATCCACAACAGTATCCGACAGCTTTGCTGTCAGCTACAAGAACATAAGTGTTACTGCGCCGTCTTCCGTTACAGTAACGGCTGGAAAAGCGTCAACAGTTAAGATTCAGTTTAAGGGAGAAGGAATCGGATATGCGAAGGCATATGTGTCGAATGGTATTTCCGGCACCCAGTCCACCCAATGGAAAGGATATCCTTCAGTTTGTACTGCGACGCTGACGATTAAGGCGACAAAGGCAGGAACAATAACCTTCGTTCTGGGAAATAATGTAGATGGTGATTTTAAGAAGGTGAGTATAAAGGTAAAGCTGGCAGCCGCCAGCACTTCACAGAAGTACTACGTATCCCATGTAAGAGGCGTGAATTTAAGAAGTAAAGCAAGCACCAGCGGAAAAATATTAACCGCTGTTCCATATGGAACGGAACTGACCGTAACGCAGGTCAGCGGAAACTGGGGAAAAACCACGTACAATAAAAAGACCGGATGGGTATGCCTAGATTATTGCACAAAAAAGCAGACCTCTTCGTCCAACGGTGGAACTGTAGTAACTGGAAGCAGTATTCCAGCAAGTGTGAGGGTTTCACAAATGTATTCAAATAGCTGTACTAGTGCTGCGGCCACTATTTTAATTAGATCATATTATTATATGAATAATAAGAACTATTCAGATATTACAGAATCCATGATTCGAAAAGCTGGATGGAACAATGGTTTAAGCAATTCGTTTAATGCATGTAACTGCAAGGTAAGAGCTTTATATATTGATGGTTCTATAGCACAAAAGAAAGCAAAACTAAAAAGCCTTCTTCAACAGCATCCTGAGGGCATAGTGATATATGGATGGAATTCATCTCGCTCTCATGCAGTTTATTTAAGCAAAGACTTCAAAGTTTTAGACCCTGCGAAAAATGCGAGTAAAAACTATATTAACATAGAACAATCTTTTATCCCGGGCAGTTCACTTGCTAGTGTTCAGAAAGTATGGTACATACAAAAATAACTACCTGCAGCTTTAAACAAAAACAATGATAATTATGCCCACAATAATCTGAAATCAATGGGGTCGCCGGACGAAAAGCGACTGGCGGAACCATAGCATATTCCTATCATTTTAATTAACAAACTAACGGGGAGAGGGAAACCTCTCTCTGTTAGTCTATAGGGGCAAAAAATGATATAGCAGTATTTTACAAGGTCCTGTATAATAGATATAAACTGTAATAACCCCGAAAGGAGTATCTAAGATGTTTGGAAGCAACAGAATCAGAGACTTACTGAAAGTGGACGTGAAAAGTTATGCTGACCATACGCCCCGGCCGGATGAAAACACACTGGACTGCAGCTTGGGAATCAATCCATACGGCTATCCGGATAAGGCCGTCGAGGTCATCAAAAATTTTGATGTAAACCGGCTGTATCAATATCCCCACGGAGACGAGGCAAAAAATGCTGCGGTGGATTATTGGGCTGGCAAAGCGGATATTGAACCGGAAAATATCGTGATGACGGATGGAAGTATTTCCGCTTTGTGCCTTCTGGTCAATGTCTTTGCCGCAGAGAACTCCGAAGTGGTATGTTTTCTGCCCACCTTTACCAGTATGGTGGAATACGCCAGAATGATGGGAATGCAGATAAAAGGCGTGAAGACGAGGGCTGAGGATAACTTCAGGGAAAACACGGAGGCGCTGATTGAGAGCATCACGGAAAAGACATCTCTTGTGTACATTGACAATCCTAACAACCCAACGGGACAGACATTGACCCTGAATGAAATGCGCAGGGTTTTGGAAAAGTGCGAGGCCCTGGGCGTGTACTGTATCATCGACGAAGCCTATGCGGATTTTATTCCGGTAGAAGAATCTGCTGTCAACTTAGGCCCCGACTTCAAATGTATGATTTCCGTCAGGACTTTTTCAAAGGGATGGGGCCTTGCAGGCGCCAGAGCCGGATATCTCATCACCAACAAGGAGCTGGTGGAATTTATCGAGAAAATCAGCAATCCGTATATGATGAACGAGGTATCGCGGGCGCTGACTTCTGCGATTCTAAAAAATCCGGTACAGCCATGTACCCACGGCATCGACTTTGCGATAATCAAGGGAGCTCTGCGGGATGCCTGCGGCAGCCAGATTGTCATGGCGGAGACTGACGACCGGGTTCCAATCTGCCTGCTGCGTCATGAAGATGAAGAAGTAGATTTACAGGCTTACTTGATGGAAGAGAACATTCTGACCTGCAGCGGCAGGGATTTTGAGCCGCTGGGCAAGAATTGCGTCAGGCTGAGGGTTCCCACAATCTCCCAGTCGGGGAAACTCATCATGGCTTTCAAAAGACTGGGAAAACAGTAACCGGAGAAAAATTTTCGGCGTATGTTTTGACTCCGACATCCCGCAACAACGGTCTGTAGCCTTTTGCGGGATGTTTTTTGTAAAAACAGGGGGGTATCTGAGCATTTTACCGCCCAAAAAAGAGAGTTTTTATAAAAAGTTCATGTAAAAATATGTAAATAAATTCTAAATCTGGTATTATCCGGCGAGCGTAGAGGCCTGAAAAGCTGCCGTCACTGATGTTTTCTGCTCAATCAGTCCGCTGAACGAGGCAAAAATGTCCCGCAGCAATGAGGAGAGGGCCTTGTGCGGGATATGCAGTCGTAAAATTTTCAGCAATATACCCCCTACCCCTATATGATTTCCTGCCTTCGCAGGCGTTTTTCTTGGTGAAGGGATAGAAGATAAGCACAGAACGGGCGGCGTCTGCCTCCTCCCTGTGGCTGTTCACTTTACTTTAATAAAATCTCTATTTTTCGGACTGAATTTTTCTTGTGTTTCGTTTCTGCCGGTGGTACACTATTTAAAGCAACAGAGAAACATAAGGAGAAGCACATGCTATTTGATTCACATACACACTTGAATAACGAAGGCTTTACGGAGGAACAGCGCAGAGCTCTGATGGAGGAGATTGAGGCTTCTGATGTCTCCTACGTCATGGACGTAGGCTTTGATTTGGAAAGTTCTCAGCTGGCGGTAAAACACGCCGGGGAAAAACCGTGGTGCTATGCGGCAGTAGGGTACCATCCCCACGATACGAAAGATATGGACGACATGGTGCTGGAGCTGATTCGGGGCCTTGCTAAGAAAGATAAGGTGCAGGCCATTGGAGAAATCGGACTGGACTTTTTTTACGACCATTCCGACAGGGAGACCCAGCGGTATTGGTTTCGCAGGCAGATTCAGCTGGCCAATGAACTGAAAATGCCCATAGCGATTCACAGCAGGGACGCGGACCAGGAAACTCTCGATATCCTGAAAGAAGAGGGCGCATTTTCCAAAGAGCGGCAGAGTTGGTTCCCGAAGAGAAAGGGACCGGGCGGAGAAGAACTTCCTGACAGCAGGGTGCTGCTGCACTGCTTTTCCGGCAGCAAGGAATTAGCGAAGCAATATATCAAGCTGGGTGCGACTTTATCCATCTGCGGTCCGGTGACCTTTAAGAACAACCGCAGAACCCAGGATGTGGTACGGGAAATTCCCATTGAATTTCTGCTGGTAGAAACGGACGCGCCCTATTTGACGCCGGAACCTTTCCGAGGAAAGAAGAACAAGTCGCCGTATGTAGAATATACCGCCCGTAAAGTGGCCGAACTGAAGGGCATTTCTTATGAAGAGGCAGCACGTATCACCTGTGAAAACGCCAAGGCGTTTTACGGTATCAGGTAAATGAGACGGCAGACAAGATAAATTGTGATATTAGTTTAATCCTGGAGGAATGACAATGGGGAAGGAATCACTTCGGGGGAAGATTGGGATTACTTGGAAACAGATACTGTACTTGCTGGCGGCCAACATTGGATACGCCATGGCTTTGAACCTCTTTTATGTAGACAATAATATCGCGGCCGGAGGCCTTGCGGGCATCGGAACTGTGATGAATTACTTTATTTCCGTACCGGTAGGGCTGACGGTGTTTATCCTGAATATTCCCATTGTGCTTTGGGGAGCGACTATCAAGGGAAAGAAATACGTGCTGATGACCGTAGTTACCGTAGGTATTTACTCCCTCATCGTGGATTTACTGTCCTTTCTGCCGTGTCTGACCGATGATAAGCTGGCGGCGGTGGTCTGCGGCGGACTTCTCTACGGCGTTGCTTCGTCTTTTTCAATAAAAGCGGGAATCTCCACCGGCGGTACGGACCTTTTAGCAAAGCTGCTGATTACTAAGTTCAAGACTTTCAGTATCGGTCAGCTTCTGATGGCCATTGACGGTTCCATCGTGGTGCTGGCCACAGTGGTGTACGGCAATATCGAAGCCGGTATTTATGCCATTTTGGCAATCGCCATGGCGGCGGTGGTGACGGACAAAATGAACAGCGGCTTTAACCGGGCCAGCATGTTTTATATCTTTGCCAACGTCAATCAGGAGAAGATTGCCGATGAAATTATGTTTGAAATGGGGCGCGGTGTAACGGCTCTTTCGGGAACCGGCATGTATGCAAAGACCGGCCGGGAAGTGCTCTTTGTAGTAGTGACGCCGGCACAGATTCCCCGTCTAAAAAATATTGTACAGAAGCACGACCCGACGGCTTTTATCGTGCTTTCTTCCGCTTCGGAAATCATCGGCAACGGTTTTGAAAATGTTGATTTAACATCGTCTATCAACGACGATAAGGAAAAAAAGAAGAGAGGCCGCAAGGCAATTAACAAGAAATAAGGAGGGAAAATATGATTTTATTCAGAAACTGCAGACTGGTTAAAGCGCTTACTGAGGGCTTTGACGGAGAATATGCAGATGTATTAGTAGACGACAACCATGTAATTGCGCAGATTGGTGCGCCCGGTGAAATAAAGGCGGACTGCCGGACAGTAGATGCCGGCGGCAATACGCTGCTTCCGGGATTTTTTGACCTGCACGCCCACCTGTGCCTGACGGATTTGGACTTTAAGGAATTGAGAAACCGGTCGGCTGTGGACAGCTGCTACGAAATGTACGATTATGCCAGAGAGTATCTGAAACAGGGCTATACCACCATCAGAGACGCGGGCTGCCCTTTCAACGTGACAGCCGGACTTTCCAAGGCGGCGGCAAAGGGATATATCAATGTACCGGAAATTATATCCTCCGGTCTGATTATCACACCTACTGAAATCGGTAACGATACTTTCTCGTCTCTGTATTATCCGGCTGATTCACCTTATGAGGTGCGCAGAGCCTGCAGAGAGCAGTTTGAGCTGGGTAATCAGGTTATCAAATACATGGTAACCGGCGCTTACTTAAACGAAGCGGGAAACCCGGGTGATTTGATTGCGGAGGAGGATGAACTGCGGGAAGCTGTGAAAATTGCCCGCCGCAAGGGCAGCTACGTTATGGGACACGCCCATGGAGCAGAGGGCATCAAACTGGCGATTAAAACCGGCATTCACACCATCGAACACGCCAGCTTTATCGATGAGGAAGCCATTGAGATGCTGAAGGACAACGAAAACACTTTCCTGGTGCCTACTGCAGCTATCGGCCTTGCATGTCTTGAGGACGACGCGGGCCTGTCTGAGGACGCCTATGAAAAGAGTGTAAAATATGAAAAGATGGAGAAAGATTCCATTAACCGCGCCTATCGGGCGGGACTGAAGATGGGATTTGGTTCAGATATCGACAAGAAGAATTTCTGCGCCCATCCGGGAATGGAGTTCTATGCGAGAACCGAGTGGTATGATTTTGACTATACGGACATCCTGCTGCAGGCTACCCGGTACAGTGCGGAGATTGCAGGAATGGCGGACCGAAAGGGCACCATCAAAGAGGGAAAAGCTGCGGAACTGGTAATCGTCAAGGGAAACCCGGACCAGGATATTCATGTTATGCGCCAGATGCCGATGTACGTGTACTACAACGGCGAACTGATTGAAAATTAAAGAGAAAGACGAAAGTGCGGACAAAGCCTCGGCTCGGTGGTATAACCGGCTCGGGGAATTGTCCGCACTTCTGTTTCTGGGAAGGTAATATGAGGAAGCCGTCCCATTTTTCCCTTGGCTATTTTTCCTCTTCTTCTCCGCCTTCTCCGGCAGTGTCGGCGGCGTCCTTATGGACATACTTCTGCTGTATAGCTGCCTTTTTATCATCTCTTTTTTTGAAAAAGCGAAGGTCCCGGTTTTTCTTCCCTAAAATAAAACGGAAGATGCAGGCAAAAATCAGCAGGATAAAGCCGATAACGGCAAAGACGGACCGCCGGGTGGCCATGTAGCCTCCCAGAAAGACCAATACGCCTACAAAACAGGCAGAAAACAGTTTGTCAATCATAATATTTCCTCCAAGTAGTGTCGATAGGAATCATTATACCATAAGCACTAAGCTCTGTCATCGCCTCCGGCTCGTCAGTCGCCGTGCGCAGACATTATACCATAAGCACTATGAAAATACCACGGAAATTTCTTCTCGACACAGGGTTTCGACAACAAGTACCAAGGCCGCTGTGGTATGCTGTCAATATCAAAGGGAATAAAGGGGAAATATTATGGAATTCGTAGGAAATCAAATCAACATAAAGACCATTTCAGCCACCTTGGCTGCGGCCTTTCTCATCGGCAGAATCAATCTGTTTGACGGAACTTTTCCGGCAGCTATAGCGCTGATTACGGTCATGGCGGCAGTATCTACGGTGTACATCTATCTGGTGCCTGTGATGGCCGCCGCCATGCTGACCTACAGCGGTCAGGGACTGGACTTTTACGGGGACATGATAGCCATGGCCATCTGCGGACTGTTCTTTCTGTTTTTTCACAAGCACAGGTTTACCATCAATCAGAGAACAGCAGTGGCCGTAGCGGTACTGGTGCTTTGCAGCTGCCTTTATTATGCGGCAAGTCATATGCTCTATCTGCTCAGCGTCACGGTATTGATAAAAGAGGCAGCGGCCGTGGTCATATACATACGGGTATTCAACACCCTGGCGAGGGTGGTCTTTGTGGGAAAGAATCCGGCAGCCGTGCCGTCAGAAAAAGTTGGGTTTGCTCTGATGATTGCGGCGGTATCTGTTATTGGGGCAGTAGGCGTCAGTTCAGTGGTGTTTCCTCTGTGGGTGCTGGCTATTTTGGCAGTGGAATACTGCAAAGGGATTTTGCCTGCCATGGCGATGACGGCGGCAGCGGCAGTATACGCCCAGTGTCAGAACGGCGTCTCTTCAGAAATCTTTGTAAGTGTTATGACGGCGCTGCTGGCAGGCTGGTTTCTGGCTTCCCTCATTGACGGACATTATCGTAAAACACTTCTGGCTATGACCATGTTTGCAGTCATGGCGGTTTCGGCGGCAGAGCAGATATACGGAGTCGCGGCGGCAGCGGCGGTATTTATCGCGCTGCCTCAGAGCCTTCTTGTTAAACTTTGGTGCATGGGAGAAGAAAGATTTATGCCGGAGGCAATCAGCGAGAAGGACCTGAAACTCCACGCGGTAAAGGGCAGACTTCTCAGGAAGCGGCAGGCTTTTTCCGCCCTTGCCAAGCTTTACGGCGAGGATATGGACAGCCGCCAGATTATTTCTTATCAGTTTGAGGGTATGGCAAGAACCGTAGACGCTCTGTTGGCGGATTTAAATGGCGGAGGCAGGCTGACTGCAGCCAGAGAACTGCCGAAAATTCCTGTGGGAGAGGCTTCCTATGCCTTTCAGCAGGTGTCGGGAGACAGCTGTATGTCCTTTTCTTTCGGAAAGAATAAGCAGGCGCTGATTATCAGCGACGGTATGGGCAAGGGCAGCAGGGCGGCAGCGGAAAGTCAGATGGTCGTCAATACCCTGTCAGAGCTGCTGGAAGCAGGATTTGACGTGGAGCTTGCCGTAAAAACAGTCAATTCTATTTTAATTACAGGAAATCAGTCGGACATGTTTGCTACGGTGGACCTTGCCATTATCAACAAGGAAACCGGCAGGACGCAGATTTTCAAAATGGGCGCAGCCTCTACCTTTGTCAAGCACGACGGAAGGGTATCCATGCTGAAACGTCCGGCGCCTCCGGTGGGGATTCTGGGCGGCATGAAACTGGAATACATCGACGTCAGACTCCGCAGAGGAGACCTTCTCATTATGGTCTCCGACGGAATTACCGACTGCGACCGCGGCGATCCGGACTGCCTCTGGCTGAGAGAGCGGTTGCTGCAGATGGGAACTCGGGACCCTAATACAGTGGCTGAGCTTATCGTCAACAAGGCCGCAGAAAAATACGGCATTCGAGAACGGGACGATTTGACTGTCATGGTTGCGGCGATTTAACAAGATATCATCTTTTAAACCGGCAAAATCTGTGGTATACTTAATTTGTTATGGTAATAAAACAGGTTTTAGATACAATTAACAGATATAAATTAATCCAGGCAAATCAACACATCGTACTCGGCCTTTCAGGAGGCCCTGATTCGGTGTGTCTTTTTCATGTGCTTTTAAAAGTGTCTGAAGAACTGGGGATTACGATTCATCCGGTACACATCAATCACAGACTGCGTCCCGGCGCCGCTGAGGAAGACCAGGCCTTTGTTGAAGAGCTGTGCCGACAGGCGGGCTGTCCCTGCAGAACCTTTGTCTGCGACTGCAGCGCCATGGCGAAGGCGGAGAAAATGACCAGTGAAGAGGCGGGAAGAAAAGCCCGCTATGGGTCTTTTGCCAAAGTGGCCCGGGAACTTCGAGGCAGCGGCATTGAGCAGAAAAACATCTGTATTGCTGTAGCCCAGAATGCCGACGACCAGGCCGAAACCATTCTGTTCCGGCTGCTTCGGGGTTCGGGTATCGACGGACTTTCAGGGATTTCCTATGAGCGGACAGATGAATGGGGCAATAGAATTGTCAGGCCGCTGCTGGACGTAAGCAGAGAGGATATTCTGGCTTACTGCCGGGACCAGGGGCTTTCACCGAGAATGGACCATACCAACCGGGAGGCAGTTTATACCAGAAATAAGATTCGCTTAAAGCTCATTCCTTATTTGCAGAAGGAATATAACCCGGCTATAAAGGATACACTGATAAGAATGGGGAAAAATGCCCGCATGGACAGAGACTTCCTGTGGGAACAGGCACGAGACATCTATGGAAAGGCGGTTTTGCGCAGAGATGAAACGGAAATTCTCCTTGGGGGAGATGTGCTGCGCGGCTGCCATAGAGCAGTTCGGCGGAGAGCACTTGCCATGGCTTTTTCAGACCTGGGTCTGACGGAGGATGTGACGGCGGCGCATTTTGAAAACTGTGAGGAAATCGTATTTCACCCTATGCCGTCAGCCATGTGCAGACTGCCGAAAGACTATTTTCTCGCTCGAGTTTACAGCGATGTGAAAGTGGGGCGAGATAATGGGGAAGCGCAGAATAATTTGCCGTCCGGCATGAAGCTTACGGTGATGAGCCTGGGGGAATATCAGGCTTCGGATATGCAGGAAAGTCACGGCGTTTTTGACTGGGAAAAACTACAGGAGGCCTTTGGAGAGGATTTTGAGAGCCGTATTACGCTTGGATTTCGCCGGAGCAGAGACTTTATTTCTATCGGAGAAAATAAAACCAAAAAAATACAGGATTATTTTGTAGACCGAAAGGTTCCCCGGGACTGCCGGGACCGGATTCCTCTGGTAAAAATAGGAAGAGAAGTGCTGTGGATTCTGTCAGAAAAGGATAAAGGCAGGTTTACATCAAAATACAGGCTGTGTGAGGCCACAAAAAAGGTGATTTGTATTGAAATAATTTGTTAAATATGATAAAATTATAGAACTGTTTTGTTAGGAAAGAACAAATTTTTTGAAAATTGATAACAAAAACATGGGAGGAGAAAAGCTAAATTGAAAAAATTCGCAAAGAATATCAGCATTTACTTAATTATTTTTGCGCTGGTACTTGCGGCGGCCTTTTTCTACAGAGACGGAGGCAGCGCCGAGTACAAGCAGGTTAAGTTTTCAACCCTGGCAAATTATCTGGCCACAGAGAGAGTCAGTGAAATCAAGATTGAAGACAGCAAAATCACTGCGAAAATAGGGGATGATAAATATATTTACACCTTTGCGGCAAGTATTACCGACATCGACTGGCTGCAGAGCACCTATATTTTCCCGCAGGCACAGGAGAATAAGCTGGATTACGATGGAGGCCCGAAGCCATCCTCCGGTTCAGCGATTCTCAATTTGCTGCCGACCATCATCATGGTGGTGGCGCTGGGATTCCTGTTTTATCTGATGATGAACCAGGGCGGCAACGGCAAGGCCTTTTCTTTCGGTAAGAGTAAGGCAAGGCTTTATAAAGGCGAGGGCCGGAAGATTACCTTCGCCGACGTGGCAGGCCTTGACGAGGAAAAAGAAGAACTTGAGGAAGTGGTAGACTTCCTGAAAGACCCGAGAAAGTACAATGATGTAGGGGCGAGAATCCCTAAAGGCATTCTGCTTGTAGGTCCTCCGGGAACCGGTAAGACCTATGTTTCACGAGCTACCGCAGGAGAAGCCGGCGTTCCGTTTTTTACCATCAGCGGTTCCGACTTCGTTGAGATGTTCGTCGGCGTGGGCGCGTCCAGAGTTAGAGACCTCTTTGACCAGGCCAAGAAGAACGCCCCTTGTATCGTGTTCATCGACGAAATCGATGCGGTAGGCCGTAAGAGAGGCGCCGGCCTTGGAGGCGGCAACGACGAAAGAGAACAGACCCTGAACCAGCTGCTGGTTGAGATGGACGGTTTCGGTGAAAATTCCGGCATTATCATTCTGGCGGCTACCAACAGACCCGATGTACTGGACCCTGCACTGCTCAGACCGGGCAGATTTGACAGACAGATTGTTATCGGCGTTCCGGATATTAAAGGCAGAGAAGAAATTATCAAGGTTCACTCCAAGAACAAGCCGTTGTCCGAGGAGGTTTCTCCTAAGATTCTGGCCAGAAGAACGCCGGGCTTTACACCGGCGGACCTGGAGAACCTGCTCAATGAAGCCGCTCTGATTACGGCCAGAAGAAACGGCCGAAAGATTAGAATGGCAGAGATAGAAGAGGCCGCAACCAAGGTTATGGCGGGCCCTGCAAAGAAGAGCAGAGTCGTCAGTGAAGAAGAACGGAAGCTGACGGCCTACCACGAGGCCGGCCATGCGGTGGTAATGCGGAGCCTACCGAAATCGGACCCTGTTCACCAGATTACCATTATTCCGAGAGGCGGAGCGGGTGGTTTCACCATGTCCCTGCCTGAAAAAGACAGAGCTTACGAAACCAAGAAGGGTATGCTTAACGCTATCAAACACCTTTTAGGCGGCCGTGTAGCCGAGCAGTTGACCCTCGACGATATCAGTACCGGAGCCAGCAACGATATCATGCGTGCAACCGAAATCGCACGAGGCATGGTGACCAAGTACGGTTTCAGCGAAAAAATCGGTCCTGTGAACTACAGCGACTCCGACGAAGTCTTCCTGGGCAAGGATTTCTCCACACGCAAGAACTTCTCAGAGGGTGTGGCTGCAGAGATAGACCACGAAGTCAAGGCAATCATCGAGGACGCGTACCAGGAGACCGTTAAGATTTTACAGGAAAACATGGATAAGCTGGAACGAGTGGCACAGGCCCTGCTGGAAGTAGAAACCTTGGACGGCGAGCAGTTTGAAGCGCTGTATACCGGGGCAATCGACGCCAAAGGATTGGCTGAGCAGGTGCGTGAGAAGGACGCCCAGATTCAGAAAATCAACGAGGAAGAGGCTGCGGAATACCAGCGTATTCGCCGGGAAGAGGAAGAGAAACTGGCAGAAGAACTTGCAAAATACGATACAGATTATCTGGAAGATGATTTCGAGGAAGTCACCAGAAGCGGAGAGGGAAAAGAAGCTATTGGTGAAGACCCTGAGCTGCCGGATACAGAGGAGGCCGACGGTGATACGTCTGCTGACCATGACAGCGGAAACGGGGATAAGGAAGACAGAGGTAATCTATGAAAATAACTGTAAATGATTGTTTGAGCTTAGAGGCATTCAGTCCCAGCATTCTGGCTGCAGGCAAGAGGAATATCGGAAACCGTGTGCGCTCCGTTTCGGTGATGGACGCGGTCAGCCTGGAAACTGCGGTTAAAAATAACGGAGTGCGTGAACAGATTGTTCTCACGTCATTTTACGGCATGCACGGCAGAGAAAAGCTGCAGTGCGAAGTGGTAAAGGCCCTTGCCAAGGAAGGGGTCAGCGCCCTGGTGATTTTCCATCTGGAAAAGGGGCTGACCAGTACCGACAGCGAGGTCATTGAAACGGCTGAGGCTGTAGGCCTTCCTCTTATCGTAATCCCGAAGAATAATCCGGCGGAGTATTCTGATGCCATAGAACAGATTATGGATAAGCTGCTCTATGGGGATAACTTTAAGAACAGCCTGATTAATAACACCATTTACCACTTATTGAATTTTGAAAAACACAAGACCTTTCAGGCAGCCCTGCGGGAGGCGGCTGTCAGCAATGATTTCCAGGTGGTACTGCTGTCCAAGGACTTTAATCCAATTCTGTCCATTGAAACCAGACAGAGAACCACCATTGCCGACGCCATTCGCATGGGTAAAGAGCGGGACGTGGAGAAAGCAGGGATTTATACCTTTATCGACGTCAACGGAGTACTGACCTATTGGGGTCCTATCACCATCAACAAGGAGAAGTATTTCCTGTTTATCGTTGACAACGAGGATAATTATTCGGCAGGAGAAATCACCAAGCTGGCTGAAATCATTGAACTTGCCATGGGCATGTGGAAGTACACCCCTGAGAGGGACGTGCGGGCAGAGCTCATCAAGGCTCTGATTCGAGGCAATAAGTCACTGGCTTATTCTCTCAAAGACGAGATGGACATCAAGGCCGATAATATTATCAGCGTATTTTATGCGAAAGGCATCGAAACCAACCAGGGAAATTCGGTAATAAGCGATTTTGAGAAAAACGAAGGTATCGAAGTACTGCGGATTACCGAGGGGGAGGAAACCTACGGTATGGTGCTGAAAAACGGCGAAAAGCGTGAGGACGAGGAGGTATCTGAAAAGACCAGTTGCCTGCGGCTTTTCGACAAACTGAAAGAAGGCAGCAAGACAGTTCGCATTTTCCACGCCACAGGTCTTGACGGGATTGAGGGCGCCGGCGACGCTTTCCGCTTAATCAGCGAAACCTGGACCTTTGTAGAAAGCGTATTCCCGTATAAGCGAGTATTTACCAAATATGAGCTGGCCCTGGTGTCCAACTGCATCAATCTGCAGGTACAGGGCGGCTATCTGAAGAAGAACTATATGGACCTTTTGGATCCTTTCAGAAAGGAAATGGGTGAGAACAAGGCGAAACAGCTTTTGGAAACCCTGGAGACCTTTGTTCTGGACGCCGGTATGAACAGCGGAAAGACCTCGGAGTTTATGGGGATTCACACAAATACTGTACAGTACAGGCTGAAGCGTATCAACGAAGTGCTGGGTGCGGAAATCACCGGTAACCGCGTTATTCCGGGATTGACTATGGCTCTTGCGCTGAAGAGGCTGGACAGAGTTGTAAAATAAAAGGACATCACCTGGACGTGCCCCTGGGGACGCCGGGAAGAAGTGAAGGAGAAACATCAATGCTATTAGCTTTTGACGTTGGTAACAGTAACATTGTACTTGGAGTTTTTAAAGACGGAGAGTTAATTACCAACTGGAGAATCAAGACGGACACCAATAAAAGCGCCGATGAATACGGTATGATTGTCAATCAGCTGTTTGAATATGAAGGACTGAAGACCGGCGATGTGAAAGACGTAATTATTTCCACCGTAGTGCCGTCAGTGCTCTACACCCTGCAGCACCTTTCTATGAAATATTTCAACTGCAGAGCTATCACTGTTGAATCAGGCGTTAAAACCGGCCTTATCGTTAAATACGATAATCCAAAGCAGGTAGGTGCCGACCGTATTGTTAATGCTGTGGCGGCAGTACATAAGTATGGAGGTCCCCTGATTGTCATTGATTTCGGCACGGCGACCACTTTCTGCGCCATCACCGAAAAGTCGGAATATCTGGGCGGTACCATAGCGCCGGGGCTGAAGATTTCCTCTGAAGCCCTCTTTGAAAAGACTTCCAAGCTGCCTAAAGTGGAACTTGAGGAACCGGGTCACACCATCTGCAAAAATACCATTCAGAGTATGCAGTCCGGTCTTGTATACGGACACATGGGTATGGTGGACTATATCGTCAGAATGATGAAAAAAGAGCTTGAGGAGATTACGGAATCCGGAAAGCCGGTGACGGTGGTCGCCACCGGAGGCCTGTCTACGCTCATCGACGGAGGCGTAGAGTGCATCGACTACGTGGACAAGATGCTGACCCTGGAAGGTCTTGAGATTATCTATCAAAAGAACAAAAAAACAGCAAGGCCGTGTAAAGGAATTAGAGCAGATGAATAAAGTGCTTAAAATTGGAAATATAACACTGGAAAATCCTTTTTTTCTGGCGCCTCTTGCAGGAATTACAGACGCTCCCACTCGCAAAATCTGCCGCGAGATGGGGGCGGCTTTGGTATATTCGGAAATGGTCAGCGGCAAGGGGCTTTATTATGGGCAGGCAAAGACCAAGGATTTGCTGTACGTAGACCCGCTGGAAAAACCTGTGGCCTTTCAGGTTTTCGGCAGCGAGCCGGACATACTGGCTTTTACTGCCAGAGAACTTGACAGCTATGAAAATGCGGTGCTGGATATTAATATGGGTTGTCCGGTGCCCAAAATTGTCAAAAATGGAGAGGGCTCGGCCCTTCTGAAACGGCTGGATTTGGTTTATGAGTTAATCCGCGCTATGGTGAGCAATACTGAAAAACCCGTCACCGCAAAGATTCGGATTGGCTTCGACGAGGATTCAATTAACGCGGTGGAAACTGCAAAGGCCATAGAGGCAGGCGGTGCAGCCGCCGTAGCTGTTCACGGCCGGACGCGACAGCAGTATTACAGCGGCAGGGCCGACTGGAATCAGATTGCTGCCGTTAAGGAAGCGGTTTCTATTCCGGTTATCGGCAACGGCGATGTGACAGACGGCCCATCCGGAATTGCCATGATGGAGCAGACGGGATGCGATTTCGTCATGGTCGGCAGAGGCGCTCTGGGGAATCCGTGGATTTTTCGGGAGCTGACTGCAGCCTGGCGGGGAGAAGAGCTTCCGGCCCCTCCGGGTATTAGCGAAAAAAAGAAGATGAGGCGGCGGCACTTCTGTGATATAGCCGCTCTAAAGGGAGAATATGTGGCCGTTCGCGAAATGCGTAAGCATATCGGCTGGTATCTGAAGGGTCTTCCCGGCAGTGCGGCGCTGCGGGGAAGAATCAATCAGATTGACGACGGGAAGAGGCTGCTGGAAGAGATAGACGGCCTTTTATAATCAAAAGCGGGCATGAAACCGCGCCTTTCTGTTAACTATCAGGGCAGCAAGGCGCGGTTTTTATTTTCTTACCAGACGTATGGCTTCAGAGAGTCTTCTGACGCCCTGGCGAATTTCGTCCTGGGTTACATTGCCGAAGCACAGCCGCAGATAGTCGTCCCCTTTACTTCTGAATGGGAAAAAGAGATTTCCCGGCATGTAGGAGACCCCCAGCTGAGAGGCTTTTCGTAATAGGGCCTGCGAATCTACTGCAGTTTCAATCCGGCACCACAGCGAAGTACCGCCTTTAGGTACCGTAAATCTGTAGCCGATGTCAGGGTACTTGTCCAGTTCTTGGCAGAGACAATCCCTGTTTTCACGTCCGAAGGCACAGAGCTTTTCTATATTTTCATAGATAAATCCCCTTTCGATGAACTGACGGGCCATGTACTGCCCTACAGGATTTACGAATATCTGAGTATTGTCCATGAGCATGGACAATTTTTTTGTAATTTTCTCTGTTGAAACCATATAACCCACTCGCAGGCCGGGACAGATAGAGGCAATAAACGAACTGATATAAATGACATTGCCCATGGTGTCCAGGGATTTGAGAGAAGGAATGGGAGCTCCTTCGTAGCGAATCATGGAATCACAGTCTTCCTCCAAGACAGGAACATCGTATTTATAAGACATCTCCAGCAGCTGATAACGGCGGGACAGACTCATAACTGTGGAAGTAGGAAAGTGAAACGTCGGTATGGTGTAGATTAGTTTGGGACGATATTTGACGATAAGGCCCTCCAGATACTGGGTCTGCATGCCTTCCTGGTCCATGGGAATCGTAATGACATTGACTCCCATGGACTGAAATACCTGGAGCATATCGGGTGAAATCGGTTCTTCTACGATGACAGTGTCGTGGGGCGATAAGAAAATTTTTGAGGCAAACTCTATCGCCTCATAGGTTTCTGAAACAATCTGAATTTCCCTGGACGAGGCGTGTATGTGACGGCGGTTGAGAAGTCCCTGAATACTGGAAATGAGAGATGGGAGTCCCTGGGAGGGAGAAAAACCAAACCAGTCAAAGCTATCGTCCCGGGCCAAATCCAAGAGGAGCTGTCTTAGCTGGCTCCGAGGATAAAGGGCAGGAGAAGTAATATCGGCAGCCATGGAAATGAGAGGTCTGTCTCTTTTTACACTGCTGTTATTGTAGAAAAGCTGGCTGAAAAGTGTATCCATCTGTAAATACTCTTCTTTCAACATGAAGCTTAATGCGCCGGGATATTTTCGACTGGAAAAACCGGTCGGCTTTCTAAATTCCGAAGGCTCGCTGTAAGTAACAAAATAGCCGCGGGGAGAAACAGAAGATTGAATCAGAGATTCACCGATTAATTCCTCGTAGGCTTTGATAACTGTATTCCTGTGAACGCCCAGTTCTTTTGCCAAAACACGTTCAGGCGGTAATTTGAAACCGCTGATAAGTTCACCTGACAAAATTTGTTTCCGCAGATGGTTTTTAATCTGAATATATATGGGCGCGCGCAGCCCTCTGTCGATTTCGATTTTCATTTGGTACCCTCCATGTAGTCCAAAATTCTTATAAGAGTATTATAAAAGATGTGTAGTTTCAGGTAAAGTGAAAATTTGGACTATTTATGCCGGTGCCGTTTGGCACTTTATTTATAGGGAGAGAAAGATTATGATAGCTAAAAAGAATGAAAGAGGAGGACGAAAAGATGATTGCGCTACGAAACTGCAGATTGGTACCGGAACTGACCGAGGGCTTTGATGGTACCTGCGCCGATGTGTACATCAAAGGCAATAAGATTTTTGCTGTCAGAGAAGCGGGAACCGACTTTCCCTGTCAAGAGGAATTGCAGGAAATCGACGGCACGGGAAAAACGTTGATACCAGGGCTTATCGAAATGCACGCTCATCTATATGGATTTATTTTCAATCCCTATGAACTGCAGTGTATGCCGGAGAGCAAAATTATTTTTGGAGTCGTGGATTTTGCCAATGAATATTTGCGGCAGGGTTATACCATGATTCGCGACTGCGGGAGTTCCTACAATGCCGTAGCCAGCGTGAGAGACGCTATTAACAGCGGTATTATTAAAGGGCCGAGATTGGTTTCCTGCGGGCTTATCATAACGCCGACGGAGACGGGAAACGACACCTTCAGCGATTTATATCTTGAAGCGGACGGCCCGGAGGAAATAAGGAAAGCCTGTCGAACAGAACTCAGAAAAGGAAACGACTTTATTAAGCTAATGGTCAGCGGCTCTTTTATGAACGAAGGTGCAGAGCCGGGCGTACAGGTTACCGAGCCGGAGGAAATAGAAGCGGCCGTGGCGGCGGCCGGACGGAAAGGCACCTATGTGTGCGCCCACTGCCATGGAACCAGCGCTATCAGAGACGCTATCGCGGCAAAGGTCAGAACCATAGAACACGGGACTTTTCTGGACGACGAATGTGTGGAAATGCTGAGAGATAACCAGGATACTTTCTTGGTTCCTACCGGTGCCGTAGGACTTTACTGTTTGGATACTTCTAACGGAGATGTTTCCAAGGAATTATACGAAAAAAGCAAGGCTGCGGCACAGATTGAGATTGACAACATTAACAAAGCATATAGGGCAGGACTCAAATTGGGCTTTGGTTCGGATATCGATTTGGTGGCGCTGCGGGAACATCCCGGTTACGAGTTTATCGCAAGAAAGGAATACTATACTTTTGACGATTTAGACATACTTCTGCAGGCCACCAGAAACAGCGCGGAAATCATGGGTTTCGGAGACTGCCTGGGCACCATAAAAGAGGGCAAGCTGGCGGATTTGGTATTGACAGAAGGCAATCCGGACCAGGATATTTACGTATTGACGAAACCGCCGGTTCATGTCATAAAAGACGGAGAAGTTTTAGTTTGATTTCAGCCAGTCGTTGCTTTAAAAAGGAGAATAAGAATGAACATAAGAAAAAAATTAGTGTTGGTAATTATTGTTACATTTTCCAGTATCGTTTTACTGATTCCGTATCTGGCATATGATTTTTATAATCAGTTCCTGAATACTTATGGGGTCACGGATACCCAGATGGGCTGGCTGCTGACGGCATACGCGGCTTCAGCAGTACCAAGCTATTTTATCGGAGGTTGGATTGCGGATATTTTCAATCCGAAAAAGCTGGTTATCGCTTCCTGTGTATTGACGGGTCTGATTTCCTTTGCGGTAGCTGTATGCAGCTCCTTCTTTATGCTTGCGCTGCTGTTTTTCTGCTTTGGAATTACGGCCATCACGTTGAACTGGAGTGCCTACCTGAAGATTATTAAAATGCTGGGAAACGATGATGAACAGGGGAGACTGTTTGCTATGTCGGATATCGCATATGCAATTTTGTCCCTGGGCCTGCAGTATATCGTTTTAGCGATTATTACATATGCCTTGGCGGATAATCCAAACGGCTTTAAGGCAGCCTATATTATTTACGGCGCATTGAGCATCCTGATTGGCATCGCTGTCTTCTTTGCCGTGCCTAACATGACCTATGAGAAAGAGACCAAGGGCGTGAAAGAGGACCTGAGGCTGATGGCACACGCCGCAAAGCTGCCAATCACTTGGTATTTATCCTTTTTCACCCTTGGATATTTCCTGATTCGCTCTGTCATTACCTATCTCAATCCTTATCTGACAGACGCCTTTGAACAGAGCATACCTTTTGCGCAGGCATTTTCCGCGGCAATCAGAACAGGCGCACTGATGGTGTTTTCCCCAGTAGGCGGTATGCTTCGTGACAAAATGGGACAATCTGCAAGTAAACTGATTACCAGGTTCTCTATCGGCTGCATTGTTTTTTCAGTGGTTATGATGTATATTCCTCACGGAAAACAGTATGCAGTATGGATTATGGCAGCAGCAGTGATTCTGCTTGCCTTCAACGGGATGATGTCAAATTTCCTGTATACTCTGGTAACTACAGCCAATGTTCCGATTGTTTATGTAGGAAGCGTTTTCGGCATCGCGTCTGCCATCGGATATTCTTCGGATTTGTATCTGTACACAATCTGCGGAAGCTGGCTGGATTCTATGGGAAATGCCGGTTATAAGTATATCTGGCTGGTCGGTGCGCTTGGCGGGTTGATAATGTTTGCCATGGGCATGGCTGTAAAGAGAAGATATGGACTGGATGAAGTAAAAGAAGAAAAAGCGCCTCAATCAGCTTGAGGAAATTAAGAAAAATCCGCTTTTGGTTGTCTGACTGACCCAAAAGCGGATTTTTGTTTATTTTTTCTTTACAGGAATCCAGATTTCCGAATAATAGTTTTCATCGGCAGTTCCTTTTGGATATTTGCTTGCATCTTCATACATCTCAATGCAGTATCCGGCGGCAAATTCATAGTCGCCCAGGGCAGGCAGCCACTGGGAGAAGATTTTTTCGTTGACATCCTGCATGGCGCCGGGCATGGGGCCTCGGCAGGGGAATACGGCCCAGGTGAATGGGGGTATTGTCTTTGTGACAAAGCCCGCCGGAATTTCTTTAATCGGGTCGTAGAGGTCCGCAATCATGTAGTCAAAGCGGCTGCCGCTCATGTCTTCATCCATGTTCACGCCAAACATGCCGCAGACATACCTTCCCCCTCCCTTTTCGTAGTGCTCCTGCCAAAAGGCCGGCACCGCTGTCTTTGCTTCGCCGTAGGAAAAGTTTTTCAATGCTCCCATGACGGTAAAGCTGTCTTTCTTTGTTAATTTGTAGTCCATACTATAACCACCCTCCAATGATAATGTAATTTTCAGCGGCGCAAAGGATTTCAGCATTGTGTTTTGTTTCTGCGCCATAGAAGGGGTCACCCCGTGGAATCGGACAAAGGCCTTTGTGAAACTATCCGGCGAAGTGTAGCCGTATTTCAATCCTACATCGATGACTTTTGCCGCGCCGGCCGCAAGGTCGCTTCCGGCAAGAGCCAGCCTGCGGTTCCTTATATATTCGGCGACAGTATAGCCGCAGAGAAAGCTGAACCCCCTCTGAAAATAAAAGGGAGATATATTGACGTGTCGCGCCACGTCTTCTACGGTGATATCCTCTGTAATGTTCTCTTCGATATAGCGAATTGCTTCGCCGATAGATGCCGTCCAGTCCATGTGTTCACCTCCTGCTGTTATCCCCAGTCTACCATCAAAAGAGATAGCCGTCCCGACTTTCCTTGCCAGGATTTGTCGGGATACCGACTTAGGCATTGGTTGTTTCTTTAAAAGAAAGTAAAGGGGTTATGAAAGGCTGTTGTCTAATTCCTCTTCGATAAGAGATAAAAGCGTGCTGGCTTTGATATTCAGCGCTTCTGAGATACGAAAAAAGGTTTCCAGGGTTGGCTTGCGCACGCCCCTTTCTATGGCGCTGAGATGGGTTCTGCCGATGTCAGCAAATCCGCTGACAACTTCCTGAGATAATTTTTTTTCTTCTCGGACACGTTGGATTACTGTGCCGACGATGATTGGGTCTAGCATATGAATTCATCCTCCTTTTGATTTAGTTTATACAAATCAAGAAAATTGTTTGAATACATATGTTGTCATTTGAACACAAATGTGTTACAATGCTAAATACATATATATTCGTTATTTTTGTGGCGAGATGGAGGGGATTGAGAGGAAAAATAGATTATAAAATGATGAAGTGAAAAGTTAAAATAGGTTGGTGATTTTAGTAATACAAAGGAAGTTAAAATGCAGCAAATAAATGAGTTAGAGTACGGCTTGATTGATTCAGAAAGTTTGTTTTTTACAGAAAAAAATTTGAGAGAACAGATAAAAGGGTGTGAATACTGGGGAGAGTTAAAACTGTCCAAAAGGCAGGTTGAACAATTATGCAGTATGCTGTCGCAGAAATATCGAGAGCTGCCTGAGAGCAAGAGAATTGAGAAACTCTATAAGGGATACCCGGTTTCCATGATTACCAGTATGATATTTTATATTGTCTTCGATTATCAGGACGAGTTTTGGGAGAATTGGGCGGAGCAAGTAGGTATCAGTCTGAATCAGGCAAGAGAATCGTATATTGGAAGATTCGTTCGGAATTTCTTTGATGAGAACAGATTTAGTTACGAAACCGATGGTTACAGAAATATAACGCCGCTGCTTTGTCAAGCTGGTATACCGGACAGCTATTTAGAGGATTTGTTTCGAGTTCTTAATAATGCTGGAAATTTGGAACCTGATGAAATTATTCAGGAATTGAAGGGATGGAGAAGATATCAAATCAGAAAACCTGTTGAACGCTTTATCAGGCTGCACGAAAAGAAAATGACCACTTTATTGCTGATTATCGATGATGTCATGAAGAATAACGAGAATCTCAATGCGGATGACTTGTATGAACAGAGAATCGCAGAGAAATTTAGCATTTGGAAAGAGGAAAATCTAAGTAGAAACGGAACCTATCGGGGAAAAAGTATTTTTCAGGAGAAACCGCATCTTGCATACGACGGTGCTTTTGGGCTATGTATGATTTTACCGGAATATTTTATAGAGGATGAGTATTGTGCAGAAATACTATGGAGGATTTCTTCGGATGAGAAGGTTCTTCATAATCTTCGATGCAGTGTTGTTAATGAAGGACTGAAAATACATACTATAGAGAAAAAAATTCCGGTAAGAGTGTGCCAGAACTATACTGTTTCACTATTGGATCCGGAAAGTGCTGATGGAGGGAGGAAACTGAGGGAGGACTGGAATATTACAGGGAGTGGAGAACGCCGTTTTATGCTGTTTGATTATAAAGGAAAA
Source organism: uncultured Emergencia sp. (assembly GCA_965146355.1). Taxonomy (GTDB): domain Bacteria; phylum Bacillota; class Clostridia; order Peptostreptococcales; family Anaerovoracaceae; genus Senimuribacter. The sequence goes on along the minus strand of CBCTFZ010000018.1, from coordinate 17,105 downwards.
CAGCGTACTGATCAGACCTATCCAATGGACGGAGGTGTTTTACTGCTGAATCAGGACTGTCACGCTGAGTTTGTGTCGACCTGGTACAACGAGTTGTTCCAGTCCATTGAGGTGGATTATGCAACTATGGAGTTCCTTCCCAAGGACAATTCCTCCTGCATCAGGATAGACGATGAAGAAGGCACATGCCTTCGTGTCAGAAAGAGCATAAAGACTGAGCTGCAGGGAGGTAGGCTGTTGTTTGCAGATGCGGTTAGCAGCGATAAAACCCCTATATTTACAGAACTGCCCGATTTCGGTTTTGTGAGCGAGGAGTCAACGCATCTGTCCGTGCTGATTCGAAACAGAGATACAGGATATAAAAACAGCTTTTCTTTGGAAGATGAATTTTTTCACACTGAAGAGCATACGACATGGAAGTATTATAATCTGAAGAACTTTTTACCAGAAGGAAGTGGCTACGGCAGGTATGTGATGCGAATTTATGAACAAGGTAATTTTAAAAAGGAAATGGAGTTTGCCTTTGTCCCTGAGATTGAGTTTGATAATTGCGATATTTCCCTGTGGCCAGAGCCAAAAGGAATGGCTTCTTCTGCATTCAGATATAGATTGCGGCAGGGGATACAGATAGACTTTTCCTCTTCTGTAAAAAGCAGCAATGAAATATGCGAGGGTGAAGTGTGGAAGCGGCTCGAAGCCTTAGACAACAACGATTTTTTGGAAGGAGTACTCTTGCTGGAAGAAGAAAGGATAAGAATTCCTTTTAAGAAGCGAATCAAAGGATTGCAATGGGCTGTATGGAATTGGGACAATGCGGAACTCAATTATAGCGATGATATAAACAAAATTAGCAAAGCAGAATATCAGAGCGAATCTTGGTACCTGACAATGAGGAGTGCGCCAGAAAATATGAAAGAAGATGGTTTGAAGCTGTGCCTGTATTCGTCTTCAAATGAACTAATTCAGGAGTACCCTGTAATACCGAACCAAAGAGGTGTATGGCAATTGGATCTTGGCGTATTTGCGGTGTCCATTGAAAACTGCAAACTGCCTGCAGAACTTCGGTTTGCACGAAAAAGAGAGGGCAGCGAGTATCGTATCCTGAAAATTTATGAGCCTGTTATGATGGAGGGGCTACAGATTAAAAAAGGTGCAGTTCCGCAGCGGTTAATATGGACGAAATCCAATATCGAAGATATTGAGGAACGGCTGTCAATTCAGTCTCTGACAGATTACGATGAGGAATGCAGAGCCTTTGAACATATTCAGTGCGTAGAAGATGAATGTGGCAAAACATATTTTTATATTATCCTGGAACCTCCTTTAAGAAACAGCATTTATAAAGTGGCGTATTCAAAGCCCGACGATGATTTCTTTGATTTTAGTGAGTACTGCATTGAAGCGTTGCCTGACTGCAATACCTTCATGGTGAATCCAGCAGACGAGCTGAATAAAATTAAATCAAAAGGCATATCAGAGTTTGTCAAAGCAATCACAATTTCTTACCGTTCGCTGGAACCTCTGAAAAAATTGGAAGTAATACTGGATGAGCGCATTGACGGTATTATGGGGCGACTCCTTGAAAATGATTTGAAACAGATTGCTGCGCTTACTTTGTATGCCATTCGAGATGAACAAGGGGAATGTGAAATCATTATCCGAAACCTGCTGAGTAAAATTTATGATGAGTTGATGCAATCAGCGGAAAAACAATGTCTTTACCAACTGTTGATGCGCACAGAATCCACAGATATAGAAAAGAATAAAGCCAGGCATTTTTTCCGGATGGATTATCTTAGCTTGAAAGGAATAGATTACAGCCAGCAGGATATTAAAAGATTGCTGCGCAGCGATGTCTTTTTAGGGCTTCGAGGATTGCTGATACAGCCTAAAGGAAGGTGGATGGCAGAACCTTTAATTAATTATATAGGAATAGAAGCTCTGAGCAATCTAATTAAGTTTGAAGATAAAGACGAAAGTCGGATTTCTCTTTTTGAAAAGTGGCTGTTAGGGGAAGAAATACCGTACAAAATTGAATTGAATGATAATCTGATTGGAAACAGCAATACTTTCTATGAGATGTTTGAGTGGGGGCGCGGATATAATAAACCTAAATTAAATATGGATAAAAAGCCTAAAAACGAACTGATTTTTTGGGGTAGTGGATATATTCAGCTTTTAATCAGATGGTACTATCAAGGAATAGACAAGCATCCTCAAGAACTGAATGCAGCAAAGAAACTAGCTCCTACAATCGACAGGCTGCTTAGTAAGTCAGCTGCAGGAGCAGACTCCGTTATTAAAGCATATAGCAGACGAATTTGCTGCCGTGAGACAGAGAGTAAAAGCGGGTTTTATCCTGTTTTGAAAGCATCAGCTGCCTGCGGGATGCTCATTGCTTTAGAGGAGCAAAGTAAACTTCATTTATTGCCAGAAGATAAACGAACGCTGACGGAGTTTATGTACCTTATGGATGAAGTTTTTCCGGAACTTTTGAAGAGGGATATTCTGCTGGCACAGTTGTATTTATTTGTGACAGAGGTATAAATTATGTCAATGAATCCAATTGAGACAAAGAAAAAAATCCAAAAAGAATACACTGCTTATCTGCAGTCCATTCTGACTGTACAGGATAAAGAACTGAATCAAAAAGCTGAACGAAGTCTGGCAGCAGGAGCTTTTGTAAAGGGACCGTATTTAGAAGCTACTTTACCTTTTCGCAGTGGAAGAAGTCTGAAGGAGCTGGCAGAGGAAGGTGTTGTCAGCAAACAATTTAATACGATTTCTGAAGATGTTCATTACGAAAGACCATTGTATGCTCATCAGGAAATGTCCCTTCGCAAAATAACCTGTGATGGACGCAATGTAATTGTTGCTACAGGTACGGGAAGCGGAAAGACGGAGTGCTATCTTTATCCCGTATTTAACTATTTGATGAGAGAAAAAGAAAACGGAACTCTGAATTCTGGAGTAAGAGCGCTGCTCCTTTTTCCTATGAACGCGCTGGCAAACGACCAGGTAAAGAAGCTTCGCTTTCTTTTGAAAAATTATCCTGATATTACCTTTGGCAGATACACAGGCGAAACACCAGAAAAAGATGAGTCTGCTGCCCGAAAGGAGTATTTGGCCAATACAGGTGAAGAGGCGTTGCCCAATGAGATGCTGACAAGAGGAAGAATGCAGGCAACTCCGCCTCATATTCTGCTTACAAATTATGCAATGCTGGAATATCTCTTGCTTAGACCTGCAGACAGTGAATTCTTTGATGGAACCAATGCGAAAAGCTGGAAATTCATTGTGATAGATGAAGCCCATACCTACAGAGGGACAAATGGCACCGAAATCTCTTTTTTGCTTCGTAGGCTGAAAGAGCGTATCAGAAAACAGAATCAGAGCAGCTTGCAGTGCATTGCAACCAGTGCGACCTTGGGTGACGAAAATGCTATGGAATCTATTGCCGCATTTGCAGAGAATCTCTTTGATGAGCCGTTTTATAAAGAGGATATCATTTCTGCGGAAAGAGTCTTTCGGGAACAAACTGAAGATATGCGGACATTTATGCCAGAAGATTATGAAACCCTGCGGAAGGCAGCAGTATCTTTACAGGAACCACAGAAGAACATATATCTGTACCAGCAGCTGATAAAGGACCGCAGAATTATAAATCTGCAGGAGGCAATACTGCAAAAGCCTGCTAATGCAGAGAATCTTGCGGATACAGTGTTTTCCGATATAGATGAGAAAGCAAAACGGCTACAGGCATTTGTTTCCCTGGTGGAATTAGGTGCAAATGCCAAATCAGAAGCAGATGCCGGCGCTTTGCTCCCTGCACGATATCATCTGTTTGTGAAATCTCTGGAGGGAATGTTTGTATCTCTGTATCCGAGAAAAGAAATCTACCTGGACAGAAAAGCCAGCATCAATAATGATGCTGGAAAGGTGGCCGTCTTTGAACTTGCTAACTGCCAGTATTGTAAACAAGAGTATCTGATAGGAAGGATTGACAATGAGAAAAAGCTGGCTCTGCCTTTGGATGGAGAAAGCAGCGAATACTTTTTGATGGAAAAAAACAATGGGATGTATGGTCTCGATGTTGACGAAGATGACACAGATGAACAACCGCTGGCTACTGTACAGAATCTGGAGAAGATGAAACTCTGTACAGTCTGTGGGAAAATTCATCCCGCCGACGAGAGGCGGAGACCTTGCTGTGAAGTCACTGATTCAGCTAAATATATTATTGTCTACAGGTTGAAACGTGATGAACGGAAAAACAGTGTTGATAGTTGTATTTCTTGCGGTGCAGCAAGGAAGAATATTGTAAAGCGTTTTTTTACTGCGAATCATGCCGCAACTTTTACTGTGGCAAATAGTTTGTATGAAGCAATACCCCCTAAAGACTCCACCGTTCAGAGTAAGTCCTTGCTGGGAAAAAATGATGATGAGGATTTCTTTGACGATATTTTTGAAGATGAGGATTATACCTGTGATGCAAATCCTCTGTCCAGTGAGAAAGGGCGGAAGCTTTTGATTTTCTCAGACAATCGGCAGGAGGCGGCCTATTTTGCGGGCTATCTTTCCAGAAAACACAGCGAGATTATGTGGCGGCGATTAATTCTTACAGAATTGAAGAAGGAAAGGGAAGGGATGAATGTCAGAGATTTCATCGACATCCTCAGAGTAAAGGCAGAAAAGGTGGAACTCTTTGAGAACTATGGCATGACAAATCTTGAGAAGAAAAATACTGCGGCGCAGTATGTATTGAAGGAATTTATGGAGCTGGAAAAATTCACCGGATTGTCAGGAAGAGGATTCATTGAATTCTTTCCTGAGCGAATGCCTATGAAGAAAGGGCTGCTGCATCTTAATGGAGAGGAAACCTGGAATCTTCTGCGCTTTGTTATGGACACCCTGAAGAACAGCGGCGTAGTGCAGTATCCAGAGAACTTGCCTTATACAGATGAATTCTTCCTGCCAAGGAATTTTGAAATCGGATTCAGGATGCTGGGCGGACGCAGCAATATCAAAGGTTTCCTTCCTTCTAAAGACAGAAAAAATAAACGGTCAGCGTATTTTTTTAAGATCTTTGGTGAAGAAGGAATCTCAGCACTGGAAAGAAGCTTTCAGCTGCTGATGAGATTGGGGGACAGGGGATATTTGGTCAGAAAAACACTGGCGCATTTCGAAAGAGAAGGAGAAGTTTATAGTCTTAATCTAAACAAATGGAAAGTCAGGTATATAAGCGAAGAGGAAAACTTGTATCGGTGTAACAGGTGCGGGAAAATTACGACATACCATATTGATTACCACTGTCCGGAGTTCAAATGCGACGGAAAACTGGAAGAGGTGAAAGCAGGACAAGTACAGAGGCTTCCATATTACTATGACCTGTATAAAGAGGAGAAAATCATTCCGATGATTGCGAAGGAGCATACCGCTCAACTGTCCAGAAAAGCGGCAGGCAAGTATCAGGAAGAATTTGAAACGGGAAAGATCAATGTGCTCAGCTGTTCGACAACCTTTGAAATGGGGGTGGACGTAGGCGAGCTGGAAGCTACTTTCCTTAGAAACGTGCCGCCGGAAACATCAAATTATATTCAAAGGGCAGGAAGAGCAGGACGAAGGACTTCATCTACCGCTTTTGCGGTTACCTTTGCAAGACGAAACAGCCATGACATCAATTTTTTCAATAAGCCAGAGGATATCATCAGCGGCAAAATACGTGCGCCGTATATCGAAATAGAAAACGACAAAGTGGCGGCAAGACACGTAAATTCCATTGTTCTTGCATGGTTTTTTGGAAAAAGACCGGAGTATTTCGGCGAAGTGCAGCAGATGATTGGAGGAAAAGGTCTGCCGCAAATGGATGGCGTGTTGAGAGAAATGCTTGGAGAACGTCCTATAGAATTGGAACAGGCTATTTCAGAGGTTCTCAGTGAAAAGCTATATGCCAGAATGAATGTTGCCAGCTGGGAATTTGCGGAACGGCTTGCGGGAGAAGAAGGAACTTTGACGGTAGCGCTTAGCCGTCGTTGTGCAGAGATTCGGCAGTTGGAGAATATTATTCGTAAACGTGTTGATGAAGACAGGACAAGGGAGATTGGCGCTGTTGACAGACTGAAAAGGACGCTGCAGGAAGAAAAGTGTATTGCGTTTTTGGCTTCCAACGGGGTACTGCCGAAATATGGATTCCCAGTTGATGTAGTGGATTTGACGGTCACGAATAATAGCGAGGAGGCTAGGAGTATCACCTTGTCCAGGGACTTGAAAATGGCGATTAGTGAATTTGCGCCGCCGTCTGAAGTTGTTGCTAACGGAAGGATATGGAAAAGTCACGCGATCAACACCGTAGCTACCAAGGGTTGGCCAGAAAGATTCTTTTACGAATGTAAAAAATGTCAGCGCATCGCACCGCCGGATGATAACTACATAGGTTACAGCGAGACAGAACTGCAAGAAAACGTAAAGGAATGTCAATGCGGAAACATGATGAAGCTCCGCAGGTTTATCATACCTATTTTTGGATTTTCCACCAGCATGGGGGAAAAAACGCGAAGGGTAGGAGAAGAAAGACCAAAGCGTTACTATTCTACCAGAACTCAGTTTTGGGGCGTAGACAGGCTGGATTCCTATCAACAAAAGCAGAGAATCGAGAATGTGGTGATTATCAATGGCAGAGCGCTATCTATTGTATATACGCCTAACGGAAAACTGGTTGTTATTAATAAAGGAAGAATGGGGAATGGACTCTTTGTCTGCAAATTCTGCGGCTATGTAGCAGAAGTTCCAGAAAAGAAAGCGCATAAAACCAGACTGGGATATGAATGTGGGAACAAATATCTGTCAAATTTATCTTTGGGACATGAATTTAACAGTGATATCCTGAGAATTGAACTCCCGCATTATTTTGGGGCCTACGATATGCCGATCCAATGGACTTCTGTGCTGTACAGTATTTTGGAAGGCGCTTCTGAATATCTGGGCATCGATCGGAACGACATTAATGGATGTTTAGACTATGAGCATGGAGCATTTGCCCTTATTCTTTACGATGAATCGCCAGGCGGCGCTGGACACGTAAAGCGTATTGCAGGCAATCTGGAAGCAGTGCTGCATCAGGCATTGGAACGGGTCAGAGGAAACTGTGGATGTTCTGAAGATACTTCTTGCTACGGCTGCCTGAGAAACTATGGGAATCAGTTTGAACATGAAAAAATTATCAGAGGTGCAGCGAAAGACTATCTGAATTGGCTGCTCTATGGTAGTGCAAGATAAAATGCGGAAAGGTAGAAAAAAGAAGATGAACCAAATATTGAAGAAAAGCATGGCATATATTTTGATTTTAGCCCTGTTTCTTACGTTGTTTGCAGCCTTTGCTCCAACGGAAGTGCAGGCTAAAACCTATTCTAAAACTACAGCAGCTAAAATTGCAAAAACGGTGCCTAAAATCACATCGATAAAAAGCACTTCGTCGGGAATGAAAATATCTTTTAAAAAGGTAGCAAAGGCTGAAGGGTATACGGTTTATCGTGTTACAAAGGTCAATGGAAAGACTAAGTATTCCAAACTGGGAACTACGAAGAAGCTGTACTATTATCATAAGTCTGGGAGTTATGGAACGACATATAAATATGCAGTGGAAGCATATTACGGAAAGACAAAGAGTAAAAAAAGCAAAGTTGTCAGCAAGAAATACGATGTATTAGCAGCGCCGGAACTTATTGCGAAAACAGATGATAAAAAAGGCGTTATTTTGTTGGAATGGCAGCCTGTAAAAGGCGCTGCAGAATATGAAATTTATGCTGCAAATCGGCAGAGAGGTGATACTGGATACAGCTTGATCGCCAGTGTTAAGAATACGCAGTATGAAGCAAGAATTGAAAATCTCAACGAACGGTATCGTTATAAAATAAGAGCAGTTTCTTCAGGGAAATCCAGCAAATATTCAAATGAAGTGTCTTCGGGAATATTTGTAAATGCTCCGCACATAACCTCGTCTTTGGAAACAGTTGATGGAAAGGTGTATATCAATATTGAGCCCAACACTGCTATTGACGATTATAAAGTGGAGTATAATGCAGGCTATGGGAATTGGACAGAAATTAAGAGTTTTATCAGCAAAAAAGAAGATGAACTTGTTTTCAATGCACCATATTTCAATGTGAATCAATATAGGTTAATACCAATTAAACATTTTACGGGTGGAAAAGAAGCTGCGGCAGCTTCTTCATATGCACAGGTTCATGTGAACCCGGGGATAAAATTAACAATTGAAAAAATCAATGTTGACGAGAAAACCCGGACTGTTTCTGTTCAATGGAAGGGCTTGACGCAGGCAGTGAAGTACGACATCGGGTTATCAAATGAACAAAATCTAGCTATAAAAAGCACAACGACAACAAGCTGCACATTTTCTTTAACAAAAAGCGGAACGCATCAAGTTTCTCTTGAGGCTATAGACTCGAAGGGAAATAAGGTGAAGACATCAACTACTTTCACCTGCTGGCTGGACAATAATAATGATGATATAACCCCTTCAAATCCATCAACCGGAAATACTGAGAAAACGTATTATGAGAACGGCATTACCTGTAAAGTCAATGGGGCAACCGCAACGACATCTTTTTCTAGTGTCACAGGAGCAACAAGATATGAAATTCAGTATATTGGGATTGGCTCGTTGCCCATTGTCAGAATTGATGTGAACTCAAACAGCACTATGATAGAAAAGAGTACGGTATTACAATATAATGGTTCTTATTATGTTACTGTGGTAGCCTACAACGGTTCTTCGGAGCTGGCAAGAATAGATGGCCCTAAAATTACACTATCGGAGGCTTCAGGAGGAGAGTATGAACCGATAATAAAAAAGTGTACTATATCAGACTGTAATGGATTGCGAAGCGGTATGAGCCAGTATTGTTTTAACCACACTTGTATTACGGAAGGGTGCAATCATTATAAGGATGCATGGCAGTTTTACTGTACAACCCATAGGTGTAATTTTAGTGGTTGTACTTATGGGAAAGATGAAGGTTCAAATTTCTGTAAAGCGCATCATTGTATGGAACCTAATTGTGGGAGAGAAAAAGAAAATAGTTATTTTTGTTCGATGCATACGAGATGTGCAATAAGTTCGTGCAATAATGTGAGAGATGGAGCAACAAGATACTGCAGACAGCATGCAGCGATGAACTTTAAATGATAATAGAAATCATGCGTGGCAACAGCAATATACGATAGAGATGGAAAACAAATCCGTAGTCTGCCTGAGGGAAGCGCTAGCAAAGCGGAGCAAGGAGAATTGAGAGAATGAAAAAAATGTATAAACTGATTAAAATCATAAGTCCTTAAAGCTGAGCGGAAAAACGATTTCATGGAAAAAGGTAAAGGTAGCTGATGTTTGTTATGATTACACAGATACTACCAAGAAAACAAAGTATAGCATTGGGAGCTATTACACTAAATTTTATGATGTACGTGTATATCCATATGCGAAACACAATGGAAAATATTACGCTAGTGGGAAAAAATCGTAGAGAGTATTCATCATAATCGTAATTGTTTTTGCTGCCTGCGATGGCAGCACGACAACTTCATATTATCTTGATTCTAATGGGAATGGTAAAATGGATAAAGGCGAACATGTCTATGATGAGGATTCTGATGGAACGGTACATTGGGATTCTGACGGAGATGGTTGGTGGGATGAGAATGATGATTAAATATCATCATGAAAAAAGAGTAAGTGTCAGTCGTATTTGATTTCTAATAAATGACAATTACTGTACCGTGAAACTACGCTGACAAACTGGCGGTCATGAAGCGTATTATTGTGCATCTGGTGTAACGGATGCAAAGAAGTTAGACAGACGATATATGGAATTTTGCTATGGAGAACTCTGACGAGCGTCTGAAAACGGTACAGTAACCAGTAAGGAAGGGCAATAAGGCAGATGCGGCAGTGGGCGTGAATGTGATTAACACCGTGGCAGATGGACAGAAGTAGGATGGGCATACGATGTGCAACACCGCAGGAAATCGTACAGCTGCAACTGCTTTATTGCATTTTACAGTGCAAAACATGCTAGTAAAATCATGAGAAAAATTAAGAAGGATACATAAAAATGGAAATAAAGAAAAGAAGTCGGGTGCTGGCTGTTCTATTGATAATGGCAGTGACTTTTATGATGTTGTTTGTGGATTGTGGTGTGGTCAGTGCGGAGACGACAGATACAAGTCAAGGTATTGCAATTGATGAAACAAGCTTTCCCGACGCGGGATTCAGAAGTTATGTTTCTCAATTCGACACCGACAATGATGGCTGTTTGTCAGAGGAGGAATGCAGTCAAGTAACACAGATATATGTTAGCTTAGAGAGTCGCATTAATTCGCTGTCGGGGATAGAAGTCTTTACAAATCTAAAAGATTTAAGCTGCTATGGACTTCGCATTACGGAACTGGATGTAAGCCAGAATACGCAGTTGGAATTATTGAATTGCATCGACACAAGAATAACGGAATTAGATGTAAGTACCAATAAAAATTTAAAAACTCTAGAGTGCGCAAAGACTAGAATTGCGTCTCTGGATTTAAGCCAAAATGTGTCGCTGGAACAGTTGAATTGCAGTGAATCCTTTGTTAAAACGTTGGATTTAAGCGCTAATGTAAATCTGAAAAGTTTAAACTGCAGTGCTACGGGAATTACTGAATTGGATTTGGAAAATAATAAGGTATTAGAAACTCTAACTTGTGAGGACATGAATATTTCAAGTCTGAATTTGAGTAAGAACAGTCTGCTTAAATACCTGGATTGTAATTACAGCCGAATCTCGGAATTGAACGTGACTAACAACAAAAATTTGATAACCCTTTTGTGCAGTGGAGCGAAAGTGGAATCACTTGATTTGAAACAAAATATCAAATTGGAATCATTGAATTGCAGCGACACATTAATTAAAGCCCTCGATTTAAGCGAGAATAAAGCACTGGAACGTCTAAACTGCTCAGCCACAGAAATCAAGGAGCTTGATTTAAGCAAAAATGAATGGCTTGTAACATTAAACTGTAGCAATACACAGATTACAAAGCTTAATTTGAGCCATAATAAGAGTCTTAGAGGTTTGTCCATTGCAAACTGTCCGATTGCGTATCTTGATTTGAGTAATAATAATCTGGTTGGTACTGGAGAAGCCGGAGAAGTTTATTTGAGTGCAGAGATTACAATCAATACTAATGAAGATACTTTGGATTTAGAGAAACAATTTCCTGGCATAGATGTGTCCAGAATCTTGGAGATTTATACAGATGATATGGAGAGTGATATTAAACTCGAAGGCAGTATTTTATCAGGCTATCATGATGGAACAACTATATGGTATACTTATGATTGCAAGGCACTATCCACAAGAGTAAACAATTTGTGTGTTATCGTGCATTTTTACGGAGACAGCACTAATGGTTCTGATTCCTCTTCTGGTTCATCGGGTTCTTCCGGCGGCTTCTTCCCTTCAACGCCAACTTTACCAACAGAGCAGAAGCCCGTTATTTCTGAGGGCGAAGGCTATTCGACTTTTATCGGTGATAATGGAAAAACTGTGTTAATAGTGGCGGACGAGGAGTATGATGTAAAAGATGTGAAAGTAAATGGAGTATCCAAAGGCGCTGTAAAAAAGGTTACATCTCTAAAGTCCGGCGATAAAGTTGAAGTGCTCGTGGTAAAGAAGAACGATGTGATTAAAGAAATCGAGGAGAAACTTAAAACTGTTTCAAAAGATAATTTTAAGGCACGCTCCGCTCAGGTTGTAATGAAGAATGGAAAGAACGCCATTAAAATCACCTGGAAAAATACCAGCGGTGTAAAATTTGACGGGATAGAAGTGTATCGGTCAACAAAGAAGAACTCCGGCTATGGAAAAAGACCGATTTACACTTCCAAATCGGATAAATACTATAACACCTCGGTCAAAAAGAATACAAGGTATTATTATAAAGTCCGTGGATATATCGAATACGACGGCATGAAATATTACTCTGGATGGTCAACAAAGGCATGGCGCACGGCTAAATAACGTTTTAACGTAAATCTATATATGACCAGATGAGGAAGTAGATGTTTTAGCGGCGGTGCTCCGCTAAGTGAGCACCGTTTTGCTGTTGTGCAGCAAATACCCTTTCTTATTCGGAGCGGGGGCAGAAGGCAAGGGCAATTTTGAAATGCCAACAGGAATTAATTATTTAATAAAATGTGCGCTGGACGAAAATGAGGGAAATGGAATTAGAGATGCCCTGTATGATTTTTTTAAGAAGGAAAAACATGATAAAGACTTTGACTATACAAGACATCATTTCTCTATAAATAATTTAAAGAACTCTTTGCTTTCTCAATTGCTGTTTGAGAGATTGCAAGAAGATAAAGATTTTTTTAAGAAGTATCAAGATAAAGTGGGTTGTTTTTTATTCAAAAATTGTTGAAACCGAAGTGGTTCCTTCCCTAAGAACTAAAAGTAAAGTGTTATTTTTTCCCGCGCCCCTGGATTTGGCAGGAGCTGCGGGAAGCTTTTTTGTGTGGATGAAGGGTGGGATTTCCCGCAGTGCATGAATTGATAGCAGCTGCGGGAAGGTTTTCTTAAATAAGCACCATCGAACATACCGCACTCAGTGTTTTCACTTCTGTTACGGGAAGCTTTTTTTCATCTAACGAAATAAGATACTTCCCGCATGCAATGAGAGAAGTTTCTTGCGGGACATTTGAAAGCGTCAGTCAGAGAAAATCTTCCCGCAGCTAGTGGGTCTTAACGTTCTGCGGGATATTCAGCCTTTCACGAAACGACCAGACTCTTCCCGCAGCAAAAGAGTTTTCTCATCTGCGGGAAATACGGAGCTTTGCGCAGGAGCTTTGGCGTCAAAGAAGGAGCCTCCGCTGTATAAAATCTTTTGTTTATCAATCAACGCCTCTTGTTATTGGAAGATTATGAGCATGAGGACTATGAAACGTGGTAATGAAACGTGGCGGGCCAGCTGCGGAAAGCGGTTTTTCGACTGCTGAAAGACATGTCTGCAGATATTCAAATATTGGAGATACACTAAATAGTAAAACAGAAAAGCATTGACAGAAAAGACTGCTCGGTATCATAATGAAAATATAGGGAAGGGTATCTTGCAGAGTGTATTCAAGAGATTTTGTAGGACTTTTCTTGAGAAATATCCTACAAGATGAGAAGAAATACGTATTGTAAGCACGTGGGGCTTGAAAAATAAGAAAAATTTTCAGCTTAAGGCAAGTAGTACCTAATTTTTTAGGAAGATTTGTCATAATATACTTGAGGTGAGTTTTATGAATAGACTTAAAGAATTGCGTTTAAAAAAGGGAATCACACAAATGGAAGTGCAGATGGAAACTGGAATTGACCAGTCCAATTACTCTAAAATGGAAAATGGTAAGAGGGAGCCTACGCTATAACAGGCCAAACAGCTTTCCAACTTGTATGAAACCAGTCTGGACTACATATGTAGAATCACTGACGAAAGAAAGATATATCCAAAATCTAGACAGTAAACAACCGGAGGCGATGAATTTACAATAGTGTCTGTTCGGGAAAGATGCTATGGTGAATTTGTCAAGAGGACAAGCGAAAGCGGTTAACCTTCCCAAAAACTCGGAAGTGCTCTTGGATTAGAAAGAAGGCGGTAAATATACTGAGGATTACAACAATATGAAAAGGGAATCAGCCCAGATAAAGCAGTATAAAATTTGATGGGGTTGAGGCCTTTAGGTTTGTAAAGAGGTATTCAGACTATGGCAAGAAGCCAATTTACACTTCCAAGTCAGGCAAGTACTATAATACGCCTATCAAGAAAGGGACAAGATATTACTATAAAGTTCGTGGCTATATCGAAGTTGACGGTGTGAAATGCGATACCGATTGGTCCTCAAAGGCATGGCGTACAGTTAAATAGTATTGGAGAATCCACATGGCGGCGGCTATGTGGATTTGCTTCATCAAGATATGAATTTACCATAGAATCTGTATAGGAAAAATGATATAATGAACTTGTCAAGTGGACAAATGTAAATATGTTATTTTCAAAAAAATTTTCAATAATCTTAGGCATAATTTTCCCCTTCCATGTTGTTAAAAGTCATGTGCTAAACCATGGTTTTATTTTTTGTATTAAAATAGTAATGATAAAAACTGTTTTATGTTTAAAGTATATGTGAAATTACATATAAAAGCAACAGTTTTAACATTATTAAATCAGAAAAGTTATGTGTAAACTTGCTATCTTCAATTACTTTTTGGGATTCATTATACTGAACGTAGAAAGCGAGGTGATTTCAGTGGCAAAGAATGGAAAGCAGACATCCAGAAGAGTTGCATCCACGGCGAGCAAGATTCTTCGTGATGGACGTTATGGCAAGGATTCCAAGTCAGTGGCAGCCAGTGCCCTGGCACAGACAAAGCCACGTGGAAAGAAATAATTTCCATAAATCCGACAGGCAGAGAATGATTTGATAATCGGCCTGCCTGTCTCCCATAAGGGAGAAAATAGTTGATTTCGTCAGGTTCTAATTGACAGCAGAACATAAGTTCGATATAATTATTACATCGCTACATTAGGAAAAATGTTAAACAGAAACAGTAATAAATCAGTGTATGGTCAGTTTGACTTTCGGCCTCTTAAGTATAGGAGACATAAAGATGCAAGAAAGATTAGAAGTTGGCTCACACGTTTTTATTATTGAAAGCAGCCGTACTATCACGAAAGTGGTGGTAGCAGCAAGAAGAGGGGATTTTTATGCAGTTCGATTTCTGAATGGCGGTGCTATTCAGTTTAGGCGAAGCAGAATCTTTCTTACAAAGGAAGAGACAGAAATAAAAATCCCAATCAGAGCAGAAGTGAATCGCAGATTTCACTCTCCATATGATTACGGTATGTGAGGTAGTGTAAAGTAGCCTATGAAAAAATGGAGTTGAAAAAAGGCTCCATCGGAACCTTGAAAATTGCAGATATGTTAGTTTTCGGCAACGTCCGCGACCCTTGACGGCACACCAAAACAATGCTCTGAACGTCTTACCGACGGCGAAGAACTCAAGAACAGATAGGTTTCTCCATCATAAGCAACCCAAAGCGAGACGCTGTGAACAGCGCCATCCACTGTACCATATCCGCAGGTAATGCGGTAAGATTCCTTAAAAGTTCGGTTCAGACGTTCGATAAGCTGCTTGAACGGGCGGAATTCTTTAGATACTTCATCGTCATTTGAAAGACCGATGACCTGGGTAATAAAGACTTCCCAATCCTTTTCAATCTTAAATTGCTGGGCAGCAAGAGGATAGGCGCGGTAACCATCCGCGATGAATTTCAGGGCTTTGCCAGGGAACGCTTTGAACTTATCAAATGCCATGCGCATAGTAAGGATACAAGGGCCGATACCCCTGGAAGTTGAGACCTGATACCCCAGGATGGAACGGGATACCTTGTCCATGATGAGCCAGACATAAGCTTTAGCGCCTTTGATTTTGATGTAGGTTTCATCAGCAGCTAGTTCATTGGAAGGACTGTAGTCGTAGGAATCCACGAAACGCCGTATGATAACGGCAGCGGTTTTTGCATAGTTGTTTACCATGGTGTGTGAAACCTCAATCCCGTGGTTTTCCTTCAGAGCCTGTACAGTCTGGCGGAGAGAGCTTGAGATTTACACGGTAGGTAAGGCACAAGCCCATGATATAGGCATTGTTCTTTTTATACTTGAAAGAGGTTGCCCATTCCGGGAGTTGGTTCAAATCCATGTCGAAGAAGTTCACAGAGAATTCTCGGTAGATATACCGCAGCTTGTATTTCCAGTATTCTGATTTTGGAAAACCTTTTGGAAGCTTTTTCAGATTCCGCTTGTAATAGGAGCAGTTGTCATTGACGCATTTGTGGACGCGAAAATGCTTACGGTCTTTGACCGGCTGCAGGGCGTGGCCGCAGTAGGGGCACTGGAGTTTTAGCGGAGCCGTTACTTTCTCACCGTTGACAAAGGTCTGGCCGCAAATTTTACATTTGAACTGTCCACGACCGCCGGAGTTATCATAGATGTACGCATGGGGAGCCCCCCCACAAAGAGGACATACGGTATCTTCAGGAACAGAGCGGGTTTTGCCTTTTTGAGTTTTGACAGGTTTGACCGCTTTGCCATAGCGAAGTCGGTAATACTCGTTCCAAAGCTGCCAGTCTTGTTTGATGAAAGGTTTAATGACAGGCAGCTTATCGGTAAGGAATTTCTGGTATTTGGGACTGTGGGTTTCATCGTGAGCCCGCTGCTTAAGAAGGATGTATTTGCAGATAAAGAGAACAAGCCGGCAGATTTGTTCATATTGTTCTTGAATGATAGTAAGTAAATAGAGTATAATGTTATCCATAAGCAATGATTCATCCTTTCGGTTGATGTGTGTTTGGTCGCTTACATTATACACGAAAAAAGGGGGATCATTGCTTTTTTATTTGTAAAAAGTGATGAAATCCTTGAAAATATAAGGTTTTGAGGAAAAATAGAACTGTGAAACTTTACAGTACCGAACGATGAAAGGAAGTTCGAAGATGAAAAATAAAAAAGATGATTCTAATATTGTTGGGAACGAAATCATCATATATCAAACGGAAGATGGACATACCAAAATTGATGTTAAATTGGAAGACGAAACGGTTTGGCTTACGCAGATGCAATTATGTGAACTTTACCAAACTAGTAAATCTAATATCAGTGAGCATATTAAGCACATCTTTGAAGAGGGCGAACTAGAGGAAAATACAGTTGTTCGGAAATTCCGAACAACTGCTGCTGACGGAAAAAACTATAATACAGCGCATTATAATCTTGATATGATTATTTCGCTTGGGTATAGAGTGAAGTCTAAAATTGCTACAAATTTTCGTCGATGGGCTACTGAACGCTTAAAAGAGTACATGATAAAAGGCTTTACAATGGACGATGAGCGGCTAAAAAAACTGGGTGGAGGTAATTACTGGAAAGAGTTATTAGACCGTATTCGGGATATCCGCTCATCTGAAAAAGTTATGTACCGACAGGTACTTGACCTTTATGCAACAAGTGTTGA
>CBCTFZ010000017.1:0-47083 GCA_965146355.1 uncultured Emergencia sp. | reverse complement strand
AGACTGTTACCGTAATGCAGGAGAATGCAGAAGACGTTCTTGAAGGCGCAAAGCAGATTAATATCCAGCGCGAAGAAGAAGAGGCAGCGGCTCAGGTGAAGGCAAATCCGGAAACAGAGGCGTAAGTCCATGGATTTTATAATTAAAGACGAAATCAAGGGACGTATGCGGGTTCATTTGGCGCAGAAGAAGATGACAGTCAGGGAGGCGGATACGCTGCAATACTACCTGTCCTGTCTGCCCTTTGTCACCAAAGCCAAGGTGTATGAGCGTACCTGTGACGCTGTAGTGTTCTATGAAGGCGGCAGAGACGCCGTGGTCGATGGGCTGCGTACTTTTTGCTACGAGAACACTGACGTACCGGAAAAAGTCTTTGAAGTTTCCGGACGACAGCTCAATGCCGAATACCAGGAAAAGCTGGTGCAGAGAGTTATTATGCGGTTTGGACGCAAATTGCTGCTGCCCTATCCCATACGCGCTGCCTATACAGGCTGTATGGCGCTGCGGTACGTCGCAAAAGGCGTCAAAACTCTTGCGGCAGGAAAGATAGAGGTACCGGTACTGGACGGACTGGCCATCGGCGTTTCCATGCTTCGAGGCAATATAGATACGGCAGAATCGGTCATGTTCCTTCTGGGTATCGGTGAACTGCTGGAGGAATGGACTCACAAAAAATCTGTCAACGATTTAGCCGGCAGTATGGCCCTTTGTACTGCCAACGTCTGGGTCAAAGGACCTGAAGGAGATGTTCTGGTTCCTGCCGCTCAAGTACAGGCAGGGGACAGAGTGCTGGTACGCATGGGAAGTATCATTCCTTTCGATGGTATAACGGAAAGCGGCGAAGCCATGGTAAATCAGGCGTCTATGACGGGAGAAGCCGTTCCCGTCAGAAAGACGGCGGGAAGCTACGTCTATGCCGGAACCGTAGTCGAAGAGGGAGACCTCTGTTTCTGCGTAAAGGAGACCAAGGGCTCGACCAGATATGAAAAAATCATACATATGATTGAAGAGACAGAGAAGCTGAAGTCGGCCTCGGAAAGCCGGGCTGAGCATCTGGCAGACCGCCTGGTTCCATATACCCTGGCGGGTACCGTTTTAACCTGGCTTTTGACCCGCAATGTGGAAAAAGCCATGGCCGTGCTCATGGTGGATTTTTCCTGCGCTTTGAAGCTGGCTATGCCGGTTACGGTGCTGTCTGCAATCAGAGAGGCCAGGGAAAAAGGTATCACCGTCAAGGGCGGTAAATACCTGGAGGCTGTGGCAGACGCGTCGGTTATCGTATTTGATAAGACGGGAACGCTGACTTTAGCCAAACCGGTGGTAAAACAGGTGGTGCCTTTTATGGATGAATCCCCTGACGAACTGTTGCGTATGGCCGCATGCCTGGAGGAGCACTTCCCTCACTCCATGGCTAAGGCTGTGGTAGACGCAGCAAAGCACAAGGGCCTGGAGCACGAGGAAATGCATTCAAAGGTTCGCTATATCGTTGCCCACGGGATTGTATCTGAGATTGACCAGAAGAGAGTCATCATCGGCAGTCAGCACTTTGTCTTTGAAGACGAAGGGTGCAGAATCCCCGGCGGCAGGGAGGAAGACTTTGAAGGTTTGTCTCCGGAATATTCCCACTTATATATGGCAATAGACGGTCAGCTGGCCGCAGTAATTTGTATTGAAGACCCTCTGCGGGAAGAGGCGGCGGAAGTGGTGAGCAAGCTTCGCCAGTCCGGTTTTGAGCATATCGTTATGATGACCGGAGACAGTGAACGGACCGCTGCAGGTATCGCCGCCAGAGTAGGAGTTGACCAATATTACAGCGAAGTGCTTCCTGAGGACAAAGCGCGCTTTGTTGAAGAGCAGCGCAAATCCGGCAAAAAAGTGGTGATGATAGGAGACGGCATCAACGATTCACCGGCCTTATCCGCTGCAGATGTGGGAATCGCCATCAGCGACGGCGCTGAGATTGCGCGGGAAATCGCCGATATCACGATTAACGGTTCGGACCTTTCAGAACTGGTGGTCCTGAAGGAACTTTCAACGCTTCTGATGAAAAAGATACATAATAATTACCGGTTTATTGTCGGGTTCAACGCTTCTCTCATTGCGGGAGGCGTTGGCGGACTGCTGCAGCCGACCACATCGGCCTGGCTGCACAATGGCTCGACGCTGGCAATCACGCTGCGCAGCATGAAGAACCTGCTGCCGCAGACATAAAAAGGGGCCTGAGGCCCCTTTTTATATTTTCGCCTTTCACGAAGACGGCGGAAAGTCATGCAAAATCACAAAATGCGGTATGCTTTGCATACCCAAACCTACCAAAAAGCATGAAATGAGGGAAGCTATGTATAAACTGTTCTTAATCTGAGTCAGAGAGATTACAGGAAAAGCGGCAGGCCTGAGCATAGAAAAAGCCCTGAACCCCATGAATGAGGCCGGGCTTTTGTTTCTCGCTGTTTTTATACCCAGTTTGCCATAACACCGGCAAAGACGACGGACACAATAGATACAGAAACCATACCGGCGATAATCATTTTTGGCACTAGATTCTGAGTGATAATTTGTCGCTCTTCCTCGTTGTCTGCCACTGCTTTGATTACTTCAGTCGGAACTATCAGGGTACCAGGAAACCCAAAGAGGGCGGTTACACCCAGTGCAAAGGACATGTACCAGCTCTGACCAAAGAGTTTACCGACCAGAACAGCAATCAAAGCGCAGCTGGCGAGACCAACGACCACTACTACTGCCAGAGGCTTAATCATAGAAAGCAGAAGAGCAGGGGTCGTACTGGAAAGACTTGAAAAGACATTGACAAGGACAGCTCCGATGACAAAGGTGAAACCGTTGGCTTTGGTTAAAGAAGCTTCGTCAAGAAACCCGATTTCTCTGGCGACGACTCCTAAAATCAAACAGACGACCAGCATACTTACATTTCCGCCAGTCAGGTTTGAAAGCCACTGGGCGAGACATGCCACTACAGCCAGCTTGGCGATGATATAGTTATCTCCATTGTAAGCGTCCGGTGTTTCAGGGAAAATTCTCCATGGGGGTTTAGAGTCTTTTTCCTCCAGAGGACTGCTCAGAATTAAAGTACCTTCTGCAATCTGCCCCTTTAAACGGAGCGCTTCCTTTTTGCATAGAATAGAGGCGATGGGAAAACCGACGACGCCCTGGATTACCAGTACCAGAGAACCGAATACAATAACCGTATCACCGGCGTCTGCAAGAGCCTCGCTCATAACCAGAAATGCGGTGACTCCGCCGCCCAGAATTGGCGCACCGATGAGGGCCAAAGACTGCTCTATAAACATGCCGCCAAGGAAGTAAACTCCCAAACAGATGGCAACAGTGGAGCAGAAAACGATAACCAGTATCTTCCATTCCTTTAGGAAGTCCCGCAGTTTTATAGTGGTTCCCATATGTACCAGTAAAAGCCCTACAGTAACGCTGGCAAAGCCCTGCAGCGCCGAGTCGGTAAAAATAGAAGCAGGCAGGCCGTTCCAGAAGCCTACGGCAAAAACTACGGAAGCGACAAATAACATGGAGATAATTGCTTTGGTTTTTGTGGCAATCATATCGCCCAGTGCGTAAACAATCATAATAATTGTTAATGCGTATAATCCGTTCATGATAATTCCTTTCTACTTGATTTTCATTCTGTAATATAAAAGTCTATTGATGATGTTTCAGCCATTTCAGCGCACAGATGGTATGGACTGCAGCGCCGTAAGGCAGAGCGTCCTCATCCAGCAGCGCTTTGGGGTTATGCATTGCGTAAGCATACCCGTCTTCCGGTGCACCAGCGCAGATATTAGCAAAAAAGGTCGGGACATGACCGCAGAAATTTGCAAAGTCTTCGGAACCTTTAATGGGCGGAATGACGACCACTTGTTTCATAACCTCTGCGGCGTAGCCTGCTATTTCCTTTGCCAGAACAGAATCGTTGACGTTAGGCGCCACGCCGGCAATATATTCAACAGAGGCCTCTGCCTGCCAGGCGCCGGCAATACCTGCAGCCAGTTCGCAGACTCTGCGCTGCAGCAGCTGACGATATTGTGGCGTATAAGCTCTGAAATTGCCTGTAATGACAGCCTGTTCCGGAATGATGTTGGAGGCGCTGCCGCTGTGCATACTTCCTACAGATAAAATTGCTCCCTCGTCGCTGGGCAGTTCCAGTGGAACCAGTTGCTGCAGTGCGGTTACAATGGAAGCTGCCGCGTGGACTGCGGATACCCCAAGATAAGCAGTGCTGCCGTGGGCGGCGCAGCCTTTCACTGTAATGCGAAATTCGTCTGCTGAGGGCATCATTTTATTCTCGGCGTAAACCAGTGTTCCCGGATGCAGGTCATAATCGCCGCATGGCCCGAAGTTCATATGCAGCGCCATGGCGGCGTCTACTTTTGGGTTTTCCAGAATACCTTCGTCAATCATCTTCTGTGCGCCCTTTAGAGTTTCTTCTCCGGCCTGAAACATGAATTTCACTGTTCCGGCAAGCTCATCTTCATGTTTTTTCAGAAGCTTAGCGGCTGCCAGGAGCATAGCGGTGTGGGCGTCGTGGCCGCAGGAGTGGCAAGCGCCGGTTTTACAGGCAAAGGGTAATCCTGTGTCTTCTGTCTGCGGCAGCGCGTCCATGTCTGCCCGGAGAAGAAGGACAGGGGAACCATGACCTATGGTACAGGTAACGCCGCCGCCAAGGGGTTTTGGCATATACCCCAGGGAATGAAGAACATCAGTGACCAGTTTGATGGTTTTGGGAAGCGAAAACCCCAGTTCTGCATTTTCATGAATATTTCGCCGAATACTGATGATTTCCTCTTTCATAGACATAGCTTCCTCTAAAATAGGATGCATTTCATCACCTCATTTCGTTGTTGAATTTTCTGAATTTATTTTAACTTGTCTGTTGAAAGAAGAGAAATCATTAGATATAATTTACTTATAAGCAAAGGTTATAATCGATAGGGAAAAGGAGTTTTTCATGGAACTGAGACAGGTTTACTATGTTTTGGAGGTTGCCAGGTACCAGAGTTTTTCAAAAGCCGCCAGCGCCCTTTATATCACTCAGCCGGCGATTTCCCAGCAAATCAGTGCGCTGGAAGAGGAACTTTCGGTCAAGCTCTTTAAAAGAGATACTCATCGAGTCGCATTGACGCCTGAGGGAGAGAAGTTTTGCGTCTATGGGAAAGCAGTAGTGGAGGCTATGGACCGTCTCATGGAAGCATTTCACCAGAATACGGCGAGAGATAAAGCTGTCATTAGAGTAGGTGTATTTCCGTTCTACAAGAGTGCGGGATTGGTTCCGGTGGTCAATGGATTCTTTTCTGCAAATCACAATGTCATCGGCAGTATAAAGGTTGTGGAGAATTATACTGCCTACCAGCTGCTGGAAAACGATGAACTGGACTTTGCTATTATCAAGTCCAGGAGGGAGTACATCCGCCCCGGCATAAAATATGAGCCTCTTCTCAGCGAAAATCTTAACGTGTTAGTCAACAAACAGAATCCCTGGGCCGACCAAGATTTTGTAAAGGCTGAGGAGCTGGGAGCTTTTCCACTTTTGACTGGAGAAAAAGATTCTCATTTTTACCATGAAATGAAAGCTTTTTATGAGAAGTATCATGTAAATTTTCGACTGGCTTTTTTAAATACTCTTGAGACAGAAATGATGCTGGAGATGGTAGAATCTGGTGTGGGGATTGGTCTTGTAACGGACTCAGTAGGCAGAAATTGTGAGGGAGAGACTATCGCAGCTATTCCCATAACTCCTGTTCAGGAGATTTTAACTTTTCTCGCATACCCTAAGCGCAGAAGGCTGTCCGGCGCTCACTTGGCGTTTAAAAATTATATTGTGGATTTTTACAGATAAACTTGTGCCAGACAATTTTTGATTCGGTTTAATAAAAAGGAGGAAAGTCATGCAAAATCACAAAATGCGGTATGCTTTGCATACCCAAACCTACCAAAAAGCATGAAATGAGAACAGAAAAAAGGGGACTTGCCCCTTTTTTTTAATCGATATGATATACATAGTTTTCTTTTCTCGGCGCGGCTTCTTTCGGTTCTTCTGCGGCGTAACCCAGGATACAGTGACCGATACCTTCGTAGTCGCCCTGGATACCCAGGTCTTTCAGAATTTCTCGGCCGATTTCGCTTTCAAATTCTTCCTTGGCCCTGTGAATCCAGCAGCTGCCAAGGCCTGCGTCGGCGGCGGCAAGCATCAGGTTTCCCATGACCAGACTGCCGTCATAGAGGTAAGTCGGATAGGCTTTGTCGGCAAGGACGATAAGCACTGCCGGAGCGCCGTAGAATGGGTCAAAGTCATCGCCCTGTCCCATAATGGCTGCATTGGCTTTGGACAGTTTATCCCGCAGCTCCTTGTTTGTCACGGCAATGATAATAGGGGACTGTTTGCCCATACCGGTGGCGGCATAAGTGCCTGCTTCAATGACCTGGTTGAGAAGGTCGCCGGGCACCATGTCCGGTTTATACTTTCTGACGCTTCTTCTCTTTAAAATTGTCTGCATCGTTTCACTCATGTTAATCCCTCCTTCTGTGAACTGTCTCTTATTATAATGAAAAACCGCCGGGATAAAAATATACAGAAGAAGATATTTTTTGAGAGAAAAGATAAGAACAGTGGGCAGGGTGAGAAGAATCGTACCGGCGTCTTGACAAATGGTTTAACTGATTGTAGTATGTGATTAGTTTTACGATATAACAAAAAGCCGGAGTATATCAGACTTGCGGCCGGGACGACTGCCCCTTAGGAGGCTCAACAAATGGGAGATATTTCTTATACTAAAAATCTGTTAGCGGGTGTGCTGCCCCGACCTGTAAGGCGTGTTATCGATATGCTTGGCAGAAGCGGCTATGAGGCCTTTATCGTGGGCGGCTGCGTGCGGGACTGTCTCATGGGGAGAACTCCCGGCGACTGGGACGTGTGCACTTCCGCCAGACCAGACCGTATCAAGGAATGCTTCAGGGAGTTTCGGACGGTGGATACGGGTCTTCGTCACGGGACGGTTACAGTTCTTATGGACGGAGAATCCATTGAAATTACCACTTTTCGCATCGACGGGGACTATCAGGACGGCCGTCACCCGGATTCGGTGGAATTTACTGCCAGCCTGGAGGAGGATTTGGCGCGGAGGGATTTTACCATAAATGCCATGGCTTTTCACCCTGACAGGGGGTTGATTGACCCCTATGGAGGGGAAATCTCTGTAAAAAACAGGACAATCGCCTGCGTGGGAATGGCGGAGGCCCGCTTTGGAGAAGATGCTCTGCGCATTATGCGGGGACTTCGATTTGCCGCAACTTTAGACTTTTCCGTGGACGGGGCCGCAGAGAAAGCCATGAGAAGCTGTGGGAAGAATGTAGGAAGGATTTCCAGAGAGAGGGTCAGCGGGGAGCTGGGAAAGCTTTTGCTGGGACCGGCTGCGGACAGGGTGCTTTTAGAGTACGGTGATATTCTGTCGGCTGCAGTACCGGGACTTTCGGCCTCTCCGGTGAACCACCTGCCCCAAGTGCTTTCGATGCGCCTTGCCGCAGTCTTTCCGAAAGATACGGACAAGAGACTGCGGGATTTGAAGTTCAGCAGCCGTACGGTCAATGAAGCTTCGGCTCTGGCAAGGCTGTCGGTCCGGCGCCCTCCCCGGGATTCTATAGGTATTAAAAAGATTTTGGCGTCGGAAGGGAAAGAACTCACATATCTGTACTTTGCCATGTTTGGGAAGGAAGCTTTGGTGCAGCAGGTGCTTGACAGCGGTCAGTGCTGGAATTTAAAGCAGCTTGCCGTCGGCGGCAGAGACCTTGTGAATATGGGTATTCCCCAGGGCAGAGAAGTCGGCGCCCTTCTGGAGGAGCTGCTGCAGCAGGTAATAGAAGAAAAGCTTTGCAACGACAGGCAGACCTTGTTAGAATATAGTAGAAAGAAGGTGTGCCTATGAAGATAGAAAAGATTTGGGCGGTCTTTTTCAGCCCTGTAAAGAACACGGAGAAAATTGTTATGGCGGCTGCAGGAGCGGCGGCAGAGAAAGCAGGGGTTCGGGAGATTCGACTTTTCGATATGACTAACCCGCAGGCCCGGACCGGTTCTGTCTGTTTTGGAGAGGGAGATTTGGTTTTCATGGCGGTGCCTACCTATGCGGGGCGGGTGCCCAATAAGCTGAGACCTTTTATGGAGGAACAGATTATCGGCAGCGGCGCTCTCGGGGCGGCGCTGGTGACCTATGGAAACCGCAGCTTTGATGATTCGCTCACGGAACTGGCGGCGTTGATGCAAGAAAATGGCTTTACAGTAGTGGGCGGCGGTGCTTTCGTCTGTCAGCACGCCTTTGCCGGAAAGCTGGCTGCGGGAAGACCTGCTGCAGAGGATTTGTCAGAGGCGGCGGATTTGGGCAGACAAATCGTCGGAAAGGTTTTGGAAGACAGACTGACGACGCCGGTGTTTCAGGGGAATTGCCCGCCGGGACCTTACTACGTACCCAAGGGAACAGACGGCAAGCCGGCGGTGTTTCTGAAAGCAAAGCCGAAGACCGATGAGAGCAGATGTATCGGCTGCGGTCTTTGCGTGCAGAGATGTCCCATGGGCAGCATCGAGGAAGACAAGGACTTTGCCGTTACCGGTATCTGTATCAAATGTCAGGCATGTATCGCCTCCTGCCCTACAGGAGCCAAGTACATGACCGACGAGGCTTTTCTAAGCCACAAGCAGATGCTGGAGGAGAACTTTGCCGATAAGAAAAGGGAGAACCGGCTATTTTATTAGAATTATAGCCATCGAAAGTAAATAACCGCGGGGCAGTGAAGTGAACCCCTTTCTTTAGACTTATATTTTGTCTAACAAAAGGGGTTCACTTCACTGCTGCCGACGCGGTTATTTGAATTTATTAATTTCCTGTTACGATGAAAGGCTGAATGGCGCCGGCAACTGCGTTGATTGGCATGGTCTGAAGAATGATTTTACCGGGCCCTTTTACAACGGTATTGAAGATGCCTTCGCCGCCGAAGAGCATGTTCTTTACACCCGGTACCGATACGATTTCCATAGAGCAGGTAGGGTCCATAGCGGCGATGTAACCGGTGTCGATAACCATGGACTGACCGGCCTGCAGGTTGTATTCTACTGCGTAGCCGTCTATCTCAATGAACGCTGTGCCGCTTCCTGACAGTCTCTGCATGATAAAGCCTTCGCCGCCGAAAAGACCGGCGCCGATTTTTTTCTGAAAGAAAATGGACAGTTCCACAGAAGATTCGCTGGCGAGAAAAGCTTTTTTCTGGACAATCATATCTTTTCCCGGCGCGATGTCCACCGCTTTGATGGAACCCGGAAAGCTGGAAGCAAAAGCAATCTGTCCGGGACCGCCCTGGGCGGTGTATCTGTTCTGGAAAAGGGTATCGCCGGAAAACATTCTGCCAAGAGCCTTTCCAAGACCGCCGTTGCTGGTGGTTTCCATCTTCATGTTGGGACTCATCCAGCTCATAGCGCCGCTTTCGGTAATCAGGGTCTCCCCTGCTTCTACATCGCAGATTACAACAGGAAGAGGTTCTCCTACAATCGAGTATTTCATAGTTGTGCTCTTTTCTTAACTGTTAAAGATAGGTTTATACCACCATCATATCATAAACCTGAAGCTCCTGCAAAAAATTCTTTGTAAAAACTACCATTGTGGTATATAATATTCCTATTAATGACCAGTTAATATTGTGGAGGAAACGATTATGACAGAACCTGTTTCAACGAATTTTATTCATAGTATCATCGATAAGGATTTAGAATCGGGGAAGAACGGAGACAAGGTATACACCCGGTTTCCGCCGGAGCCTAACGGATATCTGCACATCGGACATGCCAAGGCTATCTGCATCAACTTCGGTACCGCAGAGAAATACGGCGGTCAGTGCAACCTCAGATACGATGACACCAATCCTGTGAAGGAGGATGTGGAATATGTGGACGCCATCGAAGAGGATATCAGCTGGCTGGGTTTTAAGTGGGATAAGCTGCTGTGGGCTTCCGATTATTTCGATAAGATGTACGAGGCGGCAGTAGAACTGATAAAGAAAGGCAAGGCCTATGTCTGCAATCTCAACGCAGACCAGATTAAGGAGTACCGGGGCACCTTGACCTGCTCCGGAAAGGAAAGTCCTTGCAGAAATCAGACCGTCGAAGAAAATCTGAGGCTCTTTGAGGAGATGAAGGCGGGCAAGTACGCCGACGGTGAGAAAGTGCTTCGGGCCAAGATTGACATGTGCTCCCCCAACATCAACATGAGAGACCCTGTTATCTACAGAATTGCCCATAATCCGCCTCATCACAACACCGGCGACAAGTGGTGCATTTATCCGATGTACGATTTTGCCCATCCTATCGAGGACGCCATCGAAGGCATCACCCATTCCCTGTGTTCTTTGGAATTTGAAGACCACAGACCCCTTTACGACTGGGTGCTGCGGGAGGTAGGCTGGTGGGAGAATCCGCCGCAGCAGATTGAATTTGCAAGACTGAATCTGACCAATACGGTGATGAGCAAGAGATACCTGAGAGACTTCGTGGAAGATGGAGCTGTAGAAGGCTGGGACGACCCGAGGATGCCGACCATCGCAGGACTTCGCCGCAGGGGGTATACGCCGGAATCCATTCGGGATTTCTGCGAGAGAATCGGCGTCTCCAAAGCAAACAGTACCGTGGAGATTTCCCTGCTGGAACACTGCGTCAGAGAAGATTTAAAGACCAGAGTAGAGAGCAGAAATGTTATTGAAAATCCAATCAAGGTAGTCATCACCAACTATCCGGAGGACCAGACCGAGATGATAGAACTTGAGAACAACAAAGAGGTTCCTGAGATGGGAACCCGCCAAATTCCGTTCTCAAGGGAACTCTACGTCGACGGCGCCGATTTCATGGAGGTTCCGGTGAAGAAGTATTTCCGTCTGTTTCCAGGCAACGAGGTACGCTTTAAGGGCGCTTACTTCATCACCTGCAATGAGGTGGTAAAGAATGAGGACGGCTCCATAAAGGAACTGCTCTGCACCTATGACCCGGAAACCAGAAGCGGCAGCGGATTTGAGGGCCGTAAGGTGAAAGGCACCATTCACTTCGTCGACGCCAGAACTGCCGTAAAGGTTAAGATTAGAAATTACAGCTATCTGATGGTACCTGACGAAAACGGCGACCTGCAGATGAATCCGGACTCTGTAACGGAAACCTGGGGCTATGCAGAGCCGTCTTTGGCCCAGGCCCAGCCGGGAGAGCGGTTCCAGTTCTTCAGACACGGCTACTATATTGCCGACAGCAAGCTGACCACAGGCCATGAGAAAGTATTCAACAGAATCGTAGACTTGAAGAGTTCATGGAAACCAAATAAATAAAAATATTGCAAAGGACCGCCTGCATGAGCAGAAACATGCCGGCGGTCCTTTACTAATACGGCTGAACGCAAGGGGAGGATTTTGTCCGCTGCGTGAAAGCAGTTGACGACTCAGAGGAAGTACAGAAAGTGCTGGACGCTTTTCTGCAGCTGTAGTTCCCGCTCTATTTTAAAAGAATTTGTTCCTCCGCTTCCCCTTGGGATTCCGATCCTGTGGAGGTTTCGGAGATGATGATGCTGGCCACGATAAGTACGCCGCCGACGATGCCGAAGAGGCCCAGCACATCGCCCAGAAGAAGGACGGAGGCCACGGCGCCTACTACAGGCTCCAAGGTGAGAATCAGTCCTACCCGGTTGGCAGGCACATGCTTCTGGCTTGCCATCTGCAGAACAAAGCACAGGGCGGAGCAGATTACGCCGATAAAAAGCAGGGAGCCGATTTCCAGCGGCGTGATATTTCCCGGATATTTTTCGCCGGTAATCAGAGACATCAAAACGGACAGTACCGTAATTGTGAAAAGCTCTACGGTGGCAAGGGCGAAGATATCGTGGTGTTTCCCCAGCCGTTCTACGGCGATAACCTGGGAGGCGCCGAAAATCGAGGCCAGCAGGCAGAGCATGTCCCCGAAATTAAAGCCCAAATCCATGCTGCCGCCCATGGAGATGGAATAGACTCCAATCAGGCACACGACAACGCAGAAAATGGCCTTACGGGTCATTTTTATTTTAAAGAAAAAGAAATTCAGCATGGGTACGCAGATGGCGCCCAGACAACTGAAGAAGGCGGTCCGCGATGTGGTGGTGAAGCGGATGCCGAAGCCGGCGCAGGCGTAGCACAGGAACATGAAAAGTCCAATGATAACGCCGGACTTGAGAAGCTCTTTGTCTATGTATTTCAGGTGCTTCCAGAAGATTACCGCCAGAAGGGCCGCCGCCATGAAGAAGCGGATAGCCATAATCATAAAAGCGGGGATACGCTCGCACCAATCCAGGGCTACAAAGCCGAATCCCCAGGAGAATCCGATGACGACCAGTCCTAAAACCGAGTAAAAGTGTAAATGCTGCTGTTTATTTTCCATAAGTGCCAGTACCTTTCATGTGATACTGATATTTTCTCATTCTTTAGAAAAAGTGTCAAGATGCAGTTGACTTGCCCAAAGAGTTGAAGTTGTGAAGGCCGCTAAAATGCGGGGAGAGCGTCCCAGGCGGATGCTCTCCTTTCATAAAACGCCGGGACCGGCCGGCATATTTACATCGACACCAGAGAGAATAGGAATCCTGCGGCGATGAGAACAAAGGCCCCTATATCCAGAGGACCCTCAAAGAGTTTCTCCTTATTTTGTATGCGGCTCCAGCCGTAGAACAGGATGCCGGGGGCAAACATCAAGGCGGAGATAACGATATTGCTGATACCGGTGGCATACAACATCCAGAAACCGTAAACCACGCCCAGCACAGAGACGAGCCATGTCTTGAAGTTTACATGATTGCGGCCCAGACGGTTGTCCTCCACGGTTGTTTTCAGGCAGTACAGCGCGGACAGAACGAATGGAATCATAATGGCGCTGGTGGCCAGCGTATATAATGCCTGGTAAGTGGAAGACTGAAAATACACGATAATCAGCAGAACCTGAATGACTGCGCTGGTTAAGAGCAAAGCGCCCACCGGCGCGCCCTTTTTGTTTTCTGCGGTGAGAAATTTAGGGAAACATCCTTTCAGTGCCGGGGCATAGGCGCTGTCCGCAGTGACAATGGTATAGGAGAACATGGCGCCGGCGATGGAGATAATTACACCTGCATTAATCAGCGTCGCACCCCATGGGCCGACGATATGGGAGAGCAGAACTGCCATAGCCGGATTAGGAAGCTGGGCAAGTTCAGCCCGAGGCATGATTCCCATACTCAGCACGGAAATCAAAACGTAGAGAATCAGCAGAGTCAAAAAGGATAATTCCGTGGCCTTACCCGCTACAGACGTACTTTTGGCACGGCCGCTGATGACCACCGCGCCCTCTATGCCTGTAAAAATCCATACGGTAGTATAGGTGGTTTCCAGTACCTGCTTGCCTAGAGAGTAACCGGTATCTTCTCCTTTAAAATTATCCAGGAAGATGTCCAAATCAAAGGCGCCCAGAAAAATGGCGAATAGAATAAATGCGATAATCGGAACGACTTTAGCGATTACGATGATGGTATTGATGGTGACGGCCTCTTGTACGCCGCCCATTATCAGCAGTGTGAAAGCCCAGACCAGTAAGGAAGCGCCTACGACGGATGCCAGATTGTTGCCGTCCCCAAATACGGGCAGGAATTGCCCCAGCGCTGCAAAGAGCAGAGTCGCGAAAGACACCTGAGACAGAATTGCGCTAATCCAGTAGCCCCAGGCGGAGTTAAATCCGATATAAGGTCCGAAACCTTCTCTGGCATAGGCGAAGATACCGCTTTTTAGTTCCGGCCGCACGATGCTGAGACGATTGAAGCACATAGCCAGGGCATACATTCCTATGCCGGCGATGGCCCAGCCGATGAGTACCGACAGCGTGCCGGCGCCGTTTGCAGCCATGTCGCTGAACATGCTGAAGACGCCGCTTGCCAAAGTGGTTCCGATGGCGAAACAAGTTAGTTTAAAAAGGCCGAGGCCCTGATTATCTTTCATAATTCTCTCCTTGTTCATATAAAGATACTGCTAATATGAACAGAAACTAGAGAATTTATACAGGGAGTCACTGCAGACTGAGAATAGACTGCAGCTTCAGATAAAGATTTTGTTCAAGAAGGGCTGCCTGGGTTAGAGCTTCCTGCACGGACTTGTTGACAGAGAGCAGTTCCTCCACGGAGCTGGCCGTTTCAACTGTCTTACGTATTTTTTGAGCTTCCGCATTTAATAGCTGCGCCAGTGCCTTTTCTGCGTCTGCCATAGAGCGAAGGGCCTGACAGATATCTCTTTCACAGTTTGAGGTATTGGCTGAATCGGAGTCCGGAGCCCATGATGGTGCAGACAGTCTGTGAATGGCAGGGCGTCCGGCGCTTCCGCTTTCTTTTTCACCGAGCTGCGGGGCGTCCGGCTGATGGGGTGTGGCGAGGGCAGACGAATCGGAAGCCTCTGAAATCGTGCTGTTTTCCTGCCTGAAATCGGGATTTTGCCTGTGGAGAATTTCCGGCTCAGGGAATAGTCTTACGGCAGGCGTTTTAGGGACAGAGTCCTCATGCATCTTCTGCCGGTGGTTGGTCTGCGAAATATCCTGACCGCTATCCAGGTCTTCCTTTTTTATCTGCAGCTGCGGCTTACAGGTATATAGCCAGGGACAAGTTCTGCAGGCTTCCTTTTCGCAGTTTTTTTCTATCTTTATAAAACTGGCGGCGCTGAGGTTTTCCATAAAATACATAGCGACTCCCTCCACATAAAATATTCTCCTTTATCTTATGCTGAAGAAAGAAAAGGGTTCCAAAAGACCTGGAGCGACCTTTGGCACAAATAAAGGCGAAGGAGAATACACTGGAAAATATATCAGATTTTTATGGGAGGAATCATTTTATGGGAACACCAGTTATCATACCGGGAACAGCCACCAGAACACAGGCTATTACGGACATCATTGAATCTATCGCCCTGCAGGAGACGGCACTTTCTCATATTTTAAACGCAGAGGGAGAAAAAATGCAGGCGGTTATCGCCATGGAGGATATTTCCGCAGCAGAACTGCTGGAATTGAACCGTTCTGTAGAGCTTTTAGTCGGTGCGGTCACCCGATTAGAAATTATTCTTCAGTCCAAGCTGGAACTGGTAGAGCCTACTGCGGTAACAGCAGGCCTGTAATTTCGGAGGTGAACTTTTATGGAGAAACAAACAAAGGAGGCTGCGGCAGCACCGGAATCCGTCTCTTCTGCGGAACCCCAAACTCCTGAAGAGGCCGCTGCCGACCTTGCCGTCACAAAAATCGCCGGCGCAGAGACCGCAGCGCCGGGGGATGTGCTTGACTATCGTATTACGGTGACAAACCTGGGGCCGGGTACAGCAGAAAATGCGGCGTTTACCGATCATGTGCCGGAGTCGTTTTTGGACGCCAGAATTTCTTATGACGAAGGAGTCACGTTTACACCGTGGATGGGAACGGAAACCATCGGACAATTAGAGAAAAACCAGAGCAGAACATTTATTATCCGGGGAGTCGTCAGCGAGAACGCTGTACTGCCTTTGGTCAACGAAGTAGAAGTAACGGCGTCTACGCCGGATTCAAATCCGGACAATAATCAGGCCGCCGTTACCACGGAAATCCGCTCTCCGAGGGCCCAGGCCCTGCAGGATATCATAGAGGCCACCGCCTTGCAGCAGGCGGCGCTGGCGCGGATTCTCGACGCTGAGGGCGAGAAACTGCAGCGGGCGGCCTGCTTGCCGGAGGCAGACATCAGGCAGCTGGCAGAGTTGAACGGCAGTGTTCGGAGGACTCTTAATGCAGTAACCCGGCTGCAGACGGTTATGCTGGCAAGGCTGCACAGTGTCATGTAGAGAAAAGACCGGAGGCTTTATTGCAACCGGTCTTTTTGCTGCGGCGGACAGGAAAAAAGTGGCGGCGTTAAGCAATGCATGCTACAATGAAATAAAGAAGTAAGTCTGAAGCCGGGGTAAAGCCCAGCTGAGGACCGGAGAAACAGTAGAAAGGAACCCAAGTGACAGATACCCTCATTACAATCATCAAATGCCTGGCCGCTGTTCTGGCCGGTATTCTTGCGGGAAACG
This sequence comes from uncultured Emergencia sp., assembly GCA_965146355.1. Classification (GTDB taxonomy): domain Bacteria; phylum Bacillota; class Clostridia; order Peptostreptococcales; family Anaerovoracaceae; genus Senimuribacter. Next base: position 30,979 of record CBCTFZ010000017.1, on the reverse strand, counting down.
GCGCGGTATATTTTTTTAATAAAATGCCGGCAAAGTGGCTCTGCGACTATGGGGAGGAGCCTTCACCGGAACTTTTAGACCCGTATACCCAGCGAATTAAAAGCTACCCATGGAAGTTCATCTTTACCATGGTTTTCGTAGTGCTGGATATCAAACTGGTTATAGACGACTGGCAATTTGCCGTAGCAGCTGTCTGTGCGGTCTGGCTCCTGCTGGAAATGTCTATTGCCGATATAAAATACAGGATTGTACCCGACCAGTTCATTATGCTTCTTGCAGTTTCGGCCCTGGGCTTTATTCCTTATCACGGAAGCTGGCGGGATTGCCTCTTTGGCGGGCTTGCAGGCTTTTGCATCATGTTTCTTACCGCCCTGGCCGGAAAGATTGCATATAAAAGAGATACTCTCGGCGGCGGGGATATCAAACTCTTTACCAGCCTGGGGCTGATTGCGGGATTTTCGGGAATACTGGTTATTTTTGCTGCCACCGCCATACTCAGTGGGGCTCATCTGTCGGTTCTCCTTGCCACCAAAAAGAAAAAAGCTACCGACACTGTTCCCATGGTGCCTTATATTGCTGCCTGCGCCGCGGCTTATCTGGTTTTCTTCTGGGGATTTGAACAGGTGCTGTATCTGTAGAGTTAGAGAGAATAATAAGAGCATATGGAGTATGATACAAATGCCGAACTGTCAGCTCTGATTTCCCGCAAGCTTTCCCTGGGAGGTTCTGCGGGAATCTTTTTAAGAATTTCAGGGGGTATCTGAGGCTTTTGCAGCAAAAAAACAGGAAATTTGAGATGGTTTAGCGCCAGGAACTGTATATATTTTCAAATATTATAGGAAAAAAGCTACAGAAATGGAAAAAATTCTCTTCTTCTTCGGTTATTTTTAAGAAAAAGTGTCCCGCAGCGGCTACAGCAACTAGCATGCGGGAATTTCGTAAAGTATTTTTTGGTCGATATACCCCGTGGGGGTATACGCAATTCGGGTACATATACCGTCAATCCATGGCCTTTTTTTCTGCAGCAGGCGGTTTTGACTGTGTGAAAAGCAGCGGGCCGCTTATCACCAAAAATTCATTGGGAAAATCACGGTTTTATGGTATACTATAATGGATTATACTTTTAAATTTGGAAAAGGAATTTTTACATGATAACAAGCAAACAGAGAAGTTTTTTAAGGGGCCTTGCCCAGACTACAGACCCTACGGTTTATATCGGCAAGCAGGGCCTGACGGAGAATATTCTGAAGGAGATTGATACAGGACTTTCCTGCCGCGAACTGGTTAAAGTCAAGATGCAGGAGGGTTGCCTTCTTGAGCCCAAGGAAACGGCCAATCAGGTGGCGGAGCAGCTGAACGCGGAATTTGTACAGGCTATCGGCCGTAGATTTACGCTGTACAGAGAGTCTAAAGACAATAAACAGATTGAGCTTCCGAAAAAATAAAATGCCGTTATGGAAAGAAATATTCTGCTGACAATCGAATACGACGGTACCAACTTTTCAGGCTGGCAGCGGCAGCCGGGTATACGAACCGTACAGGGGGAACTGGAGAAAGTTCTCACCCGGCTTTGCAGGGAACCTGTGGTGCTCAGCGGGACCAGCCGAACTGACGCCGGCGTACACGCGCTGGGACAGAGAGCGTCCTTTCAATGCGGACCGGGGATTCCTGCAGGCAGGATTCCGCTGGCTGCTAACAATCTGCTGGCAGGGTCCTTGGGAACCGGTTACGCCTGCGGCGATATTAGAATCACTGCTGCACAGGAGATGCCGCCGGATTTCCACGCCAGATTTAACGCCTGCGGGAAGACCTACAGGTATATCCTCAGATATGGCGGCGCACCGGAGGTCTTTGACAGAAATTACTGCTACCATGTCAAGGGCTCGCTGGACGTCTTGTCTATGCAAAAGGCGGCGGCTTTCATGGAAGGTACCCATGATTTCGCGTGTTTTCAGGCAGCGGGAGGAACGCCGAGGGAAACCACCGTGCGGACCATTTACAGCCTGCAGGTCAAGGAAGCGGCGGAGAACGAGGTGCACATTGAGGTGACAGGAGACGGCTTCCTTTACAATATGGTAAGAATCATTACAGGGACATTGGTTGAGATTGGACAGGGACGGAGAAATCCGGAGGAGATTTCCGGTATTTTGGCTTCCGGCGACAGGCGAAAGGCCGGGCATACGGCGCCGCCCCAGGGATTATATTTACTGGAGATTTACTACAGCGAAGAAGTGATGAAAGAGAGGTACTGACAATGGTTGATACATTGACTCCTAAAAAAGACGGAAGACCAAGCTGGGATGAGTATTTTATGCAGATGGCGGAGCTGACTGCCCAGCGTTCCACCTGTCTGCGCAGGCACGTAGGCGCGGTTATCGTTAAGGACAAACATATCGTAGCCACCGGATATAACGGTGCGCCCAGAGGTATCGCCCACTGCGACGAACTGGGCGGCTGTCTGAGACAGAAGCTGGGAGTTCCTTCAGGGCAGAGACATGAACTATGCAGAGCGCTTCACGCTGAGCAGAACGCGATTATTCAGGCAGCGACTCTGGGACAGAGTATTGAGGACGCCAGCATTTATATCACCCACCAACCTTGTGTTATCTGCGCCAAGATGATTATCAACGCAGGCATTAAAAGAATCGTAGTCAAGGAAGGATATCCGGATGAACTGGCAGTGGAGATTCTCAGCGAGGCCGGTTTGAAAATTGTAATGCTGGATTAGCAGACGATGCGGAGATAGAGGAAAATTTATGGAAATAACGAGACTGACGCTGCTGGCTGCCTTTGTGACTGCATTTGTGCTGGCGCTGATTTTTACGCCGGCGGCAATTAAGCTGGCGCCCAAAATCGGCGCCGTGGATATTCCAAAGGACGGACGCAGAATGCACACCAAGGCCATGCCCCGTTTCGGAGGCCTTGCCATCTTTGTGGGTACCATTGCGTCCCTGGCAATTTACGGCGGCGACAACGAAAAAATCATACCGGTCATTATAGGAGGCACCATTATTTACATTCTGGGCGTAGTGGATGACCTGAAAAATCTGGACGCCAAGCTGAAGTTCGGCGTTCAGCTGCTGGTGGCCGTTTTGATGTACTATATGGGGCTGCGAATCAAATTTATCACCAATTATTTTGGAGAAGGGGCGCTGCATTTCGGCGAAGCCATGTGCTTTGTGGTGACGGTGCTCTGGATTGTGGGCATTACCAACACCATCAACTTGATTGACGGGCTGGATGGACTGGCAGCGGGTACCGCCGCCATTTCTTCCCTTTGCATTGCTTATGTAGCGTATATCCACGGAGATGAATACGGCATGCTGATTGTGTGCCTGGCTATGTTGGCCCTGGCGGGCAGCTGCCTGGGTTTTCTGCCTTTTAATTTTTTCCCGGCGAAGATTTTTATGGGAGACGGAGGCTCTCTCTTTCTGGGATTTATGATTGCGGTTCTGTCAGTGGTGGGACCTCTGAAGCGGTCTACCATTGTGGCGGTGGTGGTACCGGTGATTGTGCTGGGTATCCCCATCTTTGACACTTTTTTTGCCATTCTGCGCAGACTGGTAAACCGAAGACCTATCATGGAGGCGGATAAAGGGCACCTTCATCACAGGCTTATGGAGTCCGGATACGGCCAGAGACGTGCCGTGCTGATGCTTTACGGTATCAGCGCCATTATGGGAATGGCGGCCGTTCTGATTAGCAGAGAGCTTTATAAGGACGCTTTTGTGCTGGTGTGCATTGCGGCTGTTTACCTTTATGTATTCCTCACAGACCCGAATCACAAGATGCCTCATATCAAGGCGGTGAATATCGCCAAAGAAGAACGTCTTGAAGAAAAGCGGCTGGAGGAAGAGAGAAGAAACGAAGAATATACGAAGAATCGATTAAAACAGTGACGATATTTTAGATAGACGCAGGAGGAATTGTGACTAAAGAAGTTCGGATTGACGATAAACATTTATATAGAACTCTGGCGAAAATTGCCGGCCCCATTGCGGTGCAGGGCGTAGTTTCGGCTACCCTTGGATTGGTGGATAACCTGATGGTAGGTTCACTGGGAGAGGCAGAACTGGCTTCTGTAGGCATCGCTACGCAGATTTACTATATTTTTTATCTGCTGCTCTTCGGGTTTACCAGCGGAACCGCCACTTTTATGGCTCAGTTCTTCGGTGCGGGGGATTTTCCCAATATCCGAAAGGTGGTGGGCTTTTCCGTGTCTGTGGCCTGCTGTGCGGGAGCGGTGTTCTTTTTTGCTGCCTTTTTCTTTACGGACCAGATTCTGGGCTTTTACACCAAGGACCCTGAAATTATAGCGCTGGCCCGCTCCTATGTGAAGATTGGAACGGTGACGTTTTTCTGCATGGCTATGGCAGTGCCTATGGAAATGGCCTTTAAGGCTACGCAGCAGACCAGGATTCCTATGATAATCAGCGCCGTGGTGTTCTTTACCAACGTAATTCTAAACTATATACTGATTTTCGGAAAGTTCGGCGCGCCGGCTCTGGGTGTGGCGGGAGCGTCTTTGGCTACGACTACAGCCAGAGTCTTTGAAGTTTTCATCGCCCTGTTTTTTATACGGCGGAAAGGCAACAGCCTGTACGGCCCTGTGAAAGAGTATTTCGGATGGAAGAAGGAGATGGTGGTTCGCATTATCAAAAACATTCTGCCTACTACTACCAACGAGCTTTTATGGAGTCTGGGCAATACCATGTATGTGGCGGCTTTCGCCAAACTGGGCACCACTGCCTACGCCTCGTACCAGGCGGCGGCTTCCATCAATAATATCTTTTCCTTTGCCGGTTTTAGCGTTGGAGACGCTGCTCTGATTCTCATCGGAGAAAAACTGGGTCAGGGCAAGAAGGAGGAAACCTATGAACTGGGCAAAAAACTTCTGCGCGTAGGGATTGTTGTAGGCGTTACCATCGGTATTCTGCTGATGCTTGCAGCCAAACCGATGACAGGGCTTTTCAATCTGTCGCCGGAGGGGAAAGAATATACTTTCCGGATTCTGCTGATTTACGGCGGATTCCTGGGTATAAATCTATATAATGGTATCAACGTTACCGGAACCCTAAGAGGCGGCGGAGATACCAGATTTGCCATGATTGCCGAGGGCGGAAGCCTCTGGCTGATAGCAGTGCCTCTTGCCTATATCGGTTCTCTGGTGCTGGGATTGCCAATTTACATGGCAGTGTTCATGCTGAAATGCGAAGAATTTATAAAAGCCGGGATTTTGACATGGAGATTCCTGTCGAAAAAATGGATTAACAATATGATAGAGGGGTTGTAGTATGAAAATGAGAGGGAAGAAGAGTTTTATCGTGATGATAGCCGCCGCGCTGCTGTTTGCATCAGCGCCGGCGGCTGCTTTTGCTGAGGAAGGGACGGAGGCTGTTTCCGGCTCTCCTAAGACGGTAAAACAGGAATATATTCTGACGGCGGAGTCCAGCCTGACAGGCGCAGCGCTTCCCGACTATGTAAAGGACATCACTTTTGCCGACGCTCACATGGCTCTGATTGTGGTAGAATCCGGCGTCACTCTTTCTCAGATTGAAAAGGACTTTTCAGAGGAAAGCGAAGGACTCTTTGTTCAGCCCAACTATGTCTATGAGTCCGCACGGGTCAGCGACCCGTATTACAGCCTGCAGTGGGGTTTTGAGAACAGCCGGAACGGTATAGACATCCGATTTGAGGAAGCGTATCAGTTTATTCAGGAAAACAAATCTCAGATGAAAGAGACCATTGTAGCGGTTATCGACAGCGGCGTAGACTACACCCATCCGGATCTGGCGGCGAATATGTGGATAAATTCGGCGGAGATTCCGGGAAACGGAAGAGATGACGACGGAAACGGCTATGTGGACGACGTATACGGCTATGATTTTACATCCAATACAGACGTGAAAGCGGAGGATATCAACAGCGAGTATTCCCACGGTACCCACTGTGCGGGAACCATCGGCGCGGTTACCAACAACGGTGTGGGCATCGCAGGAATCGGTGCGGCTTCAGGAAAGGTTTCCATCATGGGACTGAAGGTACTGTCCGGCAGAAGCGGGACGGGGGATACCTTTGATTTGATACGTGCCATTCGTTATGCGGAAGCAAACGGAGCCCATATCTGCAATCTCAGCATGGGTTCTTACATAAGCGACAGAACTCTCTATAATACCATCGCCGCTTCAAAGATGCTCTTTGTATGCGCTGCAGGCAACGACCGAATCAATCTGGACAGCCAGCCTATTTATCCCGGCTGCTATGATTTGGACAATGTCATCTGCGTAGGAAATATGGACCGCTACGGAAGAGTCAACAGTCTTTCCAACTACAGCAGCACCTATGTGGACATCGCGGCACCCGGTACGGATATTTACAGCACGCTGCCCGGCGGTGCCTACGGAAATATGTCGGGCACTTCTATGGCGGCTCCTTATGTAACCGGCGCCGCAGCCCTGCTCCACGCCTATTACAGCGATATCAGCGCGGCGGAGATGCGGTTTTTGCTGCTGGACGGCGCACGGAAGCAGACCTCTCTTCAGGGGGCGGTAGCGGGAAACCGTATGCTGGATTTATATAAGCCGCTGGCCTGCTATGATGAAGAGGACTATCATATCGACAATACAAAACCGACGGCCAAAGTGTCCGTAGCTAAAATCAAAGGCTCTTATAAGCAGAGGCTGACTATCACAGCCAGTGACGACAGCGGCAGGGTACCTGAGGTAAAATACGCCAGGGGCAGCCGCACGCTGACCTATTTCAGAAGCGGTATGGGCATAAAGGTGAAAACCGACGATGGTGGTAAAGGCACAAAGACCCTTGCAATTCCGGCAACTTATACGGTCTATGTGTGTGATGACGCGGGAAACGACGTAATCTACAAGGTAAAATGCACCGCAGACGCGGTCAGCAGTCTGAAGCTGAACTACAGCGCTAAGACCATTTCCAAAGGAAAGACCTGGCAACTGAAGGCGACCCTGTCCAAAAGCGGGACCTATGGCCGCAAGCTGACCTTTACGTCCTCCAACAAAGCTGTAGCCACCGTCAGCAGCAGCGGAAAGGTTACTGCTAAGAAGAAAGGGACGGCGACCATTACCGTAAAGACCGGCAACGGACTTTCTAAAACCTGCAAAATAACGGTGAAATAATCAAAAAAGTGTGCAAAAGGGAATCGAAATTCCTATGCACACTTTTTTGATTCTGTTTAAATATGTATTTCTCCTTCTGCAAGGATGACGGCGCTGCCGCCCACCTTAATCAGGCAGTTTTCACCCTGGGCGTCTATCTCTGTCAGGATAACCGACGGCCGGTCCATCTTTTCTCCCTGGATATATCTGCAGTTGTCCTTGGCGTCTATGAGACCGTTCAGATAAAAATAGTAAGTCATGGCGCCGCTGGAGGTGCCTGTGGCCGCTTCCTCGTCAATCTCATAGAGGGGAGCGAAATTTCTGGCATGGGCGGTAACTCCATCCTCACAGTTCAGGGTAAACGCATGGACTCCTGTTACCTCATAGCGCTCCGATAGGGCGGAGAGGGCTTTCATGTCAGGTTCGACGGCATTGAGGGCGGCAAGGTCTTCTACCGGCATCATAATGTCGGGAAGTCCGGTGGAAATGATTCTCGGCACAAAAGGAATCCGTGCCGGGTCGTATTCCGCACCCATAATCCCATAAAGCTCTTCTATGGCAGCGATGTCTTCCATCTTCCCAATCTCTACAGGCGAGGCCATGTCCATCATAACAAAGCCGTCTTTGACTTCGATGTTCAGGTCCCCGGCCAGAGTGTGATTGACGCATCTGCAGTTTTCACTGATAATTCCCAGGTGAATCAGCGCGCGGAAAGAAGCTATGGTGGCGTGTCCGCACAAATCTACTTCTGCGGCGGGAGTGAAATATCGAATCTGAAACTGGTTGTTTCCCAGATTTTTGATAAAAGCAGTTTCCGAGTAACGAAGCTCGGCAGCTGTTTTGACGCAGATTTCGGTGTCCGGAAAGTCTTCCCCATCCGGCAGTAAGACGATGCCGGCAGGATTTCCCCCGAAAGTGGTATCGGTAAAGGCGTCGGCGATTAAAAATTTCATAAGAACACTCCTCCTAATTTCAGGTTATGTCTATAGTATAGTGGAAAAGCGTCAGCCGCGCAACAAATTTAGAAAACAACAGTCCGGCTGGGTCAGCAGCAGAACTGCTCCTTAAAGTTGATAAAATTGCATACAATTATTAAATTGACACAATAAATAATCAATAAAATTGTTTTACAATATCAATAATTTCGGTGCTACTGTGAAAGCCCTATGAAAAGTTCATCGGCGCGGTGTATTCGTTTTTTTTGAGGCCTATACTAATAAAGCCTGAAAAATGGCACTTCAAAAGGAAGAGAGGAGAAATCAATATGGCAAAGAAGCTATTTGTTGTGTGGCTCTTGATTTCCATGATTATTTTCTCATCCATTACCATTTATGCAAATCAAGAGAAGCCTGCAGAAGCGCAGGTCATCAAGAAAAGCCGCACACAGGCAGAACCGACAGAAATTGTCACTGCCATGGCAGAAACGGAAACTGCCGTAAGAAAAGAGGACGAGGGATATTTGGAGGGTTTATCCGCCTATATCCGCCACGTCAACAGAAATGTAAGTGAAGAAGAAGCAGATTCCATGGTAAGAAGTTTTGTCGAATACGCTGAACAATATGATGTAGATGAAAAAATCGTTATGGCCGTTGCTCAGAATGAGAGCACCTATTATGCAGGCGCAGTCAGCAGCGCGGACTTTAAAGGACTGATGCAGACCGGAGACGGTCTTGCGAGAAACGCGGGGTATGACCCCGGTCAGCTCTTCGAGCCGTCTGTCAGTATCAAGGTGGGAGCCAGGTACCTGAGCATGAAATTTGACGAGTTCGGCGACATGAGGCTGGCGCTGACAGCCTATAACCAGGGATCCGGGTCTGTATATTCGGGAAACTATACTACCGGCTATGCCGATTTGGCGCTGGAAAGGGCAGACGCAATGGAGGATTTTCTGGTAAATAACGGGTATATCGAAAAGCCTATTTCTTAAGATTTCTTAAGAAATAGAACTGAAAATCGTATACAATATTGATTAAAATACAAAAAATATTGAAATAATTTGAGAAATTAAACCAAAAAATAAAAATGATGTGTGAAATCCCTGTGAAAAATGAAGAAATCTTAAGAATTTCCGCTGTCCATTGTTTATAATAGGGTAAGAACGAGAAAGGGATTATCCTGTTAGAGAAATTTAAAGACTGAAGGAGAATTTAGAAATGGCGAAGAAGCTAATTACAGCTTTGCTGACATTAACACTCATCGCTTGCTCAACAATTTCCATTTACGCTGCTGAAACGACAACAGATACAGATACACAAACCAATGCTGATGGACAGCTGACCCAGGAAGAAAAAGAAGAGTCGGCGCAGGAAAAGGCCGAAGAAAAGGCCAAGGCAGAGAAGAAAGCTAAAGAAAAACTGAAAAACGGTCTGGCCGCATATATCAGAAAGATTAATCCGAATATCAGTAAGACCAAGTCAAAGACTATGGCAGGTTATTTTATCTCCAAAGGTGAGAAGTACAATCTGGACCCAAAGGTCCTGATGGCCATCGCGCAGAACGAAAGCACGTTCTATACTAACGCTAAAAGCCCTTACGGATACAAAGGGCTGATGCAGACCAGCGACTCACTGGCGAGAAAATACGGCTACAAGCCGTCCAGCTTATACAAAGCCAATGTGAGTATAGAAGTGGGAGCAAGATATCTGAGCACCATGAAAAAACAGTTCAAGACTTATACGAAAGCGATTTCAGCTTACGCCTACGGAGAGGGAACTGTAAAGTCTGGAAATTATTCCAAAGCCCTGGCTAACAAGATTTTAAAGACGAGAAGCAGCATTACCACTTACCTGAAGAAGAACAATTATGTATAAGTGATTTTAGATACTTTGTTGGCGCATAGTATTTAAAATAAGAAAGGCACAGCCCGCCGAGGCTGTGCCTTTTGCGTGGTCCGCCGGCCGAAAAGACTCGAGAAACGTCACAGCCTTTGGAGGAGCTCTTTTTGTTCTTGCAACTGCTGACGCATTGATGATATACTATTAGTTTAGAGGAGAGTAATATATGAAAGTTTTTGATATCGCACCGGTTCAATACATAGACGGAAAATTACTGATTCTGGACCAGACCCTGCTGCCTGGCCGGGAGGAGTATATAGAGATGAAAACCAAGGAGGATGTCTGGGAGGCTATCTACAAGCTGAGAGTCAGGGGCGCCCCTGCCATCGGCGTTGCGGCGGCATACGGCATGTATGTGGCAGTCCGCGATTTGCCCGAAGATGATTTCGACAGGTGTATCAGGACGGTTTATGACGCTGCCGATTATCTGGTGACGGCAAGACCTACAGCGGTAAACCTGGCTTGGTCAGTGGAGCGGATGAGGCGGGCCTTTGATACCGCAGAGCCCGGATGCGTCCGGCAGGCAAAGGAAATTCTCTTTGCAGAAGCGGAGGCTATCCGCAAGGAGGATGAGGAGGCATGCTTTGCCATGGGCGAGTACGGCCTTTCACTTCTCAAACCGGGTATGGGAATTTTGACCCACTGCAACGCCGGAACTATTGCCACCGCCAAGTACGGCACCTGTTTGGCACCTGTTTATCTGGGACAGCAGCGAGGCTATCACTTCAAAGTCTTTGCCGATGAAACCAGGCCGCTGCTTCAGGGAGCCCGGCTGACCAGCTGGGAGCTGCAGAAGGCCGGCGTCGATGTGACTTTAATCTGCGATAACATGGCGGCCTCCGTGATGAAAAACGGCTGGATTGACGCAGTAGTCGTAGGCTGCGACCGGATGGCGGCCAACGGAGACGGCGCCAACAAAATAGGCACGTCCGCCGTAGCCATTCTTGCAAAGGAATACGGCATTCCGTTCTATATGTATGTACCTACTTCAACCATCGATTTGAATACGCAGACGGGAGACGATATTCATATAGAACAAAGAGACGGAGAAGAAATCTGCAAAATGTGGTATGAGAAGCCTATGGCGCCCAGCGGCGTAAAGACCTATAACCCGGCCTTCGATGTGACCCCGGCAAAGTATATCACAGCAGTTATTACGGAGAAAGGAATTATCAGACCGCCTTATGGCGAAAATCTGGCAAAACTATTTAAGTAAATGAAAAAAGATTCCAGTGTTTATGCCCTGATGGTTTTAGTGGCATTTTTATGGTCGGGGGCTTTCATCGCGGGGAAATATACGGGACCCTATATCCCGTCCGGCTCTGTAACCATGATGCGCTTTGCCATTTCAACGGTTTTAATATACTTTATCATGAAGTGGACCCAGGCCAGAGAGCCTGAGACGGCCTACTGCTTTGACAGAAAGGACATTCCCCACTTTCTTTTTACGGGAATTGTGGGTATGGTGGGATATCACCTCTTTTTCTTTGAGGCGCTGAACTATACCTCGGCCATCAATTCCTCCATCATACGGGCTATCGACCCAATTATTACGGCGATGCTGGCTTTTGTATTTCTGCGCCAGAGGGTGCCGCTGACGCAGCTTTTGGGGATTTTGCTGTCCCTGGCAGGGGTGCTTCTGACAATCACCGGGGGAGATGTTTCTCATCTGGCAGAGACAGAACTGAACCGGGGCGACTTGTATATGATTGGAGCTGTGGTCTGTTGGTCGGCTTACGCTATTTACAGCAAACACCGCTGCAGCCATATACCGCCTGTGGTACTGACCTTTTACAGCTTTCTCGTCTGTACCCTTGTGCTGATTCCGGTTTTCCTCATGGAAAAGCCGCAGACTTTCCTGCCTCAGGTGCCCGCATCGGCCTGGCTGGCGCTGTTTTTCATGGCTGTATTCTGTTCAGGTATCGCTTACTATATTCAGCAGGCTGCTATCCGGGTTATCGGGCCCACCAGGTGCGCTGTCTTTGTAAATCTGGTCCCGGTCTTTTCCTTTATTCTGGCTACGCTGATACTGGGAGAGGAGCTGCAGCCGGTAAAAATTTTCACTACAATCGTTATTATCATCGGCGTCTGTATCTGCCAGGCGGCAGGAGTCAAGGCGTCTCAAAAGGAGCAATAGATGGAACAGCAGAAGAAGGGCTTTCTGGCCCGCTATGTAAAAGTTATTGTGATTCTGGCCGTGGTGGCCGGGTCTTCCTCCGGCATTTTCGGCAATCTGATTCACGCGCCTTCCATGGCCATAGGATTTTGGCGTCTCACCATGGGACTGCCTTTCTTTGCAGTTCCCGTGCTTCTTAAGCAGAGGGATGTTCTGAAGATAATTTCCAAGAAGGATTATCTGTGGACCTTTACTGCAGGCGCTTTTCTGTTCGGACATTTTTTTACCTGGTTTAATGCGGTGAAGATGACCAACATCGCCAGCGCCGTAGTTTTGGCGGCGCTGCATCCTCTGGTGGTTCTTTTTATTACCGTGTTCATCCTGAAACGCAAGGTGGGGATGCGGCCTATTATGGGCATTGTGCTGGCCCTTCTGGGCGGCGCCGTTATCGCAGGACTTGATTATCAGCAGCTGACAAGCGGTAATTTTGCCGGAGATTTGCTGGCGTTTATGGCGGGGGTATGTATGGGCGTATACTTTGCCATCGGCAACGAGGTACGCCGGAATGTGCCGGGCAGCGTCTATGTGTTTCTGGTGTTTCTCGCCTGCTGGATTTGTTTCGGAGCAGGCATGATTGCCACCGGTACGCCGGTCTTTGGCTATGAGACATCGGACTACGTATATTTAGTGGGACTTACTCTGGTATGCCAGATTGGGGCCCACGCAGTATTAAATCTGTGTTTTGGCTACGTGGATTCCCTGTACGTATCGGCCTGGGAGTCGGGAGAGTCAGTCTTTGCCATCATTATGAGCGTGGTGCTTCTGGGACAGCATCCTACTTCCTGGCAGCTGATAGGCTCCGCTGTGGTAGTGGTTGGCCTGCTGTACTACAATTATTATACCGGCCTTGCTGAAAAGGAGAAGCTATGAGCTATAAAGTAAAACTGCAGACCTTTGAGGGACCTTTCGACCTGCTGGTTTACCTGATTGAAAATGCCCAGATGAATATTTACGATATCAGAATTTCTGAAGTAACCAGTCAGTATCTGGACTATATCAGAACCATGCGGGAGATGGACTTCAATGTGGGAACGGAATTTATGGTGCTGGCAGCAACCCTCATCGATATCAAATCAAAGATGCTTCTGCCCAGAAGTACGGCAGAAGGTGCGGTCCTCCAGGAAGAAGACCCCAGAAGCCAGCTGGTGGAAAGACTGCTGGAATACAAGCGCTTCAAGAAAGGGGCGGAGGTTCTGGCAGAGCAGGAGGAATATATGGCTCTGGTTTACGAAAAACCCCAGGAGGATATTTCGGCATATCTGGACGAGCCGGACGAATACCTGGCGCTGGATATCAAGCAGTTTGCTTCAGCCTTTGATTTATTTCTCCGCAAGAAAAAACGGGAGGAGGACGTTCGCGCCCACTATACCCGTGTGGAAAGAGAAAAGGCAACCATCGAGAGCCGAATGGTTTATATCAGAGACCGGTTCAGGTCCGCTCTTACAAAGGGCGTAGGCAGGCTCAATCTGAAAGAACTGATTCCCAATAAGCGGGACCGCTACGATATTGTAGTGACTTTTACCTCCGTGCTGCAGATGATGCGCGACCGGTATCTGGACGCCGAGCAGAAACACATTTACGGCGACATCCTGGTGATGCCGGGGGAGAAAGAGATGGAGGAGAATACAGAATATGAACAGTAAAAAGACTATCAAATCCGCCCTGGAATCCATGATGTTCATCTGGGGACAGCCTTTGGATGTGAAGACCTGCGCGGATTTGTTCAATATCAGCAGAGAGGATATGACGGCATATTTTCTGGAACTGGCCGAGGAATACGAACAGGAGGGAAGAGGCATTGTGATACGACAGGTGAACAAGTCCTTTCAGTTTGTGACCAGACCGGAAAACGCCGAGTTTATAAAACGGCTCTGCACCCCGGTCAAGGTGAAAAGATTGTCCCAGTCGGCCCTGGAAGTCCTGGCGATTATTGCGTATAAGCAGCCGGTGACAAAAGGAGAAATCGACGCCATCAGGGGTATCAAGTGCGACAGGGTCATCGACGGTCTTCTGAAAAAAGAGCTAATCTGCGTCAAAGGCCGTTCGGAAGGTATCGGAAGGCCGATTCTCTACGGAACGACAGATACCTTTTTAAAGAACTTCGGATTTACCAGTCTGAAAGAGCTGCCCGAGGTTGAGGATATCGAAGGCGCTATCAATATAGAAGAAGAAAACGACCAAATATCAATAGAGGAGATGGAGTATGGAGAGAGAAACCTTTAAGTGTCCCGGCTGCGGCCATGAAATTACCGCAAGTCTGCAGGAGTTTGTAGACGCAGCTGCGGACCCGCAGTATAAAGAGCAGATTATGAGCGGAGAATTTTTTCTGCTGAAATGCCCGGAGTGCGGCGAGCAGACTTTGGCCGAATATCCGGTCATGTATATGGACCCGGACAAGAAACTGAACGTGTACATGGCGCCGGGTCACGAGCCTGAACTTTTAGAACAACTGAACAGCCTTGAACTGCCGGAGGCGGACATCGACGAAGAAGCGGTGTTTCGAGTCGTTTCTGACGGCGGGCAGCTTCTTGAAAAAATTCTAATCTGCGACGGAGGCAGAGACGACAGAGTCATCGAGCTGTATAAGGCGCTGGTTTATGAGAATATTAAGGAAGAGTGGCCGAGAACCCGCAGAGAGGATATTCTGTATTTCTTAGACGATGAAGGCGATTATTTCATCATATGGGATTACACCAACGCGGCGGGAGAGCAGCTGACTGTCAATATAGACGAAGAGCTTTACGAGGAGCTGAAGAGAGATTATCTGCCGGCCCTTGCAGTGCCGGCAGGCAAATATGCTGAGGTGGACGCCGCCTGGCTTTCTGAGAGAGTAGATGTAGAGTAGGGGGCATGGGGCTATGATTAGAGAACAAGGGCAAACTTATACGCTGCACAGGTCAGGAGAAAGACAATTCCTGACCTTTCGCAGTTTGGACATTTATCCGGAATTGAGCCATCTTTTTACTACCCGGCACGGCGGAGTCAGCGGCGGCTGCTGCACTTCCTGGAATTTCGGGGCCTTTTCCCTGGACAGGGAGGAAAATATCCGCAGAAACTATGAGATTTTGGCGGAAACCCTGGGAGTGTCTCCGGACAGAATGGTTCGCACCGACCAGACCCACACTGCCAATATTCGAGTGGTAACCGAGGCCGACGGAGGAAAGGGCATCACCCGGCAGCGGGATTACGCCAATGTGGACGGGCTTCTTACCGACCGGCGCGGCCTTGCCATTATTACAGGCCATGCCGACTGCAATGCGGTCTTTTTCTACGACCCTGTGAAAAAAGTCATCGGCCTGGCCCATTCCGGCTGGAGAGGAACCCTGGCCGGTATCAGCAGGATTATGGTGGAAAAAATGGGGCAGGAGTACGGCTGCCGGCCGCAGGATATCGTCACCGGTCTGGGACCGGCTCTGTGTCAGGAATGCTTTGAGGTGGACGAAGATGTGGCAGAGGCCTTTTTTTCGGCCAACGGTGACTATGAGCAGTTCGCCCTGCGGAAAGGAAACAAATACCACCTGAATCTGAAAGCAATGATACGATGGGATTTGCTGAACTGCGGCATTCTGCCTCAGCATTTCAGCGACATGAACCTTTGTACCAAGTGCTGCAGAGATACCTTCTTTTCTCATCGGGGCCATCAGGGGAAGCGAGGTATTATGGCGGCGGCAATGATGCTGAAGTAGCTTGGGGCGCTCCGCCTTTTGCGGCAGATTTGAAAAGTTAAAAGGAGAGAATATATGCGGAACATCATCTTAGTCGGAATGCCGTCCTGCGGCAAAAGCACTGTAGGCGTGGTCCTTGCCAAGACCATGAACATGGGTTTTGTAGATACTGACATTCTTATCCAGCAGGCGGAGGGGAAAACCCTGCAGGAAATCATAGATACATACGGCAACGACTACTTCTATCAGGTGGAAGAACGGGAGCTTCTCCGTTTTGACGGAGAAAATTATGTTGTAGCAACAGGGGGCAGCGCTATCTACTTCGACCGGGCCATTGCGAAATTTAAGGAAAAGGGAATCGTGGTCTATCTGCAGGTTTCTCTGGAAACAGTGCTGGAGCGTCTTTCCAATATTAAAACCCGGGGCGTGACCCTGGCCAAGGGACAGACCCTGGCAGACCTGTACCACCAGAGGATTCCCCTTTATGAGAAACACGCGGATGTGATTATTCCCGGGGACTGTCTGACTGTGGAGGAAGTTGTGGAAAAGATTGTATCAAAGTGTAAAGGAGTATAGAAATAGTGATTGATGTAGTGAACGTGAGCCTTAACTTCAGCGGGCAGCCGCTGTTTAAGGATGTTGATTTGAAATTTACACCGGG
Organism: uncultured Emergencia sp.; assembly: GCA_965146355.1. Lineage (GTDB taxonomy): Bacteria > Bacillota > Clostridia > Peptostreptococcales > Anaerovoracaceae > Senimuribacter. The sequence continues at coordinate 14,516 of CBCTFZ010000017.1, read as the reverse complement.
TAACTGTTACGGCATTATCGGCGCCAACGGTGCGGGCAAGTCCACATTTCTCCGAATTTTGTCCGGAGACCTTGAGCCGACTACGGGCCATGTATCCGTAAAGCCGGGTGTGCGGATGTCGGTGCTGAAGCAGGACCATTTTGAGTACGACCAGTATACCGTGCTGGATACGGTGATTATGGGAAACCAGCGTCTTTACGATATCATGAAAGAAAAGGACGCTATCTATATGAAAGAGGATTTCAGCGACGAAGACGGTATCAAGGCGGCGGAACTGGAGGCCGAGTTTGCAGAGATGAACGGCTGGGAGGCGGAATCGGACGTCAGCAGACTGCTGCAGGGTCTGGGCCTGTCAGGGGACCTTCTGTACAGCCAGATGAGCAGCCTGACCGGTAAGGAAAAGGTCAAGGTGCTTCTGGCACAGGCGCTGTTCGGAAATCCGGGCATCATTCTTTTAGATGAGCCCACCAACCATCTGGACGTAAAAGCCATCAGCTGGCTGGAGGATTTTCTGATGGACTATCAGGGCACGGTCATCGTAGTGTCCCACGACCGGCACTTCCTCAACACCGTCTGCACAAGTATTGTGGACGTGGATTACGGAAAGATTAAGATGTATGTGGGAAATTACGAGTTCTGGTACGAATCCAGCCAGCTGGTTCAGAAAATGATTAAGGACCAGAATAAGAAGAACGAAGAAAAGATTAAGGAACTGCAGACCTTTATTCAGCGGTTTTCTGCCAACAAGTCCAAGTCCAGGCAGGCCACCAGCCGAAGAAAGCTTCTGGATAAGCTGACTGTGGAGGAAATGCCGGCTTCTTCCCGCCGTTATCCTTTTGTAGGGTTTACCATGGACAGAGAGCCGGGCAAGGATATTCTCATTGTGGAGAATCTCTCTAAAACTGTGGACGGGGTCAAGGTTTTAGACAACATTTCCTTTCGGGTCAATAAAGGGGATAAGATAGCCTTTGTAGGCGAAAACGAGATTGCCAATACGACGCTGTTTAAGATTATCATGGGCGAGCTGGAACCGGATCAGGGTAGCTATAAGTGGGGCGTCACCATTACAAACTCCTACTTCCCTATGGATAATTCGGAGTTTTTCAACGGCTGTACCCTCAATTTGGTGGAGTGGCTCAGCCAGGACACTACGGAGACTACGGAAACCTTTATGAGAAGTTTTCTGGGAAGGATGCTTTTCTCTGGTGACGATGTGTATAAGGAGGTACAGGTTCTTTCCGGAGGCGAAAAGGTGCGCTGTATGCTTTCCCGCATGATGCTCTTCGGCTCTAACGTTCTGGTTCTGGACCAGCCGACCAACCATCTGGATCTGGAGTCCATCACTGCTGTCAACGATGGTCTGAAATCGTTTAAGGGCAATATACTCTTTGCTTCTCACGACCACGAGTTTATTCAGACTGTTGCTAACAGAATCATGGAAATTCGCAGGGACGGCACCCTGATTGACAGGCTGTGCACCTACGATGAATATATTGAAGAAAATGGGGAATTGTAAGGGGGTTAGACAATTATGCCTGCATTTTACGCACATCACCGCTTTGGAGAAGAAGTGGCGCAGACTTTAGACGGCAAGCTGGCTGAGATTATCAGAGAGCACCGGGTCCAGTTCGATATCGGACTGCAGGGGCCCGATATATTTTTCTTCTACAGGCCCCATACAGGAGGAGGCAGGGTGGCAAAGTACGGCCATCATCTTCACGATATTTCGGCCTTTCCTTTCTTTGAGCACGCCATGGAGGTGGTGGAACGGAAAGGCGTTTTAGGGAAAGAGTATGCCTACCTGCTGGGGTTTATCTGCCACTATATTCTGGACAGTCACTGTCACGGCTATATCAACGACATGGTGAAGAAAACCGGCGTACAGCACCTGGAAATTGAAGAGGAGTTTGAGAAATGGCTTTTGCGTCTTGATGGGGAGAATCCGGTGGCCTATCCGCTGGCCCGGCTGATTCCCTGTGATGACGAAACGGCCCAGGCCATCTGCCCGTTCTATGAGGATATGACGGCGGCCATCGTAAAGCAGACTCTTTTGGATTTGCGCAGGGTAAAGAAGCTGCTGACGGCGCCGGGAATTGTAAAGCAGGGACTGATAAACACTGCTTTCAGGTTCAGCAGGCATTACGGAGAGCTGAAGGGTCTGATGCATCAGCGGAAGGATAATCCTAAATGCAGAGAGACCAGCGAAACCCTTGGGAGACTCTTTGAAGAGGCCGTACCTGTGGCGGCGGAGATGATGAAGTGCTTTGATGAAAGCCTGCGTACCGGGCAGCAGCTGCCGGAACGATTTGACCGGAATTTTCTGTAGCCTTTTGGTACAGGTGAAAGGAAGGTCCGGGGCTCATTTTTTCTACGTGCATGTATGCCTCGTTGCCTTCTGCCCAGAGGGTTAACCTTTTTTGCCTGAAAAGGGGAATTTTATGTATAACAAAATGGCGAGAATTATACTTGGAATCCTGGTTTTAAGAAAAACCTGTATAACTCCGGCCTGATTAAAGGGGAAAAAGCACTATAAACGTGAGTGCGGGGCTTTAAAAAAGTGAATTTGCCTGGGTTATTTATACATAAATTCGATGGAACTGCAAAAACATGTATAACTTCAGTCCTGAAGCGAGGAAACCGGTTATACATGTTTTTTGTTTTTTGGCAGATTCAGGATAACGTTTCTTTAGGAACTGCAGGAATTCTGTATCAAGGAAATACTTCCTTCTGAATCCGGACAGTTTAGAATTTTGATATGGAGTTCATCATAAAAAATGACGCGCAATGAGCACAACGCTCCCAGCGTCATAAATATCCCCTGCCGCTTACGCTTTCCCTCCGTTTATGCCAACGACCGGGCGCAGCGTCGAGGACGGATATTCATATTCAAAAGAAGCCTGCTCTGTTTCAAAGGCGAAAAGGGTGCGTCCGCCGTGCCGGAAACGGTAGAAGGCTCTGCAGGAAGCGGCTTCGTGAATGGTCCGAATCATGTCTCCGCCTACGGGCGCTTTCAGAGGGCGTCCCCCGGCGTCCAGGAGCCGGGCTTCCAGTTCCAAATCCCCTTGGACAATCCGAATCATTCCGTCATGAATCGCCGCAGCCCTGGCCCCCAGATAGGTAGCCAGCCTGTACTGCTTTCCCCGCCACAAAACATTGCCTATGACGCCGGTGAAGTGAATGCCGGCCAGGGGAATATCGGCGGCTGAAAGCATTAAAGAGCCGTCAGGGAAGCTGCACTGCGTCCACACGTATTTTTTCGGAAATGATCGTCCTCGGTCGCCTTCCCAATATCCTCTGCCATCTTCAAAGGAATATTCCCGGCCGTTGACCCATATGGAACCGCTGACAGAATGGAGCATGCTCCGCACACTGTGGCGGCATTCCATAAAGGGAACCAGCGCGAAAGGCCACATAATCTCGTATTTTAACGGAGAAAGGGGGCCGAAATTCAGCTGCCCCACCGCATGGAGCTGCGGCCTGTGTATGGAAAGACGAATGCCTTTCTCCCCAAAGAAATTGTCCCCGATGCGAATATGATTTCTGCTGCGGCAAAATCTGTCGGCAGGAAAACCGGCTGCCCATGCTCGCGAATCGGTAATCACCTGAATGGAGCACAGGGACTTGCCGCCTGCCCGGTGAACTGCCGGAATCACCGCCAAAGTCTCTGTATCAGACTGGCACTTCAGGTACCAACCGTAAAAATAACCCTGCATACTTCTCATCGCCCTCCCAATTATAAATGATATATCCTATTTTTTCCACTTCTGCCGCGCTTTATGCATCTCGTATAAAGCGCGGCAGTTTTTTGTACTCTAATTTTTTTCCATATTGCCCTTGACAAAAAATATAATCGGAGCTAAAATATAACAGTGATATATAACGGCGTTATAAGGAGGCATAAACGTGATTGAAGCAGAACAGACAACCTTGGACTTAATTCACGCCGCAGCCAGAGAAGAATTTAAGGAAAAAGGCTTTAAGTCCGCGTCCCTTCGGAATATTGTAAAGAAAGCCGGCGTTACTACGGGCGCCTTTTACGGCTACTATGACAGTAAAGCAGATTTGTTTGAAGCTTTGGTAGGAAAAGAGTACGAGACTTTCATGAACTGCTTCCGCAAGGCGCAGGAAGACTTTGCCAAGCTGCCGCCTCAGGAGCAGCCGGAGAATGTGGGCGTTATCAGCGGACAGTGCATGCATGAAATGCTTCTCTACGCCTATGAGAATCTTGAGGTGTTTAAGCTGATTCTCTGCTGCTCCGAGGGTACAAAGTTTGCCGGCATGATCGATGAAATGGTCGAGGTGGAAATCAAGTATACCCACGAATATCAGACCGTACTTGAAATGCTGGAAATGCCGTGTGACAATATTGACGCCAGACTTGAGCATATTTTGACTACGGGCATGTTTAACGCTTTCTTTGAGCTTATCATTCATGAGATGCCCCTGGATGAAGCGGAGAGATATTTGGAAGAGATGCGGGATTTTTATACCGCAGGCTGGATGAAAATTATGGGACAGTAGGTCCTATAATTTTTGACAATGGGTTAGTTTAAACTAACCAAAGTGAGAATTTTGGATATCCGGAGGCGGCTGCAGCGTCTCCTGTATCAATAAATTATTTATAAGTAAGGAGGTTGATAGCTTTGAAAAAGCAATCAAATTTATCAAGGCTGATGGGATATGCCGGGAGCCATAGAATTCTGACCTACAGTTCGTGGGTGCTGTCCGCTCTCAGCGCGCTGGTAGCGCTGATTCCTTTTTGGTATATATGGCGCATACTGAAAGAAGTGCTGCGGGTATATCCGGATTTTGGGAGGGCGGAGAATCTGACCCGGGACGGATGGATGGCGGTATTGTTTGCGATATTGTCCATGGTAATTTACATAGGCGCCCTGATGTGCTCGCATATCGCGGCTTTTCGCGTGGCGTCCAATCTTCGCAGCATTACGATGCACCATATCGCGAAACTGCCTCTGGGATTTGCCGAGAGCTTTGGAAGCGGCAAGCTTCGTAAAATCGTAAACGAATCCAGCGCTTCAACGGAAACCTTTCTGGCTCATCAGCTCCCCGATAAGGCGGGAGCCATTGCCACCCCGTGCGGACTTTTGGTTCTGCTGTTTATCTTTGACTGGCGTCTGGGAATTTTGAGTCTAGTGCCGGTGGCCCTGGGCTTTCTCATCATGATGAGCATGACGGGAAAGAAGATGGAACAGAAGATGAAGGAGTATCAGAATGCCCTGGATACTATGTCCAATGAGGCGGTAGAATATGTCCGCGGGGTTCCTGTGGTTAAGACCTTCGGACAGACGGTGTTTTCCTTCAAGAAATTTAAGGCGTCTATTGACAACTATGGAAAGTGGGTCATCGCCTATACCAAAGACCTTCGCCTGCCTATGGTATTTTATACCGCCGCAGTCAACGGCGTTTTCGCCTTTCTGATTGCCGCCGGACTGTTCTTCACGCGGCAGGGCGTGACCGATGAGTTTCTGCTGAATCTGCTGTTTTATATCATCATTACACCGGTGATTTCTCTGACCCTGACGAAAATCATGTTTATGAGTGAGAACGAGATGATAGTAGCCGACGCGCTGGAGCGGATTGACAGTGTGCTGAACCTGAATCCGCTGTCTGAACCGGAGAACTCCCAGACTCCGAAGGATTATTCCATAGAACTTTCTCACGTGCGATTCAGCTACAAGGCCAACGTGGGCGAAGAAGGAGAGCAGATGAGGAAGAGCACTAATCAAAGGCAGGACGCTATTAGAGATGTTTCTCTGCGCATCGAGCCCGGCCAGACAGTAGCCTTTGTAGGACCGTCCGGCGGAGGAAAGTCCACATTGGCAAGTCTGATTTCCCGTTTCTTTGACCCGCAGGAGGGCAGTATTCGCATCGGAGGCGTAGACGTAAAGGACATTCGTAAAGAGGACCTGATGAATACGGTTTCCTTCGTGTTCCAGAACAGCCGCCTTATCAAGGCTTCCATTCTGGACAACGTCCGGCTGGGAAAACCTGACGCCGGTGAAGAGGAAGTCATGGAGGCCCTTAAGGCCGCCCAGTGCATGGATATCGTTGAGAAGTTCCCGCAGGGGGTGCATACGGTAATCGGAACCGGTGGCGTATACCTTTCCGGCGGAGAGCAGCAGAGAATTGCCATTGCGAGGGCCATGCTGAAGAATACGCCGATTATCATCATGGACGAGGCCACGGCCTTTGCAGACCCGGACAATGAGATACAGGTGCAGGCTGCCTTCAACGCATTAGCCAAAGGAAAAACCGTAATCATGATTGCGCACCGTCTGTCTACCGTTGCCAACGCAGACCGAATCTACGTGCTGGAGGACGGACAGATTGCCGAATCCGGCAGGAAAGAGGAGCTTATTGTAAAGGGCGGCTTGTTTGCGAAAATGTGGAAAAATTATCAGACTTCCATCAGATGGAAAGTTGAAAAGGGGGTACAATGATGATTGAGAAATTGCAGATAAAATATGCCCTTTCAGAACAGGGCGCCAAGGATTTGGTAAAAGGCTGCATTGCCTGCGCCTTTCAGAACTTTTCCTTTATGTTTCCTGTAGGACTGCTGTACTATCTGGTGGGAGACCTGATGTCCGGCGGCGTCAGCGGAAGCAGAGTAACGTTTTATATTGTCGGCTGCGTGATTTCCATAGCGCTTATCATGGTGACAACATGGTTTCAGTATAATGCCACCTACTTCGCTACTTATATTGAGAGCGGCGTGCGCCGTATCACCCTGGCTGAAAAGCTGAGGAAAATTCCTCTGTCATTCTTTGGAAAGAAGGACCTGGCGGACCTTACCAGTACCATCATGGCAGACTGCGCTTTTCTGGAAACCGCCTTTTCCCACTTTATACCGGAACTGGTCGGCTCAGTGATTTCTACAATTCTCGTGGCAATCTGCCTGTTCTTCTTCGATTGGCGTATGGCGCTGGCGGCGCTGTGGGTACTTCCTATCGCTTTGGCTATCGTCGCCTTTTCTTCAAAGGTGCAGCGCAAGCTGAATCAGAAACAGATGGACGCCAAGATGGCCTGCGCCGACGGAATTCAGGAGTGTATAGAAACCGTGCGGGATTTGAAGGCCAGCAACGCCGAGAACAGATATCTGGAAGGATTGGATAAGAAAATTAAAGCCGTGGAGAAGCGGGCGATTATAACGGAACTGGGAACGGCCCTGTTTGTAGTATCCGCGTCTTTCTTGCTGAAGCTGGGAATTGCTACTGTGGCGTTGGTCGGTTCTGTGTTGCTCATAAAAGGGAGCCTGGACGTTTTGACTTTCTTTATGTTCCTGCTGGTGGTTTCAAGGCTGTACGACCCGTTCCAGGGAGCGCTGCAAAACCTTGCGGCAATCATTGCTGCCGGAACCAATATCGGAAGGATGAAGGAGATTCTCAATCATCCGGTACAGACAGGCAGCAACATACTTTCCAACAAGGGAAGCGATGTGGTATTCGACCACGTAGGATTTGCCTACAACAGCGGTGAAAGGGTTCTCGAAGACGTTTCCTTTACCGCAAAACAGGGAGAAGTTACGGCCCTGGTAGGGCCTTCCGGCGGCGGAAAGACAACGGTTTCCCGCCTTGCTGCCAGATTCTGGGATATCGACAAAGGCCGGATTACCGTAGGAGGGATGGATATCTCGGAGATTGAGCCGGAAACCCTCATGTCCCTTTACTCCATCGTATTTCAGGATGTTACCCTGTTTGACAATACCATCATGGAGAATATTCGTATCGGCAGGAAGGACGCCACCGATGAAGAGGTTCTGGCAGCTGCCAAGATGGCCAACTGTGATGAGTTTGCCGAAAAGCTGCCTGAGGGCTGGAACAGCAGAATCGGTGAAAACGGATGCGAACTGTCGGGCGGTGAAAGGCAGAGAATTTCCATTGCCCGCGCTTTCTTAAAAGACGCGCCGATTATCCTGCTGGATGAGGCCACGGCGTCCCTCGACGTGGAAAACGAAACGCTGATACAATCGGCTCTATCCAGACTGATTCAGAATAAAACCGTGCTGGTAATTTCACACCGCATGCGTACCGTGGCAGGCGCCGATAAGGTTGTGGTCCTTGACGGCGGAAAGGTGGCCGAACAGGGGGCGCCGGAAGAGCTGTACCAGAAGGACGGCATCTATGCCCGCATGGTAAAACTCCAGACTGAAAGTCAGAACTGGACCCTTGCGTAAGGGAAAAAGCGAGGCTGCTTATAAAAGGAACATCGACGGAACTGCCGCAAATCATACGGGCAGTTCCGTTTTTCACCACAGACCGTGGATGTAAATTTATTCCATTGACAGGGGGTAAAAACGATGATATCATACAACTACGCCAAAGTGCGCAGGAGGATAGTATATGAGACAGTGTATGGATGCGGACAATCTGCACCGCAGATTAAAGAAAATCATCGGACAGGTACAGGCCATTGACAGAATGGTAGATGAGGATGTTCCCTGCGAGGATGTTCTCTCTCAGATAAACGCGGCGAAATCGGCCCTGAACAAGGTGGGACAGGTGGTTCTGGAAGGCCATCTCAAACATTGCGTACGCGACGGGATTGAACACGGTGACGCAGATAAGACCATTGACAACTTTACCAAAGCGGTGGAACGTTTCGCAAATATGCAATAATGGGCAGTGAGCCGCTTTTTATCAAGACAGCTTGGTAGCTGTCTTTTTCTTTTTGTTTTATCTCTTGACAGCCTATACCCATATGGGTATAATAGGGATGTGCATAGTAGGTATACCCCTATAGGTATAAAAGGAGGTTTCACATGAAAGATTTGATAGAAAAATTGGAGGGATTGCTGGAGCTTGGAGGAACCAAAAGAGATATTGTCTTTCTGATTCTGTCCGGAATTGCTCTCCTTATCAGCATATTTGATTTGCTGCCCCTGCCCTTTGACGCAGCTTGGATAGCCATTCTGCTCTGCGGTCTTCCCATCATATTGGAAGCTGTCATCGGACTGGTCACTGCCTTTGATATTAAAGCTGACGTGCTGGTTTCCCTGGCTCTCATCGCTTCTATCTGCATCGGAGAGGACTTTGCCGCAGGAGAAGTAGCTTTTATTATGCAGATTGGCGCCCTGCTGGAGGATTTGACCGTGGCAAAGGCCCGCGCCGGGATTGAAAAGCTGGTGCATCTTACGCCGCAGACAGCTCGGGTACTGACCGGCGGCACGGAAAGAATCATTCCTGCCGAGGAGGTAAAGCTTGGAGATTTGATTCGGGTTCTGCCCGGTGAAACCGTCCCTGTAGACGGCGTAATCGTCGCAGGAGAGACTTCTGTGAACCAGGCTGTCATGACCGGAGAATCCCTGCCGGTGGATAAGACTGTAGGAGACGATATTTCCAGCGGCACTGTCAATCAGTTTGGGGCTTTTGAAATGAAAGCCACAAAGGTAGGGGAAGACAGCTCCATTCAGCGAATGATACGGCTGGTTCAGTCAGCTGACGCAGGGAAAGCAAAGATTGTCGGACTTGCCGATTGCTGGGCGACCTGGGTAGTTGTGGTAGCGCTGACGGCAGCTGTTTTGACGTGGATGATTTCAGGAGAAATTATTCGCGGGGTGACGATTCTCGTCGTTTTCTGCCCTTGCGCCCTGGTACTGGCGACTCCTACCGCTATTATGGCTGCCATCGGAAATGCCACCAAACACGGCTTTCTGGTCCGTGAAGGCGACGCCCTTGAGAGACTTTCAAAGGTGAGCCGAATCACCTTTGACAAAACCGGTACGCTGACCTACGGCATGCCTCAGGTGACCGCTGTAAAAAGTGTTTCCCATTATACGGAAAAGGAAGTATATGACTTGACGGCAGCTTCTGAGCAGTTATCGGAACACCCTTTGGGAAAGGCCATCGTCAGATGCTATAAGCAAGGGGAAGGACAGGAACTGCTGGCCTGCGGAGATTTTTACATGATGCCGGGAAGAGGCGTATTGGCAGTAGTGAGCGGAAAGAAAGTCCTTGCGGGCAATGAGAAGCTTCTTTTGGAAAATAAAATAGAGTTGGCGGAGTCTGTGAGAACTGAAGCAGCCGGCTATCTGCAGATGGGCAGCACGCTGACTTACGTGGCCGTAGACGGAAGTCTGGCAGGTTATCTGGTTCTTTCCGATACGATACGCGATGAAAGCCCTTCTATGATAGCGGCTGTCAAAGCCCTGGGCGCTGAACCTGTTTTACTGACCGGAGACAGTGAAAATGCCGCAAGGGCCATCGGAAAAGCATTGCATATCAATGAAATTCACGCCGGCTGCCTGCCGGAGGATAAGCTGCGGTTTATCGCAGAGTATCAGGACAGCAGCCTGTCCGTCTGCATGATTGGAGACGGAATCAACGACGCGCCGGCCCTTAAGAAGGCAGATGTAGGTATCGCCATGGGTGGAATCGGCAGCGATATTGCCGTGGATGCTGCCGACATTGCTCTGGTAGATGATGAAGTAAAAGAACTGCCTCATCTGCTGGCCCTTTCAAAGAAAATGATGACTACCATCAAGCTGAATTTGACCTTCTCCATGACCTTAAATTTTATCGCCATCGCCCTGGCTTTTCCGGGCATACTCAATCCGGTTATCGGCGCCCTTGTACATAACGCCGGTTCGGTGCTGGTTATCATAAACTCGGCCTTGCTGCTGAAATGGAGAAACAGAGACAGGTCGTAAAAACACGAGTATAAATATAGAAAAGAAGAGCGGCAAAAGACCTCACTTCTGCATATATTAAAAGAATTGACTTTTCCTTTTGTTTACGACGGCAAAGTTGTGGTATAATGTCCACACACGGCGATTGGCGAGCAGAAAGCGAAGGCAGAGCTTATGGTATAATCAGAGAGGAGATATTGGAATGGCAGAAGAGAAGATATTGACGGCGGAAAAGCAGCAGGCGGAGATTACCAGACAGGGAAACCCGAGGAAACCCCAGGGAAACGAAGGTGTTCAGATGCTGCAGCGCATGAATCAGAGCCACTTGGCAGTAACGGCTTGGGCCTTGGATTTTTTCCGCTTTGACGACGGGGACAGGATACTGGATATAGGCTGCGGCGGAGGAGCAGCTCTGAAACGAATGTCGGAACGGGTAGGGTCGGGCCATCTGACCGGCGTGGATTATTCCGACGTATCTGTGGAACTGTCGAAGGAGACAAACGCCGCTGACATCAGCAGCGGTAAAATGGAAGTTTTAGCGGCTTCCGTTGAAAGCCTGCCCTTTGGGGACGGGACTTTTGACAAAATTGTTACCGTAGAAAGCTTCTACTTCTGGCCGAATCCGACAGAAAATCTGAAAGAGGTACGCAGGGTGCTGAAGTCCGGCGGCATATTTCTTTTAGTCGCGGATATTTATCAAAAGGAGGGTCTCAGCGAGGAAACCCTTGAGAATATCGAGCAGTATCAGCTGCTTAATCCGACCATAGATGAATTTCAGGCTTTGTTTGAGGAGGCAGGATTTTCTGAAATAAGGATTCACACTAAAGAGGGTCAGGATTGGATTTGCGTTGAGGGCATAAATAAGTAGGAACCTGCCGGGTAAAAAGAACAGAAAAATATTGATAAAATAAAACCGTCTCATTGCGCTGCCCGTAATGAGACTTTATAATATCGGCAGGAGGTGAGCATATATGGCAAATGAAGATAAAAAAGATTTTAACACAATGCTCCGCAAAGATACAGATATGCCCAGGGTGCAGATAGTCACCGATGAAAACACAATCAAAAAATACGGCGGAAACAGGATGTATTTCGCGCCGCCAATTACCTATGATGAAATTATGAAAAGAGTTCCCTATGGGAAGGTCATTACTGTGGGAGACATCAGGGAATATCTTGCCCAAAAGAATCAGGCGGATTTCACCGACCCCATAACTGCGGGGATTTTCGTCTCAATTTCGGCGTGGGCCAGCTATCAGCGCACAGAAGATGAAACGCCGTATTGGAGGACCCTGAAAGCAGGAGGGGAATTGAACCGAAAGTATCCCGGCGGCGCTGAAGCGCAGAAAGCCAGGCTGGAGGCAGAGGGACATGTGGTGATTCAGCGGGGCAGAAAGAATATCAGATACTTTGTAAAGGACTATGAGAAATCTCTGTTTCAACTGGTATAGCCATTATGTTGACAAGGAGCCCCGAACTGTATTATAATATTAATGACTAAAAAAGACTTTTAAGTCATTAAATGGAGGGAATATGCCGAAGGTTTTTACAGAACAGGACAGAGACATCATTCGGGCCAAGCTTCTTGAGGCGGGTCTTACCCGTTTGGAGTACAAGGGATATGGGAGCATTTCCATTGACGAGGTGGCGGCTGAGGTCGGTATTGCCAAGGGCACTTTTTACAGCTTCTTCTCTTCCAAGGAACTGTACTTTTACGAGATTATGCAGTTTATTAAGGAAAGGAATCGCCGGGAAATGCAGGACGTACTTCAGGACAGTCAAAGCCCGGAGGCGGTTACCTCTTATCTCTGCCGGAAGTATACGCAGATAAAAACTGTCTACGATTATTTTACGCCAGAGGAGATGAAGAGGATTGTAAGAACAATTCCGGAAGAGGCACAGAAGGATGATAGCGCGGAATTTGCGGAAATGATTTGCGGCGCCCTCGGCGTTTCAGCCAGTGAGACGAAGCAGGAGACTATCGTCGCCATGAGTAATATTTTGGCGGCAGCAGCTGCCAATCGGTCGATTCTCCGCCAGGACGCCTATGAGAGGGCAGTCAGCGTGTTCTGCCGAGCCATGGCAGATTATATTTTCGGAGGTGAAGTGTCGTGATGAGTTTACAGGAGTTCTATCAGAAGTATCCACAGCAGACTACGGTTTTGGAAAGCGGCAAGCCTTTTTCATACCGCTATTATAAGAATCCGACGGCAAAAGCAACCGTTGTTTTGCTTACAGGCGGCATAGGACTTTCTGACCTATTTCACCTGCACTTTGAGAGATTTGCACAGAATTTTTCCGTCATTACCTTTGACTACCAGCTGCAATTCTCCAATAATCAGGAGTTTGCTCTGGCGGTTTCTCAGCTGCTGCAGCAGCTTCAGGAAAAGGTCTGGCTGGTAGGTCAGTCCCTGGGAGGCATCGTGGCGCAGATTATCGCGCGGAGTTATCCGGAGGCGGTAGAGGGGTTGGTGTTGTCTAATACCTGTTCTCTGGCAAAGGATATGGGGGAAGAGGCCTACGGGCATCTGCTGAAGATGATAGAAAGCCAGGAAAAATCCCGCAGACTTCTGTCACGTATTCCTTTCTCATTATATAAAAAGATGATAAAATGGGCGGTAATGAAGAAGAAAACCGCTGATTTTTCCCAGAGTGAGAAGGCTTTGATGGAAGACCTATGCGACGCTATGCTGGTGCTGCTCACAAAAGAATACGAATACCACATGATTGACTTTCTCATCGACGCCCAGAACCACTTCGGCATGACGGAGGATGACTTTACTTTCCTGAAGGACAAGGTTTTGCTGATTTTGTCCGAGGATGACCATACGTTTAACCAGGCCTGCAAGGATTCCCTGGTTCGCATTATGCCCCAGCCCACGGTGATAACCAATATTACAGGCGGCCATCTTGCCCTTCTGGTGAAACTGGACCGATATGCAGAAGCGGTGGAGCAGTATATTTTGGAACGGGTTTAGAGAGGAATTTGCAGGTGATTTTGTGCTAATTGCCGCATCAAGAGTAATTTAGCATAAGAATACAGTGAGGCAAGAAGGAAAAAGGGTAAGAATTTATGCTAAAATGATTTCAGCTATTCAATTAGCACAAAAGTGACCTGCTTGCGCAAAGGGAGTGTTTAGCTAAAATGCGGTATAATGTGGATTTGGCACAAATCTTTCTTCTTTTTACAAAAAAAATTGTGCCAGCCCGTAGCTATTTTTCTTTTTAGCACAAAAACATCCCCCCCCCACACATATAATCGGATTATTTTTTGATTTGGACAGTTTCGTCTGCAGTTCCCGGATTTTTTTGAATGACCGTAAAAAACAACGTCTTGTGTTCGACCACATCTTCTCCATAAGATTTTACGTAACTGAATCTGGGCACCTGCTGAAACTGTGAAACTGCGATGTAATCTGAAGCCGTAAAAATCCCAAATAACACGACGGCGCAGCAGACAACGGCCAGTATTCGAGAGCTCCTTTTTAATAGGATGGTTTTGACTCTGAAATAAATTCCTACGGCTAATATGGCTACTCCGATAACTGAATAGAAACTGCCCCAGCTGCTTTCGTTGGGGAAGATTGCCAGCGCCGTAATCATTATAAACAAGGCGAATGCTATAAGGAGAACGCTGATAGTTTTCCTTTTCTCTGTACTGAGTTCATGTTTACTGTATTCTGCCATTTTAATAGCGGTGTTTTTCATCTCTTGATTCATTTTCTCACTTTTCCTTTCTCCATCGATTATCTCCGGGATACTGACCTGATAGAATTCGGCCAGTTCGACCAGCAAACTGATATCCGGCATATTGACTCCCGTTTCCCTTAATTAAAGATATTGTTGGGTAAAAAAAGAAAGGTCAGTCGAT